>NZ_JBEGCJ010000005.1:0-443299 GCF_040196335.1 Halomonas aquatica
GCAAAGTCACCGGAAGTGGACAGGTCGTGATCGATCGGCTGAAGCTGCGTCAGCGTCACGACGCCACCGGCATCGACGTCAATGGTAAAGACAGTATTGCCGTCATTGACGATGGCGGTAGTTTGCTCGGTGGAACCAACGATGGTGCCATCGATGTCATGCAGGTAGATGGTGTCATCACCACTGGTCAGGCCGGAATCGACCCCGTTCGGTCCGCCGCTGACCAGGCCGAGGCTGTATTGCCAGGTGATGCTGCCCGCGCCATCGGAACCATAATCGGAACTGTCGACCTGGAAGCCGACCGTGAAGCTGGTTGAATCGCTTCCGGCGCCCTCAATGGTATCGACATCCCCGGTAATCAAGACAATGGGCTGACTACTGATGTTGATGTCGATGCTTGGCTGGCCGTCGACAGGCTCTTCCTCGACAGGCACTTCCTCGGTTTGCCCCTCAATGAACGTCGGCTCGTCGAGAGAGGTCTGGCCGAATTGGAAGGTGAGCGGGTCGAGGTTCTCGACGATGCGGACCAGGCGCACGAAGTCATGGCCGTCGCCCGGCCCGCCGGCGCCAGCGTCGCCACCGGCTGCGGTGGCATCGAGGCCTTCAAGCAGATCACCCGATCCCTGGTCGATGGCCGTGAGCAGGGCTTCGAGGCCCGCGTCCTGAACGCTAGCATCCTCCGCGGCGACCTCCTGGCCGGCGGCGAGCTCCGGCGCCATCACGATCTGCTGGGCACCACTGATCACGGTGGGGCCGGTGTTGTCGCCGAAGTCGAGCTCGACACGGGCGTTATCGGCGGTGACCAGGGTCTCGCCTTCCTGAAGGATGTCACCGACGCTGAGTTCGCGCAGGTTACCATCGGCGTCGCGCGCCCAGGCCTGACCGATGATGGCGATGACTGTTGCAATAGGCATGATGTGGCTCCCAACGTGATGATCATGGTCGGTAGCGTCGCCTCAATGGCTCATTGCCATACGAAAGAACACAACCGATTACGGTTTATGACAGCGACATTACGCAGGATCGTGTCCGACGGGTATTGGACCGATGGACATATCTGATCGGCATCCACATGAATCGCCGTTCTGATCTGCTCGTCATGACGAACGAAGATCAAACGAACAGCGCCCGGCAGGGCCGGGCGCTGTTCCTCCATCATCAGGCACACATCACTCGATCTCGAGCATTTCGTCATCGAGAAGCTGCTGGAGGATACTCTCGTGATAGCCGATGCCTTCGAGCAGAACCCACTGATTGGCGAGATCGAGCCCCCCATCACTGAACTGACCATCGGTACTGATGTGCAGGAGGGTAGCCCCATCGTCGGCAGGCGCCGCCTGGAGATAGGCATCCAGCGTATCGCTCTGCCCATCCCACTGGCTGAGCATGTCACGCAGATCCAGGGAATCCCCCTCGCCCAGCCGATAGCTGGTGACCGATTCATCGTAGTCCGGTACAGGTGCCCTGCCGTCGGCCAGGCTCCAGCTGAGGGTCTCGGCATCGGGTTCTTCGAGACTGCTGGTGGTCACCTCCGGGAGGACATCCAGTGACACCGGCCTGACGGCGAAGGCGCTTTCGTCACCGCTGTTACCCGGACCACTGGATCCGCCCAGGAAGGCAATGTAGGAAAACGGCTCATCGTGCTCGATGACCACGAGCCCGTCCTGGAATGTCAGGTCCTCCAGGTCGCCCTCCAGAATACGATCGCCATCGGCATCATAGAGATGATAGCTCGCGCCGGAGAACGGTCCGGTCACCTCGACGGAAAGGGTCTGCACCGCCTGAGCCAACTCGAACAGGATGGCCTCATTGGACTCGATGGCGTCGGGATCATCGTTGCCCTGATGGTCGATGGAATACATGCCATCATCGGACATGACGACGAAGGCACTCTGGTGAGGCGCTGCCTTGAGGCTGATGGCATTGGCCATGGTGCCCTGGTTGCTGTTGCCCACGGTATGGCCGGTGGCCGCGAGGATGACAGGCCCATCGGGATCGTCCGGGTCATCCGGGTCATCCGGGTCATCCGGGTCATCCGGGTCATCCGGGTCATCCGGGTCATCCGGGTCATCCGGGTCGTCGGGACCAACGGGGTCGTCGGGATCAACGGCACCAATAACCGGCGTTGCCGGATCCGCGCCCTCACTCGGGGCTGCACCGGTGGGAAGGTCGAGTTCATCGTCTTCGGCGAGCTCATAATCGAAACTGAGCGGAGAGACATTCTCGACGATGCGGGGCAGGCGCACGAATCCATGGCCGCCTTCATCTCCAGCGGCGCCACCGTCGCCACCAAGCCCGGCCGCCGCCGCATCCAGCACATCCAGCAGGTCAACGGCGGGATCCTGCAGGGCCGCCAGTAATGCCTGCAAAGGCCCACTGTTCTCGATATCGGTGTTGACCAGCCCCGTGGCCAGGGTCTCGTCAATAGCCACTTCCTGACCGCCATCGACGAGAATCGGATCGCCTTGCCCCGGGAAGCTGAGGATGACTCTGGCACCTTCCTCGGTGACCAGGGTCTCGCCCGGCTGAAGGGTATCGCCCACGCGCAGCTCGCGGAGCTGGCCGTCATCACCCCGTGCCCAGGCACGCCCAAGGAGCATAAGCAGTGTCGCTGTGTTCATGGCGAGTCCTCCCTATCAAGGCGAGTCACGACATATTCATGACCCCAGTTCCTTACTTGCCAGTTCTTTACTTGATAATGGAGGTAAACGAGGGCAAAAACATTGGCCTGATGGACAATCCGAGAGGATCATTGACCTGGATCAGTCACTCGCGCGTCCTGGCGGGAAATCCTGAGGATCATCTGCAGGCGATCACGGACTCCGAGCTTGCGAAATATCGCGCCGAGGTGGGCCTTGACGGTACGTTCGGTGATATCCAGGCGACGCGCCACTTCCTTGTTGGTCTGGCCTTCCGCCACCGCCAGGGCGACCGCTCGCTCCCGCTCGGTCAGCAGGGCCAGCGCATCTTCCTGGAGACGCGATTCCCCCCCGAGCGCCTTGAAGGCGCCGCCGACCACCTGGGCCAACAACTCGGCCGGGACCCAGATGCCCTGATTGGCGGTGACAAGTTCAACCTGCTGCAGCAGGGGCGCAGGTGAAAGGGCATGGGCATAGCCCCGTGCCCCGGCATCAAGGGCCTGGAAGGCTTCCGCCGAGTTGGGTGTATAGCTGAGCACCCTCAGGATGGCACCCCGCTGGCTGAGGGTAGTGACCAGCGAGGTCCAGCCTTCGAGGTTGCTCATCACCCAGACTCGATCCCCATGCATTACCTGTGCTCGCGCCTGGGACGGCGGCACCCTTATCGCCTGGGGAAAGGCCTCACGCCAGCGAGGGAGCTCGTCACTTCCCTGACAGACAAAAAGCTCAGCCATCATCGTTCTCCCATGGAATTTTCCCAGGCCCGCAGCACAGGCTTGAGAAGGTACTGCATCACGGTGCGCTTGCCGGTCATGATGTCCACCTGGGCCGTCATGCCAGGAATCACGTCCATTTCGCGCTGCAGCCGGGTATCTTCCAGTGTACGAACCCGGACCAGATAAAAGGTATTGCCCTCGTCATCGGTAATGGTATCGGCACTGATAAGGTCGAGCTCGGCCTCCAGCCCGCCATAAATGGCGAAGTCGTAGGCGGTCAGCTTGATGGTCGCCGGCTGGCCGGGGCGCAGGAAGGCGATGTCCTGGGGCGCGATGCGCGCCTCCACCAGCAGGGCATCGTCAGTGGGCACGATGTCGACCACCTCCTGGCCGGGCTGGACCACCCCACCGAGGGTGTTCATGGCCAGACGCTGAACCACGCCATCCACCGGCGAACGGATCTCCGACAGGCGGACCCGGTCTTCGAGCCCGGAGCTGGACTCATCGAGCGCCGCCAGCTCGCCAAGGGTCCGCGAGAGTTCGGTGCGCCACTCGTTGCGGGCTTCCAGCTCCACTTCGCGAAGTTGCGACTGGGCTTCCTCAATGGCCGACTGCAGCCGCTCCACCTGAGCGGCAGCCTGGGTTCGCTCGCCGCTGGCACGGGAGACGTCTCGCCGCAGCCGCAACACATCGACCTCGGATACGGCGCCGGATTGCAGCAGTGGCCGGGTGAGGTTGAGTTCCTGACTGGCCATGCCCAGCTCCCGGGCCGCGGTGTCTCGCCGCGACTGGGCCTCATCGAGCTCGGCGCGACGCTGGGAAAGCCGCTCCTGCAGAATGCTCTGCCTCTCGGACAGCTTCTCGAGACTGTTATCGAAGAGCTCGCGCTCCTGGGCCACGATAGCCGGAGCCTGCTCGACCAGCTGATCCGAGGGGGTGAACGGAGAGCCGGTGGCCAGGGCCCTCAATCGCTCCGCACGCGCCTGCAGGGACTGTGCCGTGGCCCTGTTCTCGCGGAAATTGGCCAGGAACCGCGTGGGGTCGATACGCATCAGCAGCTCACCAGCCTCGACCTGCTGCCCCTCGCGAACCAGGATATCCTGAACCACCCCACCGTCGTAGGATTGCACCCGCTGTAGCTGACTGGAGGGGATCACCCGCCCCGTGCCGCGGGTCACCTCGTCGATGGAGGCGAAGTAGGACCAGGTGATCAAGGCCGCCACGGCCAGCAGCACCACATAGAGAAAGGCCCGAGCCCGAATCGGATCCTGCTGCAGGCGTGCCCAGTCGGCGTCGCTCGCCCAGTCGCGGTTCAGGTGGGCCGAACTGACCCGGCGGGCGAAGAGTCGGTCGATGAAGGGGCGAAACGGCCGGCCACCTGCCTCGGAGAAGCGACCGATGGCCTCGAAGCCCTGCTGTTCGGCGGTCTTGCGGGAGTTGGCCATCAGTTGGCCCTCCCGATCTGGCCCTTGCGCAGGGCCTCCACCACCTTGTCTCGCGGCCCATCGGCCACCACCTTGCCGGCATCGATGACGATGATGCGATCGACCAGCGACAGCAACGAGGTCCGGTGGGAGACGATGATCATGGTCTTGCCCTGACCGTAGGCCTTGAGATTGGCCTTGAAGGCCTCCTCGCTGGCATGGTCCATGGCGCTGGTAGGCTCGTCGAGCAGCAGGATGTTCGGGTCGTGGACCAGGGCTCGGGCGATGGCCACGGCCTGTCGCTGGCCACCGGAGAGCATGTGCCCATGTTCCCCCACCGGCAGGTCGACGCCCTCGGGGTGTGCATTGACCAGGCTATCGAGGCCACTCAGCTTGATGGCCCGCAACAGCGCCTCGTCATCTACCCCGTCGCTGCCACCACCGGCGATGATGTTGTCGCGCAGCGAACCGAAGAACAGGCTGACGTCCTGGGGCACGTAGCCGATATGGCGACGAAGCTGCAAGGGATCGAACTGGCGGATGTCAACGTTGTCGATCATCACCGAGCCGGCCGTGGGCTGGTAGAGCCCCAGCAGCAGCTTGTTGAGGGAGGTCTTGCCACACCCCACGCGCCCCAGAAACGCCACCTTCTCGCCCGGCTCGACCTTGATCGTGACGCTGGCAAGAACATCGCGTTCCGTATCGGGGTAGCGTAACGACACCTTGTCGAAATGGATCTCGCCGCGCACCACCGGGCGGTCGATGAAGGTCTTGCCATCGGGACGCTCCACCGGGCGCTCCATCACCGCATTGAGCGACTGCAACGCCGTGGAGGACTGGTGGTACTGCGCCAGCAGCGCCGCCGCCTGGCTGATCGGGGCCATGGCCCGAGATGACAGCAGGTAGGCGGCAATCAGCCCCCCCTGGGTCAGGTTGCCCTCGATGATCTGGTAGACCCCGATGATGATCACGCACACCGCCACGCTGTGCTGAGCCCAGAGGGCGACGCTGGAGACCGAAGAGCTGACCAGGCGCAGCTGTGCGGAAGTGCGTGACAGGAAGGCAGAGGCCTTCTCCCAGCTCCCCTGGATGCGGCTCTCGGCCCGCAATGTCTTGACCGTCTCCAGGTTGGAGAGGGATTCGACCAGGGTGGCGTTGCGCTGGGCCCCCACCCTCCAGGTGGTCTCGGAAAGCTCGTGGAGCTTGCCCTGGGCCGCCATGGCATAGAGCAGCACGAAGACGATGCCCACCAGCACCGGGATCACCAGCGGAGGGCCGATCAACGCAATGATTCCCGCGAACATCAGAACGAAGGGCAGGTCGACCAGCGCCACCACCGTGGCCGAACCGATGAAGGCCCGCACCGACTCGAAGGACTGCAGGGTGGCCGCGAAGGACCCGGTGGAGGCCGGACGAGCCTCCATGCGCAGCCCCAGTGCCCGGGCCATGATCGACGACGACAGCTTGACGTCGGCACGACTGGCGGCCAGGTCGACGAAGGCGTTGCGCATTAGCCGCAGGGCCAGGTCGAAGCACAGCACGATGAAGATGCCGGCCGCCAGCACCCAGAGCGTCTCGGTGGCATGGTTCGGCACCACCCGGTCGTAGACATTGAGCACGAACAGGGGCATCGCCACCGCGAAGAGGTTGATGACCACCGAGCCGGCGATGACGTCGCGGTATAGCTTGCGGTTCTCGCGGATCACACCCCAGAACCAGTGGCGCGATCGCTGGCGGTTGACCTGGGGTCCGCGAGCATCAAATTGGAAGCGCGGACGCACGTAGATGGCCTGGCCACTGTAGCTCGCCTGCAGTCCATCCAGGTCTACTTCGGTCTCGGCCTCGCCCAGTTCGGGAAAGATCACCCTGGCGCGGCGCGCCTTGAGATCGAGGGCCAACAGCACGCAGGCACGTCCAGACTCGAGCAGCAGCACAGCGGGGAATAGGGCAGGATTGAGCTGAACCAGTCGACTCTGGATGATTCTGGCGGTGAGCCCTGCGCGGGACGCAGCGCGGGCAAAGACACCGGGGGTCAAGCGACCTTCCTCAAGGGGCAGGCCAGCGGTCAGCGACTCGGCAGTGACCGCGCGGTCATGAACCAGAGCGATGGCCTGCAGGCATTCGAGCAACTCGTCATGCACAGCCGACCGGGAGGGCCCCGGTCCCGAGTCAATATCTTCTTTCTGCGACACAACCACCTCTACAATCGATACGCCCCGCCGTGGTCACGGCGGGGCGAAAAATACCGGCAGGCGCGCCTGCCGGAGACCATCATCATGGTCAGCCAATCACCACTCAGCCACTCAGCCACTCACCACATAGCTTCCGTTGTATCCCATGGCCGCCAGCTGCTGACGTAGTGGCTGCATCATGTCGGGGTCGTCGATCGGACCCAGTTGGACACGATGGAAATTCCCGGTGGAGTCAAGCCTCACGGGAAGATCAAGCACGCTGCCCAGGCGCTCACCCAGGCCGCTGGCACGCTCCTCGCTGGCCAGGGCAGCCACCTGCAGGAAGCTCCCCTCCCGACGCTCCAGTGCCACCGGCTCGGCGACACGGGCGTCCACCTCGCTGTAGAGGCCTACCGGTGCGGCGGTCCAGTCCGCATCCATGTTGCTGACCAGCGCAGGGGTGGCGTCATTTCCATCGAAGTCGTACCCGGTCAGATCGAGGTTCTCACCGACACGCTCCAGTGTCACCTCGACACGACGATTCTGGCGGCGTCCTTCCACCGTGGCATTGCTGGCCACCGGCTGACGTGAACCATAGCCGCGAGTCTCGATCAGGCCCCGGTCGACACCCCTGCTCACCAGGTAGCCCGCCACGCTGTCGGCGCGCGCCTGGGAGAGCGGATCATTGATGGCGTCATTGCCGGTGATATCGGCATGCCCGGCGATGAACACTCGCGTGATGTTGTTCATGCCACGGATCTTGGAGGCCAGGTCGTCGAGCTCACCACGGGCATTGCTGCTGAGTTCGGCGCTGTTGATCTCGAACAGGGCATCGGCGGAAAGGGTGACATCCGGTGCTCGGGTCGGGGCCTCGATGCCACCGGTGAAGTCGGCCAGGGTGAAGCCCAGGGGCCCCTGGGCCGGGCAGGTCACCTCGGGGTTGATCTCCACCCCGTCGCTGCCGAGTTCGGCCAGGGTCGGCACGTCTTCGCGCCGCACTTCCAGCGCCTGCATCAGCTGGCCCATGGCAGCCAGGGTGCGGGCATCGGCCAGGGACACATCATACTGCGCATTGGCGTAGGCCCTGCTGGCCTCGAAGTACTCGTTCTCGCTATCCAGCACATCGAGCAGGGTCCGCTCACCGATATCGAACTGCTGCTGATAGGCACCCCGGACCCGGTCGATGGTCTGGCGATGGTCGTTGAGATACTGCAACTGCTCGCGCAGGCGCTGGGTATCGTTGAAGGCGATCTGGGTGGTCTGGCGCACGTCGACGCAGGCCTTGTTGCGCAGGTCGATGGCCTGTTCGACCCGGTCGCTGGCGGCACGGAAGGAGGCCAGGTCGCTGCCACCGCGATAGAGGTTCATGCTGGCCACCAGCTCGATGCTGTGGCGATCCCGATAATCGCCGTCGGCGACCACGTCATAGCTGCCGTCACTGTTCTCGTAGGTGCCGGTGCTACCGCGAAGATCGAGCCGCGGCTGGAAGCCCGAGCGAGTCCCGCGCTGCTCGGCGCGGGTGGCCTCGATGTTCTCGATGGCAGCATGGAACTCGGGATTGCCCTGGAAGGCCAGTTCGAGTGCCTGGCTGACATCTGCAGGCAAGCGCTCATCCATCTGCGGAGGCGGAGCCAGGTCGTCGGCCGGGAGGTTGCCGACGATACGCTCATAACGGGCCGTCACATCATGGAGGTTGGAGGCCTCGGTCATCAGGTTCGATTCGGCCAGCGCCAGGCGGCCACTGATCTGTTCCAGATCGACGCGTCGCCCCGCTCCCGACGCCACCCGCTCCTCGATCTGGTTGAACACTCGCAGGTGCTGGCGATAGTTCTCCTGGGCCAGGCCCACCAGTTCCCGATAGCGCTGAACGTCCAGATAGGCGCGGGTTGCTCCAAGAGCCACCTCTTCGCTAGCACCCAGCAACTCGTAGTATCTCACCAGCTCGGCACGGTCGAGACGCTCGACCTCGCTGCTGGTGGCGAGGCCGTCCCAGAGCATCTGGGTGATGGTCAGTTCGGCATAGCTGGTGTCGTAGCTGCCTCGCGCGTCGAGTTCGCGATCTTCGAGGCCGATGCCGGCGGAAACATCGACGCTGGGCAGGTAGTTGCCCCAGGCCACGCCGGTATCATTTCCGGCCGCTCGGAGGCCGTTCCATGCGGCCCTGACCTCGGGATTGGTCGAGATCGCCCGCTGGACGACCTGGCGCAGATCTGTGCTCCCGGGCGACGACAGGCCCGGCGGCAGCGACTGGGCCACCGCCGCGACGAGCGGCAGCAGCGTCAGGGAGGCGCCCATGGCAACGGTGCCGGCGAGACGGCGGACGTGGGCGATGTTCACGGGATCGGCGTTGAGTTTCATGAGTTTTCCCTTGCGTGGGGGTGGCGACATGCCCGCAGTACGGACGGCGCTGCCAGGCGATGAGGTCTTCTTCCTGTCGTGACTCTTCTTCGTGTCGTAACAAGGCGCCTCGCCCCATGCGGGTAAATGGCGCTTTGCTCTTTCAAGGGCTGATGTCGCGTCCCCGAAATACTCCGTTGAACCAGCCCAGAAACGGCAGAAGTCAACAGACGCCTCATGGCTTTGCATGATGTGTCTGTTTGTAATGCAGAGTAATCTAATAGCGGGATTTTTTCACTGTGAAGATTGACAGATGCCGGGGAATGACCAAAAAGGCTTGATACAGGTCACGGTTTGCGAGCCGACGGTGCGAGCCGTCACGCGGCACGCTCGCCGGCAAACGTGGTATCGTCTTCTCGATCCCCGAAACGGCATGGTTACCCCAAGGAGAACGGCATGGCCTCATCGGAAATCCAGAAGACCCGCGTGATCAACGAGCTGCGGGGCTTCATCAAGAAACTCCTGCAGGATCCGAAGATCCTCGAGCAGTCACTGGAGATCACCAGACGCCAGCTCAGTGAGCCGGGTCAGGGCGATGTGATGGCCCGGATCGCCAACGAGATCTCCGACACGACCAGCGTGCACATCCCCGAGGATCCCGAGGAACACTCCGAGGCCGACCGGCTCTTCCTGGAGCTGCTCAAGGAAGTCGCCCGAGAGGAACAGGCGCTCTACTGAGGCCACCGCCACGACTCGATCCTCTTGACCAGGCCCGGCCCTTGTACCCACAGCCCTCAGCCGGGCCTGGTTGTCGAGCCCTCTCCGGCCCGGGACCGTGCGAGCCGAACCTGCGCTTGATAGAATGGCGTCACATCGTGACTGCTGCTCCCTGCGAATGACCTATCTGCTCAAGCTTCATCCCGAGATCACCATCAAGTCCCGTTCCGTCCGCCAGCACATGACCCGCTGCCTGGCCAGCAATGTGCGCAACACCCTGCGACAGCTGGATGAGGGCGTGCGGGTCAAGGTGGGCTGGGATGCCTTGCGCGTCCGCCTCCCGGAGACGCTTGCTCCCGAAAGGGAGCGCGAACTGGAAGAGGCTCTGACGCGGATCCCCGGCATCCATGAGGTGCTGGCCACCGAGGAGGTTCACTGCACCTCACTGGCACAGGCCGCCGACTGGATCGTGCCCCACTGGAAGGCGGCGATCGCCGGACGCCGTTTTCGGGTCCGCGCCAAGCGCCGCGGCGACCATGCCTTTTCCTCCATGGACCTGGAGCGCCACCTCGGCAGCGCCCTGCTGGCGGCCGAACCCTCGGCCACGGTGGACCTGAAGCATCCCGAGGTCGTGGTATCAATGGAACTGACCCGGCATCGGCTGCAGCTGATCCGCTCGCGTAGCCCGGGCCTCGGCGGCTATCCACTGGGGGTACAGGGCGAGGCGTTGGCACTGGTCTCGGGAGGCTTCGATTCCCCGGTCGCCGCCTGGCGCATGCTTCGCCGCGGCATCAAGACCCACTTCCTGTTCTTCAACCTGGGCGGACCGGCCCATGAGACGGGGGTGAAGGAGGTCACCCACCATCTCTGGCAACGCTACAGCGCCTCGCATAACGTCGACTTCACCTCGGTGCCCTTCGAGCCCGTGGTCGGAGAGATCCTGCGCAGCATTCCCGACGGCCTGATGGGGGTGATCCTCAAGCGCATGATGGTGCGGGTGGCCAGCCGTATCGCGGCCCGGTCGGGCATCCCGATGCTGGTCACCGGGGATGCCATCGCCCAGGTCTCCAGCCAGACCCTCACCAATCTGGCAGTGATCGATGCCGCCAGCGAACGGCCGATCCTGCGCCCGCTGGTCACCGAGGACAAGCAGGAGATCATCGACACGGCGCGCCGCATCGATACCGCACGGTTTGCCGAGCAGATGCCGGAGTACTGTGGCGTCATCTCGCGTCGTCCCCATACCAGTGCCCCCACCGACCTGGTGCTGGCCGCCGAGGCCGACTTCGATTTCACGGTACTGGATGCCGCCGTCGAGGCCGCCACCGTGACTCGCGCCAATCGCCTGATGGAGGAGCATCGAGCGCCCGGTGAAGTGACCGTCGTCGACTCCCCGGCGATCCTCGCCGAAATGCCGGCGGTCAGCGTCATCGACATCCGCCCGCCGGACGAGTGCGAGGCGGTGCCCCTCGAACTGGACGACGTGCCCTGCCTGGAGATCCCCTTCTACGAGCTCCAGGACCAGGCCCAGACGCTGCCCGACGACCGCGAGTACCTGCTCTACTGTGACCAGGGCGTGATGAGCCGCATGCAGGCATTGCACCTGGCCGACCGCGGACTGGCACACTTCGGGGTCTATCGCCGCACGGCGACGCCGGGCTAGTGAGGGTGCCGAAGGTGATCGACGAACGTCCGCCAGCGCTTCGGCAAGGGTATCCAGCCGGCATCGACCATCCTCGGCAGCGCGACCAGCAGGCAGATGACCACCAGACCTGTCGCTATCGCCCAACCGCTGTCGATGGCGATGCCCTTCCCGGCCAGCACGTATATCAGCGTCATGGGCGACATGCCCAGGGCACTCGCTATCAGGAAGCGGGCAGTGGTGAGCGCCGTGAGACCCGCCGCATAGCTGATCAACGCGAAGGATACGACGGGAATCAACCTCGCCAGCAGCACCATGCCGAAGAGGATGTCCTGTGGACACTCGGGGAACAGCGCGACGTGCCCATGGAAGAGTCGTTCGATGACCGGCATCCCCACCCATCGGGCGATCCAGAAACTCAATCCGGCCCCCACCAGGGCCCCGATCATGCTGATCATGAAAGCCAGGAAGGGCTCATAGAGCATCCCCGCCGCCACGCTGACCACCATGGTGGGAATGGGGCCGACCACCACGGTGAGCGCCATTACCCCCGCCAGCACCGGCGGACCCCAGGGCCCCAGGGTCCGACTCAGCTCCTCCAGGCGACCGACTTCGATGAAGCCCGACCGGTAGAGCCAGACGCCCAGGGCCACCAGCCCCGCCAGCAATACCCCTGCCAGCAGTGCGTTCTTCCAGTGGCCTGGCCTGATGTGCATCTTCGCCATCCCTCTACCCCAGCTCGGCCGCCTCATGGCGGGTAACGATCGACACGACAGCAAGGAATTGCATTCCCTGAATATATTCCTGAAAGGTATTGCTGAAGGTATTACTGAAGGTATTACTGAAAAGTATTTCAAACGTCTCGCTGGTCAGCATCTGCCGGGGGCAGTGTCTCGACACCCTGGCATTCTCCTCTTCCCTGGCATTTTCCTCCAGAGGCGAGTCCGGCCGACAGGGGGGGCGACACCCCAGGCAGGCGACCCGAGGTCCGCCGAGCCCTCGTCACCGGGCGGGTGCAGTGGAAGACGAAGATGCTACAATCGTGACCTTGTTTCACGGACATTTCGTATGGCGGCCTCGACTTCGCCCCGGCGTCGAGTCGGCCGCCATGTACCACGCTTACGGGAACCTCTGATCCACCATGTCGAATACCGCCCCGCGCAAGATCCTGGTCACCAGCGCCCTGCCCTATGCCAACGGCGCCATCCACCTGGGCCACCTGCTGGAGTACATCCAGACCGACATCTGGGTGCGCTTCCAGAAGAGTCGCGGCCATGAATGTCACTACGTGTGCGCCGACGACGCTCACGGCACTGCCATCATGCTTCGCGCGGAGCAGGAGGGCATCACCTCCGAGGCGCTCATCGAGCGGGTCTCTCGCGACCACCAGACCGACTTCTCCCGCTTCGGGGTGGCCTTCGACAACTACCACTCGACCCACTCCGAGGAAAACCGCCACTTCAGCGAACTGATCTATACCCGGCTGCGAGACAAGGGGCACATCGCCACCCGCGACATCGAGCAGATGTTCGACCCGGCGAAGGGGCTCTTCCTGGCCGATCGCTTCATCAAGGGCACCTGCCCGAAGTGCAAGACCGAGGACCAGTACGGCGACAACTGCGAGGCATGCGGGGCCACCTACACCCCGGCGGAGCTGATCGACCCGGTCTCGGCGATCTCCGGCGCCACCCCCGAGGTGAGAAGCTCCACCCACTACTTCTTCAAGCTGCCGGACTTCGCCGACTTCATGAAGGCCTGGATCGACGATGACCACGTCCAGCCGCAGATTCGCAACAAGCTGATGGAGTGGTTCGAGTCGGGGTTCAACGAGTGGGACATCTCCCGCGACGCCCCCTACTTCGGTTTCGAGATCCCCGATGCACCAGGCAAGTACTTCTACGTCTGGCTCGACGCGCCGATCGGCTACCTGGCGAGCTTCAAGAACCTCTGCGAGCGCCAAGGGCTGGACTTCGACGCCTATTGGGTCCCCGACTCCGACGCTGAGGTCTACCACTTCATCGGCAAGGACATCGTCTACTTCCACGCGCTGTTCTGGCCGGCCATGCTGCACGGGGCCGACTTCCGCACCCCCACGGCCGTGAACTGCCACGGCTTCGTGACGGTGAACGGCGCCAAGATGTCCAAGTCCCGCGGCACCTTCATCAAGGCGGCCACCTACGCCGACCACCTGAATCCCGAGTACCTGCGCTACTACTTTGCCGCCAAGCTGACTTCCGGAGTCGATGACCTGGACCTCAACCTGGAGGACTTCGCGGCGCGAGTAAACAGTGACCTGGTCGGCAAGGTGGTCAACATCGCCAGCCGATGCGCCGGCTTCGTAAAGAAGCTCGGTGGCGGGCAACTCGCCGCCCACTGCAGCGAGCCCGAGATGGTGGCCCGCTTCATCGCCGCCGGCGACGAGATCGCCGAGGACTTCGAGGCACGCGAATTCGGCCGCGCCATGCGCCGCATCATGGAACTGGCCGACGAGGCCAACACCTACATCGCCGAGAAGGAGCCCTGGGTGCTGGCCAAGCAGGCCGGCCGCGAGCAGGAGGTGCTCGAGATCTGCTCCGTTGGGATCAACCTGTTCCGCCAGCTGATGGTCTACCTGGCGCCGGTGGTGCCGGCCATGGCCGACCAGGCCTGCGACTTCCTCAGGCTCGAGGGTCTCGACTGGCACAGCCGCCACACCCTGCTGGCAGACCACGAGATCGCCAAGTTCAAGCCGCTGATGACCCGCGTGGAGCGGGACAAGATCGAGGCCATGATGGAGGCCTCGAAGGAGGATCTGGTGGAAGAACAGAAACTGAAGGAGGCCGCCAAGGGCCCCCTGGCCGAGGACCCCATTGCCGACGAGATCGCCTTCGACGACTTCGCCAGGGTGGACCTGCGCATCGCCCGCATCGCCAGTGCCGAGTATGTCGAGAAGGCCGACAAGCTGCTCAAGCTGACGCTGGATCTCGGTGGCGAGACACGCACCGTCTTCGCCGGCATCCGCGCTGCCTATGCGCCCGAGGCGCTCGAGGGTCGCCTAACCGTGATGGTGGCCAACCTGGCTCCGCGCAAGATGCGCTTCGGCGTTTCCGAGGGCATGGTCCTCGCCGCCGGCGACGACGAGGGCATCTACCTGCTCGGTCCCGATTCCGGCGCCGAGCCCGGCCAGCGGGTTCGCTGAGCCGCCGTGGTGACGGAGACCGATAGAACAAAGCCTGGAGTCGCGCTGATCGAGGCGATCGATGCCGAATTGCCCCAGACCCAGTGCGGCAAGTGTGGCCAACCCGGCTGCCGCCCCTATGCAGATGCCATCGCCGCCGGCGAGGCCATCAACCGCTGCCCCCCCGGCGGTGAACAGACGGTGGCCCGACTGGCCGAGTTGACCGGTCGCGAGCCGCTGCCCCTGGCCGAGCCCGCACAGTCGCCGCTGGTGGCCTCGATCCGCGAGGCAGAGTGCATCGGCTGCACCAAGTGCATCCAGGCCTGCCCGGTGGATGCCATCCTGGGGGCCTCGAAGCGGATGCACACGGTCATCGCCGAGGAATGCACCGGCTGCGAGCTCTGCGTGGCCCCCTGCCCCGTGGACTGCATCGACCTGCTGCCCCACCCATCCTGGCAGGCCGCCGACACCGACGAAGAGCGCGATGCCTACCTGGCACGCCGCGCCACGCTGGGTCGCCGTCGCCATCGCGCCCGACAGCGACGCCTGGCCCGGGAGGCCCGGGAGAAGCGCATGGAGCGCCAGAAGCGGCTGATTCGGCAGCGCCAGCGATCGGACTCGAGCACCTCGGCCGGCGCCGGTCAGCATCGCCAACGCCAGATGGCCGTCAAGGCGGCGGAGCAGGCGCTGCGCCGGGCTCGCCAGCAGATGGCCCACGCCGAACGCCAGGGAGCGGCGGCTGCCATCGAAGCGGCAGGTCAGCAGGTCGAAACCGCCCGTCGACTCCTCGACGACGCTCGAGCGGCCCTCCAAGACGCCTCACTCCACCAGGCCTCCTCCCGATGAGCCGAACATGAACGCCCACAAACGCCACGAGATCTTCACGCGGCTTCGCGACCACAATCCCGAACCGACCACCGAACTCGTCTGGAGCACTCCCTTCGAACTGCTCACCGCCGTGCTGCTCTCGGCCCAGGCCACCGATGTGGGCGTCAACAAGGCGACGGCCCGCCTCTTCCCGGTGGCCAACACCCCCCAGGCCATCCTCGACCTGGGGATCGACGGCCTCAAGGAGCACATCCGGACCATCGGCCTCTACAACACCAAGGCCGAGAACCTGATGAAGACCTGCCGGATCCTGGTCGAGCAGCATGGTGGCAAGGTCCCCCGTACCCGACAGGCCCTGGAGGCGCTGCCGGGGGTGGGCCGCAAGACGGCCAACGTGGTCCTCAATACCGCCTTCGGTGAGCCCACCATCGCCGTGGACACCCACATCTTCCGTGTGGCGAACCGCACCGGAATCGGCAGGGGAAAGGACGTGGTCGAGGTGGAGAGGAAGTTGCTTCGTCATGTGCCCAGGGAGTTCCTGAAGGATGCTCACCACTGGCTGATCCTGCACGGGCGCTACACCTGCCTGGCACGCAGGCCTCGCTGCGGCAGTTGCGTCATCGAGGACCTCTGCGAGTTCAAGGACAAGGTCGACCTGTAGGTCGAGCCGGCAGTTCATGCGCCACACCGGGCGCTCTGCTAATGTGACCTGCATCGTGAATGCGGGACGATAAGAGGCCCCAACCGCCATGGCGATATTCAAGATCATGCTGCTCCCTCCTCTGGCCAATGTGCTGCTGGCGCTGCTGGGCATCATGCTGTGGTCGCGGATGCGGCTGGTGGGCGGCCTGCTGGTATTGCTCGGCCTGGGCGGGCTGCTGGTCCTTGCCACACCGGTGGCCAGCCACGCCTTGCGCCAGGGACTCGAACCGCCCGCGCTGGTCGGTGCGAGCCAGCTACGGGAGGCCCAGGCCATCGTCATCCTGGGGGGTGGTCGCGACTATGACGCCCCGGAGTTCGGCTGGGGTGACGCCCCGGCCAATGCCAGCTGGCGACGGCTGGCCTATGGCGCCCACCTGCACCGTCAGACCCGGCTGCCGATCCTGGTCAGCGGCGGCCGGGGTCATGACGAGCACAGCGCCGAGGCGAGCCTGATGGCCGCGGCGCTGCGCGAGGTGTTCAAGGTGCCGGTACGCTGGATGGAGGGACGCAGCAGCGATACCGCGGAAAATGCTCGCTATACCGCCGAGATGCTGGGCGCGGACGGCATCGATCACGTCGCACTGGTCTCCCAGGCCTGGCACCTGCCCCGGGCGGTGGCAGAGTTCGAGCGCGCCGGCCTGAGCGTGACGGCCGCCCCCACCGAGTTTGCCAGTCCGCCGCAAGGCGGCATCGACGACTGGCTGCCCCGCGCCTACCACCTGCACCAGAGCACCCGCGCCCTGCACGAGTGGCTGGGACGTGCCGAACTGGCCCTTCGAGACCACCTGCTGCGTCGTGGCGACTGACCCCGACGGGGCCCCATTCAGGCGGACACGACCTGCCTTTCACCCTCGGCAAGAGACTCGACATGCTGGACCTGCTGCTTCCCCTGAGCCTGTCGGCCGCCTTCGGCGCGTTCGTCGGCTTGTTGTTCCGCCTGACACGGCTGCCTGGACGAGAGCGACCGCTGCGCTTCCCGATCGTGGGCCTGGCCGCCGGCATCACGGACTTCTTCATCCACCTGGTGCTGAACAGGGTGACCGGCGCGCCGCTCTGGTTGCTGCCGGTACTGGTGGTCCTCCAGGTCTGGCTATGGCTGGGGCCGCTCGGGCCGAAGACCGATCGGCATCGGGACTGAACGAAAACAGCGCCTGATGAACATCACAACGCAAGCCGCCGCGGCAAGGCCGCGGCGACAATCACTGCTGAAACCCGACTCGAAACGACGGCTAGTCGAGCACCCGGTCGGCAAATGCCAGCGGGAGACTCTTGTCCCGTGTCCACTCGGCCATCGAGCCGTCATAGAGGCTGACGTTGTCGAAGCCGGCAATCTCGCTGAGCACGAACCAGTCGGTGGCCGCCCAGTGACCCGTATTGCAGAAGGCCACGGTCGGTGCTTCGCCATCCAGCTCGGCCTCGTTGATACGCGAACCTAACACCGCGGTATCCAGGTACCAGGCCTGCTGGCGCTGTGTCAGCAGGCGATGGTACGGCAGGTTACGTGCGCCGGGAATGGTGCCGGGGGCCGCAGCCGCGGGGGACTGGTTCTCGCCGCGGAAGTAATCCGCCGGACGGGCATCCACCAGCTGCGCCTGACTCTCCCGGGCGGCCTGCACTTCCTCGGTAGTGGCGATCAGCGTCTCGTCCAGCTCACCCTGGAAGTCTGCCGCTTCGGGTTGGACGGTCGCACCACTGGCCACCTCGTGTCCCTGGGCCTGCCAGCCGGCGAAGCCGCCATCGAGTATCGCCACCTCCTCATGCCCCAGCACCTTGAAGGTCCAGTAGACCCGGGCGGCACTGCCGAAATCGGTGGCGCCGGTGCCGGCGGGCACGATGACCATGGTGTCATCGTTGTCGATACCGAGGCCGCCGATCAGCTGTTCGAGGCTCGACAGCGACGGCAACAGACCCGCCACGCCGTCGCGAGCCTCGCGCCAGCCGGCGTCGGTATAGCTGCTGTAGACGCTGCCGGGAATATGCGACGCATCGAAGCTGGAACGATCGCCGCCGTCGTCGATCCCGGAGCGAACATCCAGCACCACCAGGTCCTCACTGCCGAGGCGCTCGACGAGCCAGCCGGCCTCGACCAGTGGATCGACATCGGCGGCGGATGCCTGAGCGGCCCCTGCCAGCAGGCCCAGCCCCATGAACACGGACTTGATCATGTTTCCGACCTCCTTACTAGGGTATGGAAGCTGACCATTATCCGGACATGTCAGAGGGACATCAATATGATGTATTAAAATAATTAAACAGTTTTTAATTTCGTTAAATTATAAAAAAGATCATGACAACGAGAACTCTCCCCCTGCCTCCACCGCCCTGCGATAGGCCGGACGCAAGCGACAGGCCTCAAGGAAGCCTCTCAGCATAGGATACCCGACCAGCCCTCGGCCGGCCTCGAGGGCCAGCAGCGGGAAGCTCATCTGAATGTCCGCCGCGGTGAAGGCCTCACCGGTGAACCAGGGAGCGTGCTCCAGCTCGGCTTCCCAGTAGTCGGTCAGTAGCCGGATCTGTGGCGCCAGGAACTGCTGCTCCACGCCCCGCGCGAAGAGCCTCCCGATGGGCCTGGCCAGGGCCGGCACCGGCGGCCTGCCAAGGCTCGCGAAGACCAGCCGCATCACCAGCGGCGGCATGGCCGACCCTTCCGCATGGTGAAGCCAGAATCGGTAGCGCTCCCGGGCCTCACTGCCCGCTTCAGGCACCAGCCTCTCCTGTGTATCGAATCGCTCGATCAGGTAATCGATGATCGCGCCGGACTCCGCCACCACCCGACCGCCGCGCGACTCGTCGGTGATCACCGGTGACTTGCCCAGCGGGTGGACCGCGCGCAGCGAGGCGGGGGCCAGCTTGGTGCGAGGATCACGCCGATAGGTGACGACCTTGTAGGCGACTCCCAACTCCTCGAGTAGCCACAGGACCCGTTGGGAACGGGAATTCTCCAGATGATGAACCTTGATCATGCCAATCTCCTAGGCGCCTTCCCCGGGAGCGAGGGGCAATCCCTGCACCCTAGCACGCCCCTGCCAAGCTAGTCTGCTGGCGGGATCATCTCCTGCAAAGGTCGTCTTTGCCAGTATCCGACCGGCCACTAGAATGATCGGAAACACTGCATGAAAGCAGGCACGAAAGACCGCACACGCAGAGACATCACACACATGAGGAGGGCACCATGGCCAAGGTGCTGGTGGTGGACGATGAACCCAACATCGTCCTGTCCCTTGAGTTCCTGATGCAGCAGGCCGGCTTCGAGGTGGACACCGCCGGTGATGGGGAGAGCGCCCTCGCGCGCATCGCCGAGGGTGCTCCCGATCTGCTGCTGCTCGACATCAGCCTGCCCGGCATCAGCGGCTTCGATGTCCTCGAGCGCCTGCGCGCCGACCCGGCCCATGCCCGGCTGCCGATCATCATGCTCACCGCCCATGGACGAGAGGTGGAGCGTGAGAAGGGAATCGCCCTGGGCGCCGACGACTACATCACCAAGCCCTTCTCGACCCAGGCACTGGTAGAGAAGGTCAAGACGCTGCTCGCCGAGGTGTCCTGATGGTGAAGCGTGGCTCACGCCTTCCCCGGCGCCAGCGACTGATCGGACTGTGGCTGCTGCTCAGCGGCATCAGTATCTTCGGTGGCGCGGTGTTCGGCCTGTGGCTGGACAGCATCGCCGGACTCGAGGGCATGGCTCGGCTGTGGCTGTGGCTGGGCTGCTTCTCGGGAGGCGGTACCATCTTCCTGGTCGGCCTGATCCTCGAACGCCAGTTGTTCACTCCCCTGCGGCACCTGCAGGTGCAACTGGCTCGACTGGTGGCCAACCCAGATGCCCGTCAGGACTACCCCCCCGAGGGTTGGCTGAGGGGCCTCGGACCCGACCTGATGCGCGTCCGAGAGGCCTGGCGGGAGGATCGTGACCGCCTGGCCACCGCCCATGCAGAGGGCGCCCGCAGCGCGGCTCGCATCCGTCAGGAACTCGAGACCCTGCTCCAGGTCCTGGACACTCCGCTGCTGCTCTGTGACCACCATCGTCGACTGCTGCTCTTCAACCAGGCCGCCGAGACGCTCTTCGAGGGCCATGCCGGCCTGGGTCTCGGCAAGCGACTCGGCGCCCTGCTTCCGATCGCGAGCCTCGAGGACGCACTGGGTCAGCTACCCGAGGACGGGACACCCCGTGAGATCCTGGTGCCCTGCGACGAGCGCTGGCTGCACGTGGTGCTGCGCCGTGTTCCCCACAGTCACAACGAGACCCTGCTGACCCTGACCGACACCACCGCTGCCTGGTCAAGCGAGATGGGAGCCCGCGCCGAGCTGGCAGAGATGCTGCCGTCCCTGCGGCGCCACAGCGCGAGCCTGACCAGTGCCGCGGACGCCCTCGTCGGCGTCCGCGCGGAGACGCCTGATAGCGCACTCGGCCGGCGGCTGGAGGCCGTGATCGACGAGGAGGGCCAGGCGCTGGGCCGCCAGCTCGAGCACATGGGCCGAGTGATGGAGGACATGCACCGCCAGGGTGAGCGACTGGTACCGCTGTGGTCCAATGACCTCTGGTCCTCGCTCGGCGAACGCCACGGCAAGAACGGGCTGCACATCACGCCCATCGGCATGCCCGCCTGGCTGCAGGGCGACGCCTCGGCACTGCTGGCATTGCTCGATTCGCTGCTCCCCCGGCTGGCCACGCACTCCGGGCACAGCGAGCTCGAGGCCGAAGCCTGCCTGGGCAACCGCCGGGTCTACCTGGACCTGATCTGGCGGGGCCATCCTCTCGGCGAACAGCTGCTGGACGAGTGGCGCGGCGAGCGACTGGACGCCCTGCCGTTCTCACCTCGGGTCGGGGATGTGCTCCGGCAGCACACCAGCGATACCTGGAGCCTGGCCGACGACGACGGCGAGCATGCCCGACTGCGCCTGCCGCTTCCCGCGGCTGACCGGGTCGGTGCCCCCCGCCCGCGCACCCCGCCGCGTCCGGAATTCCACGACTTCGGCATCGCCGAGATGCCGGCCCCGGATACCGAGCTGGCGGCACGCCCCCTGCGGACCCTGGAAGTCGTGGCCTTCGATACCGAGACCACCGGGCTGGAGCTGCGCCGCGGTGACACCGTGGTCAGCATCGGAGCCTGCCGAATCGTCAATAGGCGGCTGCTGGCCAGCGACACCTTCGACCTGAGGGTTGACCCGGGTCGGCCTATTCCCCCTGCCAGCACCGCCATCCACGGCATCACCGATGATGACGTGGCCGGCGCCCCGCCGCTGGGCGTGGCCCTGCCACGCTTCCGCGACTACATCGGCGAGGCGGTGATCCTGGCCCATAACGCGGCCTTCGACCTGCTGGCCATCCAGCCGCCCGGCGGGGGCATCGACTTCAATATGCCGGTCCTCGACACCCTGCTGCTGTCGCGGGCACTGGACGAGAGTCTCGATGGCCACGACCTGGACAGCCTGGCCGACCGCTATGACCTGAGCTTCCCGCCGGGTACTCGCCACACCGCCCTGGGCGATGCACGGGTCACCGCAGAGCTGTGGCTGTCGCTGCTGCCTCGGCTGGAGGCCCGTGGGGTCGAGACCCTGGAACAGGCCCTGGCCCTTCAGGCCAGTGCCCTGGACAAAGAGGACGCCTACGCCTCGTGAACGCACCTCATCAGAGAGAGCGCCTGGTGGCACTGGTCGTGCTGGGGGCGCTGCTGTTCTCCCCACCCCTGCTGCTGATCGCTGACGCGGCGCCGGCCGCACACGGTTGGCTGGTGATATATGTCTTCCTCGCCTGGGGGACGGTGATCGGCCTGATGGCATGGCTGATGGAACGCCGGGAAGAGGACTGACACGACATGCGAAGCGGCCTCGTGGTGCTGCTCCTGGCCTTCGGCTATCTGGCGCTGCTCTTCGTCATCGCGGCCTGGGGAGATCGCCGCGCCGAACAGGGACGTTCGTTGATCGGCTCACCCACCGTCTACGCCCTCTCCATCGCCGTCTACTGCACCGCCTGGACCTTCTACGGAAGCGTCGGTCGTGCGGCGCAGTTCGGCCCCAGTTTTCTGCTGATCTACCTGGGCCCGACCCTGGCGATGCTGATGGCCCCCTTCGTGATCCGCAAGATGGTACGCATCGCCAACGCCCAGCGCCTCACCTCCATCGCCGACTTCATCAGTGCCCGATACGGCAAGAGCTCGAGCCTGGGCGCCCTGGTGACCCTGATCGCCCTGATCGGCATCACCCCCTACATTGCCCTGCAGCTCAAGGCGATCACCGTCAGTCACGCCGTGCTGGTCAACTACCCTCAGGCCGCCGAGCTGCACCTGGCCGACGAGCGATTCTGGACCGACGGGTCGTTCTGGGTCGCCCTGGTGCTGGCGGTGTTCATCATCCTCTTCGGCACCCGCCACCTGGACGCCAGCGAGCGGCACGAGGGCATGGTGGCCGCCATCGCCTTCGAATCGCTGGTCAAGCTGATGGCCTTCCTCTCGGTGGGCATCTTCACCGTCTTCGTGCTGTTCAACGGCCCCGCGGACCTCTTCTCCCGGGTCAGCGAGATGCCCGAGCTCACCCGACTGCTGAGTCTGGAGGCGGTGCCCGGTGGTGCCCTCGGCTGGGTGGGCATGCTGGTGCTGGCCTTCCTGGCCTTCCTCACCCTGCCCAGGCAATTCCAGGTCCTGGTGGTCGAGAACGTCGACGAGCGCCACCTCAGACGCGCCAGCTGGCTCTTTCCGCTCTACCTGCTGGTGATCAACCTTCTGGTCATCCCGATCGCCCTGGCCGGGCTTCTGCTGGGTGATGGTGCCGGCGACCCGGACAGCTTCGTGCTCACCCTGCCGCTCTCCGCAGGCCTCGCGGGGCTGCCACTGCTGGTCTTCATCGGAGGGCTCTCGGCCGCCACCGGCATGATGATCGTCGAAACCATTGCCCTGTCGACCATGGTCAGCAACCAGCTGGTGATGCCGCTGCTGCTGCGCTCGCGTCGGCTCCACCTGAGCACCAGAGGCGAATTCGCCGGCTGGCTGCTGGGCATACGCCGGGTGGCCATCCTGCTGATCCTGCTGCTCGGCTACCTCTACCATGCGCTGATCGGCGAGACCTACAGCCTGGTGACCATCGGCCTGGTCTCCTTCGCCGCGGCGAGCCAGTTCGCCCCGGCGTTGCTGATCGGCATGTACTGGCGCGGCGCCAACCGCCGGGGGGCGGCGCTGGGCATGAGCGTCGGCTTCCTGCTCTGGGCCTGGACCCTTCTGATCCCGGGCTTCGCGCAGTCCGGCTGGCTGGACCCCGGCTTCCTCGAGCATGGCCCCTGGGGCCTTGAGTGGCTGAGGCCCTATGCGATGTTCGGGCTCGAGGGCTGGGACATCTACACCCACTCGCTGCTGTGGAGCCTGGGTGCCAATGTCGGCCTGCTGGTGGGCGTCTCGCTGTTCACCCGCCCGTCGCCGCTGGAGCAGACCCAGGCGGCGCTGTTCACCGAGGCCCTGCGTCCCGGCCTGATGCAGGCCTCACTATGGCAGGGTCAGACCACCCGTGGGGAATTGCGCGCACTGCTGGGCCGCTACCTGGGCGATGCCGCCACCGCCCGGGTCTTCGCCCAACATCCCGGCGCGGCCACCGACGACAGCCAGCCCGCGCCCGCGGCTCTCACCGTGCGTGCCGAGCAGGCCCTGGCCGGTTCGCTGGGCAGCGCCTCGGCGCGGGTACTCACCGACTCGGTGGTGCGCGGCGAGCCCCCCGACCTGGCATCGATTCTCAGCATCCTCGACACGACCTCCGAGACACTTGAGGTCAACCGCCGCCTCGAGCAGAAGTCGACCGAACTGGCCCGCACCAGCGAGGAGCTGCGTGCGGCCAACGACCGGTTGCGTGAGCTCGACCGACTCAAGGATGAGTTCGTGGCCATGGTCAGCCATGAGTTGCGCACGCCGCTCACCTCGATACGCGCCTTCGCCGAGATCCTGCGCGACAATCAGGACCTCCCCGACGAGAAGCGCCGACATTTTCTCGACGTGGTGGTGCGCGAAAGCCAGCGGCTATCGAGGCTGATCGAGGAGATCCTCGATCTGGCCAGGCTCGAGAGCGGGCGCCTGACCCTGGAACCGAAACGCCTCGACCTGGTGACTCTGGTCCACCACAGCGTCGATGCGGTGCAGCGGCTTCAGGAGAACCGCGGCGTCACCCTCGAGGTGGTGATCGGCCCGGAGACCGCCCCTGTCATCGGTGATGCGGACCGCCTCGAGCAGGTGATCATCAATCTGCTCGACAATGCCGGCAAGTTCGCGGCCGATGACGCCCCACGGGTGCTGCTGCGCCTAGATCGCCACAAGGACCACTATCGCCTCGCCGTCGAGGACAACGGCCCCGGCATCTCACCGGATGAGCGCGAACGGGTGTTCGAGAAGTTCCACCAGATCGCGCATCAGGAAAGCGGCGAAACCCGCGGTCGCCCCCGGGGCAGCGGTCTCGGCCTGCCCATCAGTCGCGGAATCGTCGCTCACCTGGGCGGGCGGCTATGGGTCGAGGGGGCGGCGCGCCTGGGCGGCGCCTGCCTGGTGATGGAGCTTCCCCAGGCACCAGCCGAGGCACCAGGAACCGGGGAAGAAATCGCCGAGACATGAGCGCCCGATTCAGGCCGCCCGGCGGGCCTGGCGGATGAGCGAACGGATATCCAGCAGGTCACGACGCAGCAGTCGGCGTTGATCATCTCTCAGGCGAGTGGTGTCCACCCAGCCATCTGGGGAGCGACCCTCGGCAAGTGCCCGGCGCTGCCCCTGCAGCATCAGGGCCTGAAGCCGCTCGAGCGCGGCGGTCAGGGCCTCGGCCCGCTCGGCGGTGATCACCTCCATCATCACCAGCGCCACCAGACGCGAGCGGGTATCTGGCGGCCGCACGCCGTGGCGCAGCGCCAGCAGGCGCACCGCATTGACCAGCGGCAGCATCCCCTGATGCTTGAGGTCGATGGCCCCATCGTGGGGGGCCCCATCACCGTCACCGCTCAGCCGGCCCAGGCGATCCAGCGCCAGTGGCAATTCATCGAGCAGGCTGGCCATCTCGTCGAGGAAGAGGTGCGAGGGAGGCAGTTGTCGTGCCACCTCCTCGGACAGCGCCTCAGCCAGCACCGCCTCGCCGAAGACGGGACGAAAATC
Organism: Halomonas aquatica; assembly: GCF_040196335.1. Classification (NCBI taxonomy): domain Bacteria; kingdom Pseudomonadati; phylum Pseudomonadota; class Gammaproteobacteria; order Oceanospirillales; family Halomonadaceae; genus Halomonas; species Halomonas aquatica. Next base: position 25,438 of record NZ_JBEGCJ010000005.1, read on the forward strand.
AAACAGGATATTGGCCTGCTGGACGCGCTTGACGCGCCGCTCTGCGGTCCATATCTCCAGCTGCGCGCACCACTCCGAGAGCCGCTTTCGCCACATCGGCCAGCGCGCCATGACATGGCCCTGACACAGCGGAATGCCCGCGTCGTCGAGACGCGCCGTGAAACGCTCCCCAAGGGACTGGAAGTAACCGTCGATCTCGGTATGCCGCGCGTCCGGATAGTCGGCGATGATCATGGCGTTGTCCTGATCAGGCGCCAGCAGACTCTCGCCTCGGGCTCCCGAGCCCAGCATCAGCATGCAGAAGGAGGCCGGAGGCGCGCCCCACCCCTGGGCCTGCATCTCCGCAAGAGAAAGGTCGATGGCTCGCCGGTAGAGCCAGTCGTTGTGAGCGCTGATCAGTTGGCAGATGAGCCACGCGGGCAGCTCGAGACGGTCCAGGGCCTCCACCAGTTCGCCCTGCCAGGCGTGGGCCGCGGCGAGCTCGGGATGGGGGCCAAGGCTCTCGAGGGCCTCGCGCAGGGGGTCCAGCAGAGAAGGCCAGGCGGCAGGGTCAGGAAGCGCATCGGCGGCAAAGAGCGATAGCCAGGACGAGGAACGCTGCAACAGGCGCATGAACCCTCCGGGTCATGTCACGGATCGTCTGTCCTGAAGTCTAGCGAACTCGCCCGACGGCGACACGCGGGCGAGAGGAGCAGGCTGGAAGGAAGGTGCCGGCGAGGAATGCGACTCGCCCCCTCACCGGCTTCTGTGATCAACACTCTTCATCGAGCGAGGTCCGTCATCGACGACTGTCATCGACGACTGTCATCGACGCCTGTCATCGATGCTTGCCATCCATAGGGGGTCATCGCGACGAGAAGATGTCGTCGCCCAGCTCGTCAATGAAGCGCTGAGCCTTGCTGACCATCAGCTGGTCACAGTCCTCACGCCCGGACAGCATGTCGGAACGCTCGAAGCGATGCTCCAGCATCTCGCCGACCTGACCCTCCGTCGAGGGAACCGGCTTGCGGATCCAGCCGCTGACACGATATTGCCCCCCCTGGTCGGCGGGTTCGGAAACGATCAGGTAACCCTTGTATTCCACCGGCTCGGCAGCGGGCGCGCCCTTCGGCTCGCCCTCTCCACCACCCCCAAGCAGGCCGGACAGCAGCTTCTTCAGCATGGAACCTCCTGAAATAGAACCCCTGAACAGGAAGACGCCGGCACGCAGCCGACGTCGGGGGAACATCAGTCCTGACGACGACCCTTGCCGGCGGCGATCCGCAGGCGCAGGGCGTTGAGCTTGATGAAGCCCTCGGCATCCTTCTGGTCGTAGGCGCCGGCATCGTCCTCGAAGGTTGCGATGGACTCGTCGAAGAGCGAGGCGTCGGACTTGCGACCGGCCACGACGGCACTGCCCTTGTAGAGCTTCATGCGCACCACACCGGAGACGTTCTTCTGTGTCTCGTCGATGGCGGCCTGCAGCATGCGACGCTCCGGGCTCCACCAGTAGCCGTTGTAGATTACCTCGGCGTACCTGGGCATCAGCTCGTCCTTGAGGTGGGCCTCCTCGCGGTCGAGGGTCAGCGACTCGATGGCGCGATGGGCGCGCAGCATGATGGTGCCCCCCGGGGTCTCGTAGCAACCGCGTGACTTCATGCCCACATAGCGGTTCTCGACGATATCGAGACGGCCGATGCCGTTGTCACCACCCAACTTGTTGAGCTTCTCGAGCACATCATGGGGCTTCATCGGTACGCCGTCGATGGCCACGATATCGCCCCGCTCGTAGGTCAGGTCGATATAGGTGGGGGTGTCCGGCGCTGCTTCCGGCGAGACGCTCCAGCGCCACATGTCCTCCTCGGCCTCGACCCAGGGATCCTCGAGAATGCCGCCCTCGTAGGAAATGTGCAGCAGGTTGGCATCCATTGAATACGGTGACTTCTTCTTGTTGGAGGAGAAGTCCACCGGGATGTCGTGCTGCTCGCAGTAGGCCATCAGCTTCTCGCGGGAGTTGAGGTCCCACTCGCGCCACGGCGCGATCACCTTGACGCCCGGCTTCAGGGCATAGGCGCCGAGCTCGAAGCGCACCTGGTCATTGCCCTTGCCGGTGGCGCCGTGGGAGATGGCATCGGCGCCGGTCTGGTTGGCAATCTCGATCAGGCGACGGGCGATCAGCGGGCGGGCGATGGAGGTGCCCAGCAGGTACTCGCCCTCGTAGAGGGTGTTGGCACGGAACATCGGGTAGACGTAGTCGCGCACGAACTCCTCGCGAAGATCCTCGATGTGGATCTCCTTGACGCCCAGAGCCTGGGCCTTGGCACGCGCGGGTTCGACTTCCTCGCCCTGACCGATGTCCGCGGTGAAGGTCACGACCTCACAGTCATAGGTTTCCCGCAACCACTTGACGATGACGGACGTGTCCAGGCCGCCGGAATAGGCGAGCACGACCTTCTTGACATCGGACATGCTGAGGCTCCTCTAGCTAACGATCATGAAGGGGGAAAATTGAAGGGTTGGGATTATAGCGCGCCGAGCCTCCAGCGAATACCGGCGACGGGACTCGCTGCAGCCAAGCTGATAGACTTTCGCGGTCTAGAGATACGATGGCCCAGACAAGGAGAGGTGCATGAGCGAGGCGATGGCCCGCGAACTCATGGCGCAGCGTTTCCGCAGCTTCCTGCCCGTGGTGGTGGACCTGGAAACCGGCGGATTCAACCCCGAAGGGGATGCGATACTCGAGATCGCCGCGGTGACCCTGACCATGGACCCGGAAGGCAACCTGCTGCCCGATGCCACCCATGCCTATCATGTCACGCCCTTCGAGGGGGCCAACGTGGAGCAGTCGGCACTGGACTTTACCGGCATCCGCCTCGATGACCCGCTCCGCCAGCAGGTGGCCGTCAGCGAGGCCGAGGCCCTCGGCGAGATCTTCCGCCCCGTGCGCAAGGCCATCAAGTCCCATGGCTGCACCCGCGCCGTGCTGGTCGGCCACAACGCGGCCTTCGATCACGGCTTCCTGAATGCGGCCGTGGCCCGCTGCGGCATCAAGCGCAACCCCTTCCACCCCTTCTCGAGCTTCGATACCGCATCGCTGGGCGGCCTGGTCTACGGCCAGACCGTGCTGGCCCGAGCCTGCCGGGCCGCCGGCATCGAATTCGACAACAGCGCCGCCCACTCGGCCCGCTACGACACAGAGCGAACCGCCGAGCTGTTCTGCGCCATGGTCAATCGCTACAAGGACCTGGGCGGCTGGGCACTGGCCCAGCGGGAACAAGGAGTGGAAGAGGCGTAGCGCCCAGATCATTGGCCCGGCCCCTCAGATACGACCACCAAGGCTGAGGTCAAATGACACGGCCCTCAAGACAGAGCCCCCAGAACAGAAATCCCCCGCAGGCCCAAGCCTGCGGGGGATTTCTGTGTCACGGCCTGGACCGATGGCATCAGGCCTGGGCATCGCCCTCGTCGGCCTGGACACGGGCAGCCGCTGCCTTGATCAGCGTCTCCAGTTCGCCGGACTCGTGCATCTCGGCGACGATGTCGCAACCGCCCACCAGTTCACCCTCGACCCACAGCTGCGGGAAGGTCGGCCAGTTGGCGACCTTGGGCAGCTCGGCGCGGATGTCCGGATTGTCCAGCACGTTGACGAAGGCAAAGCGCTCACCGCAGGCCATCAGGGCCTGGACGGTCTGGGCGGAAAAGCCGCACTGGGGCATCTGGGGGCTGCCCTTCATGTAGATCAGGATGGGGTTCTCACCGATCTGACGCTGGATGTTCTCGACGGTAGTGCTCATGACGTCTCCCTCTTCTCGCTTGACGTGAGTCTGGCTAGACTGAATCTCTGTTGATAGAGGCCGCGGCAGCGTCCTGGCAATACCCGAGTACGCTGGTCAGCCTTATGTATGGGGCCATTCTACTCATGCCGAGCGCGTTGCGCATCCCCCGTGGGCTGGCTAGGATGGTCGTTTTTTCCCGTGGAGCGATCCCATGGCCACCCGCCACTTTCTCAACCTGCTCGACCTCAGTCCGGACGAGTTGCGCTACCTGATCCAGCGCGCCATCTCGATCAAGAACGGCCTGAAGACCCACGGGCCCACCTACACGCCCTTCGCCAATCGCACATTGGCGATGATCTTCGAGAAGTCCTCGACCCGCACCCGGGTCTCCTTCGAGACCGCCATGGCGCAATTCGGCGGCCATGCGCTTTTCCTGTCGTCTAAGGACACCCAGCTCGGCCGTGGCGAGCCCATCGGCGACACCGCCCGCGTACTGTCGGAGATGGTCGATGCGGTGATGATCCGCACCTTCGCCCATGAAGGCCTGGAGACCTTCGCGGCCGCGAGCACGGTGCCCGTGATCAACGCCCTGACCGATGACTACCACCCCTGTCAGTTACTCGCCGATGTCATGACCTGGACCGAGCTGCGTGGCAGCGTCAAGGGACGCACCGCCGTGTGGATCGGCGACGGCAACAACATGTGCCACTCGTGGATCAATGCCGCACGCCAGTTCGACTTCCAGCTACGCATCTGCTGCCCGGAGGGTTACGAGCCCCGCCAGGACATCCTGGCCGCCGCCGGTGACAGGGTGAGTATCCTGCGCGACCCGATGGAGGCCGTGATGGACGCCGATCTGGTCACCACCGACGTCTGGGCCTCCATGGGCCAGGAGGAGGAGCAGGCGAAACGCGAGTCGGACTTCAGGGGCCTGCAGGTCACCGAGGCGTTGCTCGATCGCGCCAGGGAGGATGTGCTCTTCCTCCACTGCCTGCCCGCCCACCGCGGCGAGGAGATCAGCATGACCCTGCTCGATGATCCGCGTGCCGTGGTCTGGCAGGAGGCGGGCAACCGCCTGCACGCACAGAAGGCACTGCTCGAATTCCTCCTGCTGGGGCCGGTGGAGAGCTGACGGGGCGGCAGCGGAGGATGTAGACCTTGGTATGACATAGACCTTAGTCTCATGTATACTGCACTGCAGCAGAATCCAACTCAGGAGATGCGGCAGCATGAGACACGACCTCCCCAGTACCGACGGCATGCAACGCAGCCTGCGGCAGTGCCTCTCCAACATGGCCGCCATGCTCTACCGCCAAGGCCATGTCCTCGAGACGGTCACCGTCGCCCACCGCGGCCTAGACCACCACGCACTCAAGGCCTTGAACGCTGCCTCCAGCGACTGGCCCCCCTGCCAGCGCATCCTCGAAAACAGCCAGGCCGCTACCTGGAACGACCAGCAACGACTGGTGCTGACCAGCCTCGGCCGAGAGCTGCTGTTCGATATGTTCGGCGAGGGCGCCGCCGACTGCGCTTGAACCTGATCAGCTTGATGCCTGCCTAGGGAACAAGCGTACTTCACGCCCGCCTCACTTCGTCATCCAGCCTGTTCCATCATGTCTGCAGTTGGATGGCTGATGGGAAAACGCCCGGATGCTCCGGCCTCACACCGACGGACATGACCGACTCTTTGGGGAGACCGATAGGGATGACTCCGGAACGAAGAAGTCTGCTATCGTCTGCTCGAACCGAGAAGTTTATGAAAGGAGGCACCCCGTGAGCAGCGAGAGAGTTCCCGAGACCATGGCGGCCATGCTGCTGACAGGGCATGGCGACGTAGATAAGCTGATCTATCGCGAGGACGTGGCCGTACCCCAGCCCGGGCCCGGTGAGGTGCTGGTCCGGGTCACGGCGACGGCGAAGAACAATACCGATCGCAAGGCCCGCGAGGGACTCTACCCCACCAAGGACAAGGGCGAGGTGACCTCCTTCGCCATGGGCGGCTCGCCGACCCTGACCTTTCCGCGCATCCAGGGGGCCGATGTGGCCGGACGCATCGCCGCCGTGGGCGAAGGCGTCGAGTCGTCGCGCATCGGCGAGCGGGGCCTGCTGGACTTCAACCTCTATCCCGATGACCGGCGCGACCTCAACCTGATGCCGGACTACTACGGCCATGGCGCCGATGGCGGCTTCGCCGAGTACGTAGCGGTGCCGGCGGACCAGTTCCACCACGTGCCGAACCCCGGGCTCGCCGATGCCGAGCTCGCCGCCATGGGCATGTGCTCCTACCAGACCGCCTATCACATGATGACCTCGGCCCGCGTCGCCGCAGGCGAGCGGGTACTGGTCACCGGTGCCAGCGGTGGCGTGGGCACGGCTCTGATCCAGCTGTGCCGGATCGTCGGCGCCATCCCCTTTGCGGTGAGCCAGCCGGACAAGGCCGACGCCCTGCTGGCAATGGGCGCCGAGGCGGTCATCGACCGCGGAGATCTGCCGACCTTCGTCGACCGGGTGCTCGAGGCCACCGCAGGCGCCCCCATCGACGCCGTGATGGATCTGGTGGGCGGCGAGATGACCGACCGCTTCATCGATACCATGATCGTCTACATGCACAAGCGCAGCACCTACCCGCGCCTGTCCATCGCCGGGGCCAGCGGTGGGAACCTCAGCGAGATCATGTGGACGCGCGTCTATCTCTATCAGGTGCAGATCTTCGGTGTCTCCCATGGCACCCGCGAGGAGGCCGAACAGCTGGTGGCCTGGATACGCTCGAGCCAGCTCAGGCCGATACTGCATGCCGCCTTCCGGCTCTCCGAGCTGCGTGAGGCCGAACGCTACTTCGTCAACCGCGGCAGCAACTATCTGGGGAAGATCGTGATCGTCCCCGACGCGCAATGGGCCGAGCATGGCGAGCCTTTCGCACTCGAGGGACAATCATGAGCCAGGAACTGACCCTGCGACTGATCGACACCCATGCCGGCGGCGATGTCAGCCGAATCGTGGTCGGCGGCATAGAGCCGTTGCCCGGCGCCACCGTCCGCGACCAGATGCACTACCTGCGCGACGACGCGGACGGCCTGCGCCGGCTGCTGCTGGAGGAACCCTACGGCATTCCCGAGATGTCGGTGGACCTGCTGGTGCCCGCAAGCGACCCCGAGGCCGTGGTGGGATACATCATCATGGAGGTGATGGGCTACCCGATCTATTCCGGCTCCAACACCATCTGTACCGCCACGGCGGTACTGGAGAGCGGCCTGGTCCCCAAGCAGGAGGGACGCCAGCACTTCAAGCTCGAGGCCCCGGCAGGGCTGGTGCAGATCGAGGCAGTGGTCGAGAACGGAGTGGTGGAAGCGATCACCTGTGCAGGGCTGCCGAGCTATATCGACACCTATCGCGCCAGCGTCCATGTGCCCTCCCTGGGCGAGGTGACCTACAGCGTTGCCTACAGCGGCGGCTTCTACGCCCTGGTGGACGCCACCGAACTGGGTTTCTCCCTGGTGCGCGAGGAGGAGCGGGCACTGGCCGAGTGCGCCCACCGGATCGTCGAGGCGATCCGGGCCGAGCGCGACTTCTCGCATTACACCCTGGGCGACGTGGGGCCTCTGCCCTTCCTGCATTTCATGGGGCCCGTCGAGCGGGTCACCAACGACTTCTACCGCTCCCGCTCCACCACCTATGTGCACCCGGGGGTAATCTGCCGCAGCACGACCGGCACCGGCACCTCGGCCCGGCTGGCACTGATGCAACATGAGGGAAGCATCCAGCCGGGCGACCGGCTGGAAACCGTCTCGTTGCGCGAGACCGGCTTCATCGGCGAGTTCACCGATACGCGACAGGAAGGGCCCCATACGGTCGTGGAGAACACCATCACCGGCAAGAGTTACGTGCTGGCCCACTCCGACATCGTGGTCAACTGCGACGACCCCCTGGTGGAGTGCGCCGGCCTGCAGCATATCCTCACCGGGGGCAAGGCCGCGTCAGACTGACGGCTTCTCACGACGGACTTCCCCGTGCGTGACCTCTTCGGCCGGTCGTTGGACCCGCCGGAGAGCAATGTACCCGAGGCTCAGCAGGTCCGGCGATAGCGCATGGCGGCCAGGACCCGCTCCCTGGCCATCTCGACGGCGGCGTGGCGCGGCAGCACCCTCCCCCGCTCGGCCCGGCGCAACACTTCCGAGACATTGGCGCGGATCTTCTCCGCGATGCTGTCAAGTGCCTCTCCCTGGCGGCCACCGTGATACTCCACCGCCGCGCAGATCACCCCACCGGCATTGACGATGAAGTCCGGCAGCACCAGAACGCCGCGCTCGGCAAGCCGCCTCTCGGCCCCCTCGGTCAGCGGGATATTGGCCCCCTCCGCCACGACCCGGGCACGCAGGCGCTCCACATTGCCCTCGTGGATGACGTCGGGCCGTGCCGCAGGGATCCAGATGTCGCACTCGGCATCGATGATCGAATCCCGCGGCCTCGCCTCCCCACCCGGGAAGTCCGCCACCGGCTGGCCCCTCCGCTTCCAGTCGATCAACGCCGGCACATCGAGGCCCTCGGCATGATGAAGGCACCCCGATGAATCCGAGGCCGCCACGATCAGGGCGCCCCGCTCGGCGAGAAAGCGCGCCGCATGCATGCCGACCGCTCCGAACCCCTGCAGGGCGACCCGTGCCCCGGACAGGGGGAGACCTCCGAAGGGCGCGGACGTCTCGAGTGCCACGGCGAGGCCGAATCCGGTGGCGCCGATCTCGTCCAGCGGAATGCCGCCAATCTCACGTGGAAGCCCCACCGAGCGGCCGATCATGTCGTGCACCCAGGCCATGGCGGTCTCGTCGGTGCCCATGTCCGGACCGGGGATGTAGTCCTGCACGTCCTTCAATGCATGGGCGTAGGCGCGCACCAGCCGCTCCTTGTCGGCGGCCGGCATCTTCGGGTCGGCGAAGATCACCGCCTTGGCGCCGCCATGGGGCAGCCCCGCCGCCGCGTTCTTGAGGGTCATCGCACGGGCCAGCCGCGCGCATTCCTCCAGGCTCACGTCGGGTGCCATGCGCGTCCCGCCGATGGCCGGACCGGCCGCCACGTTGTCGACCACCAGAATGCCCCTGAGACCGGTCGCCGGGTCATGCAGGTAGAGGACCTTCTCCGGCCCCAGATCGTCGGCTAGTTCGAAGGCATCGTCCATCATCGTCCCCCCATTATCGCGCCCTTGAGATCAAGCTAGCAGGCTTCGCCCGGGGGCGGAGGGACAGTAGCCTCCTTGCCGACCATCCATCGCCTGTGGCCTAGCGCCAGCGCCAGTCCGGCTCGAAGGGCTTTATATCGCGAAATTCCCCGCTGCGAGTCATGTCGCGGCGCAGGGTGAAGGCTTCGATGGCCTCGACCGGATCGAGGTGCTCCAGTCGGTCAAAGTCGAGTCGCTCCCACTGCTCGCGGGTGACCTTGACGCTGAAGAGGTAGCGTTGGGGGCTGTCACCGGCGTCCGGGTCCGTGACCCGACGATAGCCCGACACCAGGGCGAGCTCGATCCGGGGCAATCGCGCGAATGCCGCCCCCAGCACGCGAAAGGCCACGCCATACAGGTAGTCCCGATAGAGTTGATGCTGCCGAGTGACCGTCAGCTTGTGCGGCGAGAGCTTGATCCGCTTGGCGGGCATGCTCCAGTGGCGGTCGGGCATTTCCTCCTCGCCGGGCATGTCGATATCCACCGCGATGGTGCGAAAATCGTCAACCAGATCGAAATCTATCAGCGTCTCGCGGGGCCAGTCGATCTCCTCCAGTCGATCGGCCAGCGTCTGCTGCATGGCCTCCGGGTCGTCAAAGGTCGCATTGTCTTCTCGTTGCTGCCGCTGGAATTCTCGGGCATCGAACTTGGCCTTGCGCCACTCCCAGGCACGATAGGCCTCTTCATGCTCGGCCTGGCGCCAGGCATTCTCCTGCTGAACCCGCTGCCGAGCCGGGGTCCAGATGTCCTGCCACCAGGAAGGCCGTATCAGAGCGACCGGCAAGGGAGGTGGCTCCGGATAGCTGCATGGCTGATACCCGATGGAATCCGGCGACGGGGTCTGCTCATGCATCCGGCCGAGCCGTTCGAGATCAGCATTGAGGCGATCGCAGTGCGCCTGAAGTGCATCGCGGAGGTCTTCCTCGGCATCACGCCGCAATTCGCGAGCCCCGGACGTGTTCATTCGGGAGCCATCGGCATTCCGATAACGGATCTCACCGCTGGCGGTGATCTCGAGGTTGACCGGCAGTCCCTCGCCTTCCTCCCCCCGCCTGACCACCAGGCTGATGCCAGGCGGGCCGACCGAGAGGCCCGGGCGAAGCCTGGTGGTGATGAGTCGCGCACCGGGTGCGAGACGAATGCGACGCTGGAAGCGAGACTCCACGATGACCTCCCCTATGGCCTGATCAAGGCTATAGCCTACTGCAGCGCCCGTGCGTCGTGATAGGAGGATGATCCCAAATGGGGCCAAATCGTCACAGTGATTCGTTACCGCAGCCCTTGAAGGGTCCGAGACGAGGTCAGGTCGGTTCGGTGATCAACCCGTAGGTCTCGGGGCGGCGGTGCAGCTTGAAGTTGAAGATGTGTTCGCGGATTTCGCGAGTGCGATCCAGATCGCATGGATAGCTGAGCAGTTCGTCTTCCAGCGTATCGGCCTGGGCGACGATCTCGCCGGTGGGCGCGATGATACAGCTCTCACCCAGAAGGTCGCAGCCCTCTTCCCTGCCCGCCTTGGCGACGCCAACCACCCACATGCCGTTCTGGTAGGCTCCCGCCTGCATGCAAAGCTGGTTATGGAAGCCCTGCAGGTGGTCATGGGTCGGCACCGGCGGGTAGTGAATCGGGGTGTTGTAACCGAGCATCATCAGTTCCGTCCCCTGCAGAGCCAGCATGCGGTAGGTTTCCGGCCAGCGACGGTCGTTGCACAACGCCATGCCCATGGTGCCGCCGAAGGCCTGCCAGGTGCCGAAGCCCTGGTTGCCGGGTTCGAAGTAGCGCTTCTCGAGATGCTGGAACGGGCGCCAGGGTTCATGTTCATGATGACCGGGCAGATGCACCTTGCGGTATTTGCCGACGATGTCGCCGCGGCCATCGACGAGGCCAGCGAGTAAGCCTTGCCGCACCTGGCCACGCCTCATGACTGTGGCGTGGCACCAGCGCGACGCAAGTCCCGGGGGAAGAAGCCAAGGCTTCTTCCCCCGTTTTATTGATGGCGACCACGCTCAACCTGGTCATGTGCTGCCTAGCAGTGGTGGCTCGCCGAACAGGCCAGTGCGCTAGACCCAGTGCATTAGAGCCAGCGCTTAAGGCCTCCTGCCACCGGCATTCGGGGCCTCGAGCGTCTTACGCCTTGCGCTTGTTAAGCCTTTGGTTTCTTACGGTAGGGCAGGTAGGTAGGCAAGCCATGAATTCTCTCTGTCGACAGGCCGGAGCCCCTATGACAATGCTGCCAACTTTTTCGAACACACGAAAAAGCCGCTTGATGCAGTGCATCAAGCGGCTGATTCTTTGAAACTTGTTGGTGGAGCCTAGCGGGATCGAACCGCTGACCTCAACACTGCCAGTGTTGCGCTCTCCCAGCTGAGCTAAGGCCCCACTACGTCTCGCCTTGCGAGAACGGGGCGAATTCTACGATGAGCATTGGCATTCGTCAAGCCCGAAGACGCTGCTCATCCCTTCTCCATTGTGCCAATTACACTTAGCATTAGAATGTGCCACCCTAGTGCCAATGTAACATCGAGCCGGTCAACACGCAGGCGAGGCCTCGTACCGGACTCGTCTGGAGACGACTCACACTCATTCCGTTTGAGGAGCATCCTCGTTGATCAGGGTTCTTGTCGCCGATGACCACCACCTGGTACGGACCAGTATCGCCCACCTGCTGAATGCCGAGCGCGGTATCCGCGTGGTCGGCGAGGCCGTCAATGGTGAGGAGGCGGTCATCAAGGCGCGCAAGCTCGAGCCGGACATCGTGCTGATGGACATCCGCATGCCCGGAATCGGGGGGCTGGAGGCTACGCGCAAGATTAACCGCTTCGCCGGTGATATCCGCATCCTGGTACTGACGGCCTTCATCGAGGAGACATTTGCCCAGCGTCTGCTCGAGGCCGGAGCCCACGGCTTCATCAGCAAGGGCTGCCACCAGGACGAGATGATCGAGGCCATCCACTGCGTGTTCGACGGCAAGCGCTATGTCAGCCCCGAGATCGCCCAGCGATTGGTGCTGTCGCGCATCGATGCGCCGGTCAATCCCTTCGACGAGCTGTCCCAGCGCGAACTCCAGGTGGCGATGATGGTCGTCAATTGCCAGCGCGTCGCCGACATCGCCGACCTCATGTTTCTCAGCCCGAAGACCGTCAACACCTACCGCTATCGCATCTTCGAGAAGCTCGGCGTGGCCTCCGATGTCGAGCTGACCCATCTGGGACTTCGCCATGGCCTGGTGGACGGCTTCACCACCCCCGATTGAGCCCTTATGCTCCAGGCCGGGTCTGATAGAATGATCACTCCGATTTCTTCTCTTCCGGCACGCCGCGACCATGAGCTTCGATTCCCGCGACTTCCTCGGCAGCGTCAGCGAGTCACCTGGGGTCTATCGCATGCTCGACGAGCAGGGCGAAACCCTTTATATCGGCAAGGCCCGCAGGCTTCGGGCGCGCCTCGCGAGCTACTTCCGTGGCGCGCTGAACACCAAGACCCAGGCCCTGGTGGGCCGTATCGCCGACATCCAGGTCACGGTGACCAACAGCGAGACCGAGGCGCTGCTGCTCGAACAGACGCTGATCAAGGAACTGCGACCGCCGTATAACATCCTGCTGCGCGACGACAAGTCCTACCCGTTCGTCTTCGTCACCGACCGCCACCCCTTCCCGGCCCTTGAATACAAGCGCGCCCGAGTACGTCGTGACGACGGGCGCTACCTGGGGCCCTACCCCAGCAGCGGTGCCGTTCGCGAGAGCCTGTCGTTGATGCAGAAGATCTTTCGCATCCGCAACTGCGAGGACAGCGTCTTCGCCCACCGCACCCGGCCCTGCCTGCAGTACCAGATCCAACGCTGCAGTGCGCCCTGTGTGGACTACATCAGCGAAGCCGACTATCGGCGCGACCTGGAACATGCGGTGATGTGCCTGGAGGGCAAAAGCGAGGCGGTGACCCGGGAGTTGAGCGACGCCATGGAGGCCGCCAGCGCCTGCCTGGACTTCGAGGAGGCCGCCCGGCTTCGTGACCAGGTCCAGCACCTGCGCCAGATGCAGCAGCGACAGTTCGTCGACACCGGAAGCGGCGATGCCGACGTCTTCGCCCTGGCCAGCAGGCCCGGCGCGCTGTGCATCTCGGTGCTCACGGTGCGCCAGGGCCGACTGCTGGGGGCCCGGCACCATGCCCCGGCCAACGGACTGGACCTTGGGCCCGAGGCGCTGCTCGGCGACTTCCTCAGCCAGTTCTACCTGGGCCAGGCCCGAGAGATTCCTGCCGAGGTGATCACCAGCCATCCGGTGCCCGATGCCGACCTGATCGCCCGGGCCCTGGGCGAACGTGCCGGCAAGCACATTCGCCTGACCGACCAGGTCCGCGGCCATCGTGCGCAATGGCGCGAGCTGGCCCGCACCAATGCAGAACAACAGCTGGCCAGCCAACTGGCCAGCCAGACCCAATTGTCCAAGCGCTTCGAGGCACTGCGCGAGGCACTGCACCTCGAGATCACGCCGCAGCGGCTGGAATGCTTCGACATCAGTCACAGCCATGGAGAGGCCACCGTGGCCTCCTGCGTGGTGTTCGACGAGAACGGTCCGCGCAAGTCCGACTATCGACGCTTCAATATCGAGGGCGTGGCCGCCGGCGACGACTATGCCGCCATGCGCCAGGCCCTGACCCGTCGCTTCAAGCGCCTCGCCGAAGGAGAGGGCGAAAAGCCGGACATCCTGATCGTCGATGGCGGCAAGGGGCAGCTGAGCATGGCCCGTGAGGTCTTCGGCGAACTGAACGTCAGCGGTGTCACGCTGCTCGGCGTGGCAAAGGGCACCACCCGCAAGGCGGGCCTGGAGACGCTGTTCGTCGAAACCGTAGAACGCAGCCTGGACCTCGATGGCGCCTCCCCGGCCCTGCATCTGATCCAGCATATCCGCGACGAATCCCATCGCTTCGCCATCGCGGGCCATCGGGCGCGACGGGACAAGACCCGGCGTACTTCAACCCTTCAGGACATCCCGGGAATCGGCCCGCGCCGGCGCCGAGAGCTGCTGCGCTTCTTCGGTGGCCTGCAGGGGGTCAGGCAAGCCAGTCGCGAGGAACTGACCAGGGTTCCGGGCATCAGTGCCACCCTGGCCGAGACGATTCATCGCGCCCTGCATGGATGAGCCGGGCCCGGACGGATAGAATGAGGGAGTTTCCCGGCACCCCCAAGGCAAGGACCGCAGCTCCCGATGAACATACCCAACCTCCTCACCCTGGCCAGAATCCTCTTCATTCCACTGCTGGTGGTGCTGTTCTACCTGCCCTTCACCTGGAGCATGCCCCTGGCCGCCGCGTTGTTCGCCCTGGCAGCCGTGACGGATTGGCTGGACGGCTACCTGGCGCGGCGCTGGAACCAGTCCACCCCCTTCGGCGCCTTCCTCGACCCGGTGGCCGACAAGCTGATGGTCACCGTGGCCCTGGCCCTGCTGATCGAGCGCTATGATGCGGTCTGGCTGACTCTGCCGGCGCTGGTGATCATCGGCCGCGAGATCGTCATCTCCGCCCTTCGTGAATGGATGGCCGAAATGGGCAAACGGGGCCAGGTGTCGGTCTCATGGATCGGCAAGGTCAAGACCACGCTGCAGATGGTTGCCCTGCTGGTGCTGCTGGCGTTCGTCCCCGGCAGCCCCATCGCCCTGCTGGGTATGGTGACCCTCTATGTGGCCGCCCTGCTGACGCTCTGGTCGATGATCCTCTACCTCAGGGCGGCTTGGCCTCACCTGAGCAGTTCCATGCATTGAATATTCACAAAAAGTGTTTGACAGTCACCGACTTATCCGTATAATTCGCTCTCGAGTCAGGCGGGAATAGCTCAGTGGTAGAGCATCGCCTTGCCAAGGCGAGGGTCGCGAGTTCGAATCTCGTTTCCCGCTCCAGACTCAAAGAGCACCAAAAAAGAGTCAACGCGTGCGACAGTGAGGGTCGCGAGCCGGAACGCCGGTCCGATCCAATCTCGTTTCCCGCTCCATTCCCCACGAATGGCACGACTCCTGAGGCTGGATGGCAGAGTGGTTATGCAGCGGACTGCAACTCCGTGTACGCCGGTTCGATTCCGACTCCAGCCTCCATTATTCACCAGTTGCCCGCTCGGAACCGTGCCGCCCGGATGGCGAAATTGGTAGACGCAAGGGACTTAAAATCCCTCGGTGGCAACACCGTGCCGGTTCGAGCCCGGCTCCGGGCACCAGCTTACCCGCTCTCTTCCGGCAATCGTCGGGCGTGACCCTCCAACGGGACGCCATGTCATGATCCTGCCGCGCCTGCACGACCCATACTTCAACTATCAGCATCGCCGCAAGCTGCATGTGCTGCGCGTCGTGCTGGCCCTCTGCATAACATTCGTCATCATCGAGACCTTCTCCATCCAGCACAGCGGCTGGGCCCTGGTCAGCACCATCATGGTGATGGGCAATCTCCCGCACATCGGAGGGGTGCTCGACAAGGGGCGCCAGCGCCTGGTGGGTACCGTCCTCGGCGCCAGCTGGGGCCTGCTGCTGATCGTGACACCCCTGCCGTGGCCATACCTGGTGCCCATCGGCGCCCTGGCCGGAATTGGTGCCGCCACCTGGTTGACCTTCGGTAACCGGCACGGCTACAGCGGCCTGATGTTTGCCATCAGCCTGCTGCTAGTGATCGGCGACGGCACCCAGGAGCTCGGCATCGCTCTGTGGCGTGCCTTCGACGTACTGCTAGGCACCCTGGTGGGCATCGCAGTCACCCTGCTGGTGCTGCCCCAGAAGGCCACCGACATGATGCGCTTCATGCTGGCCGATAATCTGGACCGCATGGCCCGCCTCTACCATGCTCACACTTCGGCCACGGCGGCGCCTGACATCGATGCCCGCGAGCTGTTGAAGGCCACCAGCAGCCTGCTGGTCAAGCAGCGAGGCCTGGTGGATGCCATCCATCGCGAACGGCGCCTGAGCCGGCAGGAGCTGGACGACATCATCTCGCTGCAGCGGCGCATGCTCTCCACCATCGAACTGCTGCTCGAGACCCACTGGACCAGTCATGATGGGCACGAGCGCATCGACGCCATGACCGGACTCCGCGAAGAGCAGCATACCCTGGCCCGAGGGATAGGCACCCTGGCCTTCCAGGTGCGCACCGGCCAGCCGGTCGATGTGACGATCACCCCCTTCGACCTGCAGCGCCACGCCGCACTGGCCGGCAGTGCCCGATACGACGATGGCCGCATGCTCTTCAGCCCCGGCGGCTACCTGTGGCTCAATCGAGAACTGGCGCGCCTCACCGCCGACCTCACCCAGCGCCTCGGCGGGCTCGAGCGCCTGCCCAGCCGGCGACTGAGGCGACAAGCACCCCATCACGGCCTCATCGAGGACCCATCGGCCATCGAGCGAGCCACAACGCAAGAAGGAAAGGCAGATGACAGACACCAAGCATGAGGTGCTGGTCATCGGCGGCGGGGTCGCCGGGCTGGTACTGGCTCTGGAGGTGGCCGACCATCGCCGGGTCACGCTGCTGCGGCCAGCCAGCGACGATCAGGGTGCCAGTCGCTGGGCCCAGGGCGGCATCGCCGCCGTGCTTTCCCCACAGGACGACATCGAGGCCCATGTCGCCGACACCCTGGTGGCCGGTGATGGGCTGTGCGACGAACGAGCGGTCCGCTTCACCGTCGAGCAGGGTCCTGCCGCCATTGAATGGCTGCTGTCACTGGGGGTCCCCTTCACCCCGGACGCCAGCCCCGACGCCGGCTACCCCTACCACTTGACTCGGGAAGGGGGCCACGGCGCCCGCCGCATCATCCATGCCGACGATGCCACCGGCCGCGCCATGGTCGAGACCCTCTGGCGGCATGTGGATGCACACCCGCAGATCACGCTGCGCGGTGATCTCACGGCCATTGGCCTGATCGGTGACGCCAGAGGCCGCTGCCGGGGAGCACGATGCCTGGACTCGCAAGGCCGGCTGCACGAACTCACGGCCGAAGACACCGTACTCGCCACCGGCGGCGCCAGCGGCCTCTATCGCCACACCACCAGCCCCCAGCCGGCCAGCGGAGAAGGGATGGTGATGGCCGCAGAGCTCGGGGCCGAACTGATGAACCTGGAATTCCAGCAATTCCACCCCACCTGCCTCTACGACCCCGAGGGTCCGGCCTTCCTGATCAGCGAGGCCGTGCGGGGCGAAGGCGGCCTGCTGCTCAACGCCGTCGGCGAGCGCTTCATGCCGGCAGTGGACCCCCGGGCCGAGCTGGCCCCTCGCGACGTGGTCGCCCGAGCCATCGATGCCGAGATGCAGCGTACCGGCACTGATCACGTCTACCTGGACATCCGCCACCTCGGCGAGACCGCCATCCGCCGGCACTTCCCGACCATTCACGCCCACTGTGCCGTCCGGGGACTGGACATCGTCCACCAGCCGATCCCTGTCGTGCCGGCCGCTCACTACAGCTGCGGCGGCGTAAGCACAGACCTGGAGGGCGCCACCACGGTGCCCGGACTACATGCCATCGGCGAAGTCGCCTGCACCGGCCTGCATGGTGCCAATCGCATGGCCAGCAACTCGCTGCTGGAGTGCCTGGTGTATGCCCGCAGTTGCGGAAAGCGTCTGCTTGCGGCCCAGGCCAGGCCAGACGCCGACATTGTGCCGCTGCAATGGGGCAGCCAGGTGGTGGCCCCGGAGATCATCGGGACGATTCGCGACGAGGTGCGCCAGCTGATGAGTGCCCGCGTGGCGATCGTGCGCACCGACCGTGGCCTAGACGAGGCCGCCCGTGAGCTGACCGTGCTGTATCAGGACCTCGCCAATCGGGTCCGGGAGGCCGCCCCCTCGGTGGCGCTATCAAACCTCTGGCATGCCCTGCGCCTGGCGCGCCTCACCGTGGCCTGCGCCCGGGCACGACGAGAATCCCGCGGACTGCATTACAACCCGGATTGCCCTGTCCACGGTGACGCGCATCCGCACCCTTCTCGGATCTGGCTGAAGGACCTCGAGACAAAAGAAGCACCTCGAGACGAAATGAGATGACCCGGTTCAGGGCAGGGGCAGCAACTCCTGACGAAGCCGCCGAAGGGATTCGGGGTCGCTGCTGTCAGGCCAGAGCCACAGTCGACGTCCGTCGACCCTCAGCCCGATCAACCAGGGACCCAGATAATCACAGCTCAGACTGACCGGCCGCCAGGGCTGTGCCCCGTGATCACGCCAGGCCCAGCTCGCCCTGCCTGCCGCCTTCGGTGTGATGAGCAGCTGTCCATTGAGGCGACGCCGGGCGACCGTCACCATGACCAAGGCCAGCAGGAGTACCGCGAACGCGCCAGTCCATGGCGAGGCCACGCCCACCACCAGGCCGGCGGCCGCCGCGGCCACCAGGCCCTGAGCGGCCAGCGATAGCCTAGAGGTTGCGATAGCGATCGTTGTCGGTGGTCTCGGCATGCTCGATGATCAACTTGACGATGCGACGCCTCGCCGGATCCTCGGGCCACTCCCGACGCATCAGCCAGACGAAGAGATCCTGGTCCTCCTCGTCGATAAGCGACCTGAACGCCGCCTGATCGGACTCTTCCAGATCGCCGTAGCACTGGTCGAGGAATGGAATCAGCAGCAGGTCCAGCTCCCACATGCCGCGACGTGAGTGCCAGTAGAGGCGCTTGCGTGTAGCGGCTTCCGCAGACGAATCGTCGTTCAAGATCGGCCTCGTTGAGTCGGATGGATGAGGCGCCAGTATACCCGAGCCCCCTCACCACCGGCAGCCCATTACCTCATCTCTCTCTTCCGGGTCGAGAAAAGGTCGTAGTGCGTTGTTTTATCGAGACTTGCACAGTATGCTTGGAGAAAACAACAACGCTGGGATTGCGCAGACCCAGGCAGGACCTCACGGAGACGAGCCGATGACCAAGTCCGAACTGATCGAACAGATCGCCATGCGACAGCCAGAGCTGTCGGTCAAGGAGGTCGAGGCGGCGGTGCGCCTGATCCTCGACGACATCACAGACACCCTGGCAGAGGGAGGACGGGTGGAGATCCGAGGCTTCGGCAGCTTCTCCCTGCACTACCGGGAGCCCCGGGTCGGCCGAAACCCCAAGACGGGCGAACCGGTCGCACTCGATGGCAAGTTCGTGCCACACTTCAAGCCCGGCAAGGAGCTGCGCGAACAGGTGGATGCCAGCCGCGCGCTCGGCTACTGAACGGCCTCCAATGACCGCCGTCACTCCTTCAACCGACATGGGAACATGCACATGCGTTGGCTCAAAGGCCTGATACTGGCCATCATCCTGCTGGCGGTACTGCTGATCGGCATCCTCTTTGCCGTCAACAACCAGCAGGCCCTGCCCCTGAACCTGATCTGGATCGAGCTTCCCGCAGTCTCGCTCTCCGTCTGGCTGCTGGCCTCACTGGCCGTGGGCGTTCTGCTCGGCATGCTCGCCATGAGCGGCGTCTACCTGCGCTTGCGCACCCTGCTGACTCGTGCCCAGCGACACAACCAGCAGCAGCGCAAGGAGCTCGATCGCCTGCGCGTCCAGGAGATGAAGGAACTCCCCTAGATGCCCGATGTTCTCCTGCTGGCCCTTCTGCTGGTGGCGATCGCCACCGGCTGGTGGCTGGGCCGACGGGAACGCCGAGGTGCTGGCGAGGCGTCACAGGCGCCGGCGCTGGCGCGTGAATACTTCGTCGGCCTCAACTACCTGCTCAATGATCAGCAGGATCAGGCCATCGAGACCTTCATCGGCGCGCTGGAGGTAAACAGCGACACCATTGAGACTCATCTGGCCCTGGGCAACCTCTTCCGCAACCGGAGCGAGGCCGATCGGGCACTGAAGATCCACCAGAACCTGCTCGCCCGCCCGACGCTGACCGCCGATCAGAGCGATCGAGTGCAGCTCGAGCTCTCCCGTGATTTCCTCGCCCTGGGCCTGCTCGACCGTGCCGAACGCCTGCTGCAAGGCCTCGTACGCGACGGCCAGGGTGAGGAATTGCGCGACTCGGCCAGGCGACTGCTGATCGACCTGCTGGAGCGAGAGAGAGAGTGGCAGGCCGCACTGGATGTGGCCCTGCCGAGGATGACCCGCCAGCATGACGACATTCGCCGCGCGGCGGCCCATTGGCTCTGCGAGCTGGCCGAG
Source organism: Halomonas aquatica (assembly GCF_040196335.1). Classification (NCBI taxonomy): domain Bacteria; kingdom Pseudomonadati; phylum Pseudomonadota; class Gammaproteobacteria; order Oceanospirillales; family Halomonadaceae; genus Halomonas; species Halomonas aquatica. Next base: position 45,498 of record NZ_JBEGCJ010000005.1, read on the forward strand.
CAGGAACGTCACTCGGCGAGCCCCGTGCTGGCCAGGCGACACTTGCGCCAGGCACTGACCACCGATCCCCGCTGTGTGCGCGCCAACCTGTTGCTGGCCGCCATGGAGCAGGACACGGGCCAGTACAAGCAGGCGATCCGATTGCTGCGACGTATTCCCGACCAGGACCGGGCCTTCATCTCCACCCTGCTCGAACCACTCGCCCGCGCCTATCGACTGCTGGACGACGAGGCGGGGCTGGTCCATTGCCTGAATGAACTGCTCGACCAGGCCCCTTCCACGGCCGTGATCACCTTGCTGGCAGAGACACTGCGCCACCAGGGCAATGATCAGGACGCTCTCGCGCTGATCCGTGATCAACTCGAACGGCAGCCGAGCCTGGAAGCGATCCACTACCTGCTGACACTGTACCGGCACAACGAGCAAGGAGAAGACGACGAGCGCATCGACCTGCTTCAGCGCTACACCCTTGCTCTGGTGCAGGCCCACCCCCGCCACCGCTGCCGACGTTGTGGGTTCGCCACCGAGAAGCTGCACTGGCAGTGCCCACGCTGCCGTAGCTGGGGAACCACCAAACCGATCATCCCCCCCGAGGGAGAATAGGCTCGCTTCAGCCGGCGGCCAACTCCGCCTCGATGGCCGCCAGGGCCTCCATCGGCTCCTCCGCCCGGGTCACGGGTCGTCCCACCACCAGGTGAGTACTGCCGGCGGACATGGCATCGGCTGGGCTCATGACCCGCCGCTGGTCCCCGGCAGCGGCAAAGCCAGGCCGGATACCAGGCGTCACCTTGAGAAAGTCCGCGCCACAGAGCTCCTTGAGGCGGCGAGCCTCCCATGCCGAAGAGACCACACCATCCATGCCGCTGTCCCGGGCCAGCAAGGCCAGGCGCTCGACCTGCTCGGCAGGGGTCGCCGATATCCCCACCTCGGCCAGATCTGCCTCCTCCATGCTGGTCAGCACCGTCACCGCGATCAAGTGCATCGTCAGCCCGCGGCGATCAAGCCTCTCCCGGGCGGCTTCCATCATCCGCCTCCCCCCACCGGCGTGCACGTTGACCATCCACACCCCCTGCTCGGCCGCGGCCTGGACCGCCCCGGCCACGGTGTTGGGAATGTCGTGAAACTTGAGATCCAGGAACACCTCGAAACCGCGCCCATGGAGGGCCTCTATGACATCCGGCCCACTGCGGGTGAAAAGCTCCTTGCCCACCTTGAGTCTGCAGCGTGAGGGATCGAGACGATCGGCCATGCACAGGGCGGCATCCAGGGAGGCATAGTCGAGGGCAATGATCAGGGGAGAAGCGGTGGACACGGTAGGGCTCCTGGCCGGGCGAAGTGATCCGGTAAGTATATCAGCCATGGCCTACACCGCAGGTCGTCGAAGTCGCCGACAATCTACCTGTCATGACTGACGCCACGTTGACGTGATCGATGACAAGGGTTTTGCGACAGGCGCACTAGCTTGAAGGAGGCAGGCTGGCGCCAGGCGGTGCCGGTCTGGCCACCCCGACACGAGGAGAACCATCATGAAGACTGCCATCAAGCACAGCCTGTCCTCCCTCCTGCTGGCGATGCTACTGGGTCTCGCCCCCTTCGTCGCCAGCCAGGCCCTGGCGCAGGAGATGGAGCCTATCAACGTCAACAGTGCCGACGCCGAGTTGCTGGCTGAACTGCCAGGTATCGGAGAAACTCGAGCAGCGGCGATTGTCGAGGACCGCGAGGCCAACGGCCCCTTCGCAAGCGCCGAGGACCTGGCGCGGGTGAGTGGTATCGGTGAGGCCACCGTGGAAGGCATCACCGATCAAGTGACGTTCTGATCGGCCCTGGCCTCCCGTCATGCAAGGCCCCCGGTCCAACGAGCGACCGGGGGCCTTTTCCCGCGACTGGCCTGGCCAGCCGTGGTGAAACCAGGGGACAGGGCGCTAGAGCCGCAGCCCACCGTCGCACTCGATCACCCGGCCGGTGAAGTACTCATTGGTCATGATGAAGGCCACGCTCTCGGCGATATCCTCAGGCTGGCCGAGACGCCTGAGCGCCACCCCCGAGGTCAATTTCTCGAGCATGTCCTCTCGCATCGAGGCCGTCATCTCGGTCTCGATGAATCCCGGCGCCACCGCGCCCACGCGAATTCCGTAGCGCGCCAGTTCCCCCGCCCAGGTCGTGGTCAACGCCACCACGCCGGCCTTCGCCGCAGCGTAGTTGCTCTGTCCCATGTTGCCGGCCCGCGAGATGCTGGAGATATTGACGATCACGCCCTCATGCCCCGCCTCGATCATCTGCGTGGCCGCCTCACGGCCGCAAAGGAAGACCCCGGTGAGGTTGACGTCGATCACCTGCTGCCACTGCTGCAGGGGCATGGCCTTCACCACCTTGCCGTCCTTGGCCTTGACCAGCAGCCCGTCCTTCACGATCCCGGCATTGTTTACCAGGCCATTGACCGGGCCCATTGAAACCAGGATGTCATGAAAGGCTTGCTGAACCGAGTCCTCGTCTGCCACGTTGACGAGGAACCCCTTAGACTCGATCCCCTCGGCATGCAGACAGGAAACAGCCTCGTCGAGAGCGTCGCCATCCATGTCCATCAGGGCGAGGCGCGCACCCTGCCGACCTAGCCGCTGCGCCATGGCCAGTCCAAGGCCACGGGCGCCGCCGGTAATGGCGATAACGCTGTTATCGAGTTTCATGAGTGCTTCTCCAAGGATGGTAAGGCGTGCTGTCGGGACGATCGCCGAGTAGCGGCCGGCTCAAGAGCCGGCAGTCGGCACGACCTTGTTATTGTGCAATGCAACATTATCATATCGAATCCTGCAAGGGTATTCCATAGCTTCTATCCCACGCCTTGACGCCTTGACTTCTGCATTACTGCCCCCATCACCTGCGGAACCGACATCTGCGGAGCCATCATGCCCTTCCTCGTCATCTTCACCCTCTTCGCCCTGCTCGACTTCGTCATCCTCTTCTCCGTCGGCAGCCATATCGGCCTGCTCACCACGCTGGCGCTGGTCCTGGCCACCGGCTTCATCGGCCTGCACCTGATCCGACGGGAAGGCGTGGCCACCTTTGCCCGCGCCCAGGAGCGCATGGCCCAGGGAGAAATCCCGTCGGGCGAGCTGCTGACCGGTGCGGCCCTGATCTTCGGCGGGGCCCTGTTGATGGCACCAGGCTTTATCTCCGATGCCCTGGGATTCATGTGCCTGATCCCCGATGCGCGACGCCTGCTGGCCAAGTCGCTGGCCTGGCTGGGGGTGCGCGTGAAGGGCCTGCACATTCATGCCGAGACCTATCGTCCAAGGCAGGGATCCGATGCCGACTGGCAGCAGGCCGGGCCGAACCGGGAATCCCCTTCAGGCCGGAATCAGGAAGAGACAACCGCTGGCGAGGACCGCCCCCTGGAAGGCGATTTCATTTCGCGTAACGACTCGCGCTGATCGGGGGCAAAAAATTTTGATGCTGGGCCTTGAAAGCCCCCAGCCGAGCCCCACTTATCCGACAGCATCGCGAATCGGCTCGGGGGCTTCCAACCGGGCCATCGATTAGGAAGGCGATGACCGCCTCCACACCGCGCAGCAGGCCTGCGAGGTGATGATGAAAACCGCCGGAACGATATTCCGGCACAGCAAACCAGTCAGGAGAACGTGAGCAATGAACATCCGTCCCTTGCACGATCGCGTCGTGATCCGTCGCGTGGAAGAAGAACAGAAGACCGCTGGCGGCATCGTGCTTCCGGGCAACGCCCAGGAAAAGCCGACTCGAGGCGAGATCCTCGCGGTCGGTAACGGCCGGATTCTCGACAACGGTGATGTCCGCCCGCTGGACGTGAAGGTCGGTGACACGGTGATCTTCAAGGAAGGTTTCGGCGTCGAGAAGCAGAAGATCGACGGCGAGGAAGTCCTGATCATGAGCGAATCCGACATTCTGGCCGTCGTCGAGGGCTGAGCCCGGACACGATCCGCAACCGTTCGATTCTGACGTTCACGAACTCACAGGAAGATAACGAAAATGGCAGCGAAACAAGTCAAGTTCTCCGATGATGCCCGTAACCGCATGGCCCGTGGCGTCGACGTCCTGGCCAACGCCGTCAAGGCCACCCTGGGTCCCAAGGGTCGCAATGTGGTACTCGAGAAGTCCTTCGGCGCGCCGACCGTGACCAAGGATGGCGTTTCCGTGGCCAAGGAAATCGAGCTCAAGGACCGGTTCGAGAACATGGGCGCGCAGATGGTCAAGGAAGTCGCTTCCAAGACCTCCGACGTCGCCGGTGACGGCACCACCACCGCTACCGTGCTGGCCCAGTCCATCGTGACCGAAGGCCTGAAGGGCGTCATCGCCGGCATGAACCCGATGGACCTCAAGCGTGGCATCGACCAGGCCGTGATCGCCGCCGTCAAGGAAATCGAGGCCCTGGCCGTCCCCTGCACTGATTCCAAAGCGATCGCCCAGGTCGGCACCATCTCCGCCAACGGCGATGCCCGCATCGGCGCGATCATCGCCGAAGCCATGGAGAAGGTCGGCAAGGAAGGCGTCATCACCGTTGATGAAGGCCGTGGCTTCGAGGACGAGCTGGACGTCGTGGAAGGCATGCAGTTCGATCGCGGCTACCTGTCGCCCTACTTCGTCACCAACCAGGACACCATGGCGGTCGAGCTGGAAGACCCCTACCTGCTGCTGGTCGACAAGAAGATCTCCAACATCCGCGAGCTGCTGCCGACACTGGAAGCCGTGGCCAAGGCCGGCAAGCCGCTGGTGATCATCGCGGAGGACATCGAAGGCGAGGCGCTGGCCACCCTGGTGGTCAACACCATGCGCGGCATCGTAAAGGTCGCCGCCGCCAAGGCACCGGGCTTCGGTGATCGTCGCAAGGCCATGCTGCAGGACATCGCCATCCTGAGCGGCGGCACCGTGATCTCCGAGGAAGTAGGCCTGAGCCTCGAGAATGCGACCCTGGACCATCTGGGCACCGCCAAGCGCGTGACCATGTCCAAGGAGAACACCACCATCATCGATGGCGCCGGCAACGACGGTGACATCGAGGCACGCGTCAACCAGATCCGCGCCCAGATCGAGGAGACCTCCTCCGACTACGATCGCGAGAAGCTCCAGGAGCGTGTCGCCAAGCTGGCCGGCGGTGTCGCCGTCATCCGCGTCGGTGCTGCCACCGAGGTGGAGATGAAGGAGAAGAAGGCACGCGTCGAGGACGCCCTCCACTCTACCCGTGCCGCCGTCGAGGAAGGCGTGGTGCCCGGTGGCGGTACCGCCCTGGTGCGCGTGCTGACCAAGATCGCCGGCCTCAAGGGTGAAAACGAGGACCAGACCCACGGCATCGCCATCGCCGTGCGCGCCATGGAAGCCCCGCTCCGCCAGATCGTCACCAACGCCGGTCAGGAGGCCTCCGTCATCCTGAACCGCGTCAAGGACGGCGAAGGTAACTTCGGCTACAACGCCCAGACCGGCGAGTTCGGCGACCTGTTCGAGATGGGTGTGCTGGACCCGGCCAAGGTCAGCCGCTCCGCCCTGCAGTCCGCAGGCTCCGTCGCCGGCCTCATGATCACCACCGAGTGCATGATCGCTGACGATCCGGACGAGAAGGAATCCGGCCCGGACATGGGCGGCATGGGTGGCATGGGTGGCATGGGCGGCATGATGTAAGCCGACCCCCGTCGACCCAGGCCTCGCCTGAGACGAACCCCGCCGGGAGACCGGCGGGGTTTTTTATGGCCAGCGCCAAGCGTCGGGCCACAAGCGCCAAGTAACCCAGAGCAAGGCTTGGCGACTTGGCGGCTTGGCGGCTTGGCGGCTTGGCGGCTTGGCGGCTTGGCGGCTTGGCGGCTTGGCGGCTTGGCGGCTTGGCAAGGTAAAATACTTCTTCCAGGCCACCTCACCACCAGTCCTCTCCGAGATCCCATGCTCGCCAATATCCGTATCGTCCTCGTCCAGACCTACCATCCCGGCAATATCGGCGCCTCGGCTCGCGCCATGAAGACCATGGGCCTCACCGATCTGGCGCTGGTCAACCCGCGCCGCTTCCCGGACCCCGAGGCCTCGCGCCTGGCCGCCGGGGCCGAGGACCTCGTCGACGATGCCCGGGTGGTCGGCTCCCTGCAGGAGGCCGTGTCCGACTGCGTCCAGGTGATCGGCGCCAGTGCAAGGCTACGCAGCTTGCCGCTGCCCCATTTCGATGAGCCCGATGCGATGGCAAGGGAGTTGGTGGAAAACGCCACTCATGATCCCGTGGCGCTGGTCTTCGGTAGGGAGCGCTTCGGCCTGACCAATGACGAGATCCGCTGCTGCAGTCATCAGGTCAGCATCCCGGCCAACCCCGACTATGGCATCCTCAACCTGTCCCAGGCCGTTCAGGTGCTGGCCCATGAGGTCTTCACCGCCTGGCGCCGTCGGCCCGACAGCGACTACCGCCCTGCCCTGCCCGCGACTGAGCGCCAGCCGACCCGCGAGCAGTTGGACCACTTCCACGACCACCTGAGCCGGGTGATGCAGCATAGCGGCTTCATCACCCAGCCCCACGCCCGGACAGAGGCACACCTCCAGGCGCTGTTCGCCCGGGCGCGCCCCTCTCGCCGTGAGCTCTCGCTGCTTCGCGGCCTGCTTGGTTCGCTGGAGCGGCACCTGCCCGAGGATTGAGCCTCTCGCGAGACACGAACGGCGGCCGTCCTGGACGCTGTCAGCGCTGGTGCATTCCCTCGACCCCCTCTTCATCGGATCCTCATGACGCTGTCATCGCGCTGTCATGGGACTCGGCGATAACGGGCCAGGCGGGGGAGACAGCCGCGCACGGTGACAGGGAAGCAAGGAGCCAGGAGGCCCAACAGGGAGAACGGCATCGGGACGATGCCCAGGGAGGAGGCATATCGCCACGACGCCTGCGTCGTGGCGTTTTTGTCAGGTGTCGGAATCCGACGCCAGGGTAACCGTGACGATATCGCCGCGGCGCAACACCTCGCCCGGGGTCGGGACCTGCGTCAAGACCACTCCCGAAGAGGCACCAGAGGGATCGACCTGCATCTCGAGGCGGAATTCGGACAGGAGCTGCTGCGCCTCGTCACTCGGCATGGTGACCAGCCGAGGCACCGCCACGATCGGCAGGTCCTCGGCCTCCGGGGGAGGAGGCACCGGGACGATGCGAAAACGCAGCGATGCCCCGATGGTGGCCTGGTAACCGAAGCGATTCTGGTACCCTGCATCAACGGGGGCCGCATAGAGCGCGATGCGCGACTTGGCAAGTCGTCCCGGGGGGGAACTCGTCTGCCGGCTCGCCTCCCCCTGTCCCGAGAGCGAGAGCGCCACCTTCACCTCCCCCTCGGTCTCGGGGAGGGTATAGAAGGTCGGCTGCCAGCCACTCCGCCGCAGCAGCGCCATCGCCTCGTCACCCTCCTGGTACAGCGCTTCCAGTTGGGCCAGCGCCTGCTCATCCAGGGCGCGCTGAGCCTGTGCGACTCCCTGGCCCACCGAGGCGATGATCTGGCCGAGTGGGGCTGCCGCCGTGTCGTTGATCAACCGCTTGATATCACTCATGGCCCTGCCTCCTCGGTGTCTGATCCCACGGCGACGACAACCCCGAGCCGTCCATTGGCCTCCGACAGCGCTGCCCCAGCGGCAGGCTGCTGCTCGACGATGGCGCCGGATGGGTGACGCTGGCTGTGCCGTTCGATCACATCCAGCCGCAGCCCCGCGGCCAGGGCCTGTCGCCTGGCCGACTCGAGGGTCTGGCCGATCAGGTCGGGCACTTCGGCAGATGCTGGCGTACCGGCGTTCCGTGGCGGATTAAGCCGCAGCACCAGCTCGGAGACGTTGCTCGACAGCATCTCCCTGGCCTCTGCGCTGTCGAGCGGGTGGAAACTCTTGCCGCCCTCCATGACCAGGCCCCGAATGCGCAGCTCGGCGGAGGCAAGCTCCATACCCTGCTCGGCCCTTGCCAGGTCCAGGGCACCGGAGATGGTCGACGTCAGCCGCTCCATGGGCGGAGACGTCGCCACCGTCTTGCGCAACTGGCCGAGCTGGCGAGCCAGCTGTTCACTCCGGTCCTCACTCTTCTGCAACGCCTGGTCGAGTTCCTGGATGCGATGTTGACGCAGATCGACCTGGACCTGCAGCTGCTCACGCTTGGCGGTCTCGGCGCTGAGCATCTCCATGACGACCGCAGTCTTGCGCGTCTCCAGCATGCCTGGCGCCATCCCGCCGGTCTCCGGCCTGGCCGACTCGATCGTGCTACCGGGACCCGGCCTGAGGCTGTCGGGCGACAGGGTATGGATCTGCGTATCCAGCACCAGGTCCGCCATGTTGACGTTCATCCCTGAGAGCCGTTCGGGACGACGGCGCAGGACGGAGGGCGCCGACACGCCGACGCCCGGCAATATCACCACCTCGCCGAAGGAGACATTCAGCACGGTACGCGCCATGTGGTAGGTGCCCTGCTGGGCCAGGACTTCTGCCGGGTCGGTATCCGCCTTGACCAGCCGCAGCACCGGCGCCAGCTTGCCTTCTCCCCGCAGCGCGGTGCCGATGGCAAGCCTTCCTTCCTCGTCGGTAGTGGACCTGTTCAGCCCCTCCCATCCGCTGCCGAGCTGATACACCTGAAGCTCCACCACCTGACGGGGAACAGGCTTTCGGGCGGCATCCAGCAGGCTGGCGGTTACGCGAAGCTTGATGGTCATGAGAGCTCTCCCGGCAGCAGCACCCGCCCGATCGCCCCGCGCGACTCCACCTGCACGACCACCTGTTTTCCTCTCAGCGGCGCGATGTCAACGGCCAGGTGGGTGCTGCCGTCCTCCCTGGTGGTCAGCCGCTGCGACGACAGCAGCGACAGGCGCTGCTGGGGCGAGGGTCGGTAGCCGAGGAGTCGCTCGGTCATCTCGACATCCACCTGCAGGGAGACGGGTACCCCTCCCAGACGCTCGCCCGCCATGCTGGATACCTGGATGTCCAGCCGCTGGCGCTTGGCGCGCCCCTCCAAGGCGGACAACCCCAGGTCCAGAAGCGTCTCGGGCCGTCCGCCATGCGCCGGCACCGTGGCCAGGCGGCCGGAGATCGACGAGCTGATGCGGGTTTCCCGCCCGGCATCATCGACGTCGCGGCGCGCCTTGGGCAGCAGTCTGAGCCTGGTCGGCTTGTCTGCCTCGGTCTCCTCGGTGAACTCCACCTCAAAGGCGAAATCGAGATAGGGTATCTCGTAGCCATGCCCGGCATCGCTCGTACGCGCCGCTTCCGTCAGCGTTCCCTGGGCATCCTGCAGGGCATCCGCGAGCCCCACCAGCATGTCCCTGACCGCATCGGCCGCGACCTGGCCTCCCTTGCTCATCACACGTCCTCCTGGGCTTGTCGTTGCTGGCGCGCTCGGGTGAGACGCCGATCATCGGCCTGCTGCTCGCGCCGCCACGATCGCCGCCGCTCGAGCGCCAGTTCCCGCGCACGCTCGGCCCGCTTCTCGAGGTCGCCGCAGCCCCCCTCCACCACCGAGAGCAGCCGTTCTCGCCTCGCCTCATAGGTACGGGTGGGCGCGGCCGGCAACGGCGGTTCCAGCGCCTCGCGTCGACGACGCTCCCACTCGTCTAGAGGACCTGTGACCCGACGTGCCCCGCCGTCGAGGGCCTGCGTATCGGCCAACGACCGACCCTGATCCCGCAACCCGCTTCGTAACGGAGGATCACCCAGCAGGCGTTGTCCGGTTCGCAGGGGCAGCGACGGGGCGTCTCCGGAGCGCTCGGGCGATGGCTCCCGGGCCTCCGTTAGCTCGCGACCGGGGGATCGATCGATCAGGGCATCACGCTGAGACGCCCAGGCCGCATCGGCCCTGCGGCGCAGCGAGAGCGGGGTGACGGGAAAGCGGGCATCGGCCTCCCCGGGCGGCTCGGCCCCGCCGGAGGCGAGGCGATGCATCCTGTCCTCGAGCTGGGCACGCTCCCGCTGAAGGGCGACCAGGGACTCGGGCAATGGCGGTGAGGCGACCTCCGAGGCCTCAGTGTCCGGCGCAGTCTCCTCCTGGAGGGACGCCCAACTGTTACGCGGCATCGATCTACTCCGTTTGGGGCTCGGTGAGCATGGCGCGGATGCGCTCCTCCAGGATGGCTGGCGCGGGCACCGTGACCAGCTTGGTACGCATTAGCGAGCTCCCTTCCGCGGAATACTGGTACTTGCTCGAGAAGCTGGCCGACACAGTGGAGACCTTCATCTTGGCGCTCGCCGAGAGGAAGCCCACCTTCCCGCTCACCGAGGCGTTGACCGTGGTGCTGCTGCGTTTGCTCTCGCTCTCGGTAGCCATGGAGATCGACATCTTGACCTCGATGAGCGTATCCACGAACTGGTAGAAGGTCGGCGTGAAGCCAAGCTCCAGCAGCGAATAGCCATCCGGGCTGTCATCCCCGATCTTGACCAGATTGGGTCGATCGCCGGAGGCCGTGCCCTCCTCCTCGTCCTCCGGCGCATAGCCGGCCATCAGCCGCGCAATCTTCAACGACGTGAGGTCGAGCTCGTACTGCGCCTCGGCGATCCCCACCCCCATGGACTTGACCATCTCAGGGAAGGGGACGTTGAGCAGATCCTGTCCGACGGCCATCACTCTTCTCCTTCGGGATAGAGGGCCTCAAGGCGGCGCCGACGCGCCTCTTCCTCGATCTCCATGAAGCCCCGGATGCGCTCGGTGAGCACGGCGGGAGGAGGCACGGGCACCATCTTGGTCCGCAACAGGCTCGCCCCCTCGGCGCTGTAGCTGTACTTCTGGGAGTAGGTAGCGTCCACCTGGGTCGTCTGCACGGAGCTGTTGCTGCGATAGGTCTTCGACCTCTTGACGCCCGGCGGCCAGGTCAGCCCCACCCGGGTGCTGCGACCGGAACTGCGCTGGCGGTCGCTGGAGGCATTCGAGGTGGTGCGCTCGTAGGCACGCTCACGGGTCATGCGAATGGCGATCTTGACCTCGATGATGGTGTCGACGAACTGGTAGAAGGTCGGGGTGAAGCCGAGTTCCATCATCGACAGTCGCGTCGGTACCCGGATCACCTTGTCGGCCACGGGCTCCCCGCCGATAGTGATGCCGTCCAGCGCCGAGGCGATGTCCTCCTTCTTGCCGATCCCCCTCAGGGGTGTCACGGTGCTGGCGCTACCGCCCTCGGCCTTGGCCATCTCCTCGATGATGTCGAGCACCACCTCCTTGAGCCGGATCGTGTCCTCATCCAGCATGCCGGTCAGGGCATCGTCGAAGATCGCGAAGTAGAGCGCCTGCTCGACGGTCATGTACTCGTAACCGAAGAACACCCGGCTGTCGTCGAAGGTCTGGTTGCCTCGGCTATCGATCACCGACTGCAGGCCGCCCATCATCTCGGCGGTGCGCATCGAACTCTGGTCGAGCTGATACTGGCTGTCCGCGATGGCGAAGGCCATGTCGCGGATCATGTCCCCCATGGGAACATCGAGAAGATCCTGTCCAATGCTCATGGTCGTTCTCCTTGTTGTTGACCGGCGAGGCCGGCTCACTCGCTGTCGGCGTTACGCTGTTGGCGCAGGAGCGCCATGAACTGCTCGGGCGGGGGCAGCGACACCAGCCGGGCAGCGATGGATGACATGCCGGACGCCTCCATGGCGTACTTCCTGGCGTAGCTGACCGACACGGTGGCGGCCGCCATGTAGACCCCGGTATTGACGCCGCCGCTGATGGAGGCACCGACGGAGGTATCGGTCGATTCGCTCACCGTGAAGCTGAGCCGCGCCTCGACGGTCGCCTCGGTGTAGGCGTAGAAGCTCGGCGTGAAGCCCAGCGCCAGCAGGCTGTAGGTCTCGCCGCCGACCTCGACCTCCGTCTCGCCCATCACCTTGGCCATCTCCACGGCATTGCGATCGAGCGCGAACTGACCCTCGGCGATGGCCATGCCAAGACGCTCGACGATCTGTGGTAGCGGCGCCGTGACCAGGGCACGAGTCGTCTGGGTCCCGGCACTCATGATCGACGCTCCCGCTGGAGGGCATGAATCGCCTCGACGAAGAGATCCGGCGGCGGCACGGAGGCCAGCCGGGCGGAGATCTGGCTATTCCCGGTCACCGCCATGTTGAACTGCCGGGTCTCGCGCTTATTAACGCTGACCCCGATCGCCATGGCGGTGCTGGAGCCCTCGCGACTCTCCACCTGGCGCGTCCGTGACCGCGAGAACTGCCGGGTCACGGTGAGCCCCTCGCTGCCCGTCAGCTCGATCTGCTCACTCGTGGCACTGAACAGCTTGATGTCATAGGTATCGCTGGCGCGCATCAGCTCGACGACATGGCCCAGCTGGTTGGCGCGCAGGGTGCTGGTGGCGTTGAGATCGGCTGCCAGGTGGTGCGCATAAGCCTCGGCGGCATTCTCCGTATGCCCCGCCACCGCAGCGCCGTTGAGGGGAAACGCCTGCCCCTCGACGGTAACGGAGAGCCCCGACAGGTCGGGCGAGGCAGGTTGCCACAGGAACACGAAGCCGTTGCCGCCACCACCGGTGCGAAGGTCAGGGGTGACGTTATCCAGCTGTGCACTCCCCTCACTGCGCAGTGACAGCCAGTAGTAGTCGCGCTCGGGCGTCATGATCCAGGTGACTCGCCATTGCTGATTGGACTGCCCATCGTCATCGTCGGCGTCGTCAGCACGCCCCTCGCCTCGGCTGTCCACCAGGTCGATCTGGCTCGCGCTGACCCCATTGGCGATCAGGAAGTCGTGCACGAAGCGCCCCCTGGCCTCGCCGAGCGTCAGGTTCTTCTGCGCCGAACCCTGTCGGTCGGTCATGCCTTCCAATCGGACCCGGGTGCCCATGGCAACAAAGCCGCGCGCCAGTTCGGCCAGAGCGAGTCGGTCTTCCTCGCTGCGAAACTCCGCCTTGCCGGTGTCGAAGTAGACGCCGAAGGTGGCCTCTCCCTCCTGATGCGGTGGATGGAGTTTCGTGGTGAAGCCACCGGCCGCATCGACCTGGGTCTTGACGTGTTCGGCATAGGCCGCGAGGTCGCCCTGAGTGCTGGTCGAGACCGTCGTCCCGGAATTCAGCACATAATCGGTGGCGGCGTTGTCGCGGATGGCCACCAGCCCGTTGGACCGACTGGTGAAGATGAAGGCTACCGATCGGGATGTCGTCAACACCTGGCTCTCCGGCGCGTCACTGGAGATGGCCAGGGAGGTGTCCGGCGGCGAATAGACCAGCGCCTCGACCCCCTGCCCTTCCACCAGTTGGTCACGCAGGCTACCGAGTCGGGCGCGAGGCGCCTGGCCGGCGGGTACCACCTGGGTCCCGTTTATCGTAAGCGTTCCGGTGGCATCGGCCTGGTACTCGAGCTGGGCCTGGCGCGTCTCGACCCGCGTGCCGCTCTCGGTTTCCGATTCAGACGCCGACGACGCGGCGCTCCGCTGGCGGGTATCGCCCAGGCTGGCGTTGGCCGCGAAACCGAACTCGTCGGTCTTGCCCACCTCGAGGCGTAGCTGAAGGGATACCGATATATCGGCATGCTGGTAGTGGTAGAAGGCGGGCAACAAGCCCAGTTCCAGCAGAGAGCGCTCCCCCAGGGAGTCTTGAACCTCGGTGAAGGCCTTCATCTGGCGCACCGAGTTCTCGTCGAGATCCTTCTGAGCCTTGGCGATGCCCAGTCCGAGTTCCTTGATGAACTCGGCCACACTGGCATCCGCCAGCACCTCGCCGGGCGTCATGCCGTCGTAGTTGGCCATGTCATGTCACCTCCTGTCGGGAGAGGTCGGGCGGCAGGACTGCCCTGCGCGCCAGATCGGGCCGCACCCGGGTGCGGCGAACGGTGTAGTAGCCGTGTCGCGTCAAGGCGTCAGCCAGGGTCTGGGCGGTGATGGTCAGCGCCCGCCGCCGCCAGGCCTGGAGTTCCGCGGCCAGGGCAAGCTGGCCGGGATGGGCGATGGCGACCGCTTGCTTCAGCTGATCGTCGGCCTCGGCTTCACGCCCGAGGAAGAGCAGCAGGATCGCCCGCCGCAGCGTCAGGGTCGCGTGATCGCGGCGCTGCAGGGGTGATGCCGTTCCGCTCCGCTCCAGTTCCTCGCAGGCGGCAACGGTGAGGGCCAAGGCATCGGCATGCCGGCCCTCGCGTTCAAGGCTCTCGAGGATGCAGTCGGTGTAGTGGCGAGCGAAGGGCGTCGGTGCCGCCATCTCGCCGGCCATTCGCAGCGCCATCCGATAGAGCTCGAGGGCACGCCCATGGTCGCCGGCCAGGGCGGCCAGCTTGCCCTTCTCGGCGATGGCCAGATGCCGGAGATGCGGCGACCCATGGTCCGGTTGCGTAGACGTCATGTCATGTCTCCAGGTGGGCTGACCGCATCGACGAAGCGGGTCCGAGCCCCGACCGTTTCCAGTTCCCGGGCCAGCACCCTGGCCTCCAGGTCCGAAAGGTCGGTCACGATGAGCGAGGGGATCCGCACCGTCTCGCTCAACCCGAAACGGGCCAGCACGGCCTTCAATCGCGCCATGTCCCGGGCGGCCAGCAGCTCGATGCCGGCACGGCCGAAGCCGCTCGGCTCGCTGTCGACCGAGAGTCCCAGGCAGCGGGCCTCGTCTAGGCATTCTCGGGCGTGGGTCTCGTCGCAGGCCTCGGCGAGGGCAAGGGGAGGATGCGCGAGGACGCGAGGTGCCACCTGTGGCGGAATGCCGAAGCGCTCCTCGAGCCAGACCAGCACGTCCCTGTCGGGTGCGGCCTGGGCGGTCAACACCAGATCCCAGCGCATCAGGGCGCGATTCACCAGCCGGATGCCGCCCTCCCGACCGAGGGAGGACCAGAGCGAGCGGGCCTCTGCATAGGACAGCCCGAGCGGAAGCCACCCCGGACGAACCGCCTGCACCCTCTCGCGCAGTCGCGCCTGCAACCAGGCCGGCACGCTGGCGCCCGGGCCGAGATGAAGATCGAAGGGACCGGTATCGCTGGGGGCCTGTGCAACCAGGACGCCCGGGCCGAGTCGTCGGGAAAGGCTCTCCACCGCCGCCACGCCGACTCCACCCAGCACCACCCCGGGTGGCGTTGCCAGCAACCCGAAGGCACGCTGCGTGGAGACTCCGAGGAAGGACGCGAGCGACTCTGCCACCGGCGCGATCCGCGCGGCATCCTGCACCTGGACGGCCACATCGAGGGGGGCGTCATCCTGCAGCGCCTCCCCGTGGGGGGCAACGTGGGATTCGAGACCGAGTGATGCCAGCAGCCGGTCGAGGGCCGAGGCGGTATCGGCGTCAAGGTCATCGACGAGCACGGTCGGAGAACGGAAGATGGCGTCGGCCACTTCGGCGACGGGCCTGGCGAGACCGTCGGCGACGGCCCGCAGAGCCGGGGGAGTCACGTCACCGGGCGAGGTGACGACCACCTGATGACGTTCATGGTGCATGGCCGAGCGTGTCACCCCCACTCTCCTTCCACGAGCGTCCGTGGTCATGGGGATTGGGCGCCTCGGGGGTCGAATGGCCTGTCACGGTCATCGGCGAGGCGGGGCGCCGAATCAGCTAAACATGCCTTGAAGCTAAGTCAGAGGCCCAGAACCGTCAAACTCATGAAGGCAGTCTTGTCATGCGCTGCGAATCCATTTCGTCATACCACCCCGGCACGCCCCGGCGGATCTGCCGCGAGAAATCGGGAGCGTCATGGGCCTGCCTCGCGCGCTCGGTGATGTCGCCGAGGCGGCGCAGCTCGGAGAGGCGATAGCCCTCGACGAGGCCTCCATGATCATGGACATACCCCGGCAGCAGGCCACTGAGCAGCAGGCGATGATCCAGCGGCAGCCCCTCGATGATCCGCCGCATCATGGCGAACACCAGGGTGGCGCAGTTGGCGGTGATGGTGTGATAGAAGCGCGGCTCGCACGCCAGGTCGTTGGCCGAGCCCACCAGTTCCAGCAGCAGCCGGCGACGGGCCTCGGACGCCAGGGTGACGTGATAGAGGGTCACTCGCTCGCCACGCACGTTGCTGCGCAAACGCACGGCATCGCGCTCATCGGCCGCGATGATCGCCAGCTCGTATTGCTTGAAGAAGCCACCGATTTCCGAGAAGCGCTCATGGCGTTCTCGACGCACCTCCACCGAGAAGGTGACGAAATCATTGGCCTGGCCGTCGCGGCCGGTAAAGCCGAAGGAGATCAGGACATGGGCGATGCCGGGCCGCCCCCAGTTCGACACGAACAGGTCAAGCGCGCTCAACCGCTCGAGGTCATAGGTGCGCCGCTCCCAGCTTCCCGTGGCGACGCCCGGGGCCTGCCAGTCGAAATGGCGAACATGGTCCAGGGTCAGCCGCTCCCCCTCGACCCGGCCGGTGGCGAGGTGGGCCACATCCTCGGCCCAGTCCAGGTCCTTGGCGGGCGTCAGCCGACGCCACCAGGCCAGCAGCACGGCCATCTGGACGCCCATGCCGAGGAGGGAACCGAGCCGCGCCCCCTGCCAGGCCATCAGCCACCAGCTCACTGCCGCCAGCATCCAGAGCCCTACTGCGCACCACCGCCAGGGCCGCGGAAATGGCAGGCGATGTCCCAGGGCCAGTGCACCCCAGGACGTGGCCATCAGCACCACCAGGAACAGCAGGCCATCCAGCAGTGCCATGATCATCGACGTCCTTGCGAGCGAGATGGCACGAGGCTACCACGGCCGGTCCTGAGGAGGGGGTGAACGCGGCCCGCCGGGAGGCTCAGGCGGGGGTCAGCCAGCCGGCGAAGCCCTGTAGGTCATCGCCGAGATCGCCCCGGGTGACCCGCCGATAGAGCCGCTGCAGCCGGGCGGTCACCGAATCGTCATCGATGGGCCGGTCCGGTGTGGGCGCCCCGGCACGGGCGCCGATGTGGCGACCGTCGAGCTCGCGCAGCGGAAGGAGCTCGGCGGCAGTGCCGGTGACGAAGGCCTCGTCGGCGATGTAGAGCTCGTCACGGGTGATGCGACGTTCGAGTACCTCGAGCCCCAGCACATCGCGAGCCAGGCGAATCACGCTGTCCCGGGTGATGCCCTGCAGGCAGGAGGTCACCTCGGGGGTGTGGAGCACGCCGTCTCGCAGCAGGAAGACATTGGCCGCCGAGGCCTCGGCGACATAGCCCTCAGGATCCAGCATGATCGTCTCGTCGAATCCCGCCTTGATGGCGGTATTCAACGCCAGCATCGCGTTGACGTAGTGGCCATTGGTCTTGGCCCGGCACAGGCTGATGTTGACGTGGTGGCGAGCCCAGGAAGAGGTCAGGGCCCGCAGGCCGATAGAGGCGGCCTCGGGCGAGATGTAGTCGCCCAGATTCCAGGCGGCGATCATCACGTGGGTGGTCAGACCCTTGGCCCTTAGCCCCAGACCCTCGGCGCCGAAGTAGACCGTCGGCTTGAGGTAGGCATTGGCCAGGCCGTTCCTCGTCAGGCACTGCCGCTGGGCCTCGACCAACTCGGCCTCGCCGAAGGGCAGCGGCATGTCCAGCGCATGGGCGCTGTCGGCCAGGCGGCGTGTGTGTTCCGCCACCCGGAACAGGTGCGAGCCGCGGGGCCCTTCATAGGCGCGCACTCCCTCGAAGCAGCCCATGCCATAGTGCAGAGTATGCGTCAGCAGGTGGGTGCGGGCGTCGCGCCACGGCAACCACTCGCCGTCATGCCAGAGCCAGCCGTCGCGATCATAGAGCGGTGTCATGGTCGGGCGTTCCTGTCGTGAAAGGGGTCGGTCATCGAAATCGGCTTCACAGCCGGCCGGCCTCGGCCCAGGCCGCCTGCCAGCCGTCGATCAGTTCGCGCTGATGAGGTTGCAGCGCCTGGTAGGGCCAGGCGGCAATCTCGTCATTCTGCGGGTCGGGCACATGGAGGGCACTGCCGGCAAGCTCGCCGATCGCGGCATGGCCACACAGCGGTACATAGCCCTCCGAATAGCCCCCCTCGTGGACCATCACCAGTCGCCCCCGGCAGACCCGATCGGCCAGCGTACGGAGCTGGCGGGTCATGCGCGCGAAGGCCCCGCTGTTGAGCAGCATCTTGCCCAGCGGATCCTTGGCACAGGCATCATAGCCGCAGGCCACCACGATCAGCTCAGGCCGAAAGGCCTCGATGGCAGGCAGCACCAGCCTCGACATGGCGTGGTCATAGGCGCCGAGACCACAGCCCGGCGGCAGCGGCAGGTTGAGGCAGGCGCCCTTCCCCTCTCCGTCGCCCTGCTCGTCGAAGCCTCCCGTCTCCAGCGGGAAGTTGCCCGCCTGGTGGATCGAGACGGTGAATACCTCGGGGTCGTCGTAGAAGGCGGCCTGCTGGCCATTGCCGTGATGCACGTCCCAGTCGATGATCGCCACCCGCCCCACCTGCCCCAGGGCGCGGGCGCGCATCACGGCGACCGGGATGTTGCCCAGCAGGCAGAAGCCCCGCCCTCGGTCGGCCTCGGCGTGGTGCCCGGGCGGCCGACACAGCGCATAGGCGCGCCCCAGCTCGCCGGTGGCCACGGCCTCGACCGCGGCGATGGCAAGGCCCGCCGACTGGCGCGCGGCGGACAGGCTGCCCGGCGTGTAGGGTGCGCAGTCGCCGGCGTTGCCGCCCAGGGCCCGATCCCCGGCCTCGAGCGAATCGAGGTAGCGGGATGTGTGGAAGCGCTCGAGGTCCTCGCGCCGCGCCATGGCCGGCTTGCGCACATCGAGCTCATCAATCAGGCCGGAGACCTCCAGCAGATTCTTCAGGCGTCGCTTGCTCTCGGGGCTCTCCGAGGCCGGCTGGGGCTGCAGGAACTCCCTGGGGGC
This sequence comes from Halomonas aquatica, assembly GCF_040196335.1. Taxonomy (NCBI): domain Bacteria; kingdom Pseudomonadati; phylum Pseudomonadota; class Gammaproteobacteria; order Oceanospirillales; family Halomonadaceae; genus Halomonas; species Halomonas aquatica. The sequence continues at coordinate 64,174 of NZ_JBEGCJ010000005.1, forward strand.
CGAGAAGACTCCGATGGCCCCCGGGTCGTGCCAGAAGCAGCGCTCGTGCCAGAAAAAGCCCGAGGCAGGGGATTCTGCGGCAGGCGTGCCCGAGCGGCCAACACTCATGAACCGGCCTCCAGACGCTCCCATACCTCGATGGCCGCGGCCAGGTCCTCAAGCGAGGCGCCCACCGACTTGAACAGGGTGATGGCGTCACGAGAGGAGCGCCCCGGGCGCTCGCCGCGTAGCAGCTCGACGAGTTCGCCCCGGATGTCATCGAAGGCGAAGCGCCCCTCGTCGATGGCCTGCAGGATATCGCCCGCCTCGCCCCTGGCCCCTGCATAGGTGTCCACGAACACCTCGCTGCGGGCCAGACACTCGGCGTCGGTCTCACGCATGGTCGGCCGGAAGGCACCGATCAGATCCAGGTGCGTGCCGGGGGAGAGCCATTCGCCATGGATCAGCGGCTTGGTGGAGAGAGTCACACAGCTGATCAGGTCGGCGTCCCGGGTCGCCGCTTCGAGGTCGGTGACGGCGGCGGTATCGAAGCGATCGGCATACTCGGCAGCCAGCCGCTCGGCCTTGTCGGCATGGCGCCCCCAGATCAGCACCTTCTCAATGGGGCGAACCGCGGCGTGGGCTTCGATCACCATCGGGGCCAGCTTGCCGGTGCCTACCACCAGCAGGGTCGAGGCATCGTCGCGGGCCAGTTCCCGGGCGGCCAGCGCCGAGGCGGCGGCGGTGCGCCGACGAGTCAGCTCGCTGCCGTCGAGGCAGGCCAGAGGGCGCCCATGGGCGCCCTCGCTGAGCAGGTAGACACCGGAAATGGCCGGCAAGCCGTGCTCGGCATTCTGCGGAAAGACGTTGACCATCTTCATGCCGATGTAGCCGTCAGGTTCCCAGGCAGGCATCAGCAGCATGGTGGCCTCGCCGTCGGGACGATGCATGGCGTGGTGGTGACGCGGCGGCGACTCCACGCCCTCTCGGAAGGTCGTCGCCAGCCGCTCGACCAGCGCCGGCCAGGCCAGCGAGGTCGCCACCTCCTCGGCGGTGATCATTCGCATCTCAGCCCTCCGGGAGTGCAGCGGTGACCATGATCTCGACCTTCCACTCGGGCTTGGCGAGCTTGGCCTCGACGGCGGCCCGCACCGGCGGGCGACCCGGCACCACCCAGCTGTCCCAGGCGGCATTCATCTGGTCGAACTCGGCCATGCTGGTGACCCAGATCTGGGCGGCAATCAGGTGCTCCTTGGAGGTGCCGGCCTTGGCCAGCAGGTCATCGATGCGGGCCAGCACCTGTTCTGTCTGGCCGCGCATGCTGTCGCTGGAATCCGACGGCACCTGCCCTGCCAGATAGACGGTGTTGTTATGCACGGTGATCTGGCTCATGCGGGCATTGCTGTCGTGATAGGTGACGGTCATGGCATGGTCTCTCGTCTTGGTGGCAGTCAGTCTGCGGTATAGCCGCCCAGGAAGGCGGCCAGGTTGTCGCCCAGATGCTCGGTGGGGTAGCCCCCCTCCTGCACCAGGACGGTAGGAAGGCCGAGGGCGGCGATGCGCTGCCCCACGGCGATGAAATCATCGGTCTCGAGGGCCAGGCCGGCAAGCGGGTCGTCCTTGTGGGCATCCAGCCCCAGCGCCAACACCAGTGCCTGAGGACGGAACTCGACCAGGCGCTCGAGCAGGCGATCCAGGCTGGCCAGGAAGGCCGTGCCGTCGCTGCCCAGGGACAGCGGAAGGTTGACGTTGGCGCCCGCCCCCTCTCCTTCTCCGGTCTCGTCGGCGCCGCCCCAGAAGAAGGGGTAGAAATCCGACGGGTCGGCATGCAGGGAACCGGTCCAGACGTCGCCTCGGCGATAGAAGATGTCCTGGGTGCCATTGCCGTGGTGCAGGTCGACGTCGAGGACTGCCACGCGGTCATGTCGCTCACGAAGCACCGAGGCGGCCAGGGCAGAATTATTGAGGAAACAGAAGCCACCGGCCCGCTCGGGACCGGCATGATGGCCCGGCGGACGGCACATGGCATAGGCCGAGGGCTCCCCGGTCAGTACCGAGTCCGCCGCGGCCTCGGCGCAGGCGGCGCTGGCCAGGATGCCGGCGAAGCTGTCGGCGGTCATCGGACAGGCCATATCGTGCATGTGCCAGCCCACCAGCCCCACCGGGTGCCGGGGATAGTGATACCCGCCACCGCAGGGGTGGACGTTGGGCGCCACGATCTCGGCGGCATCCGGCAGCGCACGCCAGCGAGCATGGATGGTCTCGAGGAAGTCGAGATAACGCGGAGCATGGATGGCAGCCAGGCGCCGTCGCAGCCGCGGGCTGTCGACCTCGGTGGGTGCCGTCATCGAAAGCCCCATGGCCGCCAGGCCCTGTGTCAGAAGCTCGGCCCGCAGCGGACCCTCCGGCGAGTCCACCGGGCGACCGCGCAGCAGGAAGGTCGGCGGCGCGTGGCGTTCCTGATCGGGATGGTAGAACAGCTTCATCTGTGACGTTCCTCAGTCCAGCAGCGACGGGATCCAGGTGGAAAGCCCTGGGATGATGACCAGCAGCAGGATCACCACGATGAAAGCGACACAGAACGGCAGCGAGGCCATGATCGCCCGTTCGAAGGGCACATTGGCGATCCTCGTCGCGGTCATCGGAGGCGTCGCGGCGTCATGGTTTTCGTTGTCGCATCCGCTATGCCAGAGCCGCAACACCCATGCAGATGACCGCCCGACCGGGACACTGACGTTCAGACTAGGCCGCGTCAGGCAGGGGTGCTTGCCCGGGGCTGCGGTGATCTTGCCCGGGACTCGGGAATGCTCAGCTGGCACGGCGCACTTCAGAGGGGGACGCCGCGAAGCGACGACGGTAGGCGCGGGAGAAGCTGCCCTGGTCGCGGAAGCCTACCAGTGAGGCGATATGGCCGAGGCTCAGGCCGCTGTGGATGACCAGGGTCTGGGCATGATCCAGGCGACGCCGCTGGACATAGGCGAGGGGTGTCATGCCGGTCAGTTCCCGAAAGCAGGCATGGAAATGCCCGGCGCTCAGGGCGCAGAGCGCCGCCATCTGCTCGACCCGGACCTCGTCGGCGAGATGACGGTCGATCCAGGCATCCAGGCGCATCAGATCGAGCCGCTCGCTGAAGTCCGGGGAGGCAAGCCCTTCGACGTGCGCCGACAGGGACTCGGATTCGAGGTGCAGGTAGATGGCTCTCAGCAGCAACGTGGCAACATCGCTGTGCAGGGCCGGGCAAACCTCGAGCTGCTGCATCAGGCTCGCGGACAGGCGGTTGAGTCGAGGAGGCACGCCAAAGAAGCAGGGGCGATCGAACAGGCGCTCGACCTCGTCACCATCCCGCAGAGCCGACAGGCTATCGGCTGGAATGTCGAGCACGAAGGTACGGTTGTGGCCATCGCCCCGATAATCATGATGACGGCCGCAGGGAATCAAGCAGCCGCGGCTGGCGGTGATGCGGTCGCCCTGCCCTTCGATGGAAAGCTCCGTGGTGCCTCGGGTAGCCAGGATAAGTTGGTGATGCCCATGGGCATGGGCCACGTGTTCCTGCCCGAGGGTGGCGGTGCGTAGGTCGAGAAAAGACATCGGCAGTATCGGTTCGCAGTCGCCATCAACCTCGTAAACATGCCGCGAACGACCCTGAAAAGCAAACCTCCCCCTGGAGCCGGCCGCTCATGCGCGCGCCTCCTCGATGCCCTGGATCACGTAATCCCTCGCCACACCGATATGGTAATCGATGGCCTCGCGGCAACGCGTTCCGTCGCCGCTGGCCAGCGCATCGAGCAGATGGTGGTGGCTCTCGGCAATGGAGTCAGGGGCTTCATGGGTCTTGGTGATCAGGGTGATGCACAGCCTCAGCTCATGGGCCAGATCATTGAAGGTCCTGAGCAACCGCTGATTACCCGCCGAGGCGATCAACAGACGATGGAAGGCCAGATCCTCCTCGATACGCCGCGTCTCGTCGCCGCTCGCCGCCGCAGCGCACAACACCTCGACCTGGTGTCGCAGTGCTGCCAGCGTCTCGGGCAGGCAGGCCTCGGCGAGTCGCTCCATGGCATGGCGTTCCAGGCAGAGGCGCAGATCGAAGATATCCACCAGTTCACCGGGATCCAGGACGCGCACGAAGAAGCCACGGCGCGGCTGCGAGACCACCAGGCCACGGCTCTCGAGCAGCCTCGCCGCCTCGCGTACCGGCGCCCGACTCACCCCCAGGTCGCGGGCCAGCTGCACCTCCGATAGCCGCTCCCCCGGCATGAAACGCTGGCCGATGATGGCCTGGGTGAGATAGTCCGCCACCTGATCCACCAGGTTTCGCTGCTGGATGATGACGGGCTGAACGGAGGCTCGAGATGACGGCATGCGGCTCGGACTCGTGTAGGGGTGGCGTTTAACCAGTATGGCGAAAGGATGATATTTGTCGACCGTCGATTGCCGACTGTCGACAGCTTGTACATCGCCTGCTAGGTTCTATTGAGTGACTGCCCATCGCCAACAACAATCGCTCAATACGGGAGCAGCTTCATGAAGACACCACTGGCCATCACCATCGCCGCCGCGGCCCTGACCGCAACCTCTGCCGTCGCCGAGGAGCCCAGAGAAGGCGGAGTCATCGACACCATCATCCAACCAGAGCCCCCGGGCCTGGTGCTGGGCATGATTCAGAATGCCCCCACCCGAACGGTCGCCGGCAACATCTACGAAGGCCTGCTGCGCTACACCACCGACCTCGAACCGATGCCGCAGCTAGCCGAGTCCTGGGAGGTCAGCGACGATGGCCGGACCTGGACCTTCCACCTCCGTGATGATGTCAGCTGGCATGACGGCGAGCACTTCACCGCCGAGGACGTGGTGTTTTCCGCCGATGTCTTCCACCGCGAGCTCAATCCCAGCGCCCGGGCGGTACTGCAACATGTGGAATCCATCGAGGCCATCGATGACTACACCGTGGCCTTCACCCTCAAGGAGCCCTTCGGCCCCTTCCTGATTTCCTTCGAGGCCGGGACCTTCACAATGGTCCCCAAGCACATCTATGAAGGGACCGAATTCCGCGACAACGAGGCCAACAACCACCCGATCGGCACGGGCCCCTTCGAGTTCGAGAAGTGGGACCGCGGCACCGTCATCCAACTGGTCAAGAACGAGGACTACTACGAGGAAGACCTGCCCTACCTGGACGGCATCAACTGGCACATCATTCCCGACGGCGCCTCCCGCGCCGTGGCCTACGAGAACGGTACCATCGATGTGCTGCCCTACGGCACCGTGGAGAACTTCGACATCCCACGCCTGACCGAGATGGACAACACCTGTGTGACCGATCATGGCAACGAATACTTCAGCCCCTTCGCCATGCTGTGGATGAACAACCGTGAAGGCCCCACCGCCGACAAGCGCTTCCGCCAGGCGGTGATGTATGCCATGGACCGCGAGTTCGCCCGCAACGTCCTGTGGAACGGGCTCGGCACGGTGCCGCTGGGCGCCTTCGGCTCCAATGCCAAGTTCCAGAACGAGGACCTCGCCCCCTTCGATCACGACCCGGACCGCGCTCGCGAACTGCTCGACGAGATGGGCTACGACGGAGAGGAAGTGCGCCTGCTGCCCCTGCCCTACGGCGAGACCTGGACCCGCTGGGCCGAGGCCGTACAGCAGAACCTCAAGGAGGTGGGCATCAACGTGCGCACCGAGGCCACCGACGTGGGCGGCTGGAACCAGCGTCTCGGCGACTGGGACTACGACCTGGCCTTCACCTACCTCTACCAGTATGGCGACCCTGCACTCGGCATCTCGCGCACCTACCTCTCCAGCAACATCGAGAAGGGCTCGCCCTGGAACAACGTCGAGGGCTACGAGAACCCGAAGGTCGATGAGCTCTTCAACCAGGCCGCCACGGCTCACCCGGAAGCCAAGCGCGAGGCACTCTACCAGGAGGTTCAAGAGATCCTCCAGGAAGACGTTCCGGTGGGCTGGTTGCTCGAGCTCGGCTTCCCGACGATCTACCGTTGCGACGTCAAGAACCTGGTGACCTCCGGGGTGGGCGTCAACGACGGCTTCAAGGACGCCTGGCTCGACAAGTAAGCCACAGGGGGCGGCCGGCTCGGTCGCCCCTGCTTCGTTCCATCGCGTCCCAGATCGCCAGGGGGTAATGGCATGCTCTATGCCAGGCTGATCGCATCACGGCTGTTCAAGGCCGTGATCGTGCTGTTTCTGATCATCATCTTCAATTTCTTCCTCATCCAGATGGCACCGGGTGATCCGGCCGCCATCATGGCCGGTGAGGCCGGGGCCACCGATGCCGAGTTCCTGCGCCAGCTGACCGAGCGCTTCGGCCTCGATCAGCCCCTCCACGTTCAGCTGTGGCGCTATGTCTCCGGCGTGGCAATGCTTGATTTCGGCTTCTCCTACCGCCAGCAGGTGCCGGTGCTCGACCTGATCCTCGAACGCCTTCCCGCCACGCTGCTGCTCACCGGCACCGCCTTCGTGCTCTCGCTGGTGCTTGGCATCGTCGCTGGCTCGCTGGCCGCCGCCCGGGTCAAGAAGCCCTCAGGCTCACTGATCATGGCACTGGCCCTGGTCTTCTATGCAACGCCGCTGTTCTGGGTCGCCCTGATGGCGGTGGTGCTCTTCTCGGTCTACCTGGATTGGCTGCCCGCCTACGGCATGTACACCGTCGGCGCCGGGCACACTGGCCTTGCCATGGCGCTGGATGTGGGCAAGCACCTTATCCTGCCGGCCACCACGCTGGCGCTGTTCTTCATGGCCATCTACACCCGCATGACCCGTGCCTCCATGCTCGAGGCCGCCCAGCAGGACTACGTCAAGACCGCCCGCGCCAAGGGACTCGCCCCCCGGGTGATCCAGCGACGTCATGTGCTGCGCAATGCATTGCTGCCGATCATCACCCTGGCCGGCCTGCAGGCGGGTCAGATGGTCGGCGGAGCGATCCTCACCGAGACGGTCTTCGCCTGGCCAGGCATCGGCAGGCTGATGTACGAGGCCCTTCAGCAGCGTGACTACAACTTGCTGCTCGGCATCTTCTTCTTCTCGGCGGCCCTGGTGATCGTGTTCAACATCGTGACCGATCTCGTCTATCGGCTGGCCGATCCGCGCATCAAGGAGGGGTCATGAGTTTCTTCGCCCGCTTCGCCCAGAACCGAGGCGCCCTGATCGGCCTGATCATCCTGTCGCTGATCGTACTGATGGCGATCCTCGCCCCGCTGCTCTTCCCGGACTCGCCCTGGCGCATGGTCCAGCGCCCCTTCCTGTCGCCCCTGGAAGTCGATGGCTTCTGGCTGGGCACCGACACCATGGGTCGGAATGTCGCCTCGGGGCTGATGCATGGTGCCTGGGTCTCGCTGCTGATCGGGCTGGTCTCGACCTCGGTGGCGCTGCTCATCGGGGTGCCGCTGGGGGCCGTGGCCGGCTACTACGGCGGTCTGGTCGATGACGCCCTGATGCGCTTCACCGAGTTCTTCCAGACCATCCCCAACTTCGCCCTGGCCATCGTGCTGGTGGCAATCATGCAGCCCAGTGTGACCTCCATCGTGCTGGCCATCGCGCTGGTCAGCTGGCCACCGGTCGCGCGCCTGGTGCGTGCCGAGTTCATGTCGCTGCGACACCGCGAATATGTCGAGGCCGCGCGGCTGGTCGGCCAGGGCAACCTGACCATCATCCTGCGCCAGATCCTGCCCAACACCCTCTCGCCGATCATCGTGCTGGCCTCGCTGATGGTGGCCACCGCCATCCTGCTCGAGTCCGCCCTCTCCTTCCTGGGCCTGGGGGATCCCAACGTCATGTCCTGGGGCTACATGATCGGCGCCGCCCGGACGGTGATCCGCCAGGCCTGGTGGCTGAGCTTCTTCCCCGGCGTCGCCATCCTGCTCACGGTACTGGCGCTCAACCTGGTGGGCGAAGGCCTCGACGATGCCCTGAACCCCAAGCTTTCCCGCGAGCGTCAGTAGGCCCATGCACCCACGGAGCATCTCATGAGCGAACCCGTACTGAGCCTGCGCGGCCTGACCCTGTCCCTGCCCAAGGGCGCCGACCGCCCTCATGCCGTGGAGGAGGTCAGCTATGACGTGCAGCGCGGCGAGATCCTCTGCGTGGTCGGCGAGTCCGGTTCCGGCAAGTCCATGGCGGCCAACGCCGTCATGGGACTGCTGCCCAAGGGCGTGCGCCCCACCGCCGGCGAGGCGATCTTCGACGGAAAGGACCTGCTGCGCATGACCGAGAAGCAGCACCGTGCCCTGCGTGGCCTGCGCATCAGCATGATCTTCCAGGAGCCGATGACGGCCCTCAATCCGCTGATGCGCGTCGGGGCCCAGATCAGCGAGGTATTCGAGGCCCATGGCCGCCTGACCGGCAAGGAGCGACAGGCCCGCGCCCTGGAGCTGCTCATCGAGGTAGGCATCCCTCAGCCCGAGAAGGCCATTCGGGCCTATCCCTTCGAGCTCTCCGGGGGACAGCGACAGCGGGTGATGATCGCCATGGCCCTGGCACTCGAGCCCGAGCTGCTGATCGCCGACGAGCCGACCACCGCGCTGGACGTCACCACCCAGGCCCAGATCCTCGAGCTGATCCGCGACCTTCAGCAGCGCCACGGCATGGCGGTGATGTTCATCACCCATGACTTCGGCGTGGTGGCCGAGATCGCCAACCGAGTCTGCGTGATGCGCGAGGGACGCATCGTCGAGCTAGGCACTGCCCGGGAGGTGCTGGACCATCCCCGCCACCAGTACACCCGCGATCTGATCGCGGCCATCCCCGGCAGCGTCATCCCCGAGACCCGGACCGGCGAGACGCCCGCCCCGCTGCTGGAGGTACGCAATCTGCGGAAAGTGTTCCGTTCAAGGGGTGGGCTATTCAAGCCGGCCCGTGAGGTGCAGGCCCTGCACGATGTCGGCTTCACCCTCGCCCCGGGGGAGACCCTGGGAATCGTCGGTGAGTCGGGCTCCGGCAAGTCGACCCTGGGCCGCTGTGTGGTGCGCCTCGAGCGTCCCGACAGCGGCAGCCTGTCGCTCTCCGGCATCGACCTCTCGTCGCTGGCGGGCGAGGCGTTGCGTCGCGAGCGCCGGCGGGTGCAGATGATCTTCCAGGACCCCTACGCCTCGCTCAACCCGCGCACCCGAGTGGGCATGGCCATCGCCCAGGGGCCCGTCGCCAACGGCGTGCCCAAGGCCCAGGCCCTGGCACGTGCCGACGAACTGCTCGAACTGGTGGGGCTGGGTGGCGTCGCCGACCGCTTCCCCCACGAGTTTTCCGGGGGCCAGCGGCAGCGCATCGGCATCGCCCGGGCGCTGGCCCTGGACCCTGAGCTGATCGTCGCCGACGAGGCCGTTTCGGCCCTGGACGTCTCGATCCAGGCGCAGATCCTCGAGCTGCTCGAAGAGCTCAAGCAGAAGCTGTCGCTGTCGCTGCTGTTCATCACCCATGACCTGCGCGTCGCCGCCCAGATCTGCGATCGCATCATCGTCATGCAGCACGGCCGCATCGTCGAGCAGGGCACCGCCCGGGAGGTATTCCTCACGCCGCAAGCGGCCTATACCCGTGAGCTGGTCGAGGCCATCCCCGGACGCGGCCACGCCCTCGTCGGGGCATGACCCCGACCCGCATCAGCCGATGGGACCCCCGTCAGCCGATGGATGATGGGACCCCCGCCAGCGATGAATAGAGAAGGAACAACGAAGAAGGAACAGGCAATGGATGCTCTGCTCAGGCAGATCGCCGACGTCGTCGGCGACGTCAACGTACTCACCGGCGAGACGGTCAGCGAGCGCCGCGTGGACTGGCTCTCCGGAGCCCCCTGCCGAGCCGGAGCCATCGTGCGGCCGGGCTCGACGGCTGAGCTCGCCGAAGTGATGCGCCTGTGCCATGCCGCGCGACAGCCGGTGGTCACCCACGGCGGCCTAACCGGCCTGGTACACGGTGCCGAGGCGAGCGCAGACGAGTTGGCCATATCGCTTGAGCGCATGACCGCCATCGAGGATGTCGATCGCATCGGCGCCACCCTGACGGTGCAGGCCGGCGCGCCCCTGCAGAGCGTTCAGGAGGCCGCAGAGGCGGTCGACCTGCAGTTTGCCCTCGACCTGGGAGCCCGAGGCAGCTGCACCATCGGCGGCAACATCGCCACCAATGCCGGCGGCATTCGGGTGATCCGATACGGCATGATGCGACAGCAGGTGCTGGGGCTCGAGGCGGTGCTGGCCGACGGCACCGTGGTCAGCTCGATGAATCGCATGCTCAAGAACAATGCCGGCTTCGATCTCAAGCAGTTGTTCATCGGCAGCGAGGGCACGCTGGGGATCGTCACCCGGGCCGTGCTGCACCTTCAGCCTCCAACGCCGTACATGCAGACCGCCCTGGTGGCCTGTCCCTCCTTCGAGGCGGTCACCGGCCTGCTGGCCCATCTTGGCCAGACGCTCGGCGGGAGCCTGGCGGCCTTCGAGGTGATGTGGCAGAGCCACTACCGGCTGCTCACCGAGGAAAGCGCACGGCATCGGCCGCCGCTGGCGACGGACTCGCCCTACTACGTGATCCTGGAATCCCTGGGCAATGATCCGCAATCTCATGCAATGCAGTTCTCCCGCGCCCTCGAGGGGGCGCTTGAGAGCGAAGTCGTCAGCGACGCGGTGCTCGCCCAGTCGGGCAGCCAGCGTCAGGCCCTCTGGGCCATCCGCGAGGACATCGAGGGGCTGATCCAGGCGCTTTCGCCGCTGTTCACCTTCGACATCAGCCTGCCGATACCTGCGATGGAGCGCTATGTCACCCACCTGGAGGCGGCACTGGAAAGAGACTGGCCCGGTGCGCGCATGGTCACCTTCGGCCACCTGGGCGACGGCAACCTGCATATCTCCATCTGCACCGGCAGCGCTGATCCGATGACGCGGCGCGCCGTGGAACGCCTGGTCTACACGCCCCTGGCCGAACTCGGCGGCTCTATCTCGGCCGAGCATGGCATCGGCCTGGAGAAGCGCGACTACCTCGCCCTGTCACGCACTCCCGAGGAGATCGACCTGATGCATACCCTCAAGCGGGCCCTCGACCCGCATGGACTGCTCAACCGTCACAAGGTGCTGGCTCCGGAGGGCGACTGAGACCGCCATGGCCCACCTTCCTGTTCACCGTCTGCGGCTCGCCATGGCCGCCCGACCGGCGCTCGGCACCCTGGCCCTGATCCTGGCCATCGGTGTCTTCTGGGGAGGCAACTGGCCGGCGGTCCGCTTCATTCTCCGTGACTTGCCGCCCTTTACCCTGCGAGCCATCGGCTTCACCGCCGGCGCCTTGATGCTGCTGGGCTGGGCCCGCTGGCGCGGCTTGTCATGGCGCGTGGGCGCCAGGGAATGGCCGTGGCTGGTGGTGACAGGGCTGTTCACGATCCTCGGCTTCAATCTGGGCACCGCCTTCGCTCAGCTGCGCATGCCGACCTCCCAGGCGGCGATCATCGCCTTCACCATGCCCTGCTGGGCCCTGTTGCTGGGCTGGGGGCTGCTCGGCGAGCGGGTGCGGCCCCGCCAGTGGCTGGGACTCACTACCGGACAGCTGGGGCTGGTGGTGCTGCTTGGGCCCGCGGCGCTGGCCGCTCGCGGCGAGGACCTCGTCGGCCCCGTCATCGTACTGGGGGCGGCCGTCTCCTGGGCAATGGGTACCGTGTTGATCAAGCGGCGCGGTCCCTGGGAGAGCCATGCCGTGGTGATCACCGGCTGGCAGTTCGCGGTCTGTGCAGTCCCGATGGTGGTGTTGATGCTCTGGCGGGAGTCTCCCCCGTCGCCCACCGACTGGCACGGCGCCACCTGGCTGGCACTCGGCTATCATCTGGTCTTCTCGATCTGCCTGGCGCAGATGCTATGGTTTCGCAACGTCAATCGTCTCACCCTCGGCGAGTCGACCATCAGCACCCTGATCATTCCGGTGATCGGCGTCGGCAGTGCCAGCCTCCTGCTGGGCGAGCCCCTGACCCTGCAGGTGGTGGTGGCGCTGCTGCTGATACTCGGCGCGATCGCCATCGTCATGCTCGGCAGGCGACCGCCGCCTTGATCACACCCTGCCGCCGGCAGAGCGTGCCTCAATCCCCTATCGACCACACCTGACTGGGAGTATCCGATGCCCCGTTTCCCCGACCACCTGACCGGCGATGGCCCGACCAACCCCTTCCCCGGAATCCGCGTGCTGGAGCGGCGCCTGGGCCGAGAGATCCCCCACCGCCTGGGCTCCAACGAGGGGCTGGACATGCCCCACCGTGCCCTGCGTGAGCATTTCGGCGACGCCATGGTGGAGCATGCCTACTGCTACGGGGACTCGGAGGCCCTGGGCGTGCGCCAGCGACTCGCCGACCAGCAGGGCATCCCGCTCGACGCGCTGCTGGTCGACGCCGGCGCCGACAGCCTGATCGCGCTCGCCCTGCGCACCGTGGCCGAGCCGGGTACCACGGTGGTGGCCACCGCCGGCACCTACCCCACCTTCGGGTACTTCGCGAGGGGCCAGGGCTGCCGGCTGCTCGAGCTACCCTACGAGGAATCGCCCGGTCGCCTCGCACCGGACCTCGACGCCCTGGTGGATACCGCCCGCCAGTCGCAGGCGCGGCTGGTCTATCTCGCCAACCCCGATAACCCCACCGGCCATCTCCACGGCGACGAGGCGATCCGCTGCCTGAGAGAGGCGCTGCCCGACGACTGCTGGCTGCTCCTGGACGAGGCCTATCACGACTTCCGCGAGGACGCCGACACGCCCTTCGCCCGGGAGGTGCTGCCCGGCGTGATCCGGCTGCGCACTCTCTCCAAGGCTCATGGCCTGGCAGGGCTGCGAATCGGCTATGCCATCGCCGAACCCGAGACCCTGGCGATGATGATGAAGGTCCGCATCCACTATGGGGTCTCGACCCTGACCCTGGCCGCCGCCGAGGTGGTGCTCGACCACCCCGACGAGACCCGCGAGCATATCGCCGCCGTTCACCGGCGCCGGGCACGCCTGTCAGAGTACCTGCGTGGGCTCGGTGCCGAGGTGCTGCCGAGCGCCACCAACTTCATCGGGATCAGGATGCCCAGTGCCGAGCTCGCCGAGCGGGTCAACCGGGAACTGCTCGAGGCCGGACGGCTCATCGCCCGGCCCGCCCATCCAGGGCTGGGCCATGTGCTGCGCATCACCGCCGTGGAGGATGCCCTGGTGCCGGGCCGGCTGAAGCTGCTGGAAGATGCCCTGAGGGAAACCTGAGCCCCGCCGGCGCCCATGCAGTCAGCAACGTCGCGAGCTGTCCCGTATAACGAGCAGTCCCGTATAATGCGCCGTCATTGGTCTGCCAACAGGTCACCCCTACATGGATGCGCTGCGACGCCACACCCTGCTGATCATCGTCCTTGGCGGCCTGGTCATCTCGCTGGCCATGGGCCTGCGTCATGGCTTCGGCCTGTTCCTCGAGCCTATGAGCAGCGAGCTGGGCTGGGGCCGCGAGGTGTTCGCCTTCGCCCTGGCCCTGCAGAACCTGGTCTGGGGCCTGACACAGCCCTTCAGCGGCGCCCTGGCCGACCGCTTCGGTGCCGCCAGGGTCGTGGTGGCGGGGGGCGTGCTGTATGCCCTGGGGCTGGCCATGATGGGGCTCTCGGACTCCGCGCTCGGAATGTCGGTCAGCGCGGGGCTGCTGATCGGACTCGGCCTCTCCGGCACGACCTTCTCGGTGATCCTCGGCGCCGTGGGGCGAGCCGTCTCGCCCGAGAAGCGAAGCCTGGCCATGGGCATCGTCAGCGCCGCGGGGTCCTTCGGCCAGTTCGCGATGCTGCCCGGCACCCTGGGCCTGCTGGAATGGCTCGGCTGGTCCGCCGCCCTGCTGGCGATGGGCGCCCTGGCCGCCCTGATGGTGCTCCTGGGCGGGATGCTGCGCGACCGCCCCTCTCCCCGCCAGGCCAGCGATCTGTCCCTGCGGGCGGCACTGGACGAGGCCGCCGCGCATCGCGGCTTCTGGCTGCTCTGCCTGGGCTTCTTCGTCTGCGGCTTCCAGGTGGTGTTTATCGGCGTCCATCTGCCCGGCTATCTGGTCGACAACGGCATCGCCTTGCAGGTGGGCAGCACCGTGCTGGCCCTGGTGGGACTCTTCAACATCGTCGGCACCTACAGCGCCGGCTGGCTCGGCGGCCATTACTCCAAGCCGCGCCTGCTGACCTGGCTCTACCTGATCCGCGGAGTGGTGATCACCGCCTTCATCGCGGTGCCGCTGAGCACGACCAGCGCCTATCTGTTCGGCATCGCCATGGGCCTGCTGTGGCTCTCCACGGTGCCGCTGACCAACGGCATCGTCGCCTCTGTCTTCGGCGTGCGTCACCTGTCCATGCTCGGCGGCATCGTCTTCCTCTTCCACCAGCTCGGCTCCTTCATGGGCGTCTGGCTCGGCGGCTACTTCTACGACCTCCACGGCGACTACGCCCTGGTCTGGAAGCTGGCAGTGCTACTCTCGGTAATGGCCGCCGTCCTGCATGCGTTCATCCGCGAGACGCCGGTGGAGCGCGCTCCCGCGGCAGGCGCCGGACGCCTGATCAGGCGTTGAAACTCACCCGCCCCAGCGCCTCGATGTCATAGCCGCCCAGGGCCTCGGCGCGCTCGGCGAAGCGGGGTTCCCGTGCGAAGGCCAGCAAGCGTTGCATCGGCGGCTCGAAGTAGCTGCGCCGCCGCATGGCCAGGTCGAAGGCCTCCTCGTGGAGCGCCACGAAGCCCAGCCCCTGGCGACGAGCCGCGGCCTCCACGCCCAGCCCCACGTCGGCCTCGCCCTGGCGGATGGCCAGCGCCAGGTCGTCCTCGGACAGCGAGGGATGCTCGGCGAAGCGCAGCCCGGCGTGATCGACCCCAGCCCTGGCCAGCAGCCAGGTCAGCAGCCGATGGGCCCCGGCATCGGACTGTCGATGGGCCACGCACACCCGGCCCCCGGCCAGTTGCTCGAGGGAAGTGATGCCGAGCGGATTGTCCGGCGCCAGCAGCAATCCCTGGCGACGCCTGGCCCAGCGCACCATCACCAGGTCGCGCATGCCGGAAAGCCCCAGTGCCTCGGGCCGATTGTAGCCGCCGCCACTCTCATCCAGCAGGTGAAGCCCCGCCACCATCGCCTCGCCCGACAGCATTCGTCGCACCCCATCGCCACTGCCGTGGCAGAGCAGCGCCAACCCCGCGTCACTCTCGCGGACCGCCCACTCCAGCAAGGGATCCTGACTGCCGGCGAGCACCAGCGGCACCGGGCGGCTGCTCGCCTGGTCGCCCTCCAGGTGGCTCATCAGCCACAGGTCAATGCCCTGGCGTGGAAAGAGCAGCTTGCCGGTGACTCGCACGCAGGGAATGCCGCCCTGGCGCACCAGGTCGTAGACCTTGCGCTCCTTGAGGCGCAGATAGTCGGCCACCTCGGCGGTGGTCAGGTAGGCATGTTCCGGGCCGCGCTCCATGGGGCTCACCTCATATAGATTCGGCGTTTTCCTGCATTTTACTGCATTGATTCCACCGTGGGATGCACCCGCGCGCTTCAACGCACATGATGCATGAAGACCGCAGGAGATTCCGATGCCCGACGACGCCAACGCCTTCCAGACCGCCCTGGCCCTGATCCTGGGGCGCGACCCCGATCTGATCGGGATCGTCGCGTTGTCGCTTAAGGTCTCGCTGTCCGCCGTGATGATCGCCGCGCTCATCGCCCTGCCGCTGGGCGCGGCCCTGGCGCTATGGCGCTTCCCCGGCCGCGGGGGACTTGTCGTGGTGCTCAATGCCCTGATGGGACTGCCGCCCGTTGTCGCGGGGCTCGCAGTCTACCTGCTGCTCTCCCGGGCGGGACCGCTGGGGGAACTGGGCCTGCTGTTCACCCCGGGAGCCATGGTGATCGCCCAGGTGATCCTGGTGCTGCCGATCATCGCCGCCCTGACCCGCCAGCAGGTCGAGGAACTCCATGTCGACTACCGCGAGCAACTCACCTCCATGGGCGTCTCGCGGGCACGCCGGATCCCCACCCTGTTATGGGATGCCCGCTTCGGGCTGGCCACCGTGATGCTGGCCGGCTTCGGCCGCGCCAGCGCCGAGGTCGGGGCGGTGATGATCGTCGGCGGCAACATCGACGGCGTCACCCGGGTGATGACCACCGCCATCGTGCTGGAGACCAGCAAGGGCGACCTTCCTCTGGCGCTGGGGCTCGGCATGGTGCTGCTCGGGCTGGTGGCACTCGTCAACGCCGCCGCGCACCTGGTCGGCGAGTCGGCGCGGAGGCGACTGGGATGAACGAGATGACCCGCCTGGACGCCACGGCCACTCCCCTGCTCGCCCTGGAGGGCGTCGGCTTCCACCACCGCGGCCAGTCGCTGCTGCACCCGGTCGACCTGCGTCTGGAAGGGTGCCGACGCACCCTGATCATGGGCCCCAACGGCGCGGGAAAGAGCCTGCTGATGCGCCTGGCCCACGGCCTGCTGGCACCCACGGTCGGCCGCGTGCGTTGGGAGGGCCGCCTGCCGCGCCAGGCCATGGTCTTCCAGCGGCCGGTGCTGCTGAGACGCTCGGCGCTGGCCAACCTGACCTATGTCCTCGCGATCCACGGCACACCCCGCCGCCAGCGCAAGTCGCTTGCCCGCCAGGCCCTGGAACGCTTCGGCCTGGCTGCCCTGGAGACGCGGCCGGCCCGGGTGCTCTCCGGCGGCGAGCAGCAGCGACTGTCGCTGGCGCGAGCCTGGCTGGTGGAGCCAGAGGTTCTGTTCCTCGACGAGCCCACCTCGGCACTCGACCCCGCCGCCATCAAGGCGGTAGAGGATGCGGTCAACGACTTCCACCGCCGCGGTACGCGGATCGTGATGACCAGCCATGACCTGAACCAGGCCCGCCGCCTGGCCGACGACATCGTGCTGCTCTTCGACGGCCGGCTCATCGAGCACTGCCCGGCCGAGACCTTCTTCACGGCTCCCGCCTCCGCCGAGGCGCGGGCCTTCATCCGAGGCGAGCGCATCTGGTAACGGCTTGCCCATCGCACCTTGCGACGAGAAAGGAACGGGATCATGACAAGGAACATAATCATGAGAGGGAAAGCCACCATGCAACGGACAGGACTCACCCTCGTCGCCCTCGGCCTGATGGGCCTCTCGCTCGGCGCCAGCGCCCAGGACGACAACCGCTTCATTACCCTGGCCTCCACCACCTCGACCCAGAACTCGGGCCTGTTCGATGCCCTCCTCCCCCTGTTCAGCGAGGCCAGCGGGATCGATGTGCGGGTGGTCGCCGTGGGCACGGGCCAGGCCTTCGAGATCGTCCGTCGGGGCGACGCCGACAGCCTGCTGGTGCACGACACCGCCGGCGAGGAGCGCTTCGTCGCCGAGGGCTACGGCAGCGAGCGCGCCGACGTGATGGTCAACGACTTCGTGATCATCGGTCCCGGCGACGATCCGGCCGGCATCCGCGACGGCGACACCGTCGAACAGGCGCTTTCCGCCATCGCAGAGGCCGAGGCCCCCTTCGCCTCGCGAGGTGACGACAGCGGCACCCACCGTGCCGAGCTGCGCCTGTGGGTCGCCGCCGGCATCACCCCCGATGGCGACTGGTACCGCGAGCTCGGCGGCGGCATGGGCCCGACCCTGAACACCGCCGCCGGCATGGACGCCTATGTAATGTCCGACCGCGCCACCTGGGTCGCCTTCGACAACCGACAGAACCTCGACCTCCTGTTCGAGGGCGACGACGCGCTATTCAACCAGTACGGCAGCCTGCTGATCTCCGAGAAGCGCCACCCTCATCTCAAGCATGAGCTGGCCTCACAGTGGCACGACTGGCTGCTCTCCGAGGCGGGCCAGCAGGCCATCGCCGACTTCGAGGTGAAGGGCCAGCAGCTGTTCTTCCCCAACGCCCACACCGCCACCGGCGACGAAGCCAACGCTGAGTAGGCCCGTGGCAGGCCGGCCAGGGCGCCTCGCATCCACAGGGTCATCGTCTCTCCCGGGGGTCTGCCGCGGCCGTGTGCATCCTCGAGCCGTGAACGGGCGGCGGCGCTCATGGCGGCGGCCTCGGCGCCAGTATCGTGGCGGCTCATATATGATGGGCTCCAACAGTCATTTCTGGTCATAGTGTGTCGGAATCCGCACACTTGCCGCACATGTTTCCTTCGGTACGAGATCCCTGCCATGCCCGATATCGTGGTGATGTTCTTCCTGCTCGGCGTGCTCGCCGGGGTGGTGAAGTCCGACCTGACCATTCCCAAGGCCGCCTACGACACCCTGAGCCTGCTGCTGATGCTGACCATCGGCATCAAGGGCGGGATGGCCCTCTATGGCAACCTGCGCTGGTCGCTGCTGCCGGAACTCGGGGCAGTGGCCGCCCTCGGCGCGCTGATCCCCCTGGCCCTGATGCCGGTGCTGCGGCGCCTGGTGCGGCTCTCGGCGGCCGACAGCGCCAGCATCGCCGCCCACTACGGCTCGGTGAGCGCCGGCACCTTCGCCGTGGCGCTGGCCTTTGCCGAGGGGCGCGGCCTGACCACCGGGGCCGAGGTGACCCTCTACCTGGTGATGCTGGAGCTTCCCGCGATCATGGTGGCCATCGCCCTCTACCGCCGCTACCGCGGCGCCCAGGGCGGTGAGGCGATCACCGGCCTGTGGCACGAGACCCTGACCAACCGCGGGGTGATCCTGCTGGCCGGTGGCGTGGTGATCGGCGCCCTGTACGGGCCCCAGGAGGGCTCCAGCGTCACCGACCTGCTGACCGGGGCCTTCCATGCCGTGCTCGCCCTCTTCCTGCTGGAGATGGGCCTCACCGCCGCCGAGACGCTGCGCCCCCTGCCCTGGCACCACTGGCGCCTGCTCAGCTTCGCGCTGGTCACGCCGCCGCTGCTGGCCATGTCCGGCCTGCTGGTCGGCCTGGCGCTGGGCCTGCCCGAGGGCTCGGTGCTGATCCTGACCACGCTGGCGGCCAGTGCCTCCTACATCGCCGCCCCGGCCGCCATGCGCGCCGCCATCCCCCAGGCCAACATCGGCCTGGCCATGCTCGCCTCGCTGGGGCTGACCTTCCCCCTCAACGTGATCTTCGGCATCCCGCTCTACCACGCGGTGATCTCGGCGATCGTCGGCTGAGCCCTCGCGCCCCTCCGACGGCCTTCCCAACCGTTCCCATGCCCGGCCGCCACTGCGGCCCATGAGGGCGCCCGCCCCCACCACTGCCACCTTCGTCTAAGCTACGCCATGCTGCACTTTACGTTAACGTCAACCTCGCCTAGTCTTGTCGCATCTGCCATTTTGATGACACCAGTTTGCCTGTGGCGCCCCCGCTAGCATGGGTCGGCGCCTGACCTGACAAGAACGGGAGCCATGCCATGCACACGCCCTACCACCCCCTGGATTTCGGCCTCGACGACGAGCTGAACATGCTGCGCGACCACGTCAACGCCTTCGCCCGGGACGAGATCGCGCCGCGCGCCGCCGAGATCGACGAGAAGAACGAGTTTCCCAACGACCTCTGGCAGAAGTTCGGCGACATGGGCCTTCTCGGCATCACCGTGTCGGACGAGGATGGCGGAAGCGGCATGGGCTACCTGGCGCACTGCATCGCCATGGAGGAGATCTCCCGGGCCAGCGCCTCGGTGGGGCTCTCCTACGGCGCGCACTCCAACCTCTGCGTGAACCAGCTCAAGATCAACGCCAATGCCGAGCAGAAGGCCAAGTACCTGCCGAAGCTGATCAGCGGTGAATACGTGGGCGCGCTTGCCATGTCGGAGCCCGGTGCCGGCTCGGATGTGGTTTCCATGAAGCTGCGCGCCCGCAAGGACGGAGACCGCTACATCCTCAACGGCAACAAGATGTGGATCACCAACGGCCCCGACGCAGACGTGCTGGTGGTCTACGCCAAGACCGACCCCGAGGCTGGCTCCAAGGGCATCACCGCCTTCATCATCGAGAAGGGCATGGCCGGTTTCTCCACCGCCCAGAAGCTCGACAAGCTGGGCATGCGCGGCTCGAACACCTGCGAGCTGGTGTTTCAGGATTGCGCGGTGCCGCAGGAGAACGTGCTCGGCGAGGTAGGACGCGGCGTCAAGGTCCTGATGAGCGGTCTGGACTACGAGCGCACCGTGCTTGCCGCCGGCCCCATCGGCATCATGCAGGCGGCCATGGAC
The DNA here is from genome assembly GCF_040196335.1 of Halomonas aquatica. Taxonomy (NCBI): domain Bacteria; kingdom Pseudomonadati; phylum Pseudomonadota; class Gammaproteobacteria; order Oceanospirillales; family Halomonadaceae; genus Halomonas; species Halomonas aquatica. Next base: position 84,245 of record NZ_JBEGCJ010000005.1, read on the forward strand.
ATCGTGGTGCCCTACATCCACGAGCGGAAGCAGTTCGACCAGTCCATCGGCGAGTTCCAGCTGGTTCAGGGCAAGATCGCCGACATGTACACCACCCTGAATGCCTGCCGCGCCTACCTCTATGCCGTGGCCGCCGGCTGCGACCGTGGCCGGACCTCCCGCAAGGACGCCGCCGGCGTGATCCTCTACTGCGCCGAGAAGGCCACCCAGGTGGCGCTGGACGCCATCCAGCTGCTCGGCGGCAACGGCTACATCAACGAGTATCCGACCGGGCGGCTGCTGCGCGATGCCAAGCTCTACGAGATAGGCGCCGGCACCAGCGAGATCCGTCGCATGCTGATCGGCCGCGAGATCTTCAACGAATCCAAGTAAGGGCGGCGTTCCATGAGCATCCTCCAGACCCAGATCAACCCGCGCAGCGACGTCTTCCAGGCCAACGACGTCGCCATGCGCCACGAGGTCGGCAAGCTGCGCGAGCTGACCGCGGCCATCGCCCAGGGCGGCGGCGAGAAGGCCCGCCAGCGCCACGAGTCCCGCGACAAGCTGTTCGTGCGCGACCGCATCGACCATCTGATCGACGAGGGCTCGCCCTTCCTCGAGTTCTCGTCGCTGGCCGCCCATGAGGTCTACGACACCTCGGTGCCCGCCGCCGGCGTGGTCACCGGCATCGGCCGCGTGTCGGGGGTCGAGTGCGTGATCGTCGCCAACGACGCCACGGTAAAGGGCGGCACTTACTTCCCGCTCACCGTGAAGAAGCACCTGCGCGCCCAGGAGATCGCCCGCAAGCATCGCCTGCCGTGCATCTACCTCGTCGACTCCGGCGGCGCCTTCCTGCCCCGCCAGGACGAGGTCTTCCCGGACCGCGACCACTTCGGACGCATCTTCTACAACCAGGCGACGCTCTCCGCCGAGGGCATCCCGCAGATCGCCGTGGTGATGGGCTCCTGCACCGCCGGCGGCGCCTACGTGCCGGCCATGGCCGACGAGTCGATCATCGTCAAGGAGCAGGGCACCATCTTCCTCGGCGGCCCGCCCCTGGTGAAGGCCGCCACCGGCGAGAGCATCAGCGCCGAGGACCTGGGCGGCGCCGACGTCCACGCCAAGGTCAGCGGCGTGGCCGACCACTATGCCGAGAACGACGCCCATGCCCTGCAGCTGGCCCGTGGCTGCGTCTCGCGGCTCAACTGGCAGAAGCGCGGCCAGCTCGCCATGCAGGCGCCCAGGCCGCCGCGCCTCGACCCCAGCGAGCTCTACGGCATCGTCGGCACCGACCTCAAGAAGCCCTACGACGTGCGCGAGGTGATCGGGCGGATCGTCGACGACTCCGACTTCGACGAGTTCAAGCGCTACTACGGCGACACCCTGGTCACCGGCTTCGCGCACATCCACGGCTACCCGGTAGGCATCGTCGCCAACAACGGCGTGCTGTTCTCCGAGTCCGCGGTGAAGGGCGCCCACTTCATCGAGCTGTGCGCCCAACGCAAGATCCCCCTGGTGTTCCTGCAGAACATCACCGGCTTCATGGTCGGCTCGAAGTACGAGCACGAGGGCATCGCCAAGCACGGCGCCAAGCTGGTCACCGCGGTGGCCTGCGCTCGGGTGCCCAAGTTCACCGTGCTGATCGGCGGCAGCTTCGGCGCCGGCAACTACGGCATGTGCGGCCGCGCCTTCGAGCCCAACCTGCTGTTCATGTGGCCCAACGCCCGCATCTCGGTGATGGGCGGCGAGCAGGCCGCCGGCGTGCTCTCCCAGGTGAAGCGCGAACAGATCGAGCGCGAGGGCCGCGAGTGGTCCAAGGAGGAGGAAGCGGCCTTCAAGGAGCCCACCCGCGAGCAGTACGAGCACCAGGGCCACCCCTACTACGCCAGCGCCAGGCTGTGGGACGACGGCGTGATCGACCCGATACAGACCCGCGAGATCCTCGGCCTGTCGCTGGCCGCCGCCATGAATGCCGAAGTGGAAGAGACCCGCTTCGGCGTGTTCCGGATGTGAGGTCGAGATGACGCAGACATATTCCCGACTGACGATCGACGAGCGCGGCGTGGCCCGGCTCACGCTGGAGCGCCCGGACGTCCACAACGCCTTCGACGACAGCCTGATCGCCGAGCTCAACGCTCACCTCGAGCACCTGCACGACGCTGCGCACCACGGCGAGGTGCGCGTGGTGGTGCTGGGCTCCGAGGGCAAGAGCTTCTCCGCCGGGGCCGACCTCGGCTGGATGAAGCGCATGGTCGAGTACGACCTCGACGGCAACCTGGCCGACTCCCGCAAGCTCGCGACCCTGATGCACCGGCTGGACACCCTGCCCTGCCCCACCCTGTGCCGCGTGCAGGGCGCCGCCTTCGGCGGGGCCGTGGGCCTGGCCGCCTGCTGCGATGTGGTGGTCGCCTCCGAAAAGGCAAAGTTCTGCCTCTCCGAGGTCAAGATCGGTCTGTCGCCTGCCGTGATCAGCCCCTACGTGCAGCGCGCCCTAGGCGAGCGGCAGGCGCGCCGCTATGCCCTGACCGCCGAGGTCATGGACGCCCCCACCGCGCGCTCCCTCGACCTGGTGCATCAGGTGGTCGCCCCTGACGAACTGGACGGCGCCGTCGACGCCATGCTCGAGACGCTGCTTTCCGGCTCGCCCCAGGCCCAGCGCGCCACCAAGGCGCTGCTCGCCGAGGTCGCCCGGGAACCCGACAGCAAGGCCACCCGCGAGCATACCTGCCGGGTGATCGCCGAGCTGCGCGTCAGCGCCGAAGGCCAGGAGGGGCTCGCCAGCTTCTTCGAGAAGCGCCGCCCCGCCTGGACGCCCGAGGCCCCTGACACAGCCCCCGACACAGCCCCCGACACAGCCCCCGACACCGCCCCTGACAAGACCGCCACGGAGCGCCGCTCATGAGCCGTTCGAACACCTTCGACACCCTGCTGGTCGCCAACCGCGGCGAGATCGCCTGCCGGGTGATGCGCACGGCACGTGCCATGGGCCTGCGCACCGTCGCCGTCTATTCCGACGCCGACGCCAACGCCCGCCATGTGCGCGAGGCCGACGAGGCCATCCGCCTCGGCCCCGCCGCGGCGCGCGAGAGCTACCTCAAGGTCGAGGCCGTAGTGGAGGCCGCCCGGCGCAGCGGCGCCGGCGCCATCCATCCGGGCTACGGCTTCCTCTCAGAGAACGGCGCCTTCGTCGAGGCACTGGACCAGGCCGGCATCGTCTTCGTCGGCCCGCCCGCCTCGGCCATCGCCGCCATGGGCGACAAGTCCGCCGCCAAGGCGCGCATGGCCAACGCCGGCGTGCCGCTGGTGCCCGGCTACCACGGCGACGACCAGGACGACGCCCTGCTCAAGGCCGAGGCCGACAAGATCGGCTACCCGGTGCTGCTCAAGGCCAGCGCCGGCGGCGGCGGCAAGGGCATGCGCGTGGTGGAGTCCACCGAGGGCTTCCAGGCTGCCCTGGACGGCTGCCGCCGCGAGTCCCAGGCCGCCTTCGGCGACCAGCGCATGCTGATCGAGAAGTACCTGACCCAGCCGCGCCACGTAGAGGTCCAGGTCTTCTGCGACAGCCACGGAAACGGCGTCTATCTCTTCGAGCGCGACTGCTCCGTGCAGCGCCGCCACCAGAAGGTGCTGGAGGAGGCCCCAGCCCCGGGCATGAGCGAGGCCCTGCGCCGCGAGATGGGCGAGGCTGCCGTGCGCGCCGCCCGCGAGATCGGCTACGTGGGCGCCGGCACGGTGGAGTTCCTGCTGGATGCCGATGGGTCGTTCTTCTTCATGGAGATGAACACCCGCCTGCAGGTGGAGCACCCGGTCACCGAGATGATCACCGGCCAGGACCTGGTCGAGTGGCAGCTGCGTGTGGCCATGGGCGAGCGCCTCCCGCTGGCGCAGGACGAGCTGACCATCACCGGCCACAGCTTCGAGGCGCGGCTCTATGCCGAGGACCCGGAGCAGGACTTCCTGCCCGCCACCGGCACCCTCACCCGCTTCGCCATGGACCTGGAAGGCGCCGGCCTGGACCCGGCACGCGTGCGTCTGGACAGCGGCGTGGAGACCGGCGATGTCGTCTCCATGCACTACGACCCGATGCTCGCCAAGCTGATCGTCCATGGCAACGACCGCAACCAGGCGCTGGCGACCCTGAACCGGGCCCTGGCGGCGCTGGACGTGCAGGGCGTGGTCACCAACCGCGCCTTCCTGCAGCGGCTGGCCACCCACCCGGCCTTCAAGGCCTGCGAGCTGGACACACGCTTCATCGAGAAGCACGAGGAGACCCTCTTCGCGCCGCGCTGCTACTCCACCGAGGAGTATGCCGGGGCCGCCCTGGTGGGCCTGAACCAACTCGCCCGCGAATGCGAGACCGACTCGCCCTGGGACCGCCACGACGGCTTCCGGGTCAACGCCCCGCACACCATCCGCATCGCGCTCTGCGACCCGGCACATGCACAGGATGACGACGACTCCGAGGCCGTGGTGGTGGTCGAGGGCACCCGCGAGCGTAACGACGCCGCCTGGCACCTGACCATCGGCGACGATACGCTCACTGCGCGCCTCGACCCGCTGGCCGGGGATGCCGTGGCCATGACCCTGGACGGCCACCGCCGTCGCCTGCAGGCGCGTCTGGTGGGCGAAGGGAGTGAGCGCAACGTGGTGGTGATGGTCGACCCGCGCGGCGAGACCCGCCTGTTCTGGCGCCGCATCGACGCCATCGACCACGGCCACCACGAGGCCGAGTCCACCCTCACCGCGCCCATGCACGGCACCGTGGTGGCGCTGCTGGTCGAGGCCGGCGCCCGCGTCGAGAAGGGCATGCCGCTGATGGTCATGGAGGCCATGAAGATGGAGCACACCATGTCCGCCCCCGCCGACGGGCACGTGGCGAGCTTCCACTTCCAGGCCGGTGATACCGTGGGCCAGGGCGACGTGCTGCTCGAATTCGCCGCCGACGAGTAAGACACCGCGCGCAGGCGGGCGACACCGGGGACAGGTCGAAGCGGAGGTCCTCTGCCAGGGATGGCAGAGGTAGCGCCCAAGGATGGGTTCACAGCGCCTCCGCGATAGGACCTGTCGCCGGAACACCGCCAGAATGACAGGAGAGAAGACATGGCATTTCCCCAAACCGTGCGCCTGGTCGAGGTCGGCCCCCGCGACGGCCTGCAGAACGAGCCGGAGCCGATCAATACCGCGACCAAGCTCGAGCTGATCGAGCGCCTCGGCGCGGCCGGCCTCAGCTACATCGAGGCGGCGAGCTTCGTCTCGCCCAAGTGGGTGCCGCAGATGGCCGACCACCGCGAGGTGATGCAGGGCATCCGCCGCCGCGAGGGCGTCACCTACTCGGCCCTGACCCCCAACCTCAAGGGGCTCGAGGCCGCGCTGGAGTGCGGCGTCGAGGAGGTGGCGGTGTTCGGCGCCGCCTCCGAGGCCTTCTCCCAGAAGAACATCAACTGCTCGGTGGCTGAATCCCTGGATCGCTTCGCGCCGGTGCTGGAGCGCGCCCGCGAGGCGAACGTCCGGGTGCGCGGCTACGTCTCCTGCGTGCTCGGCTGCCCCTACGAGGGCGAGATCGCCCCGGCGAAGGTGGCCGAGGTGGCAAAGGCGCTCTATGACATGGGCTGCTACGAGGTCTCGCTCGGAGACACCATCGGCACCGGCACCCCGCTCAAGGCCAAGCGCATGATCGAGGCGGTGGCCCGCGACATCCCCATGGACAAGCTCGCCGCCCACTTCCACGACACCTACGGCCAGGCCCTCGCCAACCTCTACGCGGTGCTCGAGGAAGGCGTGGCGGTGATCGACAGCTCCGTGGCCGGCCTCGGCGGCTGCCCCTACGCCAAGGGCGCCTCGGGCAACGTGGCAAGCGAAGACGTGGTCTACCTCCTCGACGGCCTCGGCATCGAGAGCGGTATCGACCTGAACGCCCTCGCCGCCACCGGCACCTGGATCACCCAGGCCATCGGCCGGCCCAACCGCTCCAAGGCGAGCGTAGCGCTGGCTGCAAAGTAAGCACCCCCGTCGTAACGACAAGCCCCCGAGCCAGGACACTGGCTCGGGGGCTTTCTTGTTACGGTCATTTACTCTTGCTAGAGTTCAACGCCAATTCAAGAGGTGAACAATGCTAAAACCTTACCTAAACCATTGTGCCGCAGACACAAAAATGAACCTGAAGTGAGATCGCTAAGCATTATGAGCCACTCTTAAATGTCTTGTTAGGCATTTGCTATCACCTCCATATTTAGTCCGTTTTCGAACTTACCTTTCTGGATATTAGACCCTTTACTATAGAGCTTAGCCTTTGTTACTTTCAAAACTTTGAAAGACTATGGCGAGAATTTACTACAAACATAAGATACTGACTTTCATCATCCCAATGCGATTCAAGCCTCTCTGGATAATGAAAGAAAAAGTCTTTACCAAAATACTCCTCTTTTTCTTTAAAACCATCCATTTCAGCTACTGCAACAGATGACATTAGTTGAAGCGAGTCAGCCCTTCCGTTCGGTGTGTTTTCTGGAGTGACTAGATAGAGCTCAATCTTTACATTCAAAACTGAATACGGAGTCTTATTGATTATTTTAAACTGGCATTAATCATTTTCGTTTTTTTTGCAATGTATGGGGAAATTTCAATTCTTGGCTTTAACGTGTAAAGAAATATAACAACGAGAAAAGAAACCAGAAAGCCCGTTATAGTTTATAATACAATACCCATACTTTTCCTTATTCCTAACAGTGATTAAACAGCGTGCTCCTTTATTGACTTGACCGCGATGACACGCTCAACAATATTATCAAGCGCGTAATTTTCTTCTAACCCATTGATAGCAAGAATCCCTAAGGATAGCTCGACTACCTCTGCAGAATTCGCGCGCTTGCGTGTTTTGCCAGATCCAATAATACTGTATTTACATCCATGTCTTCAGGCAGAAACGTATGGACGTTCACAACAGACCACCCAAGCTGATGGATCGCGTGGAGGCCACTATGTGGGTCAAGCGCTACAGCCAGGGGAGTAATCGGGGACAGACCCCAATTTTGCAGTTTTTAGCACGTCAACTTAAGCTGACATCATGAATGATCGCTGACTGTCATTCGCCCTCAGGTCAAGCGACCGTCGCCTTGCGATCAGGCGACTTCGCTGTCAACGAGATTTCCCAAGTGCTAGCTTACAGGAACAGGGCACACTCGTTCGTTTAGCCAAGCCTCGACCTTCTCATCTGAACCTTCCAGCGGAGCAATGTCGCCACGCGATAGTGAAAAAAACATGACCTCACAACAACCTTGCGGTTTGCTCTGAAAACAGTCAGCTCAAAAAAGGATGGACCCATGACCGAAAATGTCGATCTTTATAATAGCTCTTACAGCAATTATTCACTTGAAACCTACAGTGAGATCCGGCGCGAGACCTATGGGGAGGACTATGGGCAAACCAGCTGGGTGTCGACTGAGGAATCTCATGAGATACCTGAGCTGCTTCAGTTGACTCCCGATTCATCGGTCCTGGATATTGGGTGTGGGTCTGGAGGGTACGCGGTAGGCTTGGCAAAACGTATCGGCTGTCGGGTGGTAGGCTTTGAGATAAATGCGCCGGGTGTGAAAACCGCCAATTCTCTGGCTGAAAGCGAGAATGTCACCGACCTCGTAACCTTTGAGCTGCAGGATGCGTCCAAGGCATTACCCTATGAAAATGGCTCGTTTGACGCTATCTATTCTACCGATGTCATGTGCCATGTTCCTCTTCGCAGAGAAGTGCTCTCCAACACACACAAGCTTCTCAAGACCGGGGGAAGATTCGTTTTCAGTGACGCCTTGGTTCTTGGGGGGATGATTTCAATCGATGAGCTCGAGAATCGATGCCCAGACGGGCAGTATTTTTTTAGCCCCCCTGGCGTCAATGAGCAATTGATACAGGAATCCGGTCTCAAGCTGCTTGAAGCTCGTGATACCACGGAAAATTGTGCGCTATTGTCCAAACGTTGGCACGATGCGCGCGAAAAACGTAAAGACGCACTCATCGAACATGAAGGTAAGGACAATTTCCTGGGTGTGCAGCAATTTCTGGAATGCGTTCATACGTTAACTACCGAGAGGCGTTTGTTACGCTTCCTGTACACGTGTTCGAAATAGCGGAGAGGCTGTTCCTTGAACCACGGCAGGAAGGCGTTTGCCCGCCGCGTCGATCGCCATCACAGCCTGCATCGGGATGGTAGCCTACCCCCTCAGCCGGCCCCATCGCGTCCGGAGAGCGGCCTGGCCAGCCCCGACGCCGCCTCAACTTCGGCGCGGGGATGCGTCAGTGTCGCCAGAAATGCCAGCACGGCCGCGCTGACCCTTTCCGGTTGCTCGAGGGGCGTCAGGTGGTTTCCGCGCCGGCGTCCGTGTCCATAAGGACAAGACCGGCTACACGCTGGCCGAAGCGATCGAACAGCTGGCGCAGGATCAGCTCGGAGACGGCGTTGATGTGAAAGAGCCGCTCGGGAACGCCGAGCCGTTCGCTGATCAGCTGGCGCAGCGGCGCCGAATGGGGCTCGGTGTAATAGTTGCCGTTGGGCACCTCGGCCTCCTGCCGCGATGGCCTCCTCGATCGGCGGCACCGCAACGCCCCCGTGCGTGTGACCCAGCTCGCGGCATTCTCGTGTCACGGACCATGATCATGGTGGGGGTGGCCGTGCTTCATGCCACCTGGGGCATGGGCGGCGAGACGCCTGTAGCCCGTGGCCTTGCGCGATATCACATGTCCCAAGCGAGGCTATGCGCGCATCGATGGATCAGGCGTCTTATTTGCGGTGCCGTTAGCCGTCAGCGTATCGACGGATAGCGGAAGTGGTCAGGAAGTCGTGAATCTGATCGTCATCGATCATATCCGAGGTGCCCGCGGGTACGGAAACGATCATTGTTGAGTTGATCACACGGCGTTCCGATTCGTCAGGTGACAGAATCGTCGCGGTATGCAGGGTGCCCTGCCACGCCGGTTGAGATTCGGAGTATGGCGAACACGAGTTGTTGATACAGATGATGTGGTACCCGGTTTTAGAAAAACAAGGCACGCGTGTTGCGTAAGGGCGCAAGATGTCATAGCCAGGCTTGAACATTGGGTTGTATTTTTCCATGAACTCCTTTGGGGGGAGGTCATGATCAAACGCACATCTTGCGTAGTCGAAGATATCAATGTCGGAATCTATTGCGGATGGCTCGTAGCCGAGCATCAAGAAGCACTCATCCGGCCCGCCATCAAGATGCGGCCGTGTGGTTTCCTGTTGATCGAAGCGTGCGGCCGACAGGTATGCCAGCGAATTACCGGTGGTGGATTCATGGATCGCTGCCATTTCGCGCTTGAGGTCGACCATCACTTGCCGGAAGGCAAAGGAATCGATGTTTCGACCCAGGTCGAGAACACAGAAGCCCGGCTCGTCGAAATTGATGCGACATGTCCGGCGGTAGAGGTCAGCGGCGATCGACCTCGGGTCCCTCGAAGCGGGGCAAAGGCAAATCTCGTCGCGTGACCATGTGAGGGGGGTATCGTTCATGGGACTGTCGGCTTGGCGCTTGCCCCTTTCAGGGTTGCGTTGGTATCAACATGCAAGGCGCTAAAGATAACAGATAGCTTCTCGGGATGAATGGCTGTCACGACACGACAGGGTGTTCGGCGTCCTTCCCCGCGACGGTAGTCCATTCACGCACATGCCAGGCGGTCACGAGACCGTTGATGACATAAGGATCCGCTTCCGCGAAGGACTCTGCGACCTCTCGTGAGTCTCCCTTGAAGACAATGGCGGCCCCATCCGCCGGATCGGCATAAGCACCTCCGAGGAAGAATTCCCCTCGCTTGATGGATGCCCTTGCCAGGGCAAGGTGCTGATCTCGGAACTCCCCACGTCGCTCCAGATAGTCAGAGGCGTATTCATAAAAAAGGATATAATGCATGATCATATCTCCACTTTATCAGAAGACACCAAACCAAGACGCGTTTTGATCTCGGTGATCTTGAAACCAGAGGCCATGACTGATTCATTCAATCGGAGGCACCCATCAGGTCAATGAATGCCTGGGCGTCCCACTCATTGGCCCAGGCAATATAGTCGTCTGCCGACATGGGTTTTGCGAGGCCAAAACCCTGGCCGTAATCACAACCGAGGTGCTTTAGCGCACTCGCGATGGAATAGGTCTCGACACCCTCGGCCACCACGAAACAGTTGTTGGCTTCAGAGATTGCCAGAATGCTCTTCACAAGCGCGAGGCTTCCCACATCGGAAAGAAGCGTTCTGATGAATCGCTGATCAATCTTCAACTTGTCCACCGGAAGCGAGTGGAAATAGGTCAGCGACGCGTACCCTGTACCGAAGTCATCGAGTGAAAACCTTATGCCGAGCTCCTTGCAGAGCCCCATTATCTCACTGGCAAGTTTGAAGTCTCTGATCGATGAGATTTCCAGAACCTCGATCTCCAGGTTTTCACCGGAGATGGGCGTTTCATCAAGGAGTTTTCTCAGAAATGACGGCAGGTCTCTATCTTCGAAGGTACTGGGGAGGACATTCAAGCTGAAAGGACCCTCCAAGCCGAGTGCACGGAACCGACTGACCTGTGCCAGAACCTGCTTCATCACCCAGGCATCCAGTTTCCACTCCAGGGACGTTCCCCTTATTGCCGAAATCACCTCGATTGGGGGCGTCGGGTTATCGTCTCTGAACCAACGTAACAGTGCTTCTGCGCCAGATAGCGAACCATCTCGAAGGCAAATTCTAGGTTGAAAGTGCAGGATAAACTCGTCGTTCTCGATTGCCTTTTCAATATCGATCAGTAATTGATTGCGTGATCTGTTCGACTGATGCCGTTTGGCATCAAAATAGCAGATACGGGACTTGCCGGATTCCTTGGCTTCGTACATGGCATGGTCGGCATGGCGGAGTAGCTCGTCGGGTTCATCGCTGTCGTGTGGATAGATCGTGACACCGATACTCGCGGTAATCGCGAAGCTTCCGAATTCCGTTGAATAGTTCCCTTCGATTGATTTCTTTACCCGCTGAACCCCTTCTTGAATGTCCTGCTCGTTTTCTCCGGTGAGAAGGCCCACGAATTCATCACCGCCAATGCGTGCGAATGTGTCCTCAGCCCGAATACTATGCTCCAGATGCCTGGCGACACACACCAGAACCTCATCACCGAGGCTATGCCCCTGACGATCGTTTATCCTCTTGAAATTATCCAGATCTATGAACAATACGCCAAGAAAAAAACCGTGACGTTTCGCCAGGCTCAGGGCCGCAGATATTCGGTCTGAGAACAGTTTCCGGTTGGGAAGCCCTGTAAGCGCATCATGCAGTGCGAGATGCTCCAGGGCTTGCTGAGCATCCATGATCTCGGAGATGTCCTGTGCCGTACCGATGGAGCGTTCAGGATTTCCTTCACTGTCGTAGTAGGTGACGCCTCGAGCTTCAATCCATTTGGCAGCTGAACCGGCCTTAATGCGGTAGCGAATGTCGTATTCATTGCCGGACTCGACGGAAGCCTTGTAGGCAGCATCAACAAACTCACGATCGTCGTCGAAAATGAGACTGACGAAAACCTCATAGTTGGGTTCCAGAACATCTGGTTGGAGCTCGTAAATTGCGAAGATCTCCTCTGACCAGTATAGCGTACCCTTCTTGTGGTTCAGCTCCCAGAAGCCAACGCCTGAGAGACGCTGAGACTCGCGCCTGCGCCGCTCGGAAATAGTCAGGGCATCTGACAAGTCATTTATACCCTGTTTGCTTGTAAGATTCTCGCGCAATATCTTCACCAATTTTGACTAATTCAGACAACATGGCAAATTCATTTTTTCCAGAATTTTACCAAACTTCTGCCTAGGTTCAGGGGAAAGACACGCTTCCTGAAAAGCCATCAAGACATTCATCGTTCAATGAGAAAGACCATGAGAGTGAAAGAGAGAGGAATACTGGTCGTGATGCCCTCTCTGGGTATATGAGCATTCAGATTAGCGATGCTCTTTTCATCCTACAAGCGCTAAACGCACGCCCTGACCCGTAGCGCGTCAATCCGTATGGTGCTTGGTACATAACACTTGACGGGAAAACCCAATAATATTCTTCTCACACTCTTCATTCTGCCGATAACACCATGTAAGCGCCCAGCCTCGGGTATTCTGAAACCAGTTAGTCATTGGTGCATCAAGTGCATGGCCTGGTCATGGGGGTTTAGTCGACAACGAACAGCCTGGCTCCTTGCTTCGTCGATGAACGGTGAAGCTCTGCATCGTCGGCGACCTGATAACTCGTACCGGGAATCAACACGAAACACCGACCGTCTTCCAGTTCAGTATGAAGCTCGCCTTCCAGGCAAAGCAGTATGTGGCCCTTGGCACACCAATGATCGGCCAGATAGCCTGGACTGTACTCGACCATTCTCACTCGAATATTGCCAAAGTTTCGAGTCTTCCAGTACGCCATGCCCTGCTCTCCCGAGTGCTCGGTTTTCTCCACTTCCGACCAGTCAGTAATACCGAAAGGTAAATCGTTGATCTTCAAAACCACCCCTCCTCAAACATATAAATCTTCAATCAGTTCACACCAGCGACTCGCCAGGAAAACTGGGAGAGTACCATTTATTGACTGGCATGAATTTTCGAATTGCATTTGCTTAGCGCCATCGAACAGTTGACTAATTCTTGCGGCTGAACCGCCACATCCCCAGGAATCCAATCATAAGAGGCAAAATATTCATCAGCAGAAAAAGCCCCCAGAATTGAATCCGATCGGATTGTCTCTCGAGCATCTCTGGCGTTGGATCCTGATAGGGAAGTGTAGCCGAAGCGAGCTCAAAGTAACTGTAACACGCTCCTAAAAGTCCAACGACAACAATCATCAAGATACCTATACGCATGCTTTTCCTGAAACTTTCTCCCCCGAAAGGTGCTGCGTAATCAACCTGCCATGACCCTATTCTTACCATTGCGTTTCGCTTGATACAATGCACCATCCGCACGCTTCAAGGTATCTTCATAGGAGCGGTCTTCCGGAAGCATTTCCGCCACACCAATGCTGACGGTGGAGGAATCTTCTTCAGTAGAAAATCGGCTCAATTCTCCATTGATTCGCTCGCGCAGCCGATGGGCAAAACTCACTGCATTCTGCAGTCCGATATTCGGCAATGCGACTACGAACTCGTCACCACCAAAGCGACAGGCGATATCCGTCTTTCTTAGCTCTGCACGACAAACATTACCAACCGCCATGATGATTTCATCGCCTGCGTAATGACCCAGGCTATCATTAATATTCTTGAGGTTGTCGATGTCAAACATCAAGATGGAAGTCGGAACCGAGTATCGATCAAACATCTCATGATGAAGTGACAGATCGTGTTCGAGTTTTCTTCGATTGAACAACCTGGTGAGCTGATCGGTGTCACCGAGCACACGCAGCTTGCTTTCCATGTCGTGCCGCTCTGAAATGTTGCTCGCCACCCACAGCACCACAGCTTCACCATCAACCTGGAAATCGAGAGCCTGAATACGCGCTTCGAACCATATAGGTTGGTCAGGCCCTTCCTCGAGCAAACCATCTACATCGCTGTTGCTCAATTCGTATTCTTTGATCAGCAACTTTCCGGATTCCAGCGCCAGCTCGATCTGCTCCAGAAACCAATGCGCCTTCTCAGGATCCACCACATCGACAATATTCAAACCGACAAGACCACTGCCATCGTGGTAATAGCGCAAATCACGACCGCCAAACACCGCCACATACCTTCCACTTCGCGTCAAGATAAAGGTAGGGTCCGGCAATGAATTCAGCACAAGGGCCATCTGGTCGACACTGATCATGAAATCACTCTTTTTATTTTTCTGGACCATCGCCTTACATCAAACACCTGCCACAATAATATTTGCAACCGGAAAACAGCGGCTGGGGGCACACGGAAGATCAACGATTCTTAGGAGTGAGTGAAGACCATCATGGAGGTAAAGCCCTCCAGAGTGATCTGGCAAACACGATATCACCACAAAGGGAACCGCCACGTCACCTCCCCTAGCCGGCAAGCCGTGATGGCTCTCTGCCACCCATGCGCTACTCTCTTCGTTCCCGTGATGCTTCTCGTCAACCCTGTCACCTCAACAACCTGGACCTTCTGAACACCCCATGCACAGTCAGCATATGCAAAAGTGGCAATCAGTGCCATGCACTGACACGGCCAACACGCAGAGCCCCGGAGTCAGTTTCCTGTCTCCGGGGCGTTGCATGGGCGCGACCAGGGTGGGCGTTCGCGACTAACGGCTCATGGCATTGCGGCCTTGGCGGAGCGTGCGGCGTGCAGCTTCTGGTAGCTCTCGATCAGGCGCTGGTGCTTCTCCAGGCCATCCAGCGCCATGTTGGTCGGGGTCAGGCCATGGAAGCGCACAGTGCCATTCACCGAGCCCACCACCGCCTCCATGGTCGCCTCGCCAAACATGCGCGTGAGGTTGTGGCGGTAGTCGTCCAGTGACAGCGTGTCATCCAGAGTGATCTCCAGCACCGCCTGCATGGCCTGGTAGAAAAGCCCGCGGTCGACCGTGTTGTCGTTGAACTGCCGGAACATCTCGACCCGCTCCAGCGCCTCCTCATGCTGGCCAAGCGCCAGGTTGATCAGCAGCTTGAGCTCGAGGATGGTGAGCTGCCCCCAGACGGTATTCTCGTCGAACTCGATACCGATCAGGGTAATGATGTCGATATGGTCATCGAGCTGGGTCTCTTCCAGGCGTTCCAGCAGGTCGGCCAGTTGCTCATCGCTCAGATCGTGAAGGTGGAGAATCTCCTCGCGGTAGTCGAGGGCCATGTTGGTGTTGTCCCAGACCAGGTCCTCCACCGGATAGACCTCGGAGTAGCCCGGCACCAGTATCCGGCACACCGGCGCGCCCAGGTCATCATGGACGGAGACGTAGGCCTCCTTGCCCATCTCCGCGAGGATGCCGAACAACGTCGCCGCCTCCTCCTCCGTACTGTTGGAACCGCTGCCGGAGAAGTCCCACTCGACGAACTCGACGTCGGACTTCGCGCTGAAGAAGCGCCAGGACACCAGGCCTGAGGAGTCGATGAAGTGCTCGACGAAGTTGTTGGGCTCTGTCACGGCCAGCGAGCTGAAGGTCGGCGGCGGGAAGTCATTCAGCCCCTCGAAGCTGCGTCCCTGCAACAGTTCGGTGAGGCTGCGCTCCAGGGCCACCTCGAAGCTCGGGTGCGCCCCGAAGGAGGCGAAAACGCCGCCCGTCCTGGGGTTCATCAGGGTCACGCACATGACCGGGAAACGACCGCCCAGAGAGGCATCCTTTACCAGGATCGGGAAGCCCTGCGCCTCGAGGGCCTCGACACCCTCGAGGATATCGGGGTACCTCCTCAGCACTTCCCGGGGCACATCGGGCAGCGTCATTTCCTGCTCGAGAATCTCCCGCTTGACCGCCCGCTCGAAGATCTCGGACAGGCACTGCACCTGGGCCTCGTGCAAGGTATTTCCGGCACTCATGCCATTGCTGAGGAAGAGGTTCTCGATCAGGTTCGAGGGGAAGTAGACCTCCACGCCGTCCGACTGGCGCACGTACGGCAGGGAGACGATCCCGCGTTCCACCTGGCCGGAGTTGGTGTCGATGAGGTTGGAGCCGCCGAGCTCACCGTCCGGGTCGTAGATCGCCAGGCAGTGGTCATCCAGTATCCCTTCCGGGAGTTCGTCGTTGGGCCCCGGCTTGAACCACTTCTCGTTCGGATAGTGAACGAACTCACTGCCCGCGATCTGCTCGCCAAAGAACTGATCGTTGTAGAAGAAGTTGCAGCTCAGGCGCTCGATGAACTCGCCCAGCGCCGAACACAGCGCGCTTTCCTTGGTGGAGCCCTTGCCGTTGGTGAAGCACATCGGTGAGGCGGCATCGCGAATGTGCAACGACCATACGTGGGGCACGATGTTGCGCCAGGAGGCGATCTCGATCTTCATGCCCAGGTCCGCCAGGATCGAGGTCATGTTGGCGATGGTCTGCTCCAGCGGCAGGTCCTTGCCCTCGATCCAGGTGGCGCCCTCACCCTCTGACGTGCCCAGCAGCAGCGCCTGGGCGTCCTCGTCGATGTTCTCGACGGTCTCGATCTGGAACTCGGGCCCGGTCTGCACCACCTTCTTGACCGTGCAGCGGTCGATGGAGCGCAGGATGCCCTGGCGATCCTTGTCGGAGAGGTCCGCCGGCAGCTCCACCTGGATCTTGAAGATCTGGTTGTAGCGGTTCTCCGGGTCGACGATGTTGTTCTGCGACAGCCGGATGTTCTCGGTGGGAATGTCGCGCGCGTTGCAGTACACCTTGACGAAGTAAGCCGCGCACATGGCCGAGGAGGCCAGGAAGTAGTCGAACGGGCCGGGGGCCGAACCATCACCCTTGTAGCGGATGGGCTGATCGGAGATGACGGTGAAGTCGTCGAACTTGGCCTCCAGACGGAGGTTGTCGAGATAGTTGACCTTGATTTCCATGGACGGGGCACCGGATATAGAGATGAGGCGAGTCGTGCGTAACCCGCCATTATCCAGCTTTACCGGTCCTTCGTCTTGGGCGCCTTGCCAAAAGACACCGACCCGCAGAACAGATGTGGTCCCTGCCTAGTGTCGCCGCTGGCTGCTCGCCTCGACCAGGTCGACGAGGATTCGCTCGACGTTACTGCCGCCGATCCCGATTCTCGCTCCCGGAGACAGGGTGGCCAGGGTCTGCAACGCACCCGGGTAGTCGCCGGCCACGTGGTCACGCAGGGCATGGACCAGGGCAAGGGAGACGTCTCGATTGGCCCCCTCGGGTGTGGCCTGAATGGCCTCCTCGCAATGCTTCAGCCCGGAGAGATCCCCCGCCGTGGCATAAAGGGCGGCTACATGCAGGGCGATGAAGGGATGGCCGATCATGCCCCAGACGCGTTCGATATGGCGGGTCACCGCGCCGTCCAGCGGGCGCTGCAGGCCACTTTGCAGGTAATCCCTGAGCAGGAAGCCACCGCAGTCCGCCAGCGTCAGCACAGGGCCGCAGGTGGTGGTGGCCGGGGAACAGTACGCCAGGTAGCGCTGCATGGCGGCCTCGCGTTCACCCGTCTGGAACTCGGCCAGCGCCAGGTGCCATTGAACGTGCCCGTACATCTGGCCATCGCGTGCGCCGGGCCCATACAGGCGGAGCCAGTCATCCAGTTGCCTGGCCGACTCCTCGGCGGCCCCGTCGTCGTGGAGCATATGCGCCAGGGCATGAATGGAAAAGAGCGACTGGGGGCGAATCGCCAGGGCTCGCTCGATCAGTTCGCGCCCGCGCTCACGCTGGCCCGCCTCGCTGGCGGCAAAGCCCAGCCGGGCCAGGAAGGCCCAGTCGTCGCCCAGCGCTTCCTGCACGGACTCGAAGATCGACAGCACGGCCTGCTGCTTGGTGGGGCCACCGTAGAAGAACCGGTTCCCCGTCAGCAGCGACACTACCAGCATGTCGGCGGGCGTCGTCCTCAGGTAGGCCTCTGCCCTGTCCAGGGTCGCGCCCGGCTGGTCGAGCAAGCCGATCACCATCTCGACATGCTGACGCTCCCAGTCGCTCGCCTGAAGAACTGAGCGCTCCGCCCGATCGCGATGGACATCGGCCCCTGGCTCGCCCGCATCCTTTGCCAGGTAATAACGGGCCGCGGCGGCGAGGGCGAAGTCCTCGTCGAGCTCGATCGCCCTGTCCAGGGTGTCGGCTGCTCCGGACTCCGAACCGAGTATCCGGTCAACCGCATCCTGATAGAGGTTGACGGCCTCAACGGAATCACTGGATACCGGGTGGCCTGTGCGCACTTCGATCATGGGACTTCCTCATCAAGGGGCTTGTGATACCGGAGGCACTGCCGGGTGGAGGGTCTGGACATCCCTGGCCCACTGGACCGAACCACGCCTGAGTCAGGCGTCATGGGGATCTTGCACATTCACGCCATGCTGGCTCAGCACCTCGAGGCGTTCAGAGCGTGCGGCCACCTCCCCCCTGCCATGGCTTCGGCTCGCACGATCGCTCAGGCCGACAATCCACTCAGCAGGGCATATGCCGCCATGGCGAGGACCGGAAGGGAGCTAAGCGTCCAGCAGGTTGCTCGGATGTCGTGCAACTGGGCAGTCGAATAGGCCATGAAGTGCGCCGCCCTGGCAATAACATACCCCCACATGAGCAGTTGGGCCAGGAGCAACGAAGGCCCCGTCAGGACAAACAGGAAGCCGGCAAGGAGAAACCCCGGAATGCTCTCCAGGTCATTCAGGTTCATCCTTCTCGATCGTTCGACGTACTCATTGGGTTTCAGCTGGTCGGAGGAAGGCGTCGGGTTGATAAGGCTCTTCTGCGCGTCTTCAGGACTGCGAAACCCTGCTCGCACCTTCATCATGCGATAAACGGTCATCCACGGCTGCAGCATCAGCTTGAGCAGCATGATCCCAGCCGTGATCATGTAGGTGACGAATACCGGGTTGTCCAGGCTCAACATGGCCATTTCGGTTTCCATCAGCGGTTACCCCCGTTACCTTCGTGGTGATCAGGAACGGCATGGCATGGAGGCACCAACCCTTGGCTCACGACATCAGTTGCCAACCCCGTTGGCCAGGACGGCCATTCCATCGCTGTTGTCCAGCCGCAACCCGATGATGTCCTGATACTCGGGCGAGTCGTACCAGCCCCTGGCCGCTTCCTTCGAGGGAAACATCAGCACCACCGTCACGTGCCTGGCATCGCCTTCCACGACTTCACTGTCGAAATCTACGGCCAGAATCTCCGCGCCATGGGCTTCGAGGATGGCCGGTACCGCCGCGAGGTAGGGGTCGTAGGCGTCTCGATCATTGATGCGATAGTTGAAGACAAAATAAGCAGACATGTTGCGTCCCCCTGATACCACGTAAGCGTGGCCACCTCCCTGGCCACCCTGGCACTCGCGCACGCATAGGCTTGCCTGCACGACATGATGGCGCCAATGCCATCACCCTGAGGGAGATCTATGACTTGCAGTCTAGTCCCACTCGGCGGCCTTGCGCTAGGCGGAGTAGTCTATAAAAATATCGTTGGACACCGGCCCAGCCTTTCGACCCAGGGGGAAATGGGAACAGGCGAAAAAATAATAAGCCAGTAGAGTGAATATTTTCGATTTTCAATGATATCTATAAATACGGCAAGCATCACAAAGAGAGAAAGAAAAAACGTAAGAAGCATTCATGACATTGGACGTCTTATGAACATAGAACATCAGCGCTATAAATGTCAGCAGGATGGCGAGCTCCATCGATGCCAGATGGAAATACCTTGTGGCAATAAAGCTCTAGATAGTGAAGAAAAATAAACTGATAGAGCTCAGCAGTATTGATGATATATGCACAGCGGAATGTTGAATCATGGGCCGAGAATCGAAAATTGTTGCTGACAAACCCATCCCACACAGCCATCCCTTCCTGCAATATCAAATAGTCATCACGGGATAAGATGCAAGGCTGAGAAGGTTCTTCTTCGTATCTTCATGACGGCGAAAACTGCCTGCGCTTTCATCATCCCATCGGCATCCATCCACAACTGCAAGTCGGATGGCTCTTCCGGTTGGGCCGAGTCATCACGTCCCTTCGACCTCGTCCTGTTCCTTTTCCGCATACATCAAGGCGTCCCCTTCCGCCAACAGGTCGTCGATGGACTCGTGATGCTCGCTACGAAACTCCACGATGCCGTGTGAGAACTTGATCTCGTAGCCCCGATTGGCTTCTCGGTTTCGCTTCTCCAGCGACTGGGCCAGTCGAGAGATGTAGCTTTCTGCGGTGAGCCTCGTCGTGTTCGGCAGGAAGACGACAAATTCATCTCCCCCCAGCCGGGCAATGATGTCCACACGTCGGCATGTGCCGCGAAGGATGTTCGAAAAGGTCACCAATGCTCGATCACCTTCCTGGTGCCCATGCGAGTCGTTGATGGCCTTGAACTTGAAAAGGTCGATGAAGACCAGGGTGGCAGGCATATCGTGGCGGCTACAGAGGTCCAGGCTATGCTGTGCCAGCGCCATGAAACCACGCCGGTTGGCCAGGCTGGTCAGCTCATCCATATTGGCCAGCTTCACGATGGCCAGCTCACGCTCGGCGATCGCCGCCAGGTCCTTCAGGGCCGCGATATCGTCCCGGGAAAGCTCGCGTGGTTTGTGGTCGAGGATACAGAACGTACCCAGATTGTGGTGTTCCATGTCGGTGATCGGGCATCCGGCATAGAAGCGAATATGGGGCTCCCCCAATACCAGCGGATTGTCGGCGAAGCGCTCATCCTCAAGCGCATCGGGGATAATGAACACTTCGTCCTTAAGGATCGCATGCCCGCAAAATGACACGTCCCGGGCGGTTTCACTGACGTCCAGTCCCTGAGCGGACTTGAACCACTGCCGGTGTTCGTCGACAAAGCTGACCAGCGCAATAGGCACCCCAAAGACGTGTCTTGCCAGGCGCGTCAGGCGATCGAACCGTTCCTCGCCGGGAGTATCAAGGATATCGAGGGACCAGAGTGCTTGGATCCGGGCCTCTTCATCCATCGGATTGCCAGGCTTCTTCAAAGCATCCCCCTGCCGTGACGTTCCACGAGCATCATAGTGCCTCAAGAAATCGCATCAGCGAACCTGTGTCGGAGAAGTCACCATAGAGCACGGCCTTCGGTCCGTCAGCACCAATGCGAAGCAGCGCGGGCGTGGCGAACATGCCGAAGGCGAGGGCCTGGCCCGGCTCCTTCAAGAGGTCGATCTCACGTGGCCAGCCATCGAGGCCCTTCTGAATGAGAGCGGCTGACAAATTGTCGCGCGCCCGACCGGAACGCGGCGCCCCATCCGTCACGAAGAGAATAAGCTTTGAAGACAGCGAGTTGTCAGCTACCAGCTCCTCGCTCATGTGTCACCTCCCTGGTGGTCTTTCTCCCGATCGTGTGCAGTGGCCTGTCCATTAGGCTCCCGACGCCAGCGAATACGGTCCTGGTAATGGCTCACTTCCTGTTCGAGGATGTCGTCGTAAACAGACTCATACTTGAGTTCATCGACTAGCCTTGCCAGATCGTTCTGTTGCTGAGTGATCTGGTTCCGCGTCTTCTCGATCTCCTGGTCGAGGGTCTGGCGGCGACGCTCACGCTCCCTCTCCCTCAGTTTCAAGGCGATTTTTTCCTCACTCTCCTTCTCCACCCGGGCCGTGCCCATGAGCACCTCAGTTCCGAACTCGTAGACGTCCGCCAGCGCCAGACCCTCTGAGGAAATGACCAGCTCACGCACCTGGTTGGAGTGGGCCGTACCTCGAGACTTGACCACCGAGAGCGAGCGATTCCGTTCGCCGCCATGGACCCGGAAGCGAACCACCATCCAGGTATCGGCCAGGGTGGACACCTGCGCCATGGTCGCTTCGTCGCTGGGATCGTCGTCAGAGGCGATCGAGGTCAGCAGGGCGGTGATACCCTGCCTGGTGGTGTTCTCGAGAAGACGCTCAAGGGCAACATAGGGACTATGTGAGGTGGAAGACTTGAGCAGCGACGAAGCCGGATCGATGACCAGGCAGTCAGGCTTGAAGGATTCGATCATCTGCTGAAGGGCCATGAAGTGCTCTTCCGCCACCACGTCCCACGACTTGCGAGCATGCAGCGCGAGAAGGCCACCATCGATGTGCGGCTGTAGATCGAGGCCTACCGAGGTCAGATTGCGCACGATGTTCGACCCGTGCTCATCGAAGCTGACGTACAGGACGCGTTCGCCACGCTGACACGCCGCCACGCCGAAGGCCGCTGCCAGGGTCGTCTTGGACGTGCCGGGCTGGCCGGAGATCAGAGTGGTGGAGCCGCGGTAAATACCGCCTCCCAGCACATCATCGAGGCGCTCGATGCCCGTGCTGATGCGCTCGCTGGTGGCACTACCGCCTACCTTGTCGGAAGGGCTGTTGATATAGGGAAGGCAAATGCCGTCTTGATCGATGACCATCGCCAGCTCATCTCCGTTGTGCTTGCTGCCGCGGTACTTGGCGATACGGAAGCGGCGGTGCAGACTCCGGTCCACCAGTTCCGTGGAAAGGGTGAAGATGGTCGACAGCAGGAATTCGATACCGGGGAGATGATCCGGACTGGCAAACTGGCTACCACCTTGAGCTTGCTTTCCGGTCAGCAGCAGGGTGCAACTCCGCTGGTCGCACCAGTCGTTGATCTGGCGGACCTGCTCGACGGCAATCAGCGGGTCGGGCTGACGACGCAGCAACTGGTCGATGCCGTCGAGCACGATCAGGGATCCATCAACCCGATCGGCACACATGGCGAGCACGGCAAGCAAGCCATCGATATCGAAGGGCCCCGAGAGTTCTGCGCCCTTCATTGACTGGGCATCGATTATTTCACAGCGTGACGTTTCGCCGAACCGGTCGGCCCAGGAGAAGGCCGCGACATCACGCAGGATCTGTTTCCGCGACTCCTCGAACGACACGAAGACACCACCCTCGCCTCGGTCCAGGGCACAGGCGAGCACCTGCAGCCCGAGGATCGTCTTGCCGCACCCGGGTTGCCCCAGCACCAGAGTGGCACGATGAGCCGGCAGCCCCCCGCAGGTCGCGATGTCGATACTGGGGATGCCTGTCGGCCGCTTGACGAGCCCATTGGGCGCCTGATCATCTTCCACTTGTGTCATCGGAACTCCTCTTGGATGGGTTCGAACTCGGGGCCGGAGCGGTTGGCTCGGTCGACGCAGGGACGCTCAGCGGCAGTGTGGCATGCTTTTCCAGCAGCCACTGGAAGTCCTCGGCCGCCAACGGCATGCTGAAATAGTAGCCTTGGCCGATACCGCACCCCATGTCGATGAGCACATCTCTGACCTCCGGGCGCTCGATGCCTTCCGCCACGGAATCGGCGCCCATCACCTGACTGATCCCCAGGATGGTGGAGACGATCCGGCGGCTGTAATCATCCTCCACGATGCGCCGCACGAAGCCCATGTCGATCTTGATCTCGTCGAACGGATAGTTCTGCAGGTAAAGCAGCGAAGAATAGCCGGTGCCGAAGTCATCCAGCGAAAGCCGCACACCAAACTCATGCAGATCGTGGATCTGCTGGAGTAGCGCCTTCGACTGGCGCGCGTAGACGCTCTCGGTGATCTCTATGATCAGGCTCTGGGGATCGATGTCATACAGGGTGATGGCCTCGCGCACCTGTTCAAGCAAACCACCCAGTTCGAACTGGACCACCGAGACATTGACGGCCACCTGAACCACCTCGAGATTGGCGTCCTGCCATGCCCGGAGGTGCCGGCATGCCTCGAACAGCACCCATTTGCCGATCGGGCCGATGAGCTGGCTCTGTTCGGCAACAGGGATGAAAACGCCCGGCGACAGCATGCCCCGCTCGGGATGCAGCCAGCGCAACAGCGACTCGCAGGCGATCACCTTGCCGGTCTTCAGGTCGACCTTGGGCTGGAAGTGCAGCTCGAACTGGCCCTCTTCCAGGGCCCGAACCATATCACTGGCCAGTGATATGCGTTCATGGATCACATGATCCAGCTCCGGTGTATAGAGTCCCCAGTCGCGGATGCCGCGATCTCGCACCTCGAATAACGCGGCCTCCGCCTCGTGAATGAGTTTCTCGACATCGCGCGGCACCTCGCCCAGCAAGGTGACACCGAAACGCGCGGAGACATCGATGGCGATCTCGTTGAGAAGGAAGGGCGCATCAAGAAGGCTGGCCAGCCAGTGATAATGCTGCTCGGGGCTGTCCGAGCCTTCCCCGGCCAGGAAAATGAGGAAGGAGTCGCCGTTGGTGCAGCCCAGCCGATCATGCCCCACAACCTGTGCGAACCGATGGCCGACCTGGGCGAGGAGACGGTCACCGACCTCATAGCCATGGGCATCATTGATGTTGCTCAGCGCCTTGATGTCCAGCACCACGACCAGTGCCTGCTCCTGCCAACCCTGTTCATGCAGGTAACTGTCGATGGCCATGGTGAAGCCCCTGCGGTTCCAGAGACCGGTCAGGGGATCCTCGAAGGCCAGCTTCTCCAGCCGCTGGAGGGCTTGCTTATGTTCGGTGATGTCGACATGCATGACCACGGCGCCCAGTCGCCTATCGGCCATGGCACCAGATTCCACACGGCTCGCCATCAGGCGGAACCAGCGCTGCTGGGTCGGCGAGTGGCAGGGATAGTCCAGCAATAACCTGTCCTGATCCCCTTGCAGCAGCGAACGGAGTCCTTCTTCCACCTCCTGAGCGCCCTCGGAGTCTATTCCCTCTGCCGAGCGGCAGACGTCGAGATAGTTGGTGCCCAACCCGATGGAATGGTCACGAAAGCCGTTTTTCTCGCCGAACTGCCGCCACCGCTCGTTGATGTCCGCGACATTGCCATCTGCATCGATGAGCGCGATGTGTGCCGGCAGGGAATTGAGCAGGGCATGGCGAAGTCTCAGGGCATCTTCAAGATGCTGCGTCATGTCATGGTACCGAGAGATATCCTGGAAAGCGCCCTCGACCCTGACGATCCTTCCCTGGTCGTCGCGCACCGGAACGCCGGTGGTTCTCACCCAGACATGCCGACCCTGGGCAGTGACGATCTGGAGTTCCACGTCATAGGGCGTGCCCGATTCTACACAGGCGGAAAAACACTCGCGGATGAGGTGGCGATGCTCGGGGTCATAGAAGTTGATGGCTTCCTCGACAGACGGAGCGAAGTCATGGGGCAACTCATGGATCTCGGCCACCATTTCGGACCAGTCAACATGATTCTTGTCCAGGTCTACCCACCAGCCTCCGAAGCGGGCGACGTTGCCTGCGGTTTTCAGCAGGCGCGTCTTCATCTCCAGGCGTTGCCTGTCGGCATCCTGGCGGTCGAGCATGCGGTTGAAGGTGCGGGCCAGCTCGCCGAATTCATCTCTCCCCTTTAGCGTGACGCGACTGCCCTGTTGTCCCTGCTCGATCTCGCTGGCGACCTGGGTGAGTGATTGCAAGGGGCCATGAATACGTCGATAGAGATAGGTGAAGGACACCATGCAGAAGCCACCGAACAGGATGATGGCAACGGCGAAAGAAAAGACCATCCAGTTGACATTGTTGATGATTACCGACCGGTGATGGTTGGCAACCGAGCCAAGCGCCGTATCGAGCGCGATGCCCTCCCCCGCGACTCGATCGACCCGGATGCGGTCTGTCCTCGAGAGCTTGACGGCACCCTCACCAGCACTGGGGTTGCCCAGGGCGACGCGATCCTGTTCTCGGGAATACACATCGGTAAGGATCTCGACGATATTGTCGATATGCTGGATCGCACGCTGTGCGCCGCGGAACTCTCCCTCCTGTTGCCTCAAGGTCCTCTGAAGGGAGGCCGCATCGGCGCGGAAGGCGTCCCATACCTCTGCATCGGCCCACCGGATGAGCAGGCCGTTACTTGCCGCAGAGAAGCTGTCGATCCGCTTCTCCAGGGCCATCAGCGATTCCATCTCCGCGTTCTTGGCATTCACCTGTACCAGCATGACGCCCCCGACCAGCCCGACGGAGACCAGGCCGGCCAGGCAGCCGATGATGCTGAAAAGCAGGAGACGAGAGAGCCTCATGGCGTTCGTGCCTCCTCAGCACTTGCGTCCTCAACACTTGCGTGATGCAGGGGGGGAGGAATACCGACGTGGGAGGGCATCAGATCGCGCAGGGGAGCCGATTCGATCCAGTTGAGGACACTCTGCGGTTCGTGGCGCCCGCCCTCACTGTTCACGGTCCACCGGAGCAGCTGCTGCGTATTGAACAGTAACGACCAGTCCAGGTTCATTCCGAAAGGCGGCAATTGTAGTTTGTTGTCGCTCGCCCCGGGATCGAGGGCCACGGAGGCAAGATACATCTTGCGAGCATCGTTGGGAGTAATCTGGATGTCTTCGATGGCCTCATGATAGGCCTGAAGCACCCGACGGCTGATGTCCTGGCGGCGTGTGGCCGTGTCTCGCGTGGTAACCAGTACCCAGTTGTCGGCATAGAGCGGATTTCCGGCGAGCACCTCAAGCTTGCCTTCAGGATAGTTGGCGATGCGATATCTCTCTGCGTCCAGGGTCACCAGGGCCTGCACCTCGCCGTTCAGGAGCACATCAGGCTGCGCGTCGTGAGGCACATCGACCAGGCTCACCCGGGAGGTATCGATCCCATGATGGAGGGCATAGAGCCACCAGAAATATTCGGCACCACTGCCCTCACCCAGCCCCACCCGGCGCCCCTCCATGTCAGAAGGCTCGCGTATGGCTCCGGAGGCCTTCACCAACACCTGGTTCAACTCGTGGGAATAGATCAGGCTCGCCAGGATGACCGGATCCTCGGGGCGTTCAGGCCCGATGGCTGAGAGCTGTTCGAGAACCAGCGTGGAGAGTGACATCAGGGCGAAATCCGCACGCCCCTCTTTCAGGGCCTCCAGAACGAATCTCTCTTCATCATGGCGGGTGACTTCCACATTCAGGCCATCACGCTCGAATATTCCCTTTTGCTCGGCGACCAGAGTGGGAAGATCGAAGGGATAATTGACACAGGCAAGACGAACGTTGATCGAGGAAACGGCGGCGTCGCGGCATGCAACGAAAGAAAGGAAAAGCAAGAGCAAAAGGCACCATGAAAGCCCACGCCAGCCGAGACCATGTTTGTTCATTACGGGAGCATTCATTATGTGCGCAGTTTTAAATGAGACGAGACAAGACCAGATTCACGCTAAAAAAGTATGACCGTTTACTTAACCTAGATTAGCGCAGTCAGTCCAACTAAACGACTAGAAAACTAAACGGTGGCCAACGGGAAGCAGACCTGCCTCGCTACCGGTTCGTCTGACCGCCATCTTCAGCCCTGTTGTCGCCCGTGAGCTAGAGCGACTCCATGGCCTCGGACAGCACCGTCTTCACCCGATTCGGCATGGCCTTGCGGCGGTGGGTCGTCAGGTAGAGCGTCTCGCTGACCGGATGTCTCAGCGGGTGAATCCTGATCCGCCGGGTATTCTCAAAGGCCTCGACCGCGTGGGCCGGCAGGACCGTGAACCCCAGGCCGAGACTCACGGGCTCGAGGATCAGGTTGATCTGGTTGGAGAACCCGGTCTTCTCCAGTTGATGGATGTGCTCGAACTCGGCGTAGTTGGCGCCCAGCAGCAAGCCGGCATGGTGCGCGCCATCGGGGTGGTCGATGAACCCCAGCCGGCGCAATGTCTCCCAGTCGGGCTCGGTCGCGTCAACCGGCGTGACCAGCAACAACGGCTCTCTGGCCACCGGCTTGCCACTGACCTCCTCCAGCGTGGAGGGGGTCGTCATGAACCCGATATCGACAGCATCTCCGGCGACGGCCCTCTCCACGTCGGCATTGGGGGCAAAACGGTAGTCGATCACCAGCGCCGGATGCCGACGCTGCAGTTCCAGCAGGTGGAGATACAGCTTGAGCCCCACACTGCCGGGGGACATCACCCGGACGACACCCTCAAAGGCCGGATCCTCCCCCAGCCGTCGCTCGAGGTTACCCAGTGACAGCACGATCTGTCGCCCCTCCCGATACAGGCGTTCCCCCGCATCCGTGAGCGTGAACCGCTTGCCCTGCCGCACCAGCAATGGGCGCCCCAACTGCTCTTCGAGCTTGCGCACTTGTTGACTGACACCGGACTGGGTCATGTGCAGGCGTTCGGCGGTACGGGTGAAATGCCCCACCTCCACCAGGGTGCAGAAGGTGCGCAACCAGACTGGATTCATCATCACGTATCAATCTCATATATATCTTGAATGATAATTTTAGGTGATCGAAACTCCTTCGTACACTACTCCCGACATCCACACAGGAGAACAGGTCATGCACAGCGTCTATCCGAGAAACTTCTCACACATCGGCATCTCGGTGCCGGATCTGGACAAGGCGGTCGAGTTCTACACCGAGGTGATGGGGTGGTACCTGATCATGGAACCGTCGGAGGTCGTCGAGGACGACAGCGCCATCGGCGAGATGTGCACCGACGTGTTCGGCAGCGGCTGGGGCAGCTTCCGAATCGCCCACGTCTCGACCGGCGACCGGATCGGCGTCGAGCTGTTCCAGTTCAACAACGCCGAGGACCCGGAGGACAACTTCGAGTACTGGAAGACTGGTGTCTTCCACTTCTGCGTGCAGGACCCTAACGTCGAGGAACTGGCCGAGCGCATCGTCGCCGCCGGCGGCAGGAAGCGCATGGCGAAGCCCCGCTATTACTACCCGGGCGAGAAGCCGTATCGCATGATCTACATGGAAGACCCGTTCGGGAACATCCTCGAGATCTACAGCCACAGCTATGAACTGACCTACAGCGAGGGCGCCTACTGAGGCGCCCCCCTCACGGACGACATCGACGACGACCCTTTAGACCTTGGTCTAAGGTCTGGTAGAATGCTGGCGCTCTAGTCGGCGTTGCGTCCCCCGCCGCCGAACATTCTCCCAACTAGAGCATCCGCCATGTCCCAGAATGACCAGACCGCCGACTCACGGACGGGGCTACTGTCACGTTTCGGCGATCCTCTCGTCCTGCTGCTCACCGTGGGCTTCATCATCGCCTTCGTGGGGCTCTCCCTGTATGACATCCAGGGCGTAGCCGACGTCATCGCCAGCGGCTTTACCTGGACGGCCGCGAAGCTCGGCACCTATTTCCAGCTGCTGCTGCTGCTGACCTTCCTGGTCGGTATCGGAGTGGCGGTCTCCCCTGCCGGTGAGGCCCGGGTGGGCAATCTCGATGCGCCACAGATCAGCACCTTCAAGTGGCTGTCGATGATCATGTGTACCCTGCTGGCCGGCGGCGGCGTGTTCTTCGCCGCGGGTGAGCCGATCTACCACTTCGTGGTCACCCCGCCGGCCTTCGACACCGAGGCCGGCACCGCCGAGGCGGTGGCCGGTGCCCTGGCCCAGTCGTTCATGCACTGGGGTTTCCTGGCCTGGGCCGTGCTCGGCACACTCACCGCCGTGGTGCTGGCGCATGCACACTACGTGAAGGGACAGCCGCTGCAGCCGCGCACCCTGCTCTACCCGGTGCTCGGCGAGCGGGTCATGAAGGGCTGGTTCGGCAGCGTGGTCGATGCCTGCTGCGTGATCGCCGTGGTCGCCGGCACCGTCGGCCCCATCGGCTTCCTGGCCACCCAGGTGAGCTTCGGGTTGCATCAGCTGTTCGGAGCGTCCGAGGGCTTCGGAACCCAGTTGGCCATCCTGGTGGCGCTCGCTGCCGTCTACGTCACCTCGGCGATGACCGGCATCCACAAGGGCATACAGATGCTCAGCCGCTTCAACGTCTTCCTGGCGCTGGGCATCGCGGCGGTGATCGCGGTCTTCGGCCCCACGCTGTTCCTGGTCAATGCCTTCACCCAGGGCTTCGGTGAGTACCTCTCTTCGTTCTTCACCATGGCGACCATGACATCCGAGACCGCCCCGGCCTGGTGGATGAAGTGGTGGACGGTGTTCTTCTTCGCCTGGTTCATCGGCTACGGTCCGCTGATGGCGATCTTCGTGGCGCGCATCTCGCGGGGCCGCTCCATCCGCCAGATGATCCTGGCCGTGGCCGTGATGGCGCCGATCGCCACCACCCTGTGGTTCACCCTGCTCGGCGGTTCCGGCATCCACTACCAGCTGACCGGCGCCATCGACCTGACCGAGGCGCTCAACAACTTCCAGTTCGACGTGGCGACCCTCACCGTGGCCCAGGCGCTGCCCGGCGGCAGCCTGATGGCGATGGCCATCCTGCTGCTGACCAGCATCTTCGTGGCCACCACCGGTGACTCCATGAGCTACGCCATCGCCGTGGTCTGCACCGGCCACGATGCACCGCATCGCCTGGTACGCGCCTTCTGGGGCATCGCCATGGCCCTGATGGCGGGCATACTGCTCTACATGGGCGCGGGCCAGATCAGCGCCCTGCAGCAGTTCATCGTGATCACGGCGATCCCGGTCTCCCTGGTGCTGTTGCCCTCGCTGTGGACCGGCCCCCAGGCCGCCTATGCCATGGCGCGCGAGCAGGGTGTGCTGGCACCACGCGCCACAGCGAGTGCCGCCACACACCGCTGACGCAAGAGCCCCGATGCAAGAGCCCCGATGCAAGCGCCCTGATGCAAGAGGCCGTGAAGCGCAAGGCCCCGAGCCGGTTGGCTCGGGGCCTTTCTCGTCTGGCCTGGTCTCGTCTGGCTGATGTCCCGGGGCATCAGGGCTCCCGCGGGAACCACTGTCCCTCGCGCTCGAGGGCGCGTCCCTCGCCCTCCAGCTTGCGCAGGTGGGCAAGCGCCGAGCGGGCGGCGACCCCCTGCCGGGCCTCCGGCACATCGTCGTAAGCATGGAGGGTCAGGGTCTCCAGGTTCGCCGGGCCATGATGTTGAAGCGCCCGGCACACCTTGTGTTCCCGGGCCAGGCGGTGGGTGATCAGGAAGTCGATGGCGGCATGGGCCTCGCCGATGAGGAAGCCGTGCCCGGGGGCGATGTGATCGAAGGGCTGATCCTTCAAGTCATGAAGCGCGCCCAGATAGGCGGCCATGTCGCCATCAGGCGGATTGATCACCACCGTGGAGCCCTGCATGACGTGGTCGCCCGATAACAACAGGCGCGCGGGCTCCAGCAGGTAGCAGAGGTGGTTGGAGGCATGCCCCGGCGTGTGCAGTACCGTCAGGGGGCCCGCGGGAGTCTCTAGACGTTCGCCATGCCGGGGCCGGTGGTCCGGCTCAAAGCCGGCGTCCTGCCCCTCCCCCACCGGCGCCGGCAGGCCCACCAGCCGGGCACCGGTGCGTGCCTTGAGCCAGGCTGCGCCCGGGGAATGATCGCGGTGGGTATGGGTGACCAGTATCTGCGATATTCGTCCGCCGGTGAGCGCCAGCAGACGCTCCTGGTGCTCGGGCAACTCGGGGCCGGGATCGATCACGACATGCTCATCGCCATCACTCAGCAGGTAGCTGTTGGTCCCCGGGCCGGTCATCACCCCCGGGTTGGGCGCGGTGACCCGAGTGACGCCCGGAGCCAGCGCCACCCCCCTGCCGGGCACGATCTCGGCGCTGGCCATCCCGTGTCGGCCGGGGTCGAGGCGACTCACTTCCGCGTAGGCCGGGGCATCCGGCTCCACCAGACAGTCGGCGCCGCCCTTGCGGGCCGGCCAGGGGCGGCTGGGCCGAGGCGTCGGCGGGTTGGCATGAGCATGGCGCATCAGCGCCTCGCCGGTGGCGAAGTCGGCGAGGATGCGCAGAGTACGGAGGGTGGGATACCCCAGCGCCAGGCGGCCCGCCCGATGATCCGACAGGGCCCGGGCCGGCGTCAGCCAGGCATGTGCGATGGTCTCGCTGCCGTCATGCGTCGCCTGCTGGCCAGGCGGCGCCAGGGCGACGAAGAAGCGGGTATCGAAGCGCCGCGGCGCGCCCCTGGGAGTGACCCAATGGCCGAGGTAGGCCAGCCGGTCCAGCGGCAGGCCGAGGCCATGCTGCTCGCACAGGGCGCGGAAGTTCGTCTGCCCGCGTCGCAGCGCATTCCGGCCGGCCGTCAGGATGGGGTGATCGCCCGCCGGCAGTCGCCCCCGGGCATCGGTTGCCAACAGCAGTCCCGCCTCCTCGAAGCACTCTCTCAGGGCCGCGATCATGTAGTCGGCCCCGCCCTCATCCAGGCTAAGGGTCTGACTGATGGTGGCATCGCTGACACCCGTCATGCAGGCCCTGCCGTCACGATCCTGGCGATCCACGGCCCCGCCGGGGAAGACGAAATAGCCGGGCAGGAAGGCGGCCTGCCAGGTGCGCTGAAGCATCAGGACTTCCAGGCCCTGCGCGGAGTCTCGAAGCAGGGCCAGGGTGGCAGCGGGACGAATCTCGGACATGCGCTCGCCGGCCATCACCGCGACGTGACCACGGTCAGTGTCATCTTGGCCCTGGGCAACAGGCAATCAGCGACGACGCCACCATGGCGCTCGGAATCAACGATCAGGGCCCCGATGAAGGGCGCCGCCGGCAAGGTGCACTCCATCTCGGCGCGGTGGTCGGCGACGGCAGGCGGCAAGTCGGGGGCTTGGGTCATCGGCAGGCTCCGGGAAGTGGTCATTGACGGTGAGGTCCTCAGCTCTTAGACGCGCCTGGCGTCAGCCAAGGATGAAGATCACGCAGGCCGCGGTCAGGGCGCCCATGGTGCCGTTGAACACCCGCCAGGAACGCGGCCCCTTGAGCCAGCGGCCGATCGCCATGCCGAACCCCGCCCATAGTGAGATACAGGGCAACGCCACCAGCTCGGCCACGCCGGCCAGCAGCAGGGCGTTGACCAAGGTGTTGCCCTCCTCAGGCAGGAAGCTCGCCATCAGCGTCAGCCCCATCACCCAGGCCTTGGGGTTGGCGAACTGGAAGGCAGCGGCCTGCCAGAAGCTCAGTGGGTGCCCCACGGCATGGCCGAACTCCGGCGGCGGTGCGGTGGCGATGCCCCAGGCCAGGTACAACAGGTAGAGGCTGCCGACGATGCGCAGCAGGGTCTGTACGATCGGGAAACGCTCGAAGACGATGCCTAGGCCCAGCGCGATGGCCCCGAACAGCAGGAAACAGCCGCCCATGATGCCCAGCAGGTGCGGCAGGGTCCGGCGGAAGCCATAGTTGGCCCCGGAGGCGGTGAGCATCACGTTGTTGGGGCCGGGGGTGAGGGTCATGGAGATCATGAACAGGGACGCGGGTCCCAGGAAGGCCAGGGTTTCCATACAATTGCACCCATACAATTCAAGATTATTCGTTGGTTTTAACGCGACATGTTCATCGCAGCGGGCGCTGCGCACGATCGCCGAGGACCCCGAAGCCCTTCAGCCTGCCACCGACTACCAGTCAGAGGCCGGCAGCGAGACCCAGCTCGACAAGCTGGTAGCCGGCGATGCCCTGGCCTATCCCGGTTTCGTCTTCGCCTCCCAGCAGGCCCGCCTGCGTCTGGCGGCGGAGCCGATGGACAAGGTTGGCATGGACGTCGACGCCCGTCGAGAGCACCTGGCGGCCCTGGCTTGGGGTGAATGTTGCCCCGGCCTTCCCTATGCTGGACGCCTGTTCGACGACGGGAGACAACGACCATCATGTGGGACCAACGCGAGATCGCCCTGTCACCCCGCCCGCGGGGTTTTCACCGGGTCACCGACGAGATCGTCGCCGGCATGCCAAGGCTGCCCGAATGTCGGATGGGACTGGTGCACCTGCAGCTGCTGCACACCTCGGCCTCGCTGACCCTCAACGAAAGCGCCGATCCGGACGTGCGCCATGACATGGACGCCTTCCTGCGTGACCTGGTGCCCGGCGAACTGCCCTACTTCCGCCACACCCTGGAGGGCGATGACGACATGCCGGCCCATGTCGCCGCCAGCCTGTTCGGCACCCAGCTGACCGTGGCCGTGCGTGAGGGCCGCCTGGCACTGGGGACCTGGCAGGGTATCTGGCTTGGCGAGCACCGTGACCATGGAGGCACCCGCCGTCTGATCGTCACGCTCCAGGGAAGCCGGACATGACCCGCCGGGATATCCGAGAGTCACCCATGCCGCGATCTCGCTACTTGCGTTTCCGCTCCTTGCGATTCCGCTCACGCTGTCGTTCCCTCTGCCGCCGGGCCGTGCTGGCCGGGCTCCTGCTGCCCCTCGCGTTACCTGTCGCCGTCCTGGCCGATGAATGCCCCGCTCCCGGCCAGTGGCAGACCCGCGACGACGAGCATCTTTCCACGGCAGAACTGATGCCGAAGCTCGCCGATCACAGGGTGCTGCTGCTCGGCGAGCGTCACGACCGGGTCGATCATCACCGCTGGCAGCTTTACACCCTGGCCGCCCTGCATGCCTACCGCCCGACCATGGTGATAGGCCTTGAGATGCTGCCCCGTGAGGCACAACCGGCGCTGGACGCCTGGGTGGCCGGCGAGCTCGACGAGCCCGGCTTCCTCGAGGCCAGCGACTGGCAACAAGCCTGGGGCTTCGATCCCGACCTCTACCTGCCGATTCTCCACTTCGCGCGCATGCAGCGGATCCCGCTGGTGGCCCTCAACGTGACGCCCGCGCTGCGCGGTCGGCTGGCCGTGGAGGGCTGGGAGACCGTCCCGCCGGAGGAGCGCTTCGGCATTACCCCGCCGGCCCCCGCCTCGCCGACCTATCGCGAACGCCTCACGGCGATCTACGACCAGCATGCCGAACGCAACGACGACACCTCGGGCCTCGAGCGGTTCATCGCCGCCCAGCTGGTCTGGGATCGCGCCATGGCAACGGGCCTGGCCAACGCCAGTAAGGAGAACACCCTCGTGGTGGGGCTCATCGGTCAGGGCCATCTGACCCATGGCCATGGCGTCCCCCATCAACTCGATGACCTCGGCATGACCAGCCACCGCAGCCTGATCCCCATCTCTCCAGGTCCGGAGTGCCGTCTCCCGGCGTCAGGCTACGCCGATGCTGTCTTCCTGCTCGGCGATGAGCCCCCCACTGACTCCGAATCCCGAATCACAGTGACAGGGGGCATGGATCGATGAAGATTTGCAGGTCCTCCTGAGCCTGCCCTGTCGGGCCATCCTGCAGACACCTTCACATCACGCCGAGCACGAAGCCAAGCAGCGCCAGGGCGCTGAGCAGAGCGGCCGCGCCGTAGGTGGCGATCTTGTTGGCTGTGTTGCGGCCGATTTTCAGATCGTGAAGCCCATGGCGAATGCGGTGAGCGGCATGAAACAGTGGCAGACAGATCACCACGCCGATGAAGATCAGGCCGGGAAAGCTGAAGAGCAGGCCATGCGCGCGCTCGAAACTCAGGGCCTCAGGGGACATCACCCCTAGCGGAATCAGCACACCGATGAACAGAATCACCGCCGGAATGAAGACGGCAAAGCAGACACCACCGGCACTGAACAGGGCCCACCAGATGGGCTCGTCGCTTCTTTTTGCGGATGTATTCATCAAAGCCCCCTTCCCAGCATCCAGGCGATGAAGAATATCAACGGCAACACGGTGGCTTCGCGCGCCATGTAGACCCTGAAGTAGCGGTGTTTCAGCCACCAGGTGCGTTTGAGTTCGGGAGAATGACTGGCTTGCTTGGCCATGATGCCCCCTACCGTTTTTTCTCTCTATAAGGGGCTCGATCAGGGCTCGATCAGAGTTCAATCATGGCTCGCCCCGGGCCGGCGGCCCTTAAGCCTCTCGGGCGCAAGGCCGGCATGCTCTCAGCAGCAGGTTGCGCGGAGTCAGCTCGCGCTCGCAGAAGGTGCCGAGCTCCACCGAGAACCCCGCCTCCTCGAGCCTCAGGGTGCGATCCAGCACCAGCCACACCTCCAGCGGGCGGCGGAACAGGTGGCGCACCAGCTCCATTCGCGTCACCTCGACTCGGCGCCGTTCCCCGGCCGACTCGAATGCCGGCCAGTCGATGCCGGCCGGCAGGCCCAGCCCCTTGCGCTCGGCCGCCCAATGGCAGAATTCCGCGAAGCTGTCGGGCAATCGACCATAGGCCAGGCTCGGTACCGGCAGGTAGGCATCGATGCCCCGCACCTCGCGCTGCAGCAGGTCGAACCCCAGCCGCCAGGCATTGGCCTGCTCGCGCCGACGGCGCACATGGCGCGGGGCGGTCACGGTCTCCTGAACTGCCATGGCCAGGTCCTCACGGGTGAGGATGAGCCCGCTGGCCGCCGCCAGCTCGCGGCCCTGCCGTGACAGGGGCCGGTAGTGGGCATCGGTAGTGCGCTGATAGCAGCATGGCGCCAGGGTCACGGAACTGCCGTGCTCGGCGGCAAGCTCGATCAACCGGCCATGCAGGTCGCCGCAGGCATGCAGCGCCGCCACCCGGGTATCGGACGAGAGCCACCGCCCGGCCCCGGGCGCCAGCACGTCCTGCTCGGCCATGTGCACCGTTGCGCCCTGGCGGTCGGCCAGCCGCTGACCTTCCCGACACAACGTCGCCTGCCATTCCAGGGCCGTCACCTCGGCATCGAGTCGCTGGGCCAGCGCTCGGGAGAGGTGCCCCTTGCCCGCGCACCACTCCACCAGCCGTTCGTCGGGCGAGGCCCCCACCCGGGGCAGGAAGGCCTCGATCTGCGACCACTTGCGCCCGCCCACATGGGCGGCCCAGGCCACCGGCAGCTCACAGGCATCGCCGGCAAGCTCGGGCAGATCCACCAGGCGGGCAAGCTCCGCCACCGGCAGCCAGTCGGCTAGCGGCGACTCACGGAAGGGGGTGTCCTGCAGGCGAGCCGCGGACGCGTCGGAAAGCCTGAGCAACGCCGTTTCCAGCCCAGGCCACGCCTCACCCCAGGGTGGGCGGCGATGCTGGAACGGCAGCGGACGCCACAGGTCCTGCCATTCGGCCAGCCGCTCGGTCAGCCGCGCGAAGCGTTCCGTATGGGAGAGGAGCGGATGGGGGAGGGACGGAGACATGGGATAACGGATGGGATCGCGGTCTCGGGAGAATGCCGCATTGTAGGAGCTTCCCGACCGACTTGCATGGCCGGGCGCCAGGCGACAGAGTGCGGGGTTGCACCGAACCGGCGCTGCCGACGAGCCCGCCCCTCGACTGCCAGGAGCCAGACCGATGCCCGCCTCTCCCGATTCATCCTCCCGCAGCGTGCTGGTTACCGGCGCCTCCAGCGGCATCGGCCATGCTGCCGCTCATGCCCTGGCCCGACGCGGCTGGCGGGTGTTCGCCACCGCGCGGCGCGAGGAGGACCTGGTGCGGCTGCGTGACGAGGGTCTCTCGACAGTTCCCCTCGACCTGGACGACAGCGACTCGATCGCCGCCTGCCTCGCGGCGGTACTGGAGGCGACCGATGGGCGGCTCGATGCGCTGTTCAACAATGCCGCCTATGGCCAGCCCGGAGCGGTGGAGGACCTGTCGCGCGAGGTGCTGCGCGCACAGCTTGAGACCAACCTGCTGGGCACCCATGAGCTCACCTGCCGGGTACTACCGGTGATGCGCCGCCAGGGCGCCGGTCGCATCGTGCAGAACAGCTCGGTGCTGGGCCTGGCGGCCATGCCCTACCGAGGCGCCTACGTCTGCTCCAAGTTTGCCCTTGAGGGGCTGACCGACACCCTGCGACAGGAACTCACCGGCAGTGGCATCCACGTCAGCCTGATCGAGCCGGGGCCCATCACCAGCCGCTTCCGCGAGAATGCCTACCGCGCCTTCAAGGCCAACATCGACACCGCCAACAGCGCCCACGCCGACACCTACCGCACCGTGGAAGCGCGACTGGCCAGCGACGACGGCGGCGGGCGCTTCACCCTTGGCGCCGAGGCCGTGGTCGACAAGCTCGTACATGCCCTGGAGAGCCCGCGTCCGAGGGCGCGCTACTACGTGACCCTGCCGACCCACCTGTTCGGCACCCTGAAGCGCCTGCTCGGCACCCGGATGCTGGACCGCGTTCTGCTGCGGGCGACCCGCGGCGAGCGCCAGCCCTGAGGGCCGGAAAGACCGTCAGATGGTGTTGCGCAGGCCCAGTTCATAGGGGTGCGGATCGAGATAGGTCTGCTCGAGGATGTAGTCCGAGCCGTGGCGCTTCACGTAGTGCTTGAGCAGGCGGATCGGCACCGCCAGGTGCACATGGCCCAGCCGGTAATCATCGATCGCCGACAGCAGGTCCTGGCGAGTCTCGCCGTCCACCGCCTCCTTGAGGTAACCCAGCACGTGCATCAACGCATTGGCGTGGGTCTTGCGGGTGGCCGGCCGGCCCAGCGCGGCCATGAAGCCCTGCAGGTAGTGGGCCATGGCCTCCTGCAGCGGCCGCTTGCTCGACTCGGCCAGGTAGCGCCCCAGCTCGCGATAGGATTCCACATGGTGGGCCATCAACAGGTACTTCTGGCGGCTGTGGAACTGCAGCAGGGCATGGTAGCTGGGGGCGGCCTCCACCTGGCGCTTCCAGTCGTCGAAGGCGTAGACGCGGGTGATGAAGTTCTCGCGCAGCACGGCATCGTTCATCCGGGCCTCCTCTTCCAGCGGCAATTCCGGGAAGTGGCGGCGCAGGGCACGCACGAAGGCCCCCGAGTCGGCATGGCTGGGCATGCCGTTGGGATGGTAGACCTTTACCCGCTCGAGCCCGCAGCTCGGCGAGCCCTTCATCAGGATGAAACCGCGCAGGTGACGGTGGGCGTCGACGAAGGCCTCGCTGACTTCATCCAGGCGGTCGGTGACATCGAGGCTCGGATCCTTGGTGCCCACCACCCGCGGCTCCTCGTTCAGCAACCCGACCAGGCGGATGGGTTCGCGGGGGACACCGAGCCCGGCCTCGAGCTCCGGGCAGAAGGGTTCGAAGGCGAAGCGGTCCTGAAGGACCTCCAGGCAGTAGCGGGAACGCTTGTGACCGCCGTTGTAGCGCACCTGCTCACCCATCAGGCAGGCACTGATGCCGACCGGGATCCCTTCCCTGCTTGCCGCCTGTTCCGCCATTGCCGCTCTCCTGTTCACTTCTATCCTGTGCTCACTCTGCATCAGCACCGGACATGGCCCGCAGGGCATCGCCATTGTGGCACAGCACGGCCGCGCTGCCAGTCACGGCTCAGCGGCTCGCCGGAGGTTGATGCACGTCAATCGTGCCCATCCCATGAACGGCTATGCTGGATGACAGCTCACGACCCGGACAGACCGGTCGAGTCGAGTCCGCCATGACCGCAAACGAGCCAGCCTGGCTCGAGAGGAGATACTCCATGAACCTTCGCCTTAATACGCTCGCCCTGGGCCTTGCCATTGCCCTGGGATCCGCCTCTGCCCATGGCCAGATGGGCCAAGGCGCAATGATGGGACCAGGCGCAGTGATGGGACCCGGCTACGGCCAGATGGGACCCGGCATGATGGGATACGGCCCCGGCTACAGCCAGATGGGGCCGGGCTACGGTCACATGGGCCAGATGGGGCCCGGCATGATGATGGGACCGGGCTATGGTCACATGGGCCAGATGGGGCCCGGCATGATGATGGGGCCGGGCTATGGTCACATGGGCCAGATGGGGCCCGGCATGATGATGGGGCCGGGCTATGGTCACATGGGCCAGATGGGGCCCGGCATGATGATGGGGCCAGGCTATGGTCACATGGGCCAGATGGGGCCCGGCATGATCGGATACGGGTCGGGCGGCATCACGCCGCTGCTCGATGAGGCGCAACGTGAGAAGATGCGTGAGCTGATGGAGGCGCATTGGCCCGGCCAGATCGAGCGCATGAACCAGATGCGGGAACTGCAAGCGCAAATGATCGCTCTTATGCAGCAGGAGCGGCCGGATGCCGACGAGCTGTCATCGATGAACGCGCGCATGGCTGAACTGCATGGCAAGATGATGCTCGAACGGCTGGGGCTGCATAATGCCATGCAGGACCTCCTCACCGACGAACAGCGCCAGCAACTCTATCCTGGCGGCGCTACACGCTGACGACCACACACAGTGTCCGGCCCATGGATGCCATGTGCCGGATACGGAGACTACACATGAACCGTGCGACCACATCCCTGCTGCTCTCCGGGGCTATGCTGCTGGGCGCAGCCTCCGCCCAGGCCGCCCTCCCCAAGGAGGCCACCCTGTACAAGAATCCCCAGTGCGGCTGCTGCGACGGCTACGCCAGGCACCTCGAGGCGATGGGGATCGAAGTCACCGTCGTCGATGACGTCGAACTGGGCAAGGTCAAGGAGGACTCCGGGGTGCCCTATAGCCTCGGCGCCTGCCATACGGTCGTGCTGGGGGAGTATGTGATCGAGGGGCACGTGCCCCTTGCGGCGGTCGAGGCCCTGTTCGAGCAGCGCCCCGATATCGACGGCATCGGCCTCGCCGGCATGCCCATCGGCACGCCCGGCATGCCCGGCCCCCAGAGCGAGCCCTATCAGGTCTACCAGTTCGATGACCATCGGGACTCTCCGTTCATGACGCTCTAATGCTCAGCGCTCCCGGCCGACGCCGGGAGCGCTCTTTCGTGGGCGCCTCCATGCGGGTGGTGGTTGCCGATGATGTCCATCGAGGGGAGATCATGATCTCGCGCTGGTGGCGGTGGGGGCTTGTTGGTATCGTCGTCGCGGCATTTCACCAACAGGAGCCATCATGTCCCGGAAGATCTACTGCATCGCGAGTTTCAAGCCCAAGCCCGGCAAGGAAGACGCCGTCTTCAAGGCACTGCAGGCCCTGGAGCCGAATGCTCATCGCGAGGATGCCTGCCTGAAGTACACCGTCACCCGCCAGATCGACAACCCCTTCGCCCAGGGCGAGAGCTATCCGATCGTCTTCCATGAGACATGGGCCAATCTTGAGGCCTTCGAGGCGCACTGCCAGCGTCGGGAGATTCAGGAATTCTTCGCCACCCACCTCGAGGACCCGAGCGGCGACATCGAGGATGCCAACGTCTGTGTCTATACCGACGAACCGGCCGACTACGACGCCCCCCGCCTCTGACACCGTCGTTCACCCGGTCGGGGCCGCAGCGCCATTCCCTGCCAGGAGATCGCCACCTCAGTTCCCGGCCAGGCGCCCGAGCAGCGCCTGCGGCGGTTCTGCTCCGGCCAGCCGCCTGAGGCCGGCCCAGAGGGTCACCTGGTTGGCGGTCAGTACCTCGCGTCCGGCCTCCCGGTTCATCACCTCGCGTAAGCGTAGTGAGTTGATCGCGGTATCGGGGATCAGCAACGGCCGCGACGTGTCGGGATAGCGTTCGCGGAAGCGGCGAACCTCGCCGAGGATATCGGCACGATGCGAATCCTCGGCATAGGG
This sequence comes from Halomonas aquatica, assembly GCF_040196335.1. NCBI lineage: Bacteria > Pseudomonadati > Pseudomonadota > Gammaproteobacteria > Oceanospirillales > Halomonadaceae > Halomonas > Halomonas aquatica. The sequence goes on from NZ_JBEGCJ010000005.1 coordinate 124,824, forward strand.
GCAGTCCAGGGCGTGGTCGTTGACCACGCCGACCCCGCCCTCGCGCAGGAAACTCACCAGCCGCAAGGTGACGTCATCCGGATAGGGGCTCAACAGGTCCACTCGATCGTGCCCAAGACGGGAAAGCGCCTCGAGGAAGGCCAGCGCCGTGCTGGTCACCGGCACCCCCAGTCGCGCCTCCAGGCCGGTACACTGCTCTCGGGCCCAGGCGAGGCCGCCGATGAAACTGGCACTGGTGCAGGCCCACACCACGGCGCGGGCCCCGGCCTGCTCGACCAGACTCTCGCCCACCGGGGCCAGGCGTTCCACGTCGCCCAGCGACAGCAGCGCCCCCGGCGCGTGGTGGCCGTCACTGGGCACCTTGCCCACCGCGATGCGAGGCAGGTCAACGGCCTGCTCCGCCAGGGTGTACCACTCGTAGTCATCCGGCCCGTCGTCGGGAAGCAGGATGCCCAGGCAGTTGTCTTGGCTCATGTCAGGAAATCCATTCAGGGATGATATGAAACACGATTCACAGCAGCTCCCGGGAGACATCCATCACCCGGCCGTCCACCGTGCGCTGGCACTTGTCCTCGATCTCGCTGCACAGCGATGCGACGTCCCGCGACGTGCCACCCACCACCACGAAGCTCCACTCGCTGGCATCGTGGCGGTCGTGATCGCCGCTCTCGCAGACGGCGATCGCCGGGTTGCGACCGAAGCGTTCATGCAGGCCGCCCATGCGCTGTCGCTTCTCCTTGAGCGAGCGGCAGCCCGGCAGGGCAAACGTCAGTGTGAGGATGGTGATATGCACGCAGGACTTCCTTCCCTCTATGTGGGACCGTCAGGCGGCTCGACGGCCCTGCCAGCAGTATGGCAGCGGTGGCTGCACGATGCCCGAGGCCTGCCACGGCCCGGTGACGGCGTGGCCTGAGCCGCCCGAGCGAGGTAGAATCATCCCGGATATTCGACCGCTTCACGGAGAAGGCCACGGCCATGCACACCCCCGCCCTCGCCGTCATCCGCACGCCGCTGGTCGCCGTCTATGGCACCCTCAAGCGCGGCCTGCGCAACCACCACTGGCTGGAAGGCGCCGACTTCCTCGGCGAGGACTGCCTTACCAGCGCCACGCTCTATGACCTGGGCCCCTACCCCGCCGCCAAGCCCGAACCCTCTCGGGGCATCGATGTGGAGGTGTTCAGGGTGGATGCCCGCCTGCTGACGGGTCTCGACCGGCTGGAAGACTACCGCGTCCGCAAACCGAAGGACGGTGACTACGACCGCCTCATCACCACGACCACCTTCGGACCCGCCTGGCTCTACCTCTACAACCGGCAAGTGGCCGGTTACCCGGTGATCCGCGAGGGGTCATGGCTACCCCGCTAGTGCCACGCCTGTGATATAAACGCGATGAAGAAGGAAGCCCCTTCGGAATGCTCCCAGGGAGACGGTCATGGTCCGCTTCATTTTCTATCTCAGTCTGCTGGCCGGTTTGGGCTATGGCGGGCTCTACCTCTACTACGACATCAGCGTGGAGCGTTCCTTGAAAGACCACCTCGACGACCTCGGACTCACCGCCGTGGAGGTCAAAAGGATCGATTTCGACACCATGGCGCCGCTGGTCAAAGATGCCCATATCACCGCTGAGGTGGTCTACGGCAGCGCCGCAGCGAGCCTCGACATCCGTGTGATCGGCCACCCGGCCTTCTCGGAGGATTACCGCATCGAGCTCGACAGCCTTCAGGCGTTCCGGCTCAGCATCGGTTCAGGCGGCTGAGCCCTGGCCGGCAGGCGGCCGATATCGATCGGCATGTCGGCGAACACCATCGTGTGCCGGGCTCAGCAAGACGACGCTTGTGACCGGAAAGTATGCGCTATACGCATCGTGATAATGACGGGACGCCACCTTGAGCTCCACCGACGCTGCCACCCGGATGTCTGCTGCGAGTACTGCGGCCTTGCTGATCGCGTCCGCGCAGGCGCCACTGGGTTCAACCCTGATTGCCGTGGCACTCCCGTCAATCGGCATCGGGATCGGTGCGGATCTCGTCCTGATCACGGGTCTGTTGGTCACCGGTTATCTGGTGGTCAACGTGGTCTGCCAGGGGCCTGCGGGAAAGATAAGCGATCTCGTCGGGCATTCGCGCATCCTGTGGACGGGGATTGGTCTCTACGTCATCGGCGCGGGTTTCGGGCTTGTGGCACAGGGTGTCAGCCTCTTGTTCGTGTCGCGCTGTGCGATGGCGGCAGCCGGTGCGCTTGTGGTTCCCGCAACACTCGCCCTGTTGCGCCTTCATGTGCCCAAGGAGCGGCGTGGTCGTATCTTTGGCCTGTTTGGCGCGACCATGGGAATTGCCGCAGCAGGTGGTCCCGCCCTGGGTGGTGAGATCGTCAGCCTGTTCGGCTGGCGCACTGTTTTCATTGCCAATCTGCCATTTCTGGCTCTCTCGGCCCTGCTGTTGCACCTGTATCCCTTGCCTGCGGGCCACACCCCGCCAAAGCGTTCCCTGAGGGCACTGACCAGATCGCTGGATCTTGTTGGCATCGGCCTGCTGGCGCTGTCACTGGCTTGCCTGATCGTGGCGAGCAAGCTCGATGGCCCGGTATTTATCGCCGTGGTTCTGGCGGCGGCTGTCGTCGGCGTGGCCTTTGTCAAGTGGGAAGCGAATGCAGCGGCCCCCGTCTTTGATCCGCATCTGTTTTCTCTGCCAGCCTTTGCCGCGGGAACCATGATGATCGCCTTGCAGAACTTTGCGATGTACGGGTTGCTGTACCAGTTGCCGCAATTCTTTTCCGTGTTCCGCGGGGCGCATCCACGCGACATTGGCTACATGCTTTTCGTCATGATGATCGGCATGGTGATTGCCGCCCCGGTGGGTGGACACCTGACCGACCGGATCAGCGCACGGAGTGCGGCGCTTTTGGGGTGTGCGCTGCTGTTGACGGGCATTGTACAGCTCTGGGATCTGGGTTCGTTTGAATCCCCGCAGGACGCGATGCTTGCGCTGCTGATCTTCGGGCTGGGCCTTGGCCTGTGCAACGCGCCTGCGCAGGCATCCTTGATGAGCGCAGTAACATCAGGACAGGCCGGAATGGCGGCCGGGGTCAGTTCCACGATGCGCTACCTCGGCGGAATTCTGAGCATTCTGGTTCTCGCCGCGGTCCTGGGAGCCGACACCATCGTCAGCGTAACGCGCCATGACGTCATGATCTGGCTGTTTACCATTGCCATCGTACTGTCCGCCCTCATGAGCCAGAGACTGCTGGGCACGGGTAATGCGGCAGCAGAATCCCCCTGACGTCGCTTCCCTTCGGCTACCTTCAGCCGACGCCTCCGGTAATGCCCGACGTGCGTGCCTGACCAGCCCCTTCGAGAGAGCCCCTTCGAGAGAGCCCCTTCGAGAGAGACCCTTCGAGAGAGACCCTTCGAAAGTGCCCCTTCGAGAGTCGAGATAAAGCAGCCATGCCAATGACCTGAAGTCTGCTAGCATCTATCTAGTACCCGATACTCCCTTCGATCTTCATTGATGGCAGGACATAACAATGAACAGTCCAACTCCGTCCGCCCCGACAGCATTTGAAGCACCCGGACCGGGATCCTGGTCCGTAGACGCGGCGCATTTCCCGCGCCCGGTGTCGCATTTTCAGGCCGAGATCCATCCACAAGGCATAACCAGCGGGTTTCTGGAGTGCGCGCGCCGCTATGGGTTGCTGATCGACACCCTGGACTTTCGGTTTGTGAACGGTTTCGCCTACTCTTCCGTCGTACCCGCGGCCGAGGCGGAAATTCCGGCGCGTTTCAAGGCCGCCGAAGATGTGTTCCGAAACAAGATCTGGAGAGAGGACCTCGCGCGCTGGGACCGCGAAGTGAAGCCTGCGTCAATCAAGACACATCAGGCGCTTCTGGCCGTAGACCCCGCCACATTGTCAGACGACGAACTGATGACCTATGTCGATCGTTGCCGAGACAACCTGCAACGCATGATTCATCAACATCACAGTTTCAACCTGGCGGCGATTCTTCCGGTGGGCGATTTCATGGCCCATGTCGGCGCATGGACAGGCCTGCCGATGGGCGAGTTTCTCGCGCTGACGCGTGGATCGGCACCGGAATCCGCCGGATCCTTTCCGGAGATGGATCGACTGGCCGAGGAAATACGCAACAGCCCGGATGCCCGCAAACTCCTGGAATCCGGTCAGGCGAGTGCGGACATCCTCGAACGGCTCTGCAATCAGCCGAGTTCGCTGGGTAAAGCGACGAGAGACTATCTTGGCGTGGTCGGCGACCGACTGCTCAACAGCCTTGATACCGGCGAACCCTCGGCCATCGAAGTGCCCGAGGCGCTAATCGCCCGGATCAGGATGGCCGTACAGCAGCACGAGCATCAGGACGTGGCCGTGACCGAAGCGGAAGTGTCCAGGCTGCGAGAGAAGATTCCCTCCGAACACCGCGCCCAGTTCGATGAGCTTCTCGACGAGGTGCGTCTGATGTCGCGGCTGCGTGACGAGCGTGGCTTCTACAGCGACGTCTGGGCGGGCGGTGTCATGAGACGTGCGCTGCTTGCCGCCGGAGCGAGGCTTGCCGCACAGGGTCGGATCGAAGCGGCGGCACATCTCGTCGAGGCAAGTTACAAGGAAATCCAGGCCCTTCTCAGCCGAAATGGCGGCCCCGGTGCTGCGGAACTCGCGGAACGCGCCAGGTATCGCAAGGAGCAGCGTGCCGAGAATGCGCCTTCTGAACTTGGCGATCCCGCCTCTCCGCCACCCCCCATGGACGGCCTGCCACCAGAGGTGATACGTGTGATGACCGCCCTGGGGACGGCCATTCAATCCCTCGGGGCCGAGCCTCAAGACAATCGCGACACTACCGTCGTCAAGGGAATCGGGGCAAGCCCCGGCACCTACAGTGGGATCGCGCGTGTCATCGACAGTACCGAAGATCTCGGTCGCCTCGAAGAGGGTGATGTGCTGATCACGGCCGCGACCACCGATTCCTTTAACATCGTCCTTCCCCTGCTCGGGGCCATCGTCACGAATGCAGGCGGCCTGCTATCCCATGCCGCCATCGTGGGGCGAGAATATGGCATCCCCGCCGTCGTCGGGACCCGCAACGCCACTGCGCGGATCGCGGACGGAACACCTGTGACAGTGGACGGAACGACAGGCGAAGTCCGGTTTGACGCTCCATGACACCGATTCCATTGTCGTCGGCCTGCGATGAGCAGGCCTACGGCGGAAAGGCGACGCAACTCGGCGCGGCGATCCGCGCCGGGCTTCCTGTGCCCGAAGGTTGCGCGCTCGACACCGCGTTCGTTGATGCGATCGCATCGGATGACCCCGGCGCACGGGCGGAACTTGCTGGAATATGTGCGCAGATACCCGGTCCGGTGGCGGTCAGATCCTCGGCCATCGGCGAAGACTCGGGTGGTGCGAGTTTCGCCGGACAGCATGCTACCGTTCTCAACGTCATGGGTTTCGAGGCTGTGTCGGACGCGGTTATGGTAGTGCGGAAATCGGCGTGGACGGAGTCTGCCCGCGCGTATCGCGACCGAGTCGGGGTGGACACGGACATACGCATGGGCGTGGTCATTCAGCGTCTTGTCGCCGCGGAGGTGGCCGGGGTGCTGTTCACCTGCAACCCCGTGACCGGACAAGACGAGCGTGTCGTCGAGGCCGTGTGGGGGCTGGGTGAAGCGGTTGTGCAGGGTCTTGTCATCCCCGATTGCTATCGCATGGATCGTGCCGGATGCCTCATCGAATGCCGCCCAGGCGTCAAGGATATCCGTATTCAGCGGTTGCCCGGAGGCCTGACCGCCAAGGAAGCCGTCGCGGAGCATCTTGTCGAGCATCCCTGCCTGGATGCGGAAAAACTGGCTGCGCTGCACGTTCTTGTGTCGCAGTGCGAGAGCGTGTTCGGTACTGGTCCACATGACATAGAATGGGCGTTCGAGCGCGAGATTCCGTACCTGCTGCAATTACGCCCGGTGACGAAATACTCGTCGGCCTGATCTGAAGTAGCCCCCAGCTTTTGTTCTTCATCAATCAGCGAGGTGTCCTCGGAGTTCCAGCGAGGGATTGAATCCTGATCCGACAAGGCTGAGATAGTAGGCGACAACCACACCCCAGAACCCGGCCGGCGAAATCGATTGTATGGCTCTGTAATCTCCCGCATTGATGCCAACATGTATGTTTTACGCAAGCGAGTCATGTAGAGTCACTCTGACGCGGGAATTAGAGGCCGGACCATGACCAACCAAGAAAGCCATGACGCCGCTTCCGACGTTCAACCTTTCCAGTCACAGGCCCAGGGCCTCGAAAGCCCCGAGGCGGAACGCCGTCTCCGGGAGTACGGCCCCAACAAGCTGCCCGAAGCGCCACTTCCCGGGCTCGCTGCGATTTTTTTCCGGCAATTTCTAAGTCCCTTCATCTATATTCTGCTGATTGCCGCGTTGGTCTCTTATTTCCTGGGACAGCTATCTAATGCCGTCTTTATCATGGCCGTGTTGCTGCTCAACGCCATCATCGGCACTATCCAGGAGTATTCCGCCCAGCGCTCGGCGTCCGCCCTGCGCAACATGGTGCGCGGCGAGGCCCACGTGATCCGCGACGGCATCGCCCGGCGCATCGATGTCGAGGCACTGGTGCCAGGGGATCTGGTGCTGCTCTCCTCCGGCGACAAGGTGCCGGCGGATATCCGCCTGGAGACCAGCCAAAGCCTGAGCATCAACGAGTCGATGCTGACCGGCGAATCCCTGGCCGTGACGAAGAACGCCCAGGCTGAGGTTCCGCATGAGGCGCCGCTGGCGGAACGGTCCAATCAGTGCTTTGCCGGCACGACGGTGACTCACGGCCGTGGCCAGGGGGTGGTCACCACCACCGGCCTCGATACCGAACTGGGCCATATTGCCCATGCAGTGAACGACACCGAGTCGTCTGAGGCACCGTTGATAATTCGTATTCGCCGGTTTACCTACCAGATGGCCGGCGCCATCGCTGTTGCGCTCCTGCTGCTTGTCGGCTTGATGTTCGTGCGCGGGGGTTACGGCACCGAAGGCATGATGCTTATGGCCATCGGCCTGGCGGTGTCCACGATTCCCGAGGGCCTGCCCGCAGCGCTGACGGTGGCCCTCGCCATCGGCATGCGGCGCATGGCCCAGCATTCGGTGATTATCCGCAGGCTGGTGGCGGTAGAGGCTCTGGGCTCCTGCACCTTTATCTGTTCCGACAAGACGGGGACCCTGACCGTCAACGACCTTACCATCCGACATGCCGTCCTGGCCGACGGCTCCACCTACAACATCACTGGCGAGGGGGTGGCCCCGGGTGGCGAGGTTATCGGGGAAGACCCCTCCCGGCTCGAGGACATGTGCATTACCGGCCTGCTGGCCAACGAGAGTTACCTGGATTATTCCGGCGGCGAATGGGTCTCGGACGGGGATATCGTGGATGTCGCCTTCCTGGTGCTGGCAAAAAAACTGGGGCTTTCGCTAAGCGATATCCGGGAACGGCGGGCCCGGCTGGATCTGATTCCCTATGAATCCGAACGCGCCTTCAGCGGCAGCCTCAATAAAGGCGACGAACACGAGCATTATGTCCTGCACGTGAAAGGCAGTCCCGAAAAATTGCTGAACATGTGCAGCCATATGAGCATGCCGGATGGAGATGTCCCCCTCCGCAGGGCCGCCATCGAGGCCCAGTTCGAAGACCTGGCAACCCGGGGCTATCGCATGATTGCCCTGGCGCGGTATCACACGGATGACGAGGCGGCCATCGAGCATCTGGGGCAAATGACCTTCCTGGGCATGGTCGCCATGATCGACCCGGTTCGCCCGGAGGCCAAAGAGGCTGTGCAGCGCTGTCGCCAGGGCGGCATCCAGGTGGCGATGATCACCGGGGACCACCCCGCCACGTCCCGAGCCATCGCGCTGGAGTTGGGCCTGTGCCGGGAGGAGGATCCGGTGGTGACCGGCGCCATGATTCGCGAGGCCACGACTAAAGGCGTCAAGGCCCTGGATGACCTGATCCGTCCCACCCGCGTATTTGCCCGAATCGAGCCCACCCAGAAGGAACAGATCGTCGACAGACTGATCCGCAAGGGCCATTTCGTGGCGGTCACCGGTGACGGCGTCAACGACACCCCGGCCATGCGCCGCGCCAATGCCGGAATCGCCATGGGCAAACGGGGCACCGATGTGGCCAAGGAAACTGCCGACCTGATCATTACCGATGACAATTTCGCCTCGATAGTCGACGGTATCGAACAGGGCCGGATTGTCTACAACAATATCCGCAAGGTCATCGCCCTGCTCACAGCCACGGGGTTTTCCGCACTCTTGCTGTTTTTTCTGACCGTTTTTGCCGGCCTACCCATGCCCATGATCGCGGTTCAGTTGTTGTGGCTGAATCTGGTGGCCAACGGCTTCCAGGACGTGGCCCTGGCCTTTGAGCCCGGAGAGGGCGGCGAATTGGACCAGCATCCCAGGAATCCTCACGAGCCGATATTCGAGAAGCATATTATCCAGCACGTGTTGGTCACCGGCACGACCATGGGTGTGCTGGCCTTTGCCACCTATGCCTACCTCATGCACACAGGCAGCGATGTGGGGGATGCCCGCAACCTGACTCTGATGCTGATGGTACTGTTCGGCAATATCCATGCACTCAGCAGCCGCTCCGAGACCCGTTCACTCTTCCAGATCCGCTTCTTTTCCAACCCCTTCCTGGTGCTGGCCGTGCCCCTCGCCCAGCTGGTCCACATCGCCGCGATGTACACGCCCGGCATCAGCGATATCCTGGCGATCAAGCCCATCAGTCTCGAGCAATGGTCGATACTGCTGGTAGTGGCACTGCTGCTCTTTGCTGTCGAGGAGTTGCACAAGCTCTGGTTGCGTCGACAGCAAGGCCTGGCACCAGCGGGAAAGACATCGACAGCCTCCAACCGCCGGCAATCCGATCAGCCCGGCGACGAAAACTGATAGTTCAAGACATGCCCTTCATTACGGCCAGCGCTAGTTGCCAAGCGAGCACATGACATCGAATGGGCGGGACAATATTTCTCCGCCACTTCGCCCTGACTCAGGACGAGGGTAGACAGCCGGTGGGGCCAGCGTCAGCGGCCAGCTCACGCAGGCGAACCTCGAGATCATGGCGCCGGTAGTCGGTATCGAAGGCCATCACCTCGACGACGGCATCATCGCGCCGGCCGACCAGCAGTGGCGCGGAGTGGTAAACGAACCGCTCGCCATCCACCGTCATCTGCAGGCGCGGCAATCCCTCCTCATCGTACTCCAGGCGCAGCGAATCGAAGCGCCATGTCAGCGGTGCGTCGTCGGCACAGCTCGCCAGATCCAGCGCAACACCCGGGGCAAGCTCGAAGCGCTGCCGCTCCAGTTCCCTGCCCTCCGCATCGGTCACCACCAGCCGGTAGGCGCGCGGCCCCGCATAGGGCGCGCCCTCATCGGGCAGGGTCGCCAGCAGCGCGGCGCGGACGGGCTCAACCGGAAACAGCGGAGGCTGATACGGCAGTTCACGCCCCGGCTCGGGACGATAGACGAAGCGCAACGAGAGCAGCCGCTCGCTGCTGACATCGAGGCCCGGCACACTGCCAGACATCGACATCACCTCTCGCGGCTCCCAGGCCAGCTTGGCGTAGCGCCCCTGGGGGGTGCGCAGGAAGAGCGTACCGGGAGTGTCGTCAAGCGTCAGCCTCGTCGCCGAGGGTGGCGCGTGCGAGGCATCCAGGTAGCGTAGAAGGTAACCCCGGCTGGGGGTAGCGATGCCCTGGGCCTCGGCCGGCACGAAGTGAAGCCCTCCCCCATCGGCGACCGCCAGGGTGACCTCGAAGGGCTCACGCCGAAACTCGAGGGGGTAGAGATCGACTCGCGCCAGATCATGATGCGGGCCATGGTCAATGAACGACCAGCCGAAAGGCTCGCCGGCCTCGTCCCAGCCCAGATAGGCGGTACCGCCGGGCAGGCGCTCGTCGCGGTTGGCCACGGTCTGCAGGGTCAACACCGCACCCGGCGCCGCATGGCCGATATCCAGGGTCTGATAGCCCTGCGCCTCGGCCTTGAGCCTGCCGCCGCCCGTGCCGACCAGCCACACCGGCCCCGGCAAGGGCACACGAAAGCGCCCGTCCGCGTCGGTCATCGCAGTAGCCGAATAGCGCTTGTCCCAGATCAGCTGGCCGTCGTGATCGCTCAGGCCCCAGCCCTGACGGTGCGCGGTGATGGTGGCACCGACCATCGGCGCATCGCTGCCATACTCGACCAGTTGGCCCGTGACAGCAGACGGCGACAGCCACCAAAGCGCCAGCCACACCAGCAGCGCCAGGGTGCCAAGGGTGGCGAGCAGCAACCCGGCAAGACGGCGGAAAGGTTCGGGAACGCCGCTCATGGCGCGTCATGTCTCACGAATGCACGCAGCATAGCAACATGGTGCTGCCATCAAGACCATGGGGAACCATGGTCCAGGATTGTCCCGGCATCTGCTGTACTATATTTTTTATATATCATCATCCCGCAACAACGACTCGGTAAAAGCTGCTTTTTAGCGTAGCGAAGAAACAATGGTGGTTTACGTCATCCCGAAAGAATGCACTTTCAAGCGTTCTTCATGGCAGGGCACCATTATTCTTCATCAACGCATGAATTGACTCCGCCATCTCTTGATATCCCGCCTCATTAAAGTGAATCTGATCGGATTTCAAGGATGGGTTGCGTAGCAAATCAACGATCAGAGATCCGTCATACACCAGATCAAAATCCTCGGCGAGCTCCTCATAAAATGGCGCAGAACTGGAAAACAAGCTCTTCTTCGGAACACCAACCAGTACTACCGGGATACCTCGACTTTCCGCCATCTCGATCATCATCCTCAGATTCTTCTTGATCGAAGAGTGACTTTTATTTCGAAGGATATCATTACCACCCTCAATCAGAATCACCAAATCAGGGGAAGACCGCTCAAGCTCCACTGGAAATCGTTCCAGACCTTTATCGGTTGTTTCACCGGAAACACCGGCATTGATCACATTCAACCCCGTGAGATCGGCGAGCACGGCAGGATAACTTCTTGACCTGGTCGTACCAACGCCTTCCGTCAGGCTATCACCGAAGGCCAGAATCGTCCCACCCCTTGCGATAGGATCCAATTTTGGGTCGTTGCAACCGTTCAATAAAACTGTAACGACAAGAACGGCGAGGAATTTAAAAACTCTATTTAAATGAAACATTATACTCATTTCCAAACCCTGATGTTTTAAACATCAACCCCTCAATGACAGACGCTTTCGCATTGTCGGCGTCAATGGGAACCGCTAGCCAAAGAGTTGTTTCTTCAGCCTCGATGCTGGCGACACGTCGTGGGGATACCATGGCGGTCACTCCAGTTTTCTTGACGCCCAGCTTAACAGGCTCGCCATGGAGCTTCGGCATAATGCCTAGGGTACGCCCGCACCAGCCAACACGACCCGAGGCATGAACCCCTGTTCAAAGGCCAGCACCACCGACCGCGGCGTCAGAACGTCCACGGTTTCTCTCGTAAACGAAGGCTCAGCCTGCTGATACCCTTCAAAAGACCACCGCCAGAAAGTCCCTTTCCAGACGAGATAGGCCAGGCCCCCATGCTCGAAGAGAGAACCATCGGGCAACGCGTCCACTGGACTCTGCCAAGTGACCTTCTGCCGCCGATGGATCCGTTCTCGGTGCAGATGCCGATCCATGTCGGGCATGCGCACTTGATCAGAGGCCTCCTGCCGGTTGGCCAGTGCCCAATAGTGCTTGAATTCGAGCGCCCTGTGACGCTGGCATTCCATGCAGGGGCGATGTCCCGCAGCCAGTGCCGTGGCCTCGTCAGGGAAGAAGAGCTCGGTGTAACGCCCGGGCGCCATCAACTGGCGACGCTTACCCTTGAAATCCAGCACGCAGATGACCCAATTCTGGTGGGCATGGGTCTTCCTGACGTTTTGATCATCATCATGAAGGATCCCACGGTTGCCCATCAGGGTGCCCCGCGCGGGTGACGCCAGTATCTGTCCCCAGGGATCGACACGGTTCTGCAACGCCATTATCCGCTCCTTGCCCCGGTACTATATGACTTGAAGAAATGGTCCCGGTGATACTGCAGGAAATTACGGTGTTGATTCGCGATTCTTCCTGACTTCAAGCCTCGGCAGGCTCATACAGCCTCGCCTGAAAGCCGATGAAGACCTCGCGGATGTTCTCTACACTGCCGAGTTCGGCGATGGCATCCGTCGGGGTCTGGTACTTGAGTTCGATCAGCCGGGGCAGCTTGTCCTGGGCGAGTTCGCCGACGCCGTCCTGGATGTAGTGGCCCAGCACGAAACCGAGGAATTCGCGCTGGCGGTAGTCGTAGTCGGACAAGAGCCGGTTGCGGTGCATGGCCACGCGCTCCTCGCGGCTGAGCGGTGGCAACGCGAAGGCGATGTAGGCCAGCACGTCGAAGAGGTCGCTATGCTCGGCATCGACCATGCGGCCAATCTCCTTGAGCTGCTGGGTGCCATAGCCCTTCTCGGCCAGGGTATCGAGCAGTGCCTGGCGGGTGTCCGGTCGGCTCCAGAGCCGCCGCAACTCGTCCTCGTCATGGAAGAGTGCCGGTAGTTCACCGAATAACTCACGGATGAAGTCGGCGGCGGACATCGGCTTGCCATCCGGGCTCCAGAAGGTGGTGGCGCTCATGTGCTGGAGCTGGCGGAACTTGCCCGGCGCCAGTTCGACTTCGACGACCTGCTTCCCTCCGCCGCACTGGCAGGGGGTTTCCCCGCAGACCGGGCACGGCTCCGGCGGCTCCTTCTCGCAGGTACAGGGGCGGTTGCCGCACTCTTCGCAGGGCTCAGGCGGGCTGACCACGCAGGCGCAGGGGCTCTCGCCGCAGCGGCTGCAGGGCTCGGGCGCTAAAGGCTCGCCGTCCCACTCCGGGTCGTTGAAGTGTTCGTAGGCGCGGACGAAATCGAGGATGGTGAAGTAGTCCTTTCCGTCGAACAGGCGCGTGCCACGGCCGATGATCTGCTTGAACTCGATCATCGAGTTGACCGGGCGCATCAGCACAATATTGCGGATGTTGCGGGCGTCCACCCCAGTTGAGAGCTTCTGCGAGGTAGTGAGCAGAGTCGGGATGGTCTTCTCGTTGTCCTGGAAGAGACGCAGGAAGCGCTCGCCCTCGGCGCCGTCGTCGGCCGTCACCCTCACGCAGTAGTTGGGCTCCGGGCTCGTCTTGAGCTGGTTGATCAGATCGCGAACGGCCAGGGCGTGGGCCTGGTTGGCACAGAACACCAGCGTCTTCTCGCGCTGGTCGATCATCTCCATGAACACCTGCACCCGGTACTGTTCGCGCTCCTTGATCCTGATGATCTGATTGAAGTCGGGTTCGGCATAGCGCCTGCCCTCTTCCACCTCGCCCTGGATCACCTTGTCGTCGGGTGTGTAGACGTAGTCGTCCAGGGTGGTGGCGATCTGGCGGACCTTGAAGGGCGTCAGGAAGCCGTCGTTGATGCCCTCCTTCAGCGAGTAGACGTAGGCCGGCTCGCCGAAGTAGGCGTAGGTGTCGGTATTGGTGGTGCGCTTGGGCGTGGCGGTCAGGCCCAGTTGCACCGCCGGGGCGAAGTACTCGAGGATGGCCCGCCAGCTGCTCTCGTCGTTGGCGCCACCACGGTGGCATTCGTCGATGATGATCAGATCGAAGAAGTCCGGCGGGTACTCGCCGAAGCTGGGCGCCGGGTTGCCCTGCTCGTCGCGGCCGGTCATGAAGGTCTGGAAGATGGTGAAGAAGAGGTTGCCGTTCTTGGGTACCCGGCCGTGCTTGCGGATCGCGTCCGGCGCGATGCGCACCAGGGCATCCTCGGGAAAGGCGGAAAAGCTGTTGTAGGCCTGATCGGCGAGGATGTTGCGGTCGGCCAGGAAGAGGATGCGCGGCCGGCGACGGGTGGCCTCGTCGCCCTGCCAGGCCGCCAGGTTCCAGCGGCTGTGGAACAGTTTCCAGGCAAGCTGGAAGGCGATGGCCGTCTTGCCGGTGCCGGTGGCCAGCGTGAGCAGTACGCGACGGCGGCCGGCAGCGATGGCCTCCAGCGCCTGGTTGATGGCGTTGTGCTGGTAGTAGCGCGCCTGCCACTGGCCGCTGTTGTCGTGGAAGGGTACCTCGCCGAATCGCTCGCGCCAGGCGTTCGGCTCGGGAAATGTCTCGGCCCAGAGTTCATCCGGCGTGGGATAGCCGGCTACCGGCCCTTCCTCGCCGGTGTGCATGTCGACCCGGTAGAGGCCCAGCCCGTTGGTGGCATAGGCGAAGCGGGCCTGCAGCCGCTCGGCGTAGCGCTTGGCCTGTGCCAGGCCCTCGGTGACGGGAAGATCGCGCTTCTTGGCCTCGATCACCGCCAGCTTCTGGCCCTGGTAAAAGAGCACGTAGTCGGCGATGTCGCCGCGGGTGCGCTGGCCCGCGCCCTGCAACCGCCCCAGGGTGATCACCTCGCGCCGCACCCGGCTGCCCGCCGCCACGCCCCAGCCGGCTTCCTTGAGGGCGGGGTCGATCAGCTCGGCGCGGGTATCGGCCTCGTTCATCGGTCAATCCTTGTCCGGTCGGTGCGCGATCAGGAGCCTTCAGGCTCCGTAACACTTCACAACATATGAGTTTCTGCTGAGCAAAGCCAGTTTAGGCCCTTCGGAATCAGCCGGTCCTTCAGGCGTCTCCCGGGCTTGCCAGCATGTTCATGATCAGCCGGACCATGGTCTCCTTGTTGGCAGGATCGGACTCGGCGATCAGCAGCGTCAGGGCGGCGAGCCCCACGTCATTCACCACCACCTCGCCGTGAGCATTGAGCAGGCGATCGTTGCGGTAGAGGAAGTCCACGAAGAGGTAGGCCGCGCTGCGCTTGTTGCCGTCGGCGAAGGGGTGGTTCTTGACCACGAAGTACAGCAGGTGCGCCGCCTTGGACTCCACCGAGGGGTAGGCCGGTTCGCCGAAGACCGTCTGGTCGAGGTTGCCGAGCAGCGCATCGAGGCCGTCGCCGCGCTCCAGGGCGAACAGGTCGGTGGCCTCGCCCTTGGCGATCAACTCGGACTTTAGCGAAGCCAGCGCCGTGCGTGCCTCCTCCAGCGTCGGCAGTCGGCCGCCGGCCTGGGCATGGGGCTCGGTGAGCAGGCCCTCGTCGTAGCGCTGCAGCAGCAGGAAGGTCTGGGCGTAGCGGGTGACGATATCGACGAGGCCACGGCCGCTGGCCGCATCCAGCGCCGGGCTGCCGGCCGTCTTGCGCACCAGCGCCATGGCGGCCTCCAGCTCGCGGGCGTTCTCCTCGAAGCGCTGGCGGTTCAGGGTCCAGCCTTGTGTCAGGTGCTCACGCAGTACACGGGTGGCCCACTGACGGAACTGCACGGCGCGTCGAGAGTTGATGCGATAGCCCACCGAAATAATGGCATCGAGGTTGTAATGCTGAAGCTTTCGGCGCACCTGACGCTTACCTTCCGTTCGAACTACTAAGAAATCCTTAGCAGTTGCCGGTTCTTCCAACTCCTTGTCCGCATAGATATTTTTCAGGTGCATCAGGACATTCTCGGGCGTCGAATCGAAGACGTCGCCCATCTGCCGCTGTGTCAGCCAGACGGTATTCCGCTCGGCATCCAACCGCACCTCGACCGCCTGGCCGACCTCCTGGTAGATGACGATGGGGGCCTGGCTCTCGTTACTCATGCCGTTGCCTCCTCCACCGCCGACTCGGCGCGCTCGACCGTCAGCTCGCCGGAGAAGGCCTTGTGAAGCAGGGACTGCTTGAGTTCGGCAAGGGCGGTGAGTTTCTGCTGGTAGATAGCCTCAAGTTTCTGGGTCCTTGCACTCATTTCATCCAGCCGCCGGCATATCGTCTTCTGGGTATCAAGACTTGGAAATGCCAAGCGAATATCCTTAAGTGATTTATAGTATATAGCCGACACATTCGTGGTGCCGCTCTTCATGCTTTCCAACTGCTTTTTCACTTTTGGAGAATAAAAAAGATAGGCAGCGAAGTTGGGGTAAATCTCCCCCACAAACCTGATCCTCATAATATTGTTATTAAACAAAACCGGCTCTTCTTTGTCGATGTCATACAGACAGCTTTTCCCGACGAGCTCATAACTATTTCGGGTATTAAATAGCAGATCATCTTTTTTAAGCCGATATTTTTCAACCTCTGGCTTATCGGCCTCAACGCGAACTATATTTTTACCGTCAAAACGATTGTAAGGCGTGATGTTATCCATTTTAACGTAACCATGCTCTAAGTTTTCTCCTTGCTCCTTTCGGTTTCTGACAAGCCCAATTTGTGTTGAAGATACTATCTCTTCCAGTCTCATTTCAACCCATCCCTCACCCCGCTGGCTGAACACCGAATTCAGATAACTGTCGAACAATTCTCGGGCGTTTGCGAGGTTATTTTCGGTATTGGCAACGACAGTATCAATTTCCTCGAAGGCGTCATCAAGGATGGTGACGATGCGTTTTTGTTCAGGGAGGGGTGGGATGAATAACTCTTGACCCTTAACATCGCCATCACTAACTGCCGGATAGGCAGCGCCCCGCTGCAAAGCAGCCATCGCATAAAAAAATTCTGGGGCAAACAAGCTATAGAAAAGAAACTTTGACAGTATTTCAGGCTTAGGTCTTAATACAAAATATCCAGTGCTACATACAGCACCATCCAGCGAATTAGGAATTTCCGCAATACGCTGCAATGTTGGACGAATGGTTGCAAATATAACATCACCAGCTTTAACCAGTCGACGAGCTCGACTGGGTGCATCAGAGCCCTTGACTAAGGTTGTCGCATCTATTTTGCATGCACTACGTGAAACGGAAGAAACATCGATATAGGTAAAGTTCTTACCTGGTTCCTTCCTCGGATCAATGGTTGTCAGCGGCTCAACGAGATCAGCAACCTTTTTGCGCTTCCACTGCTCTCTCATAACATCCCCCGAATGCCTTCCAGGATCTCCTCGGCCTCGCGGTCCAGCGTCTCGATCTCGTTGATGATCACCTCCGGGTCCCGCAGCGGAGCTTCCTCGGCCCTGTTGGGATTCTTCACCGAGAGATCGAAGGTGTCGCGGTCCAGATCATCGACGCTGACCTTCCAGGAGTTGTCGGAGTCGGCGAAGCTGGCCTGCAGAGCAACGAACTCGGCGAGATCATCGTCGTTGAGGGGATTGGTCT
The DNA here is from genome assembly GCF_040196335.1 of Halomonas aquatica. NCBI lineage: Bacteria > Pseudomonadati > Pseudomonadota > Gammaproteobacteria > Oceanospirillales > Halomonadaceae > Halomonas > Halomonas aquatica. Next base: position 141,990 of record NZ_JBEGCJ010000005.1, read on the forward strand.
TGCCCAGGCTGCGGCCGGGGTCGAGCTGGTAGTACCAGATGTCGCGGGTGGGGGCGCCCTTCTCGAAGAACAGCACCACCGTCTTCACGCCGGCGCCGAGGAAGGTGCCGCCGGGGCAGTCGAGGATGGTGTGCAGGTTGCAGCCCTCCAGCAGTTCCTGGCGCAGCGCCTTCGAGGCGTTGTCGGCATTCGACAGGAAGGTGTTCTTGATCACCACCGCGGCGCGACCGCCGGCCTTCAGCCGCTTGATGAAGTGCTGCAGGAAGAGAAAGGCCGTCTCGCCGGTCTTGATCGGGAAGTTCTGCTGGACCTCCTTGCGCTCCTTGCCGCCGAAGGGCGGGTTGGCGAGGATCACGTCGAAGCGGTCCTTCTCCTGCAGGTCGGCGAGGTTCTCGGTCAGGGTGTTGGTGTGCACCAGGTTGGGCGCCTCGATGCCATGCAGGATCATGTTCATGATGCCGATGACATAGGGCAGGCTCTTCTTCTCCTTGCCGGAGAAGGTGCGGTTCTGCAGGGTGTCGAGCTGCTTGGTGGTGAGCTTTCGCGGTTCGTCGCTGCCGAAGCCGTAGCGCAGGTAGTCGTGGGCCTCGCAGAGAAAGCCCGCCGAGCCGGCAGCGCCGTCGTAGAGGCGCTCGCCGATCCTGGGATCGATCACCTGGATCATCGCGCGGATCAGCGGACGGGGCGTGTAGTACTCGCCGCCGTTGCGCCCGGCGTTGCCCATGTTCCTGATCTTGGCTTCATAGAGGTGCGAGAGCTCGTGCTTCTCGGCCTGGGAGCGGAACTGCAGGCTGTCCACCAGTTCCAGGGCATCGCGCAGGCTGTAGCCGCTCTGGAACTTGTTGCGCACCTCGCCGAAGATCTCGCCGATCTTGTACTCGATGGTATCGGGGCCGCTGGCGCGCTCGCGAAAGCCCTGCAGGTAGGGGAAGAGCTCGCGATTGACGAAGTCGAGCAGGTCATCGCCGGTCAGGGCGCTGTCATGGTCCAGGGTGCCGTCGCGCTTGCGGGGCGCCGCCCAGTTCGACCATTGATAGGCTGTGTCGATGATGAAGTCGAAGGGCTTGCCGGAAAGGCTGGCGTTGACGGCCCGGCGCTGCTCGAGGTCATCCAGGTACTTGAGAAACAGCAGCCAGGAGGTCTGTTCGGTGTAGTCCAGCTCGGTGGCGCAGCCGGCCTCTTTCCACAGCACATCGTCGATGTTCTTGAAGGTCTGCTCGAACATGGGAGGTCGCGGGTCCTTGCGATGAGAAATCGTGGGAATAATGCTACGCCGGGGTGCCCCGGGGCGCCAATAGGCGGTTGATGAGAGCATCGCGCTGCCAGCAGCGCTCCTACGAAGACCTGTTGGGTGCCAAGGGCGAGTGCGGAGACGAAGCCAAGAATCGCGCTGCCAGCAGCGCTCCCACGAAGACCTGTTGGGTGCCAGATGTGGCGGTTCAGGCCTTGGCGACCTTCACCGCCGTGCCGGTCGCGACCAGGAACAGCATCGACTTGCCGCCACCAGAGATCTCGCTGTAGTCGAGGTCGATGCCGATGACGGCGTTGGCTCCCATGTCACTGGCCTCTCGACGCAGCTCATCCAGGCACGCCACCCTGGCTTCGCGCAGGGCATCCTGGGACGACTTGTTGCGCCCGCCGAAGAAGTCACGGAAACCGGCGAACATGTCCTTGAGGATGTTCATGCCAAACACGCACTCGGCCGAGACGATATCGATATGCTCGGTCACGCGGTAGCCCTCGAGGTGGGACGAGGTGGTCAGAATGACTCGTTCGGACATGGGACGCTCTGCGTTGATGATTGATGCTTCCGGGTGGGCGCTCACTGTCCTGACCGTCACCCCTGCTGCCGTCAGCATGTCACCAAAGGTAAGCGCGAACCAGTTCGCGGGGGCGGGACATCAATGAGGGGTGGCGTGATATGCTCGCCGGATCAACCACCGGCACCCATGCCGAACCGAAGGAGAAGAGCATCATGGCCAAGGCAAGCGCACGTCATATTCTGGTCGACAGCGAAGCGAAGTGTAACGAACTCAAGGCCGAGATCGAGGGCGGTCGCGACTTCGCCGAGGTGGCTCGCGAGAACTCCAGCTGCCCCTCCAGCCGCCAGGGCGGCGACCTGGGCAGCTTCGGCCCGGGCCAGATGGTGCCGGAGTTCGACAAGGTGGTGTTCTCCGCCGAGGTGGGGACGGTCCAGGGCCCTGTGAAGACCCAGTTCGGCTACCACCTGCTGGAAGTCACCGAACGCAGCTGAGCGCCAGCCTCGCGCCGATAGACGCCGTGCATGGCTGCCATGCACGGCTTTTCCTTGTACAGCCCCTGTATCATGCAGCCAGTCGCGCTAGGATGTAAGGCGCCATGGATGATGCAAGGAGTAGCAGCGCATGAACGAAGAGAGCTTCAATCACAGCATCCGCAGGCTGCTGAAGAATGTCGGCGTGAACACCCAGCAGGAGATCGAGAAGGCCGTGCAGCAGGCGCTGGCCGATGGTCGCCTGCAGGGCGACGAGACGCTGCCGGCAAGCGTGAAGGTCGAGGTGGCGGGCCTGGAGCTGGACCTCGAGTTCACGGGAGACATCACCCTTGAGTGACGCGCCGATCATCCGTGTCGAGGAGCTATCGAAGACCTTTTCCGATGGCTTCAAGGCGCTGGTGGATGTCGACCTCGAGATCCATCGGGGCGAGATCTTCGCCCTGCTCGGCCCCAATGGCGCGGGCAAGACGACCCTGATCAGCGTGATCTGCGGGCTGGTCAATGCGAGCGAGGGCCGGGTAATGGTGGACGGCCACGACAACGTCCGCGATTACCGCGCCGCCCGGGCGCTGATCGGCCTGGTGCCCCAGGAGCTGACCAACGAGGCCTTCACCACGGTGTGGGACACGGTCAGCTTCAGCCGCGGGCTGTTCGGCAAGCCCAAGAATCCGGGGCACATCGAGAAGGTTCTGCGCTCGCTGACCCTGTGGGAGAAGCGCAACAACCGGCTGCTGGAACTCTCCGGCGGCATGAAGCGCCGCGTGCTGATCGCCAAGGCGCTGTCTCACGAGCCCCAGGTGCTCTTCCTCGATGAGCCCACCGCCGGGGTGGACGTGGAGCTGCGCCGTGAGATGTGGGAAGTGGTTCGCGGTCTGCGCGACCAGGGGGTGACGATCATCCTCACCACCCACTACATCGAGGAGGCCGAGGAAATGGCCGACCGCATCGGCGTGATCCGCCGCGGGGAGCTGGTGCTGGTGGAGGACAAGCGCGCCCTGATGCGCAAGCTCGGCAACAAGGAGCTGACCCTGCACCTGCAGCAGCCCCTGGAGGCGGTGCCGGAATCCCTGTCGGGCCACGGCCTGGCACTCGCCAACGAGGGCCATGCGCTGGTCTACAGCTACGATGCGGCCAGCCAGGAGGGCGGCTCGACCATCTCCGGACTGCTGGCGGACGTGGAGGCGGTGGGGCTGAAGGTCAAGGATCTGAATACCCGCCAGAGTTCGCTGGAGGACATCTTCGTCAGCCTGGTCCAGGAGCGTCGCTGAAACATGAAGAGCTTGAACCTGCAGTCCGTGAAGACCCTCTATCTCGCCGAGATGGCCCGCAGCCTGCGCACCATCCTGCAGAGCATGGTGTCACCGGTGATCTCCACCTCGCTGTACTTCGTGGTATTCGGGGCGGCCATCGGCACCCGGATCAGCGAAGTGAACGGGGTGAGTTACGGCGCCTTCATCGTGCCGGGCCTGATCATGCTGATGCTGCTGACCCAAAGCGTCTCCAACGCCTCCTTCGGCATCTTCTTCCCGCGCTTCTCGGGCTCGATCTACGAGATCCTCTCGGCGCCAATGTCCTATGTCGAGGTGATGGTGGGCTATGTGGGGGCGGCGGCGACCAAGTCGCTGATCCTCGGTGCCATCGTGCTGCTCACGGCGCGGCTGTTCGTGCCCTACTCCATCGATCATCCGCTGATGATGGGAGTATTCCTGGTGCTCACGGCGGTGACCTTCAGCCTGCTCGGCTTCATCATCGGCATCTGGGCCGACGGCTTCGAGAAGCTGCAGCTGGTCCCGCTGCTGGTGATCACTCCGCTGACCTTCCTTGGCGGCACCTTCTACTCCATCGACATGCTTCCGCGCTTCTGGCAGTTGGTGACACTGGCCAACCCGGTGGTCTACCTCGTGAGCGGCTTCCGCTGGAGCTTCTATGGCATCAGCGATGTTAGCCCGCTGGTCAGCCTGCTGGTGATCCTGCTGTTCCTCGGGGTGGCGCTCGCCGTGGTGGGCTGGATCTTCAGGAGCGGCTATCGGCTCAAGCCCTGATCCGAGGCGGGAGCTGAGGATGGGCCGGCTATCGAGTGACGCCCGCGGCGGGTATCATCCCCATCCTCGTCCCTTCACCGCGGAGCTCCCATGCCGATCCTGCACAGCATCATCCACCGCATCGACACGGCCTCCGGTGAGACCCCGACGCTGGTTCCCGCCACGCAGGAACTGGCTCCCTCCCCGGCCCTGGACGACCTGCTGGCCGGCTTCAACGACGCCTTCAATGCCAAGCCCAAGGCCTGGGGCCACTTCGTCGAATCGACGCCCGACGGTGAGTTGAGCTCGCCTTTCGCCAGTGAACTGGTCGACTACCTCGACGAGAGCCGTGACTTCGCCACCTTCACCCGCGACGTGGCCCGGCGCATCGCCGAGCTGATCGGTGACCACCTTTCACTCTCCGGCGACCTGCTGATGCTCGACCATCGCGTCGGGGATACCCGCTACCTGAGCCTGGCGCTGCTGCATCACCGGGAGGGGTTCGGCGTCGACGGTGCGCTTTCCATCGTGCCGGTACGCCAGTTGAACCTGGCGCAGATGACCTTGGCGGCACGCTTCAACCTCAGCCATTGGCGCAGTGACTCGCCCTCCAGGCAGTACCTGTCCTGGACCCGTGACCGCGGAGGGAAGAAGCTCGCCGAGGGCTTCGCCTCCCTGCTCGGCGCCGAGGAAGGCGTGGACGCCAGCGGCGAGACACGCACCCTGCTCAAGGCCTTCAGCGACTTCGTGGAAAAGGAGGACCTGCCGGAAGAGGCCAGCCGCGAGAAGACCGAGGCACTGATCGACTACGCCAGCGACCAGGCCCGCCGCGGCGAACCGATGACCATTGAGGCGCTATCGGAGGTGCTCGACGAGCAGCAGCCGAAGGCCTTCTATGATCATATCCGCAATGCCGACTACGGCCTCTCCCCGGAGATCCCCCCGGACAAGCGCACCCTCAACCGGTTCCGACGCTTCACAGGCCGCTCGGGCGGGGTGTCGATCAGCTTCGACTCCCACCTGCTCGGCTCCAGCGTGGAGTATGACGAGGATCGGGACCGCCTGATCATCAAGCAGGTGCCCGGGCAGTTGCGAGAACAGATCAAGAAAAGATAACAAGCTATTGATATTAGGGCATTTATCATCATATACATAAGTATTATCGCATAAGCATTGGTGTTGAATTGGCATTGTCTTCACAGCTCCAATCCTCGTTTTCGCCACCTGCCAGAACAGAGTGAAATAGTCCCTGTTGCATTGATGATGCGAATTTGCTAAACAATGCGTACCCATGCAGAGCATCCGGATAACAATGTTCAACGTATATCCTTTAGTCGTAGTAAAAGGGTCAAGCCTCCTCTTCATCTCTGCTGTCTATTCTGTGTTAATTGAATAACCGCAGCACTCTGATTCACTAGGTAGAGGCAGGGTTTAGTGTTAGAAAGGAAGCTGAGCATCCTGAAACATGCGAGTCGAGTGGTTAAAAAATACTCAGGAAGAAAGACAGGAAAGATTACGGCCTTACCCCACGGATTCAAGATATAGAGGGCTTTTTTATGACAATTCATCAGCTCTAACTGGCTAGCCTCACGAAATGGGCCAGAAAAAGTTCAATGGCGAAAATTCATGACTCATATGACAGACGACCTAATTTTCTCTGTAACACTCTTGTTGTCGCTTAGTTTATTATATGGCCTAATTGTTCATTACTTTTACGCAAGCATTGTAACCAAGCAAGTATTGACAGGTGCCTTGTTTGGCGGAATTTGTGTTTTGGGTATGGTTTCGCCAATTGAGCTCGCCAACGGCGTTATTATCGACCCTCGGTCCGTAGTCCTGAGCATCGCAGGTCTGTTCGGTGGCCCCATCGGAGCAGTTATTGCGGCCTCCATTGGGGGGGGTTATCGATTAGTTCTCGGTGGAGACGGTGTATATGTAGGATTAAGTATTGTCATAGTATCGACCTTCCTGGGATTGGCTTACCGGCACTGTGTTAAAAAAGACTGGTTGAAAATCAATGTATTACAACTATTTCTGTTCGGATCATTAGTTCAGCTTAGCCTACTCTTGTTAGCAACCCAGTTACCAGAAACCGCTTACAAGCAACTAATGCAGAGCATTGCGATTCCACGATTTTTTATCTTTACAATAGCAATAACATTATTAGGCTTGCTATTGAAGAATATCGAAAACCTCAAAATAACAGAACTTTCATACAAGGAGATTTCATCTAGACTGTCGCACCATCTGCACAACACACCTTTAGCTGCTATAACATGGGACAGAAACTTCAATGTTATGCAATGGAATAAAACGGCCGAAGATATTTTTGGATATACTGCAGATGAAGCCATAGGAAAACATGCTAAAGACCTAATATTGGAAACTGGTTCAAAATCAGAGCATGATGTTAATCAGGTTTTTATTGCGTTATGGGAACAACAAGGTGGAGAGCGCAGCAGTAACGAAAACGTCACCAAAGATGGCAGAAAAATTAGTTGCGAATGGTATAATACATCCATTCTGGATGAAGAAGGAAAACTGATTGCGGTTGCTTCTCTCTGTGAGGATGTTACTTCTCGAAAAAAATCAGAGCAGATTATCTGGGAGCAGGCACACTACGATTCGCTCACAGGACTCGCTAATCGTAAAATGGCTGATGAACATCTTGAGCAAAAGATTAAAGTAGCCGATCGCTCGAATACGAGTGTTGCTTTCTTCTTTCTCGATCTTGACAGATTCAAGGATATCAATGACGCACGTGGTCACGATATTGGTGACAAACTTTTAATTCAGGTAGCGAAGCGCCTACGCAGTCATCTACGAGAAATCGATACCATTGCGCGATTTGGAGGAGATGAATTTGTCATCATTATTGGTGGGATCGATAGCACAGATCAAGTTGATCTGATTGCAAATGATTTAGTTAAAAAAATGGCAGAGCCGTTAAATCTTGGAAAAGAATTAGCCTATATTTCAGCCAGTGTCGGTATTACACTTTACCCACAAGATGCCTCGGATCCAATTGCATTGCTGAGAAATGCAGATCAAGCAATGTACGCAGCCAAGAATAGTGGCGGTGATAGATTCCAATATTTTACGCCATCGATGCAGAAAAGCGCAGTATCTAGAATGGCCTTGATTAATGATTTGCGCACTGCCTTGGCTGAAAATCAGTTCAAACTGTATTACCAACCCATCGTGAATCTGATGAGTGGCGCCATTCATAAATCTGAAGCACTCATACGGTGGCAGCATCCTGAAAGAGGTTTGATCGGGCCAATCGAGTTTATTCCGATTGCGGAAGAGACGAAGTTGATAGTGGATATCGGTGACTGGGTGTTTCATGAGGCCAGTCGGCAGGCGGTTCGCTGGCGCTCCTCCTTCCAGCCGAACTTTCAGATTAGTATCAACACTTCGCCCGTACAATATAAAAGTGATAATTTCAATGCAAGAGATTGGCTCGAACATCTGCATGTGATGAAGTTACCGGGAGATGCTATTACGGTTGAAATCACAGAAGGGACATTGATGGAATCAAGAGCCAGTATCGACCAGGTATTATTCGATTTTAGAGATGCCAATATTCAGGTATCAATCGATGATTTTGGCACAGGGTATTCATCACTATCTTCCCTGAAAAAGCTCGATATTGACTATATAAAAATCGACAAGTCATTTGTAGACGGCATAGCGCCAAATTCTAATGATTTGGCTTTATGTGAGGCCGTTATCGTCATGGCGCACAAGCTTGATCTGAAAGTAATCGCGGAAGGCATAGAAACTGAAAATCAAAAAAGGTTGTTGATAGCCGCTGGCTGTGACTTTGGGCAAGGCTACCTATTTTCCAAGCCGTTGCCCGCCATGGAATTTGAAAAATTATTAAATATCTAGCCTGTGGTTCTCACCCTTCTATCACGGAGACGGGTCGTCGTCATCGAGCGGCAGCGGATTGATCGAAACACTATTTTCTGCAGCAAATCTTGGTAGATCTAATACACCGACTGATCACGTTCGCTCCTCGGCCGATAGCACTCTAGTTTTCGAGCGGTGCCCATATGACGTCGACACCACCCGGCCCTTAGGCCAGGTAAGGCTGGAGCCACTGCCGCAGCTCCGGCCCCTGCAGAAGACCCGGCTGGCGAGCGACCTCCGCGCCGTTCCTGAAGACGATCAGGGTGGGAATGCTGCGGATGCCGAAACGCGCCGCCAGGGCCTGCTCACTCTCAGTGTTCAGGTTGGCGAAACGCAGACGCGGCTCGAGCTCCCGGGCGGCGTCTGCGAAGATCGGCGCCATCATCTTGCAGGGCCCGCACCAGCTGGCCCAGAAATCCACCACTACCGGCAGGTCGCTCCGCTCCACCATGGCGTGAAAATTGGCGCTAGTGAGTGGCACCGGCTCTCCGGTGAAGAGGCGTTGCTTGCATTTGCCGCAGACCGGGCCATCCTCGAGACGCGCACGGCTGACGCGGTTGAAGGCGCTGCAATGGGGACAATCGAGAATCATGGCATCTGACACGAGGACGCTTCCTGTAGCGGAGTATATGGTTTGAATATGGCCTTGCTTGAGAGCGGCTTCAAGGAAGTGTACCGACGCTTGCTGACATGCGCGTACTTCTTAAAGATGAGACGATGATCCCGTCGCTCAAGGCGGCATGCAGGGATGACGAACAACGTTGCCTCTCTCCTTGAGCAACCAAGGGATGGAACCAGATGATGCCTGAACTCGATGATATCCACGCCAAGATCCATCGGCTCAGTCGACTCTATCTGACCCTCAGCCGCTGCAACGGCGCCGTGCTCGAAGCGACCAGCGAATCCGATCTGCTGGCCGCGGCCTGCCAGATCGCCGTGGAAGCGGGCGAACTGGCCTTGGCATGGGTGGCAATGATCGATCCTCAGACCGGCACCGTCAGGGTAGCCGAACACTTCGGTCGGGGGGTGGAGTGTCTGGAAGGCATGCAAGTCTCGCTGGATGCCGAGGATCCCAGAGGCCGCGGCCCGACGGGAACGGCTCTTCGCGAGGGGCATCCGGTCTGGTGTGACGACATCATGCAAGACCCGCAGACCGCACAGTGGCATGCCATCGGCAAAGGCTTCGGCTGGAGCGCCTCCGCTGCCCTGCCTCTTACCAACAGCGAAGGCCGCGTCATCGGCGCCCTCAACCTCTACCTGACCCAGCAGAACCCCTTCGACGAGGAGACACGGGAGCTGCTCGGCAAGATCGCCACCGTGATCAGTTACGGGCTCGGCAGGTTCACCCAGGAAGCCGCCAGACAGCAAGCCGAGGATCTCCTTCGTGAAAGCGAGGATAGATACAGGAAGCTCGTCGAGAACTCCCATGATGCGATCCTGCTGACCGCCCCCGACGGGCGAATCCTCTCTGCCAACCACGCCGCCTGCCGGATCTTCAGATGTGCCGAGAGTGACATTCAGCGCCTGGGACGCAACGGCCTGGTGGATACCAATGACCCGAGGCTGGCGGCTGCCATAGAAGAGCGAAAGCGAACCGGCAGTTTCAGCGGTGAATTGACCATGGTGCGATACAATGGGGAGCACTTCACGGCCGAGCTCTCCACGTCGGTATTCGAGACACACAACGGTGAACTGCGCACCAGCATGCTCATCCGTGACATCTCCGAGCGCAAGCGCAATGAAGCACGGCTGGCCTATCTCGCCCAGCATGATGCCCTGACCGAGCTGCCGAACCGCCTGTTGCTGGGCGATCGACTCGAACAGGCCATCGCCCAGGCCAAGCGTCTGGGCAAGTCGCTGGCACTGATGTTTCTGGATCTCGACCGTTTCAAGCAGGTCAATGACCTCATGGGGCACGATCTCGGTGACCAGGTGCTGCGCGAGGCGGCACAGCGCCTGAAGGCCTGCGTTCGGGCCTCCGATACCCTGAGCCGTCAGGGTGGAGATGAGTTCCTCATCTTGCTGCCGGATATCGCCTCACCCGAAGAGGCCATACCGGTGGCCCGTAAATTGCTGGAGACCCTGGCCAAGCCCTTCTCCCCGGGCGACGAAGAGATGGTATTGAGCGGCAGCATCGGCATCGCCTGCTACCCGGAGGATGGCAGGGATACCGATGCCCTGATACGCAATGCCGATGCGGCCATGTACGTGGCCAAGGACCTGGGGCGTAATCGCTATCAGTTCTACTCCCCGGAGATGAACGAACGACTGCAGCAGCACCTGTCGCTGGAGGCCGACTTGCGCCGTGCCATCGAGGGCAACCAGCTGTTTCTGGCCTATCAGCCTCAGTTCGATTTCACTCAACGTAGGGTCATCGGCCTGGAGGCCCTGGCACGCTGGCAGCACCCGACCCTGGGACTGGTTCTGCCCGAACAGTTCATCCCCATGGCCGAGGAAAACGGGTTGATCGAGCCGATCGGCGCCTGGGTCCTCGAGACCGCCTGCCGCCAGCAGGCCGCCTGGGTGGCCGAGGGCCTCACCGATGGCAGCATGTCGGTGAACGTGTCCCTGCAACAGTTGCGCCAGCCGGATTTCATCGAGCTGGTAACCGACACCTTATCCAGAAGCGGCCTCCCGGCGCGGCATCTCGAACTCGAATTGACCGAGAGCGTCGTCATGCAAGAGCTAGACCGGGTGATGCAGACACTGGAAACCCTACCCTCATCCGCTGTCAGACTGTCCATCGACGACTTCGGCACCGGCTACTCAAACCTGAGTCATCTCAAGAAGCTCCCCATCCATCGTCTGAAGATCGATCACTCCCTTATCCGGGGTCTGCCTCTCGACCAGGAAAATGCCGCCATCGCGGGTGCCATCATCAGCATGAGCAAGCGCCTGGGATTCGAGGTACTGGCCGAGGGGGTCGAGACCCAGGAGCAGGCCAGCTACCTGCATTCCCTGGAATGCGATGCCGGCCAGGGCTATCTCTTCGCCGGGCCGATGTCGGCACAGGACTGCACCGACTTCCTGCGTGACCAGGCCGGAGCAAGACCTGTGCCTTCCTGATACGAGATCCGGATGACCCAACGCCCCGATCCACGAATCCTGCTGCGCCTGCTTAGCCTGCTGCGCCCCTATCGCTGGCGATTGTTTCTGGCGGGAGTCGCCCTGCTGCTGGCGGCGTCCAGTGTGCTGGTGCTGGGCCAGGGCCTGCGGCTGGTCATCGACCAGGGGTTCGTGGCGGCGGACCGGAGTCGGCTGAACCAGGCACTGGGGATGCTGCTCATCGTGATCAGTGTCCTGGCGCTGGCTTCCGCGCTGCGCTATTACCTGGTCACCTGGATCGGCGAGCGACTGGCCGGGGACCTGCGCCGCCGGGTCTTCGACCACCTGCTGGAACTCGAGCCCGGCTTCTTCGAGGCCAGCGGCGATGAAGGCGGCGGGGCCGGCGAGATCACCTCACGACTGACGGCGGACACCAGCGTGCTGCAGACCCTCTTCGGTTCATCGCTGTCGCTGGCGGTTCGCAACCTGTTGATGCTGGTGGGGTCGGTGATCCTGATGCTGGTGACCCAGCCCTGGCTCTCGGCCATCGTGCTGCTGGGCACTCCCGCCACGGTGCTGCCGATCCTCTGGTACGGTCGACGGGTTCGCCGCCTGTCGCGCTTCAGCCAGGACCGGGTGGCGGAGCTGGGCCGCTATGCCGGCGAGGCCCTCTCGGGGATACGCACCGTCCAGGCCTTCCGCCACGAGAGCATCGATCGCCACGACTATGGTCAGCGGGTGGAAGAGGCCTTCGCCAGTGCCGTGGAGCGCACTCGCCAGCGCGCCTGGTTGACCGGCATCGCCATGCTGGTGGTCTTCGCCGCAGTGGGAGTCATGCTCTGGCAGGGCGGCCAGGCGGTGCTCGCCGGCAGCATGACCGGCGGCGAACTCTCGGCCTTCGTCTTCTATGCCGTTCTGACGGCCGGGGCCGTGGCCACCCTGGCCGAGGTGGCCGGGGACGTTCAGCGCGCCGCCGGCGCCGCCGAGCGACTGCTCGAGTTGCTGGATACCCGACCGACCATCCATGCGCCGCCCGCCCCTACACCCCTGCCGGAGCCGGTGCAGGGCGATATCCGCCTGGAAGGCGTGGATTTCACCTATCCGGGGCGGACACAACCCGCTCTGGCAGGGCTGGAACTGCATGTGCGCTCCGGTGAGCGGGTGGCGCTGGTGGGGCCTTCCGGCGCCGGCAAGAGCACGCTGCTCTCGCTGCTGTTGCGTTTCCAGGATCCGGACAGCGGCGTCATTCGCCTCGACGGGATCGACCTGCGCGACCTCGACCCGCGAGACCTGAGGCGCAACCTGGGCCTGGTCGCCCAGCAACCCACACTATTCACCGGAACCACCGCCGAGAACCTGCGCTATGGCAAGCCCGATGCCAGCCTGAAGGAGCTGCGCACCGCGGCCCGGGATGCCAATGCCCTGGACTTCATCGAAGCACTCCCTCAGGGTCTTGATACCCCGCTGGGCCCCGGCGGCGTGCAGCTCTCGGGCGGCCAGCGCCAGCGTCTGGCCATCGCTCGGGCACTCCTCAAGGATCCCCGCGTGCTGCTGCTCGACGAGGCCACCAGCGCCCTGGACGCCGAGAGTGAGCGCCTGGTCCAGCAGGCCCTGGACCGTCTGATGCACGGCCGCACCACTCTGGTGATCGCCCACCGCCTGGCCACCGTGGTCGCCGCCGACCATCTGCTGGTGCTCGACGCCGGCCGCCTGGTGGCCGCCGGTTCACACGAGGACCTGCTCGAATCAAGCCCCCTCTATCGCCACCTGGCCGAGTTGCAGTTCGGCCGGCATGCCATGCCTCCCCACGCCGATGGCAGCTGAGACCGAGGACCCGCCGCCCTGGGCGCCGCCGTCCTTGACGGCTCAGAAAAGCCCCAGCTGACGGTCGATCAGGGTCGTGAAGTCATCGCCCACGAAGGGCAGGATGGCATCGGCCACGGGCTGGAGCTGTCGCGTCAGGTAGTGGTCGGCGTCGATCGCCGACTGATGCTGCTCCAGGGGCTCCGGCCCGGACAACGTCATCACGTAGCGGATCCAGCCCCCGTGCTGGTACTGGCGGGGCCGTCCAAGCCGGTCGTTGAGCTCATCGGCGAGCCTCGCGGCACGTACATGGGGCGGCACGTTACGGCGATAGTCATCGAGGCGCCGACGCAGCCGCTTGCGATAGACCAGACGGTCATCATGCCCTCCCTCCCGGGTGCGGCGCAGGAAATCGCCGACATAGTCGCGCACGTAATCTCGCCATGGCTCGCCTTCGAAGATGCGTCGGTAGAGCTCCTGCTGGAAGGTCTTGGCCAGCGGCGTCCAGTCGCTGCGCACCGTCTCCAGTCCCTTGAAGACCATCCGCTCCTCCCCCGCCGCATCCCGCACCAGCCCCGCATAGCGCTTCTTGCTGCCCGCCTCCGCGCCGCGAATGGTGGGCATCAGGAAACGCCGGTAGTGGGTCTCGAACTGCAGCTCCAGGACGCTTTCCAGGCCGTACTCGGCGGCGAGGTGCTCGCGCCACCAGGCATTGACGCGTGCCACCAGGCGCCGACCGATCGCCGCTGCCTGCGCCTCGGGATGTTCGCGGCCGAGCCAGACGAAGGTGGAGTCGGTATCGCCGTAGATGACGGTATACCCCTCAGCCTCGATCAGCTCGCGGGTTCGGTGCATGATCGCGTGGCCGCGCATGGTGATGGAGGAGGCCAGGCGGGCGTCGAAGAAGCGACAGCCCTTCGAGCCCAGCACCCCGTAGAAGCTGTTCATGATGATCTTCAGGGCCTGGGAGAGCGGCGCGTTGCCGGCCTCCTTGGCGGCCTCCCGCCCCTCCCAGACCTGCGCCACGATGGCCGGCAGGGCGTGATGCGTGCGCGAGAACCGTGCCCCGCGAAAGCCCGGCACCGAGGCCTCGTCCGAAGGCTCGGCGAGCCCTTCCACCAGCCCCGCCGGGTCGATCAGGAAGCTACGGATGATCGAGGGGTAGAGGCTCTTGAAGTCGAGCACCAGAACCGAGGCATAGAGGCCGGGCCGGGAGTCCATGACGAAGCCGCCGGGACTCTCGGCGGGCTCCCCCTCGCCAAGGCTGGGCGCCACGAAACCCAGTCGGTGCAGGCGTGGCAGGTAGAGGTGGGTGAACGCCGCCACCGAGCCGCCGCTGCGATCGGCCTCCAGTCCGGTGACGCTGGCCCGCTCCAGCAGGAAGGCGAAGAGCTCGGTCGCCTCGAAGATCCGCGTCACCAGCTCGCAGTCCTTGAGGTTGTAGCGCGCCAGGGCGGGCTTGTCCTCGGCGAACATGCGCAGGATCTCGTCCAGACGCTGGTAGGGGTTGTCGATGGCCTTGCCTTCGCCAAGCAGCGTCTGGGCCACACTCTCCAGGCTGAAGGAGGGGAAGTGCCAGGTGGCCGAGCGCAGCGCCTCGATCCCGTCGATGATCAGTCGCCCCGCCGCCGAGGCGAAGTAGTGGTTGGCCTGGCGGCCATGGGCCCGCCACTCCATCTCGCTGCCGTCGCGCCCCAGCCTCAGGGGCACGCCGAGCCTGCGGGCATGTTCGTGGAGGATGCGCAGGTCGAACTGCACCAGGTTCCAGCCGATGATGGCGTCCGGGTCGTGCTGCACAACCCACTGATTCAGCCCCTCGATCAGCGCCGTTTGGCTGTCGCAGTAATCGAGCCGGAAGTCGAAGCCCTCGGCGGCGCCGTTGGGCGGGCCCAGCATGAACACCTGGCGCGCCCCGCAGCCCTCGAGCGCAATGGAATAGAGATCGCCCCGTGCACTGGTCTCGATATCCAGCGACACCGTGCGCAGCCTCGGGCGGTAGTCCGGCGCGGGCCGCAGTCGCGCCTTTGCCAGGTGGCCCTCCCCATCGGGTATCCCGGTGACCTCCACCGGCGCGGTGATGAAGCGCTCCATCAGGTAGCGCTCCGGCGGGCGGATATCGGCCTCGAAGACCTCGACGCCGGCCGCCCTCAACCGACGCTCCACGCTGCCCAGCAGGCGGTGATGGCGGCAATAGAGGCCCAGCACGGGGCGATGGTGAAAGTCACGCAGCGACAGCGGCCGCAGCTCGATGCCTTGCTCGCCGGCGAGCAAGGCCTGTGCCTGCTCGCGCTGCACGGCAGGCAGGAAGGCCACCGACGACGGCGGCGACACGCTCACCCTGAGCGGCCCCTGATCGGTCGCCAGCCAGAACGTGACCTCGGTGCCCTGGGCCGACTCCCGCCAGTGTCGTGTCAGGATGAATCCCTGCCGTGAAACCACCGCCGCTCCTGGTTTTCTGCGTGAGGAGGTGATCTTACCGCCCCCGGCGATGTCTCACACCTCGCCTGGGGACATAAAATGCGGACATAAAAAAGGCCCCCCGAAGGGGACCAGGTGGAGCACGCCAGCTCACTCGGTGTATCGCCCACGACAGGTCGGGCCTGCCGTTGGGCGATGTGTCATCGGGTTCGGTCGCTTGAACTCGTTGACGTTCTGTCCATTACATTGCGGCATCCGTGCCAATGAATAATATGTATATTTAAATCAGCAATTTATAGAATAATTCCCGAGACGCATCTTGGCAGAGGGAGCAGCCCTCCCTGCTGCAGTGCACCAAACGAGGACCTCACCGTCCGCGATGGCGCCATCGCGGCGCATCAGAGCCGCCTCGGAAGGTGCATCCAAAAACGATGAGCTCTTGCCACTCGGCCCTCCATCACAGCAGGCTATCTTTCTATATGGGCTAGCTTAACGGGCTTTCTCAACGAGCTAGCTTAACGGGCTAACCTGTCGCTCGTTGCCCAAGGCTTCTTTTCGGAGACTTCCGCATGACTCAACCTCGACTCGGCTTCATCGGGATCGGCCTGATGGGCGAGCCCATGACTCGCCGCCTTCTGGACGCAGGCTTCGATGTCAGCGTCTGGAACCGCTCGCCCGACAAGACCGCCGGCGTGGCCGCGGCCGGCGCCCGGGTGGCCGGCTCCATCGAGGAGCTGATGGACGGGGTCGACATCGTGCTGCTCTGCCTGGCCAATACCGCCGTGGTGGAGGACGTGGTGTTCGGCGAGGGCGGCGTGGCCCAGCACGGCCGCACCGGTCAGCGCCTGGTGGACCTCTCCAGCAGCGACCCGGCGGCGACCCGTGACTTCGCCGACTGGCTCGCAAGCGAATGCGGGATGCACTGGGTGGATGCCCCCGTCTCCGGGGGCGTCGCCGGCGCCGAGGCGGGCAGCCTGGCGATCATGTGCGGTGGCGACGCCGAGGATATCGAGGCGATCCGGCCATTGCTGGCGCCGCTATCCGCCCGGGTAACCCACATGGGCCCGGTGGGCAGCGGCCAGGTGACCAAGGTATGCAACCAGATGATCGTCGGCTGCCAGGCAGCGGTGATCGCCGAGATGGTGGCCCTGGCCGAGGCCAGTGGGGTGGAGGCCCGCCGGCTCACCGAGGCGCTCGCCGGCGGTTTCGCCGATTCGACGCCGTTTCGTATCCTCACCCCGCGCATGGCAGAGAGCGACTTCGCCGACCCGCCCTGGCACCTGCGCACCCTGCTCAAGGATCTGGACATGGCGGTGGCCCAGAGCCAGCGCATCGGCAGCGCCACGCCGATGAGCGGTCTGGCCGCGCAGCTGATGCGTGCCCAGGCCGTCCGCGGGCATGCCGAGCACGACCCGGCCATCCTGGTCGAGGCCTATCGGCCGCTCGCCGCGCCGTCGGGCGGATGACCTGTCGCGGGGGGGGGGGAATTACTGACGGGGGGTGTCGGTGGTTTGTTCCCCACCATTTGTTAGCCATCCTGCCCTTCCGTAGAATTTTCTGATTCCCGACGACCACGACTCCGAGGCACGATCCATGGCGTTTGATTCCACTTCCACCTACGTGGCCACCGAGGCCCTAAAGCAGGCGGTGAATGCCGCCGTGACCCTGGAGCGGCCCCTGCTGATCAAGGGCGAGCCGGGCACCGGCAAGACCCTGCTGGCCGAGGAGCTGGCCGCTTCCCTAGACACCCGGCTGATCACCTGGCACATCAAGTCGTCCACCAAGGCCGCCCAGGGGCTCTACGAGTATGATGCGGTCAGCCGGCTGCGTGACTCCCAGTTGGGGATCGAGGGCGTGGAGGACGTCGCCAACTACATCCGCCCCGGCAAGCTGTGGGAGGCCTTCACCGCCGGTGAGCGGGTGGTGCTGCTGATCGACGAGGTCGACAAGGCGGACATCGAGTTCCCCAACGACCTGCTCCAGGAGTTGGATCGCATGGAGTTCCATGTCTATGAAACCGGCGAGACCATCACCGCGACGCACCGCCCGATCATCGTCATCACGTCAAACAACGAGAAGGAGCTCCCCGACGCCTTCCTGAGGCGCTGCTTCTTCCACTACATAGAGTTCCCCGACCGAGAGACCATGCAGGCGATCGTCGACGTGCACTTCCCCGACATTGCCCCCAAGCTGGTCGGCGAGGCGCTGGAAGTGTTCTTCGAGCTGCGCCAGGCCCCGGGACTGAAGAAGCGGCCCTCCACCTCGGAGCTGGTCGACTGGCTCAAGCTGCTGATGGCCGATGAGCTGGCCCGGGAGGCGCTCTACCAGCGCGACCCGGTCAAGGCGATCCCGCCGCTGGCGGGGGCACTGGTCAAGAACGAGCAGGATACCCAACTGCTGGAACGGCTGGCCTTCATGCTGCGCCGCCAGGGCAACCCGAGGGGCTGACGGATGTTCATCGGCCTGTTCGAGAACCTTAAGCGCCATGGGGTGCCTGTCTCCCTGCGCGAGCTGCTCGACCTTCATGCGGTGGTCGAGCGCGGCGTGATGTTTGCCGATATGGAGGCCTTCTACCGGGTGGCGCGCACCGTGATGGTCAAGGACGAGCGCCACTTCGATCGCTTCGATCGCGCCTTCGCCACCTGGTTCGAGGGGCTGGAGACCCTCGACGCCGCCATCGAGGCGATGATTCCCGACGACTGGCTGCGCCGCGAGTTCGAGAAGCAGCTCTCTGATGAGGAGAAGGCGAAGATCGAGTCCCTGGGCGGGCTCGAGCAGCTGATCGAGACCTTCAAGCAGCGCCTCGAGGAACAGAAGAAACGCCATGCCGGCGGCAACAAGTGGATCGGCACCGGAGGCACCAGCCCCTTTGGCGCCCATGGCTACAACCCCGAGGGCATCCGCATCGGCCAGGGCGGCTCGCAGCATCGCCGCGCCGTCAAGGTGTGGGACGAGCGGCGCTTCCGCGACTAAGATGACTCGCTGGAACTCGGCACGCGAAACATCAAGATGGCCCTGAGACGGCTCCGGAAGTTCGCCCGCCAGGGGGCGGCGGAGGAGTTCGACGTCGACGCCACCATCCGCGAGACGGCACGTGATGCGGGACTGCTCAACGTGCGCATGCGCCCAGAGCGCCACAATGCGGTAAAGGTGCTGCTGCTGCTCGACGTGGGCGGCTCAATGGATGACCACGTGCGGGCCTGTGAGGAGCTTTTCTCGGCGGCACGCTCGGAGTTCAAGCACCTGGAACCCTACTACTTCCACAACTGCCCCTACGAGGGACTCTGGCGCGACAACCGGCGGCGCGGCAGCGAGCGCATCCCGACCATGGACGTGCTGCATACCTACGGCAGCGACTATCAGGTGGTGATCGTCGGCGACGCGGCGATGTCGCCCTATGAGGTGACTCATCCCGGCGGCAGCGTGGAGCACCTCAACAAGGAGTCGGGCGCCGCCTGGCTGAAGCGCCTGGCCGACCACTTCCCCCGTCTCGTCTGGCTCAATCCCATGGCCCCGCGTGCCTGGGAGTATACCCACTCCACCCGGTTGATCCGCGAGCTGATCGAGGACCGCATGTATCCCATGACCCTGGAGGGACTGGAGCGCGCCATGCGCGAGCTGGCCCGGTAGGCATGTGAGCGGGAGGCAAGGGCCCGTGCGCACGGAGTCCGAGGACAGGCTTTTTTGCCGCCATGGGGCCCCTGACCGTACAATGCCTGATCATTGCCGCTGCCCAGCACGGCCCCGCCACTGTCTTCTGTACAAGAACACGATCGAGGAAACGCCGGACCCATGCGCGCCAGTCAACTGTTGATCGCCACCCTCAAGGAAACTCCCGCCGATGCAGAAGTCGTCAGCCATCAGCTGATGCTGCGCGCGGGGATGATCCGCCGCCTGACCTCCGGCCTCTATAGCTGGCTGCCGATGGGCCTCAAGACCCTGCGCAAGGTCGAGCGCATCGTGCGCGAGGAGATGGATCGTGCCGGCGCCCAGGAGGTGCTGATGCCGGCGGTACAACCCGCCGAGCTGTGGCAGGAGTCCGGCCGCTGGGATCAGTACGGAGCGGAGCTCCTGCGCCTCAAGGATCGTCATGACCGCGACTACTGCGTCGGCCCGACCCATGAGGAAGTGATCACCGACCTGGTGCGCAAGGAGATCTCCAGCTACAAGCAGCTGCCGGCCAACTTCTACCAGATTCAGACCAAGTTCCGCGACGAGATCCGGCCGCGCTTCGGGGTGATGCGCTCCCGCGAGTTCATCATGAAGGATGCCTACTCCTTCCACGTGGATGAGGCGTCGCTGCTGGAGACCTATCAGGTGATGTATGACGCCTATGTGCGCATCTTCACCCGGCTTGGCCTCGACTTCCGCCCGGTGATCGCCGACAACGGCGCCATCGGCGGCACCGGCTCCCACGAGTTCCACGTGCTGGCCGACTCCGGCGAGGACGACATCGTCTTCTCCACCGAGTCCGACTATGCCGCCAACATGGAGAAGGCCGAGGCGCTGGCGCCCCAGGGCGAGCGCGAGGCGCCCACCGAGGAACTGCGCCTGGTCGACACCCCCGATGCCAAGACCATCAAGGCGCTGGTCGAGCAGCACGACCTGCCCATCGAGAAGACCATCAAGACCCTGCTGGTCCAGGGCGAGGGAGGCGGCCTGGTCGCTCTGCTGATACGTGGCGACCATGAGCTAAACGAGGTCAAGGCCGAGAACCTCACCGAGGTGGCATCGCCGCTGACCATGGCCACCGAGGAGGAGATTCGTGCCGCGGTGGGCGCGGGCCCCGGCTCGCTGGGCCCTGTCAACCTCGATCTGCCGATCATCATCGACCGCTCGGTCGCCCTGATGAGCGACTTCGGTGCCGGGGCGAATACCGACGGCAAGCACTACTTCGGCATCAACTGGGAGCGGGACGTCGCGCTGCCCAGCGTCGCCGACATCCGCAACGTGGTGGAAGGCGACCCCTCGCCGGACGGCCAGGGCGTGCTTGCCATCAAGCGCGGCATCGAGGTCGGTCACGTCTTCCAGCTTGGGCGCAAGTACTCTGAGGCGATGAATGCCACCGTGCTGGGTGACGAAGGTCGTGCCGTGCATCCCTGGATGGGCTGCTATGGTATCGGAGTGACCCGGGTCGTGGCCGCCGCCATCGAGCAGAACCACGACGACGCCGGGATCATCTGGCCAGACGCCATCGCACCCTTCCAGATCGCGATGGTGCCGATGAACGCCCACAAGTCGCAGCGGGTACGCGAGGAGTCCGAGCGACTCTACCAGGCCCTCACCGCCGCCGGACTCGAGGTGCTGCTGGATGACCGTGACCTGCGCCCCGGCGTGCGGTTCGCCGACCACGAGCTGATGGGCATTCCCCACCGTCTGGTCGTCGGTGACCGAGGCCTGGACAAGAACGAACTGGAATACAAGGGACGCCGTGACACTGACGCCACCATGGTACCGGCCGGGGAGATCCTCGACTTCCTGCGCGAAAAGGTCGATATCTGAGCGCTGCCGGGCCGCCGCTCTCGCGGTGGCCTGCTGCCTGCCCTCCACGACAGCCCTGGGCGAAGGCGAAGGGGACTTCCTTGCCGCCCTGCCTGTCTCGCTGTCGCCGGATCGCCCCGCCCCCTTCGTGCAGGCCCTGCCGGCGACGCCCGCGAGCCTGCGAGGCACCCTCGACAGCATCCGCTCCGCTCCCGTGGCTCCCGCCGCCATCTGGGCCGCCCGTCAGTGGCTCAATGACATGGAGCCGCGGCTCTCCCGCTACGTCCAGGACGCGAACCGGAGGCGGGAAATGCTGGGCCGCATCCATCATGAGGCACGGCTGGCCGGACTGGCACCGGAACTCGTACTGGCGGTGATCCAAGTGGAGAGTGCCTTCAAGGCCGAGGCCGTCTCCTCGGCCGGCGCCGTGGGCCTGATGCAGATCATGCCGTTCTGGATCCGCGAGTTGGGGCTACCTGCCGATGACCTCAAGGACCCGCATCGCAACCTGCGCTATGGCTGCACGATCCTCGCCCACTACCTTGCCGTGGAGCGTGGCGACCTGACCCGTGCGCTGGCGCGCTACAACGGCAGCCTGGGCAAGACCTGGTATCCGGAACGGGTGATGCGGGCCCTGGCCCGCCAATGGTCACTGAATGACCCAGCCCGCAACACGGCGCAGCGCTGAGTCGGCTGTCTCCTCACACATACAGAAAACGACAGACAAAAAAAGCCGACCCAAGTGGGTCGGCTACTGGGGGGAAAGCTCCCCCCTCCCCTGACGAATCTTGAAGCGGCTGGATCAGCGCTCTTCCCTGCACTCTTTACTGCGACGGTGATCGCGGACGATGAATGCGGTCCAGCTACCCATGAATACGAACATCAATGAGACGGTAACGATTCCGAAGATCACGGCGTCATCCAGATACATGGTGGTGTCCTGTCGTCTCGATGTGTTGGTGGGACCTTAACCCGTCGAGGGAGGGGGGGAACTGACCTGAATCAAGTTTCCCCAGTACCCCATCAGGACACGGAGAATCCTTTGATCCAGGTCAGTTTTCACGGCATCTTCTTGTCTTCCACCTCGCTCGGCGCGGTGCCGGGCGGCAGCGGATGGCCCTTGGCCAGTTCGGCCCGGGTGGCCTCACGGACCTCGAGCACCTCTAGGCGATAGCGCAGCGTCTGTCCGGCCAGCGGGTGGTTGGTGTCGACCAGCACGCTGTCGTCACGCACCTCGAGGATGGTGACGATCTCGGGGCCGTCGTCACCTGGGGTCTGGAAGCGCATGCCGGGGGCGAGGTCGGGCGCCGGGAAGGCATGCCGCCCGACCTCGCGCACCAGCGCCTCGTCGCGAAGACCATAGGCATCGGCGGGCATCAGGGTAACGGACAGCTCGGCGCCGGCAGACTGGCCCTCCAGTGCACGCTCCAGGCCGGCCATGATGTTGCCGTGGCCATGCAGGTATTCGAGGGGCTGCTGGCGAGCCCGTGAGTCGTCGAGGACGTTGCCGTCCTGATCGCTGAGCACGTAGTGCAGTGACGCAACCCGTTGGGGGGCGATGGTCATGGGATCTCCTGACGCGAAGTGGGTGGATGGCGGCGAGGTCGTCGCCTAGTCACGGCGACGCAGCTGGCCGACGGGCATCTCGAGGCGCTGTTGCTTATGCAGCAGGTTGAGCAACACGATGGCCCGCTCCTCGCCCTTGTGACTGGCAAACACCGCCTGCAGGTCCTTGAAGGCGCCCTCGGTGATCTCCACCATATCGCCGGCTCGGAAGTAGACGTTCGAGGTCGCATCGTCCTCGCCGCTGCCATGCTCGCGCAGGGTTTCCACCAGCGCATCACTGACGGGCACCGGCATCGACAGGCCGAAGGTGACGATCTTCAGCACCCCTCGGGTGGAGCGGATGGGGCGCCAGTTGCTGGCCAGGCGGTCGAGGCGAATGAACAGGTAGTAGGGAAAGAGCGGCTCGTTGACCCACTCCAGCTTGCCGCGGCGCTTCTTCTGGACCTGCAGCACGGGATGGAAGGTCTCGTAGCCCTGGTTGGCCAGGTGCTCGGCGGCACGAAAGGACTCCCCGCCCTTGCACTGGATCACATACCAGCGGGGCACGGCATCATCGGCCTCGGCCTGATCAATTTCGGAATCGCTCATGTCGCTCCTGATCGGTTCCTGCTGGTATCACTGCCGGCGCTCTGCAACAATCCCACCGCATGCCTGACCCGGCCGATAGCGCTCGGGTGACAAGGGACGGACGGAAACGACCCGGCTGCCGATTCTGGATTTTATCATCGATGGCAAGGACCTGCGTGGCCTCCATCGAGCCATACCGCAAGGAGTGCTGCCCGACATGCCGCCCCCCACCGCTCACCGCAGTTGGCGCGACGCCCTGTTGATCTACCTGCGCGCGCCGGTCATCACCATGCTGTTTCTGGGCTTCTCCGCCGGCCTGCCCTTCCTGCTGGTGTTCTCGACCCTCTCGGCCTGGTTGCGCAGCAGCGGCGTCGAGGTGGCGGCCATCGGCTTCTTCGCCTGGATCGGCATGCTCTACTCGATCAAGTTCTTCTGGGCCCCGGTGGTGGACCGGCTCGCCCTGCCGGTGCTGACCCGCACCCTCGGTCAGCGTCGGGGCTGGATGCTGCTGGCCCAGGCCATGATCGCCGCCGGCCTCGTGGGGCTATCCGGCGTCGATCCGCTAGGCAATCTGCCCCTGGTGGCGGGCTTCGCGCTGCTGGTGGCCTTCGGGTCGGCGACCCAGGACATCGCCATCGATGCCTTTCGCATCGAGTCGGCCCCGGACGATGTCCAGGCCGCCATGGCCTCGACCTATATCATCGGTTATCGCGGTGGCTTGCTGGCCGCCGGCGCGGGAGCCCTCTACGTGGCCTCGCTGGCCTCCTGGGAGGCGGCCTACCTGGCCATGGCGGCGCTGGTGGGGATCGGGGTGATCACGGTGCTGCTGCGCCCGGAACCCGAGCGTCTCTCGTTGACCACCCAGCTGATCCATGAACCCCGCGTACGAGCCTTCCTGCGGGCGTCCCGCGGCCGCTCGAGAACGCTGCGTCGTCTGGGGGCCTGGGTGATCGGGGCCATCGTCTGCCCTTTCACCGACTTCTTCTCGCGCCACCGCCGCAAGGCGATCTGGCTGCTGCTTTTCGTGGCGGTGTTCCGGATCAGCGACCTGGCCATGGCATCCATGGCCAACCCGCTCTACATCGACCTGGGCTTCACCCTGGCGACCATCGCCAACGTCACCAACATCTTCGGCATCGCCATGAGCATCAGCGGGGGGATCCTGGGGGGACTGCTGGTCGTCCGCTATGGCATCGGACCCATCCTGGTGCTGGGCGCCGGCGCCGCGGCGCTGACCAACCTGCTGTTCGTGGCCCTGTCGATGGCCGGCCAGAGCGTGCCCATGCTGGTGATGGCCATCGTCGGCGACAACCTGGCCAACGGCCTGGCAAGCGCCGTCTTTATCGCCTTCCTGTCGAGCCTCACCTCACGGGCATACACGGCTACCCAGTACGCGCTCTTCTCTTCACTGATGACCCTGCCCGGCAAGTTCCTCAGCGGCTTCGGCGGCCTGGTGGTGACCGGCGAAGGTTATGCCACTTTCTTCCTGATCTCCACCGTCCTCGGCCTGCCGGCGATACTGCTGGCGATCTGGATCAGCCGCGACCGCGAGCTGACGCCGGCACCGAAGGCCGCCTGAAC
Source organism: Halomonas aquatica (assembly GCF_040196335.1). Classification (NCBI taxonomy): domain Bacteria; kingdom Pseudomonadati; phylum Pseudomonadota; class Gammaproteobacteria; order Oceanospirillales; family Halomonadaceae; genus Halomonas; species Halomonas aquatica. Next base: position 166,641 of record NZ_JBEGCJ010000005.1, read on the forward strand.
ATTCGATTCAGTCGGCCATCTGCGCCTGCAGCCACGCCAGTGCCCCCGAGGTGGTTCGCCACTGGTCGCGCATCAGGGTCCGGTATTGCCAGGCCTCGGCACGGGAACCTGGCTCGGCGACGCCGTCACCCCCCTTGCCGACCGGCCGGGGCTTTTCGGCGCACAGCATGGCCAGGACATGGGCGTTGTGGCGACGGACCTCGGCCAGCGCCTCGCTGGCCTCGTCAGGACGCTCCAGGCGATAGAGCGCCAGCACACGCCCCATCAACAACCCCAGCGGCGGGGTCTCGTCTCCCTCTCCACCCAGCTCCCGTTCGCTGAGCTCCAGGGCCGCACGGTCACGCCCTTCTCGCAGCAGCTGGTCGAGCACCAGTTCGCGCAAGCCCAGGCTGTCCTGGTCATCCAGGGTCAGGAGTCGTTCGGCCAGCTCCCGCGAGCGGGCCCTGGCACCGCGCTCCATGCCCACCACCAGGGCCAGACCGGTTCGCAGCAGCATGGCGTTGTCGGCGTCATCCCAGGGGAAGTTCCCCTCGCCCTCGGAGCGCACCTGTTCGAGCCAGCGTTCCAGACGACTGGCTAGCGGCTCGAACAGGCTCGGCGCCATCCACGGCAGGCTGCCGAAGCGGCTGGCGAGCGCCAGCGCCAGGGACTGCACCACGGCCGGCGCATCCAGCCACTCGGGATGAGCGCAGAGCGCGGGCAGCCATTCGCCGGCATGGGGCCAGGGGTCGTCATCGAAGCCCATGGGAGCCTCGCTCTCGACCCGAGCCCTGAAGACCTTCTGCCAGGCGGCAAACAGGGTGTCCTCCCGGGCGGTGGAATGGTACTCGAGGTGGTCCTCATCGTTGCGGCGGATCTCCAGCCGTGGGGCGACGTGCAACGACTCGAGCAGCGCCTGCAGGGCCACCAGCGGTTCGGCCAGGTCCTCCTCGGCACTGAGCAGCTGGTCGGCCAGTGTCGCGCCGGGGTTCTCGGCGAGATCGGCCAGGAACTGCAACTGGTCGGGATCCAGATCCCCCTGGCGAGCCAGGCGGCGGAACCAGAAACGCGAACGCTCCGCGGCCTCCTGCTCATGACCCTCGTGGAGCAGCAGCATGGCCTCGATATAGGCCAGCGTCGGGGAGTCGGGGAGCGCCTGCTGGGCGCGCACGAAGGCGGCCCTGGCGCTGTCCAGGTCGTCGTTGTCGAGGTGCATCAGGCAGAGCCGTTCTAGGGCCACGCCGCGCAGGAACAGCGGTCCACGGTCGAGCACCGCATCGAGCAGCGCCTCGCGCTTGCGGTGAAAACCGCGCTCCTGGTAGAGGTCGATGAGGATCTCGAAGGCAGGCTCGGCCTGCTCGGGTAGGGTCAGCCAGTCGGCACGCTCGAACAGGGACTCGAGAATCTGCTGGGCGCGCCCGCGCTGGCCGGACTCGGCCGCGATCAGGCCCGCCTCCAGCAGGGCCTGAGCCGGGGCACGGCCGCTGGCCAGCGCCGCCTTGAGGGTATCACCCTTCCAGTCGCGCAGTGAAAGCATCCACATCAGGTGGGGCGGCACATGGCCGGGCAGGCTGACCGCCCCACAACAGTGCCTGGTCATGCGTCCGGAATCACACCAGCAGGGCTCGTTACGCCCTGGCCGGGCCAGCGGCTCGGCGGCGAAATCGAGTCGTGCCAGCGGGGTCTGCGACCACAGCTCCGGCGCCAGCGCCTGGGCCAGTGACAGGTCACCGCCGACCAGCGCCGGCCCCTGATCGCGGGCCCAGGCCATCAGCGTAGGATAGCGCTCGTCCTCGCGAATGGCCGCCAGGGCACCCGTGGCAAAGCCCAGCAGCTGTTCCACCCATACGGCCAGCATCACAGTCTCCGCAATCCAGAAAATGGCACAGTCTAACAGCCCGTCGCCATGCTGGGCAGGTGGCTCAGGCCTGCGGTCAAGGAAACAGCGGCCGGGTCCTGGCGGCCATGTCGAGCCGCGCGCCGAGGCGCACCAGATTCCAGTAGTGGCCGTTGAGGGTGCGCGAGAGCAGCAGGGTGTCCGCCGGGGGCTGCAGGCGGTCCATGGCGGCCCATACCTTGGGGCTCAGGTCGCGCAGGCGACGGTGCACCCGCACGTCGCCGAAGTCCTGCTCACCGGGCTGGAACAGCGGCGAGACCGCCTCGGCCGCCTCCCGGTAGAGCGCCAGTGGAGCGCCCTGCCCCTGGCGACCGCCGAGTTCGAGCAGGGCCGTGTCCATGGCCATCGGGTCACCCTCGAGGGTCGCCTGGAGCAGACGCATCATCGCCACCAGGCGTGCCTCGGGCACCGGGATCACCGCCCCCAGGTCGTAGATCACCAGGCGACCCTGCTCATCCGCGGCGAAGTTGCCGGCGTGGGGATCGGCATGCAGTTCGCCGTGGGTGAAGAGCTCCTCGGTCAGCCAGTCTGCCAGGGTCGTGGCCACCTGCTGGCGCCGCTCGACGTCGGCGTCCTCCAGGTCGCGCAGCGGAGTGCCCGCCACGTAGCGCATGGCCAGTACCCTGGGACCAGAGAGGTCCGGCAGCGGCTCGGGGATCACCAGGCGATCGAGATGGGCATAGCGCTGGCGATAGCGGGCCAGTGCCTCGGCCTCGGCGTGATAGTCCAGCTCGCCGCGCAGGCTCACCGCCAGTTCCTCGAACAGCGCATCGAGGCGAGCCTGGGGCACCTTGAACCACCGGCCCAGGCGCATCAGTCGCCGCACCTGTGAAAGATCACTCTCCAGCACCTCGGCGAGGCCGGGGTACTGGATCTTGAGCACCAGGGTCTCGCCGTCGTGAGTCACGGCACGATGCACCTGGCCCATGGAGGCACTGGCGAAGGGTCGCTCCTCGATCTCCCGGAAGCGGGCCTCGAGGTCACCGTACTCCTCGACCAGGGTGCGACGGATGCCCTCCCATGGCATGGGCTCGGCCTGGCGCTGCAGCCGGGCGAGCTCCTCGGCAAGATCCGGCGGCAGCAGATCGTCCCACTGGGACATGATCTGGGCCAGTTTCATGGCCGGCCCCTTCAGTTCGGACAACCCCTCGAAGAGGGCTTCTCCCAGGGCCCGCCAGTCGGCTTGACCGCCGAGACGGGTTCGAATCAGCGCGCCTCCGGTTCGGGCACCTAGCCCCAGCAGGCGCCGGGTGCGGCCATGTTCGCGCATCGCCTCTCTCCTCTGATAATAGTTATACATACATTGTACAGGAAATGGAGCATGTTACACCTGGCAAGGCCTCTAAAATACTGGAAGAATGTCCATGACATTCTCCCCGACGAGCCGTCATGCGCCTGATCATCGCCGAGAAACCGAGCCTGGGCCGGGCCATTGCCGATGCGCTTCCCGGCAGCCCACGTCGCCAGGACGGGGCCCTGGTGGTGGGAGAGACCACAGTCACCTGGTGCCTTGGCCATCTGCTTGAGCAGGCACCGCCGGATGCCTACGATCCGGCCCTCAAGCAGTGGCGCCTCGACCGCCTGCCGATCCTGCCGAGCCGCTGGAAGCTGATGCCCCGGCCTAAGGCGCGTGGCCAGCTGGCGGTGATCCGCAAATTGCTCAAGGACGCCCGCGAGGTGGTTCACGCCGGTGACCCGGACCGCGAGGGCCAGCTGCTGGTGCAGGAGGTGATCGAACACCTGGGCTGGAAGGGCCCGGTGTCACGGCTGCTGGTCAATGACCTCAACCGCCCGGCGGTGCAGAGGGCACTGGCTCGGCTCGAGGACAATGCCCGCTTCGACCCTCTCTACCGGGCGGCCCAGTCACGTGCCCGGGCCGACTGGCTCTATGGCATCAACCTGACCCGCGCCTGGACGGTGACCGGGCGCCAGGCCGGCCACGACGGGGTGCTCTCGGTGGGACGGGTGCAGACCCCCGTGCTGGGGCTGGTGGTCCGCCGCGACGCCGAGATCCGCGACTTCGAACCTAGACCCTTCTTCGCGCTGTGGGCCGAGCTTGCCGTCGGGCGCGGCCGGCTGCGCGCCTGGTGGCAGCCTGGCGAGGTCCACCCCCTCGACGATCAGGGACGTCTTCTGGCCAGGGAACCCGCCGCTGAGCTGGCCGAGCGCCTGCCCGGCGCCCAGGGCAGGCTCACCACTCTCGAGCGCCACGAGCGTCGCCAGGCCGCTCCCATGCCCTACTCGCTATCGGCGCTGCAGGTGGACGCCGCCCGCCGCCACGGGCTCTCGGCCAAGGCGACCCTGGATATCTGCCAACGCCTCTACGAGCGCCATCAGTTGATCACCTACCCGCGCTCTGACTGTCGCTACCTGCCCGAGGAACATTTCGCCTCCGCCCGGGCCACCCTGGAGGGGGCCTGCGGACCCGACGAGAGCCTTGGCGGCTGGCTCGCCGGCGCGGACTTCTCGCGGCGCTCCAAGGCCTGGAACGACAAGAAGGTCGGCGCCCACCATGCCCTGGCGCCCACCGGCAAGCCCGCCGACCTCGCGCGGCTCGAGAAGGCCGAGGCCGATGTCTTCCGGATGATCGCGCGCAACGTGCTGGCCCAGTTCTACCCGCCTCTCGCCGTGCGCGAGGTCAAGGCTGACTTCCTGATTCTCGATGAACACTTCCGCGCCAAGGGACAGGAGGTCCTCGACCCTGGCTGGAAGCCCCTGTTCACCACCCGAGAGGAGGCGCCGCCCTTGCCAACGCTGGACGAGGGGGAAGCCTGCCGAGTGGAGGAGAGCGCCGTCGAGGATCGCGAGACACGCCCGCCCGAGCCCTTCAACGACGCCAGCCTGATCAAGGCGATGATGAACATCGCCCGCTATGTCGACGATCCGGTCGTCCGACGCACCCTGCGCGAGCATGACGGCCTGGGCACCGAGGCGACCCGAGCCGGCATCATCGAGACCCTGTTGGAGCGCGGCTACCTGGTACGCCAGGCCAGGGCGCTGCGTGCCAGCCGGCTGGGCAGCGCGCTGATCGCCTCGCTGCCCGAGGCGGTGGGCCGCCCCGAGCGCACCGCGCAATGGGAGCAGCGACTGGGCGCCATTGCCGAACAGGAGGACGATCCGGCCCCCTTCCTTTCTGCGCTGATCGAGGACCTGCGTGGCCTGCTCGATGCCGCGGATGCCGGGAGGGTCCGCGCGGCCCTGGACAGTGCCCGGGGCGAGCAGGCCCCGGCCGCCCGGGGCAAGCGGCGAGGCGGCCCCCGCCGCCGGACCGGCACCACCCGACGACCCCGCCGCAGCTGACTCAGAAGGAGGCCCGCCATGACCATGACACGACACTGGATCGTCGGACCCGGAGCCCTGGGCCGGTTGATCGCCCTGAGACTGGCTGAGGAGGCCGAGGTGACGTTGATCGGACGACGCACTCTCCCTGCCGTCCAGACACTGATCACCCCGGAGCAGGCATCGCTGGTCCGCCGGGTCGAGGTGGCCCGGATCGACGCCCTGCCCCGGGAGGCCCCCGATGTCGTGCATCTGACCACCAAGGCGCATGGTGCCGAGGCGGCTCATGGCGCCCTGGCCGACCACCTGCCTGCCGGGGTCCCGCTGGTGCTGTGGCAAAACGGCTTCGGCTGCCAGCCTCGACTGAGCGAACGCCATGCGGGACCGGTGCTCTGTGCCAGCACGACCGAGGGGGCCCATGTCCAGGATGACGCGCAGGTGACCCATGCCGGGCATGGCCACACCTTCCTGGGAAGCCTCGATGGCCAGCATGGCGAACTCGCCGCAGGACTGGCCGCAACTCTGACGTCCGCCGGACTGCCGGCCGAGGCGGTGGACGACATTCGCGTGAGGCTATGGCGCAAGCTCGCCGTCAATGCGGTCATCAACCCGCTGGTGGCCCGCTTCAGGATCCGCAACGGTCAGCTGCGGGACCGCCCCTTCCGCGCCCTGGTCGAGACTCTGATCGCCGAGGTCGCGACGACCCTTTCCGCCGAGGGCATCACGCCGCCCGACGGGAAAGGCCTCGCGGGCTGGCGGCACCTGGTGTGGCAGGTCATCGAGGCCACGGCCGCCAATCGCGCCTCCATGCTGCAGGATGTTCAGGCGGGGCGGGCCACCGAGCACGAAGCGATCCTGGCCCCGCTGATCGCGGCGGCCGAGAAGCACCGACTGGCGACCCCCGGCCTGACCGACCATCTCGAGGTGCTGCGCGACCGGGCCGACACATTGGCGAAACCGCCAACCGCTTGCTAGATTGAAATGACTATGATTCAGGGCCGGCACCTCCCGCTGCCGACTCAAGGTCGAATACCATGCTTCCGGATTCACGCCGTTTCCTGATCTTGGGTGCCATTCTGGCGGCGGTGGCCATGCCATGCCAGGCCGAAATCGACGCCGAGTCACCTTCCTACGGCGGAATGGCCCAGTCGCTTGTGCTGCTGGATAACGGCATGATCGTGCAGGGCGACGACGTCGCGACCCCCGATGGCTATACCTCCGGCTTTCGCCTGACCGCCGGCTTCAGTCCCCGCACCCTGCCATACCTCGACCTGGGCGCCGAGTTCAGCTATCGGCAGAGTGACGATGTGCCGAACGCCGGCGAAAGTGGCGGGCGGCTCCTCGACACCACCAGCATGGGCGGCAGCCTGATGGCGGGAGTGCGCTTCGGTCCACTGGGCCTGTATGCCAAATCAGGCGTGGCGGAGTGGCATGGCAACCTAGCCGTGAGGGATGACCAGGCCGAAAGCATCGGAGGTAGCGGAGGCACGACCAGGATCTCGGGCTTCGGTGCCCGGTTGCAGATGCGCCATCTGGTCAGCCGCCTGGAGTACGAGGCAATCGATGCTCCGGCCATGGACCACCTCAACCTGATGACCGCATCGGTTCACTACCCCTTCTGAGCCCGATGCTGCCTTCCACGACATCGCCCCGGCCGATTGGCCGGGGCGATGTCGTTTCCTGGCGGGGCCCGCCGGGCGGGACGGCCTCAGCCGGTATTGCGCAGCCCGGCCGCGATGCCCGCCATGGTGACCATCAGGGCCCGGGACAGATCCGCGCTGATGGCCCCGTCGGCATCTCGGTTACGCTGCAGCAGCTCGGCCTGGAGGCCATGCAGCGGATCGATGTAGGGATTGCGCACGTCGATGGCCTGACGGATCAGCGGCGTCTCCTGCAGCAGTTCCTGCTGGTCCAGCACCTGCAGCACCGCGCCCTGGAGTCGGCTAAAGCGCGTCCGCAACCTCACGCCCAGCGCCTTCAGCGCCGGCTCGTCCACCAGGCGGTGCTCGTAGTAGGCGGCGATGTCCACGTCGGCCTTGGCCAGCAGCATTTCCAGCATGTCCAGGTAGGTGCCGAAGAAGGGCCACTGGACGCGCATCTCCTGGAGCAGCTCCAGGCCGCCCGGCTCATCCAGGCGCTCACTGAAGGCCTCGCCGCTGCCCAGCCAGGCCGGCAACATCAGGCGAGTCTGGGTCCAGGCGAAGATCCAGGGTATGGCCCGCAAGGTCTCCACTCCGCCGTCCTGGCGACGCTTGGTAGGCCGTGAGCCCAGCGGCAGGCGGCCGAGAGCCCCTTCCGGGGTCACCGCACGGAAGTAGGGGACGAAATCCGGATCCTCGCGCACCACGCTCACGTAAGCGCCGTGAGCCACCTCGGCCAAATGGTCCATCTCCTTGCGCCACTCCGCCCGGGGAGCCGGAGGAGGCAACAGGCTCGCCTCGAGCACCGCGCAGGCATAGATCTCCATGGAGCGCAGGGCGATCTCCGGCTGGCCGAACTTGAAGCGAATCATCTCGCCCTGCTCGGTCACCCGCAGGCTGCCATTCACCGAGCCCGGCGGCTGAGAGAGGATGGCCGCATGCGCCGGGCCGCCTCCGCGACCCACGGTGCCGCCGCGACCGTGGAAGAGTGTCAGGTCGACGCCATGGCGATGGCAGACCTCCACCAGCGTCTCCTGGGCACGGTACTGGGCCCAGGCGGCGGCCAACTGCCCGGCGTCCTTGGCGGAATCCGAGTAGCCGATCATCACCTCCTGACTGTCGCCGGCCAGCGCGCGATAGCCCGGCAGCGACAGCAGGTGGTCGATGACCTCGCCGGCATGGTCAAGATCGTCGAGGGTCTCGAACAGCGGCGCGATGGGCAGGGCAACCGTTCCTCCCACCTCCTTCATCAACAGCGCCACGGTCAGCACGTCCGAGGGCTTGGCGGCCATGGAGATGATGTAGGTACCGAGTGCCTCGCGATGCTCCGAGGCGATGACGCGGAAGGTGTCGATGACCTCGCGTGACTCCGTCGAGCACTCCCAGCGCCTCGGGATCAGCGGACGCCTGGACGCCAGTTCGGTGAGCAGGAACTCCTGGCGTTTCGCCTCATCCCAGTCGCGGTAGTGGCCGAGGGCGAGGCCATGGGTGAGTTCCTCCATCACCTGGGCATGACGACTGGCCTCCTGGCGCAGGTCGAGCTTGGTCAGGGTCACACCGAACACGGCGACACGGCGCAGGGTATCGAGCAGCACGCCGTTGGCGATGGTATCCAGGCCGACGTCGCACAGCGAACGGTAGCAGGCCAGCAGGGGTGCATAGAGCTGGTCGCGGGTCTCGATGATCGGGCCGTCCTCGATGCTGCGCCCATCCAGTTCGGCCTTGGCCCAGTCCCGCGTCGCCTCGACGCGTGTCGTCAGGCGCTTGAGAAGCTCGCGATAGGGCTCGGCTACGTCGCCCACCTCGGCCCTGAGCGCGCTGTTGGCCTTCCACATGGACAGCTCGGCCTTGAGCTGCTCCAGGTCGCGCAGATAGAGGTCGGCGGCCATCCAGCGGCCAAGCAGCAGCACCTCCCGGGTCACCTTGGCCGTGACGTTGGGATTGCCGTCGCGATCGCCGCCCATCCAGGAGGCGAAGCGAATCGGGGCGGCATCCAGCGGCAGGCGCTCACCGGCGGTCTCGAGCAGCAGGTTGTCGAGGTCACGATGGAAATCGGGCACCGCCTGCCACAGGGAGTTTTCGATCACCGCGAAGCCCCACTTGGCCTCGTCCACCGGGGTCGGACGCTCATGGCGGATCTCATCGGTGTGCCAGGCCTGGCTGATCAGCTCCTCCAGGCGCCCCTTGGCACGCACGCCACGCTCAGGGTAGTCACCGGAGGATTCGATGGCGGTCAGGCAGTCATCGATGGCGTCGTACTTCTGGATCAGGGTCCGCCGGATGATCTCGGTGGGGTGGGCGGTGAGCACCAGCTCGACCCGCATGCCGGCGAGGCTCTCGACCAGCTTGCGCGGCGAGTGGCCGGCGCCCCTCGCCCGCTCGAGCAACTCGGACAGCACCGGCTGGGTTCCGGGCCGGTAGTCCTCGACCCGACGGAAGCGCGCCCGATAGTGCTGTTCCGCGATGTTGGCCAGGTTGAGGAACTGGTTGAAGGCACGGGTGACCGGCAGCAGGTCGCGATCAGGCAACTTGCGCAGATATTCGATCAGCTCACGCTGGCTGCCTTGTTCTCCCTGGCGCCCGCGCTTGGCGAAGCTGCGGATGGCCTCGATGCGGTCGACGAACCCCTGGCCCAGATCATCGGCGATGGTACGCCCGAGGCTATCGCCCAGGATACGGACATTGTCACGCAGCGATTCATGCAGGTCATGGCTCATGGCCGGGTCTCTCCTTGCGGCGATTCCTTGAGGGGGACGTCGTGGCGCTTGGCCGCCTGCCAGTGCCGCTCCATCGCCTCGAGGCCTGCCTCGCGCAGCGGCACGTCCTCGACGGCCAGGGCCGCCTCCACATGGCGAAAGCGCCGCTCGAACTTGGCATTGGTATTGCGCAGGCACTTCTCGGGATCGGCCTTGAGGGCCCGCGCCAGGTTGGTGACCGCGAACAGCAGGTCACCAACCTCCTCGGCGGCATGGTCCCGATCATTCTCGGCCAGGGCCTGCTCGACCTCATCGAGCTCCTCGCGGATCTTGGCCAGCACGCCCTGGGTATCGGGCCAGTCGAAGCCGACCCGGGCCGCCCGCTTGGAGAGCTTGGCGGCCCGCGAGAGCGCCGGCAGGGTCCGGGGAACATCATCCAGCACCGAGTGGGCCTCGGCGTCACCGCGTGCACGCTCGGCGCGCTCCTCGGCCTTGAGGGATTCCCAGCGCGAATGGACCTGCTGCGTCTCCACCTCGGCGGCGCTGACTCCTTCGCGTCGCGAGGCCAGGGTCCCGTCGGGGAAGACGTGGGGATGGCGGTTCAGCATCTTGTCGGTGAGGACGTGCACCACATCATGGAAGTCGAAGCGCCCTTCCTCGGCCGCGAACTGGCTGTAGTAGACCACCTGGAAGAGCAGGTCGCCGAGCTCGCCGGGAAGCTCATCCCAGGCGCGCCGTTCGATGGCGTCGGCGACCTCGTAGGCCTCTTCCAGGGTATGGGGCACGATGGAATCCCAGTCCTGCTTGACGTCCCATGGGCAGCCCTGAGCAGGGTCGCGCAGCACGGCCATCAGCTCCAGCAGGTGATCGAGGTCGTGGCGGGGGTCGTTCATGTGGCCCTCCTCTTGCTCTTGCCCTTCTTGCCCCCGCTGCGAAGACGCCGCACCTCGATGACGTTGGACAACTGCTGGATGCGCGAAAAGAGCCGCCCCAGGGTCTCCAGGCCATCGACCTCGGCGGTGATGGACATGCGGGCGATGCCCTCGTCGGTATCGGTGAGGGTATTGACGGACAGCACGTTGACGCGGTCGTCACTGAGCACGCCGGTGACATCACGCAGCAGGCCCGAGCGGTCCCAGGCCAGGACCTCGATGTCCACCGGGTACTGGGTCCGGGCGCGCTCCCCCCACTCCACCTCGATGATGCGCTGGGGCTCGTCGAGGCGCAGCTGGAGGATGTTGGGGCAGTCCTGCCGATGCACGGTAACGCCACGCCCCTGGGTGATGAAGCCGACGATGGACTCGCCGGGCACCGGGTGGCAGCAGTTGGCCATGCTGGTCTTCAGGTTGCCCACGCCGAGCACGGTGATGTCGCTGCCGGAGCCCTTCCCGCTGGCCTTGCGTGGCTTGGCGAGCAGGCGGTCGAGTTGCTCCTGGTCATCGCTCTCGCCGAACAGTTGCTGGGCCTGGTGCAGCAACTGGCCGATGCGCAGATCGCCGGCCCCCAGGGCGGCATACATGTCGTCAGGAGTTGGATAGTTGACCTTGTTGGCCAGGCGAATGAGGTTCATGTCCTCGACGTCGAGACGCTTCATCTCGCGCTCGAACAGCGCCCGGCCCTCCTCGAGGTTGCGGTCGCGCGCCTGCAGCTTGAACCACGACTGTATCTTGGCCCGGGCCCGAGAGGTACGCACATATCCCAGGTTGGGGTTGAGCCAGTCACGACTCGGACCGCCCTTGCTGGCGGTGAGGATCTCGACCTGCTGGCCGGTCTTGAGCCGGTAGGTGAGCGGCACGATGCGCCCGTTGACCTTGGCCCCCCGACAGCGATGCCCGACCTCGGTATGCACCCGGTAGGCGAAATCGATGGGGGTGGAGACCCGCGGCAGGTCGATGACGTGGCCATCCGGGGTGAACACATAAATACGGTCCGGGGCCACGTCGCTGGTCAGCCCCTCGCGCAGGTCGCCGAAATCGCCGACCTCCTCGTGCCATTCGAGCACCTGGCGCAGCCAGGCGATCTTCTCCTCGTAGCTCGCGCTGCGGGCGCTGGTATCGTGACCCTTGTAGCGCCAGTGCGCGCAGACCCCGAGCTCGGCCTCCTCGTGCATGGCGAAGGTGCGGATCTGGATCTCCAGCACCTTGTTCTCCGGGCCGAGTACCGCGGTATGCAGCGACTGATAGCCGTTCTTCTTGGGATTGGCGATGTAGTCGTCGAACTCGTTGGGGACGTGGTGCCAACGCGAGTGGACGATCCCCAGCACCGTGTAGCAGTCGGTCACCTCGGGCACCAGGATGCGCACCGCCCGGATATCATGGACCTGGGAGAAGTCGATGCGCTTGCGCTTCATCTTCCGCCAGATCGAATAGATGTGCTTGGCGCGGCCGTCGACCTGGTAGCGACCGATCCCCTGGGCCGACATCAGCGACTTGAGGGTATCCACCACCTCGCTGATGTAGCGGTCGCGGTCCAGGCGCTTCTCGGCCAACTGCTGGGCGATGGTCTTGTATTCGGCCTCATGCAGGTAGCGAAAGGAGAGGTCCTCCAGCTCCCACTTGAGTTGTCCAATCCCCAGGCGATGAGCCAGGGGAGCGTAGATATCGAAGACCTCACGTGCCACCTGCATGCGCTTCTCACGAGGGGCATCACGTACCTGACGCAACGCACAGGTGCGTTCGGCGATCTTGATCAGGGCGACGCGCACGTCGTCGATCAGGTTGACCAGCATCTTTCGCAGGTTGTCCTGCTGGTCGTGCTGGAGCAGGCCCTGGCTGGGAGCCTGGAAGGTGCTGATGGCGGCCATCTGCTGTACGCCGCCGATCAGCTTAGCGACCTCGAGACCGAAACGCTTCTCGACCTCCTCGAGACTGATCAGCCGCTCGCGAACCGCCCGATAGAGCACGGCGGCCTCCAGCGCCGGCTGGTCGAGCTTCAGCTCGCCGAGGATGTCGGCCATCTCGAGACCCATGCGGAAGCTGGAACCGTCCTTGAGCCAGGACTTGTGAGGCCGGTTGGACTCAAGCTCCAGGTGTTGGGCGAGCGCACAGGCCTGGCGCATCTCCTCGACGTCACGGAGTTTCACATCGTCCTGCAGGCGCGTCAGCCACTGGTCGATGTCGACCGTCCCGTCCTGGGACAACGGCTGATCCTCACGCACTTTAACCATCGCTTGGCGCTCCTTGGGGGGGCCGCGTCGAGCCCGTGAACTCGAACAGCAGCATGGATTCCAGATGAGAGGTCTGCACGAACATGTCGGCCACCGCGGCGCGCACGATCCGGTAACCAACATGCACAAGATGTGCCGCATCCCGCGCCAGGGTCGCCGGATCACAGGAGATATAGAGCAAATGCGGCACCGGATGTTCCGTAAGGGCCCGGCACACCGCCTCGGCACCCTCCCTTGGCGGATCCAGCACCACCACCCGCGGACGCAGGGTCGCGAGCAGGTCGCGCACGGCCTCTGGGGAGGCGAGGTCCGCCTGGTGCGCCTCGAGCTCCAGATCCCGCCCTTGTGAATTTGCCCGGGTATTTTCGGTCAGCCTCTCGACCATCGCGTGACTGCCCTCCGCCGCGGTGACCCGGGCGCCGGCAGCGGCCAGTGGCAGGCTGAAATTGCCGACCCCGGCGAAGAGGTCGAGCACCCGGGCACCATCGACCAACGGCGAGAGCCAGGCAAGGGCGGCCCCCACCATCAGGCGGTTGACCTCGGCATTGGCCTGGAGGAAGTCCCCGGGCGCGAAGCGAAGCGAGATATCCCCGGCCGGCCCAGGCACCCGGCAATCGAGATCCGGAACGGGCGTCAGCCATTGAAAATCAGGGGTTTCTCGGCCGAGCCAGCGGGCCAGGTGGATCCCCTGGGCCTCGGCGAAGGCCTCCCAGCGGCGGGTGTCGCCCGGATGGTCGCGCAACTGGCGGACCACCAGTACCGCCCCCTGATCGCTATCGAGCAGCTCGAGATGGCCTACCTGGCGCGGAGCCTCGAGGTCCGCCAGCTGCTGGTGCAAAGGCGCCAGCAACGCCTCCAGGGCCGGCACCAGGACGGTGCAGGCGGCGATGTCGATGAGGCGATGGCTGTGACGGGCGCGAAAGCCGAGATGCACGAGGCCATCGGCATCAACCTTGACGCCCAGGCGGGCGCGGCGGCGATAGCCCTCACCCGCCCCGGCCAGCAACTCAGGGGAGGCGGCCAGCGTGATGCCCTGGCGTCCCAACAGCTCCTCCAGGACCACCTGCTTGTGGCGGCGCTGGGCCGGCAGGGCGAGGTGCTGAAGGTCGCAGCCACCGCAGCGAGCGAAGTGGGGACAGGGGGGCTCCACACGCTCGGTCGAGGGCGTCAGCAACTCCCGGACGTGCGCCTCGTCGAAGCGCTTGCGGGTGCGATGCACGGCGACCCGCACCTGCTCGCCCGGAAGAGCGCCATCGACGAATACGGTCTTTCCCTGGGAGGAGCGGGCGACGCCTCGCCCATCATGGGCCATGCCCTGGATCTCCAGGACATCGTGCTCCAGGGGGGCGGCCGGTGCGGTGCGAGAGTCTGACTGGCGTCCCTGCAGCCCCGAGACGCCCGATGGTGCGCGTTTCGGTCGGCGCTTGCCCAGCATGGCCATCTCAGCGCTCCGGGGCGAAGAGTCCGGTGGAAAGATAGCGGTCACCGCGGTCACAGACGATGAAGGCGATCACCGCGTTCTCGACCTCGGCAGCCACCCGCAGCGCCCCGGCCAGTGCGCCGCCTGAGGAGACACCGGCCAGAATGCCTTCTTCCCTGGCCAGGCGACGCATGTGTTCCTCGGCCTCGTGCTGGCCGATGTCCAGCACCCGATCGACGCGACTGGGATCGAAGATACTCGGCAGGTATTCCGGCGGCCAGCGGCGAATGCCGGCGATGCTGGCCCCATCCTCGGGCTGCAGGCCGATGATCTGCACCTCGGGGTTACGCTCCTTGAGGTAGCGCGACACGCCCATGATGGTGCCCGTGGTGCCCATGGAACAGACGAAGTGGGTGATGGTGCCGCCGGTCTGTTCCCACAACTCCGGGCCGGTGGTTCGGTAGTGAGCCAGGGGGTTGTCGGGGTTGGCGAACTGGTTCAGCGGCTTGCCATCCCCACGGGCGACCATGGCCTCGGCCAGGTCACGGGCCTCCTCCATGCCGCCTTCCTTGCTGACTTCGACCAGCTCGGCCCCGTAGGCGGCCATGGCCTGCTTGCGCTCGGCGGACGCGCTTTCGGGCATGATCATCACCATGCGATAGCCCATGATGGCGGCCGCCATCGCCAGGGCGATGCCGGTGTTTCCGGAGGTAGCCTCGACCAGGGTGTCACCGGGGGCGATCTCGCCCCGGGCCTCGGCCTGCTTGATCATGGAAAGTGCCGGACGGTCCTTGACCGAACCGGCGGGGTTGTTGCCCTCCAGCTTGGCCAGAAGGGTATTGCCGCGCCCTGCGGTGATGCGCTTGAGACGGACCAGCGGCGTATGACCGACGGTCTCCTCGAGAGTGGGGAAATGCATGAAACCTTCCTGATGGAAACGTCGTTTCCCCATTATATCCCTGCCACTTCATTCAGGACAGACGCCCGCCCTCACTGTGGCATACTGGAGACCGATTCATCGTCTGACGAGCCCGCCGATGTCCCTCAAGACGCGACTGATGCTGTCGATCCTCGGCCTGCCGATGCTGCTGCTGACACTCCTGGCCGGCGTGACCCTGGCCGTCGAGGACCGGCAGCGCCAGGCGGCGCTTCGCGAGACCCTGACCCATGGCGCCGAGTTGCTCGCCCCGACCATGGGCAAGGCCCTGGCGGCAGGCGATGAACAGGCGCTTCACCCCCTGGCCGACCGCCTGCTGGCGCTGCCTCATGTCCGTGCGCTGAGTGTTCAGGATGGCCGGGGGCAACCCCGCCTGGCGCGTGGCGGACTGCGCGATCTGCCGGCGACCCCCGAGCGCGCGGCCACGCGCCTGCTGGAGCATGACCGCCAGTGGCTGCTGCAGACTCCCTTGCCGAGCGGGGGGCAGACGCCAGCCTGGCTGACACTGGCCATTGATACCACGCCCCTGCTGCTAGCCCGCTATCACCTCATGGCCTGTGCAGGACTGACCCTGCTGCTTGCCGGCCTGCTGCTGTTCCTTGCAGGCTTCGCCACCGCAAGGCGGGTGACCCAACCGCTGAAGGATGCCGACCGTGTCCTGGAGCACCTCGCCTTCGGGGTGGTGCCGGAGCGGCTGACTCTCCCGGCGTCGCCGGAGCTGTTGGGGCTGGCCCAGCGTGTCAACGACCTCGTCGATCACCTGGCATCGGCTCGGTACGACATGCAGGCCCAGATCGAACAGACCACCGACGAGCTCCGGGAATCCATGGAGACCATCGAGGTCCAGAACATCGAACTGGACATGTCCCATCGTCGGGCCCTGGAGGCCAACCGGGTCAAGTCGGAGTTTCTGGCCAACATGAGCCACGAGATCCGCACCCCTCTCAACGGCATCGTCGGCTTCTGCCGCCTTCTCGGGCGCTCGCGACTGGAGCCGCGCCAGCGTGAATGGCTGGACCACGTGCAGCGAGCGTGTGACAGCCTGCTGATGCTGGTCAACGACGTCCTCGATTTCTCGAAACTGGAGGCCGGGCGGGTCGAGCTGGAGACATTGCCTCTGGACATGGTCACCCTGGTCGACGATGTGCTGGGCCTTCAGGCACCGCTGGCCCAGCAGAAGGGTCTTGAGCTTCTCGGCCTGGTCTACGACGACGTGCCGGCCGACCTGCAGGGCGACCCCATGCGGACCCGCCAGGTCATCACCAACCTGGTCAACAATGCCCTCAAGTTCACCGACCGGGGAGAGGTGATTGTGCGCGTGATGCTCGAGGAGGCCGAGGCCGACCGGGTCATTCTGCGGGTCAGCATCGGCGATACCGGCATGGGCATGACCGAGGAGGTACGCCAGCGCCTGTTCCAGGCCTTCCACCAGGGCGATATCAGCCACTCTCGACAATTCGGCGGCACCGGCCTGGGGCTGGCCATCAGCCATCAGCTTGTCGAGCAGATGGGTGGTGAGATCTTTGTCGAAAGCACGCCCGGGGAGGGTTCGACCTTCTCATTCACCTTGCCGATGGCCAGCAAGGGGAAGGCCGACCGCAGCCCCGAGCTCTACCTGCACGGCGATATCATCGTGCTGGATGAACCCCACCTGCCCACCCGCCGGGCCCTCAAGCACCTTCTGACGAGCTGGGGGGCTCGGGTCACCACGCAGGCAGGGGTCCCCGACGGCACCCGGGCCTCGATGGTCGTGGCGGCGCTAGGTGCCGATGACCTCTCCGAGGAGCAACTCGCCGCGTGGCGGCAACGACTGGACAGACTGGGCTGCCCCGCCCTGCTGCTGGTCAACGCCAGTCCGCCTGACCTCCCCGACCTGCCTCTGCCTCATGGCGGTGAGATCATCGCCAAGCCGGTACCGCGGGCGGCCCTGACCGAGGCGCTGCTGCGCCATCTGAAACGGACACAGCGGGCTCTTCCGGCTCCGCCTGACACCACACCGTTGCCCGCATCGCCCCAGTTGCTGGTGGTCGACGACAACGCGTCCAACCGACTGTTGCTGCGCGAGTTGCTGGCCGACTCAGGGGTCACGGTCACCCTGGCGGCGAGCGGCGCAGAGGCGCTTGCCCTGGCCCGTCATCGGGACTTCGACCTGGTACTGATGGATATCCGCATGGCCGGTATGGATGGCCTGGAGACGACCCGGGCGCTGAGACGGCTCGAGGGGGCCTGGGGACGGGTACCGATCATCGCCGTCACCGCCCATGCACGGGACGAACAGCAACGGCTGCTGCGCGAGAGCGGGCTCGATGATGTGCTGATCAAGCCGGTGGAGCCCCAGCGTCTCGCCCGGCTGCTCGAGGAGCACCTGGGACTCGAACCGCCGCAGCCCCTCACCGATGTCGGGACGACGAAGGGCGGCGAACTGGCACCGGAGGAGGAGCAGGAGCACGCGGTGGTCGACCTGGAGATGGGAACGCGCCTGGCTGGAGGACGCGAGCCGCTCGCGCTTGAGCTGTTGGCACAACTGGCCGACTCCCTGCCGGGTAGCGAGCAGGCCATCCGCGAGGCCTTCGACCGGGCCGACGAGGAGGCCCTGCTGGATGCCCTGCATGCCCTCAACGGGGCCTGCCGATACTGCGGCACTCCACGCCTGGGGCTGCTGGCGGAGACCCTGGAGACCCGCCTGAGGTCAAGGGGCATGCACGCCGTGGCGCCACTGCTCCCGGACCTCTATGCCGCCATGATGGGATTGCGCCGCTGGCAGGCGGATCAGCCTTCGAGTATGACGAAGGCCACGGCCAGGGCGTCCTCGTCGGAGAGTGAAAGGTGAAGGGAGCGCACGCCGGCCGCTTCGGCCAGCTTTTGAGCCTTGCCGGTGAGCACCAGTGAGGGGCGCCCCTGGGCATCGTTGACCACCTGAATATCGACCCAGCGCATGCCATGGCGCAGCCCCGTCCCCAGTGCCTTGACGAAGGCCTCCTTGGCGGCGAAGCGCTTGGCCAGGAAGGCCGCCGGCAGGACATGATCGCGGAACCGCTCCAGTTCCCACTCACCGAGCAGACGCCGCGAGAAGCGCTCGCCATGGCGTCCCATGGCCCGTTCGAAGCGGGCCACTCTGGCGATGTCGGTTCCGATTCCGATGATCATCGGCAGCAGCCAGCCTCACCGTCATGATCGTGGTCATGGTCGTGATCATCGAGCGCCGCCAGCAGGCCGGCCTCCTGGCCGGCGATGGCCAGTCGCTTCATCTCGGCCACGGCTTCCTTGAGTCCCACGAACAGGGCCCGAGCGATGATCGCATGGCCGATGTTGAGTTCGTGGATGCCGAGCAGCGCGGCCACGGCCTCGACATTGTGGTAGTTGAGGCCATGGCCGGCATTCACGGTGAGGCCGAGATCGAGGGCCATCTCGGCGGCAGCGGCGAGCCGCGCATGCTCGTGACGGGCGGCCGGGCCCGTGACCTCGGCATAGGCACCGGTATGCAGCTCGATCACAGGAGCCCCGGCCTTCGCGGCGGCGGCGATCTGCGCCGGCTCCGGGTCGATGAACAACGAGACCTCGCAGCCCGCTGCCGCCAGCCGCCGACAGGCCTCGCGGATGGCATCAGCGCTCCCGGCCACATCCAGCCCCCCCTCTGTGGTCAGCTCCTCACGTTTCTCCGGCACCAGGCAGACATGGGCTGGGCGAATCTCCTCGGCCAGGCGCAGCATCTCCTCGGTGAGGGCCATCTCGAGGTTCATGCGGGTGTTGAGCAACTGGGCCAGCAGGCGCACGTCGCGCTCCTGGATATGTCGGCGGTCTTCGCGCAGGTGCACGGTGATGCCATCGGCACCCGCCTCCTCGGCCAGCAGGGCCGCCTGAACGGGATCGGGGTAGCGGGTACCTCGCGCCTGGCGAAGGGTGGCGATGTGGTCGATATTGACGCCGAGCAGGATGCGCGGGGGATGCATGCAGACTCTCCTGGCTGAAGGGCTAAAGGGGGATAGTCGAAATACTCGAAAGAGTGAAAGTCAGGATCAAGTGTGAGGGGGGCGACGCCGTCCGGCCAGCTCGAGCATCAGCTCCCTCGAACGCAGCGGGCGCGAGCCGAGCAGCGACGCCAGGGCCCGCCGGGTCACCGCCTTCGCGGGGCCGGCGAGCCCTGGCTCGCCCCAGCCTCCCCGGGCCAGCAGCCGCAGGGTGCGGCCATCGATGCCGCCCTCGGCGACCACGAAGGCCCGCGACCCGGGCTCGAGGACATAGCGCTGCTGGGGGTCGAGCTCGCCTCCCTCGGGGTCGGTGAAGCGCGGCAGGGCATCCAGCGCCTCGAGCACCGCCACTTCCAGGCGACGCAGCGCCGCGGCCCGCCCATCCGGTCGCGGCAGCTCCTCCAGCATGGCAGTGTAGAACGCAAACGTCTCGGCGACCTCGAACTCCACCGGCAGTACCCGGGTCAGCAGCTCGTTGGCATAGAGTCCGCAGAGCAGGCCCTCGCCGGCGAGCAGCGCCGCGCTGCCGCGCCCTTCCATCAGTCGCAGGCGCTTGAGCTCGCCCTCGCCTACCCAGGTGACGTGCATCGGGGCGAAGGGCTGCAGCCTGCCACGAGACCGGCTGCCCGGACGCTGCACGCCCTGGGCCACCGCCCGCACCCGCCCATGATGAAGGGTCAGGAGGTCGACCAGGGCGCTGGTCTCGCGATAGGGGCGCTTGTGAAGCAGGAAGGCCGGCTCGGGTTTCATCTCGCTCGGCCCCATGGCGTCAGTCCAGGTCGTAGCCCAGGCTCTTCAGGGCCCGCTCGTCATCGGACCAGCCACGCTTGACCTTGACCCAGAGGTTGAGCATCACCTTGGCATCCAGCGCCCGCTCCATATCGAGACGCGCCTCGCGGCCGATGTTCTTGATTCGCTCGCCGTTCTCGCCGATCAGTATCTTCTTCTGTCCCGCCCGCTCGACGAGGATCAGGGCACTGATATGCACCACCCGCCCCTCGTCACGGAACTCCTCGATCTCCACGGTCATCTGGTAGGGCAACTCGTCACCGAGCTGTCGCATCACCTTCTCGCGCACAAGCTCCGCGGCCAGGAAGCGCTGGCTCTTGTCGGTAACCTGATCCTCGGGAAAGTAGTGCACGCTCTCGGACAGGTGCTTGGCGACCTCGCCCTCGAGCTCGGGGACGTTGGTCCCGTGCTTGGCGGAAATCGGCACGATGGCGGCGAAGTCGCGCCGCGCCCCGACCTGCTGCAGCCACGGCAGCAGGCTGGCCTTGTCCTGAAGCCGGTCGACCTTGTTGACGGCCAGGATCACCGGCGCCTCGACATGTTCCAGGCGTTGCAGCACCACCTGGTCCTCGTCGCTCCAGCGAGTGCGATCGATGATGAACACCACACAGTCGACGTCGCGCAGGGCCTGGACGGCCGCCTGATTCATGAAGCGGTTGATCGCCTTGTTGCGATCCTTCGCCATGATGTGGATGCCGGGAGTATCGACATAGATGAACTGCGCCTCTCCCTCGGTCTTGATCCCCATCACCTGATGCCGCGTGGTCTGGGGGCGTCGCGAGGTGATGGAGATCTTCTGGCCGAGGATCCGGTTCATCAGGGTCGACTTGCCGACGTTGGGACGGCCGACGATGGCCACGAAACCGCAGGTGGTGGTCATGAGCGGCCCTCCGTGCCGTTGGACTTGCCCGGCTCGATCAGGGACAGGGCCTGTTCGGCGGCCTGTTGCTCGGCGTGGCGCCGGCTCGAACCGACGCCTCGAGTCTGCTCATCGAGCACCTCGATGTGACACTCGACGGTGAAGGTCTGGGCATGCGCCTCACCCTCCACCGAGGTCACCTCATAACGCGGCAGGGGCACCTGGCGTGACTGGAGGAACTCCTGCAGGCGGGTCTTGGGATCCTTCTGGGTATCCTCGAGGCTGATGGCCTCCAGGCGCTCGGCGTACCAGGAAAATACCCGGGCCCTTGCCGTCTCCATGCCGGCATCGAGATAGATCGCTCCGAGAACCGCCTCGACGGCATCGGCGAGGATAGAGTCGCGGCGGTGCCCCCCACTCTTCATCTCGCCGGAGCCGAGCAGCAGGCATTCGCCGAAGGCCATCTCCCGGGCCAGCTCGGCGAGGGTCTTGCCCTTGACCAGGCGCGCGCGCAGACGCGACAGCTGCCCTTCCCGCGCCTGGGGAAAGCGCCGAAAGAGCGCCTCCGCGATGACGAAGTTGACGATCGAATCACCGAGAAACTCGAGGCGTTCGTTGTTCTGGCCACCGTAACTGCGATGCGTCATGGCCAGCTCGAGCAGACCGGGATCGGCGAACGTATGGCCGATGCGTCGGCTGAAGGCGTTGAGGGAGTTGCTCACGAAGCTCCTGGATAAGTCGGTGTCGAAGATGAATGTGCTGCCGAGGGGTCAGGCGACCCGCCTGACCCGGCATGTGTGCCCTGCCTAGTGGATACGACGCACGCTGGTGAAGCTGGGCAGGCCACCGTCCCAGTGCATCCAGACGGCGAAGGCCTTGCCGACGATGTTCTCTTCCGGGACGAAGCCCCAGTAGCGGCTGTCGTTGGAGTGATCACGGTTGTCGCCCATCGTGAAGTAGTGACCCTCCGGCACCACCAGCTCGCGCACCTGAGGCCCTGGGTCCCGAGGATTATTGTAGATACCGTGCTCACGAGCGCCCAGTTGCTCGGCCATCAGCAGCTCGGTGGGCGCCTTGGCGGGCCCTTCCTGGAGCAGTCGCTTGGGGACCGCCTCGCCATTGACGAAGAGCTGCTTGTCCTCGTAGCGAATCCGGTCGCCCGGCAGCCCGACGACCCGCTTGATGAAGTTCACGGCGGGCTCGTCGGGAAAGCGGAACACCATGACGTCCCCGCGTTCCGGGTCGTCGACCTCGACGAACCGGGTGTCGATCACCGGCAGCCGCAAGCCATAGGCGAACTTGTTGACCAGGATGAAGTCGCCGATCTCGAGGGTCGGACGCATCGACCCGGAGGGGATCTGGAACGGCTCGACCACGAAGCTCCTGAGCACCAGCACCACCAGCAGCACCGGGAAGAAGGAGCGGGCATAGTCCACCGGCCAGGGTTCCTTGAGCGCCTTCTCGCGGGCCCGCTCCTCGAGCCCCTCGGTGGTACCGGCCTCTGTCGTGGCCAGTCGCTGCCGGCGCGCGGGACGCCACCAGAGCAGATCGAGCAGCCAGATCACTCCGGTGACGGCCACCGCCACCACCAGCATCAGAGAGAAGTCCATGCAGTTATCCGTCCTTAGTCGTTGACCCTGAGCACGGCGAGGAAGGCATCCTGGGGAATCTCCACCCGGCCGACCTGCTTCATGCGTTTCTTGCCCGCCTTCTGTTTCTCGAGCAGTTTCTTCTTGCGGCTCACGTCTCCGCCGTAGCACTTGGCGGTGACGTTCTTGCGCAGCGCCTTGACGGTGGATCGCGCCACCACCTGCCCGCCGATGGCGGCCTGGATGGCCACGTCGAACATCTGACGCGGGATCAGCTCCTTCATCTTCTCGACCAGCAGGCGCCCTCGCCCGTGGGCGTGGTCACGATGGATGATCACTGCCAGGGCATCGACGCGATCGCCGTTGATCAGCACATCGAGGCGCACCAGCTTGGCCTCCTGGAAGCGCTCGAAGTTGTACTCGAGAGACGCATAGCCCTTGGAGATCGACTTCAGGCGATCGAAGAAGTCCATCACCACTTCACTCATGGGCAGCTCGTAGGTGAGCTGGATCTGGCTGCCGAGGAACTGCATATCGAGCTGGGTGCCACGCCGCTGTTCGCACTCGGTGATGACGTTTCCGACGAAGTCCTGAGGCACCAGGATACTGGCCCGCACGATGGGCTCGCGCATCTCCTCGACGTCGGCCATGTCGGGCAGCTTGGAGGGGTTGGCGACGTAGGTGATCTCGCCGTTCTTCATGGCCAGCTCGTAGACCACGGTGGGCGCCGTGGTGAGCAGATCCAGGTCGTACTCGCGCTCGAGGCGCTCCTGGACGATCTCCATGTGCAGGGTGCCGAGGAATCCGACCCGGAAGCCGAAGCCCAGGGCGTCGGAGTTCTCCGGCTCATAGTCCAGCGAGGCATCGTTGAGCGCCAGTTTCTCCAGTGCGTCGCGGAAGTCCTCGTAGTCGTCGGCGCTCACCGGGAACATCCCGGCGTAGACCTGGGGCTTGACCTTCTGGAAGCCGGGCAGGCGTGGGACATCCGGCGTCTTGGCATGGGTGATGGTATCGCCCACCGGGGCACCCTGGATCTCCTTGATCCCGGCCACGATGAAGCCCACCTCACCGGCACGCAGGACGCCGGTCTCCTTGCGCAACGGCGTGAAGATCCCCACCTCGTTGGCCTGCCAGTCGCGTCCGGTGGACTTGATGCGGATCTTCTCGCCCTTCTTCAAGGTGCCGTCGAAGATCCGCACCAGCGAGACCACGCCCAGGTAGTTGTCGAACCAGGAGTCGATGATCAGTGCCTGAAGGGGACCCTCAGGGTCACCCTTGGGGGGCGGGATATCGCGCACCAGTCGCTCGAGCAGCGCCTCGATGCCCATCCCGCTCTTGGCCGAGACCTGACAGGCGTCCGTCGCGTCCAGGCCGATGATCTCCTCGATCTCGTGGGCGACCTTGTCCGGGTCGGCCTGAGGCAGATCCATCTTGTTGAGCACCGGCAGCACCTCGAGCCCCTGCTCGATGGCGGTATAGCAGTTGGCCACCGACTGGGCCTCGACGCCCTGGCCGGCATCCACCACCAGCAGGGCCCCCTCACAGGCATAGAGCGAGCGGGACACCTCGTAGGAGAAGTCCACGTGGCCGGGGGTGTCGATGAAGTTGAGCTGGTATGTGTTGCCGTCCTCGGCATGGTAGTCCAGCGTCACCGACTGCGCCTTGATGGTGATACCGCGCTCGCGCTCGAGATCCATGGAGTCCAGCACCTGCTCCTTGAGCTCACGCTCGGTCAGGCCTCCGCAGGTCTGGATCAGCCGGTCGGCCAGGGTGGATTTGCCGTGGTCGATGTGGGCGATGATCGAGAAGTTGCGGATGTGCTTGAGGGGCTCGGAGGTTGCGTCTTGGGACATCGAGTCGATTCTGCCTTGTGGGTGTCGGGCCACGGCCGACCCGACGGATCACGATGCGGTCGGCTGGCGGGGTCTGATCGGAATGGGCGCCATTGTAGCGGGATGCGCCTGTCAGATACAGCGACCCGACGGCGGCAGCCGTCGGGTCGCTGTCACGGCGGGGCCTCAGGGGCCCGGTTCAGTCGCGGGAAAGCCGCATGGCCACGAACATCGAGCGGCCGTCGCGGTAGAGGCGCACCGGCACCGCACGGTCTTCGGGAAGATCGGACACCAGGGTGGCGAGCTGGTCGGGGCTCTCCACCGCACGATGGTCGATGCTGACCAGGATGTCGCCAGCACGCAGTCCCGCCGAGGCAGCTGCACCGCTCGGGTCGACCTCGACGATGCGCACGCCGTTCTCGATCCCCAACTGCTCGCGCTCGGTATCCTGCAGGGGCTGCACGGCGACGCCCAATTGGCTCGGCTCCTCATCCCGATCGGCAGCGTTACCTTCGCCTCGCATATCGGGCCACTCACCGAGGGTCACGGTCTGTTGGCGACGCTCTCCGTCACGCAGCAAGGTAAGCTCTACCTCGCTGCCCGGGGGCACCTGACCGATCAGTCGCGGCAGGGTGCTGGACCTGTCCACCTCACTGCCATTGACGGACAGGATCACGTCTCCGGCCTCGAGCCCACCGCGAGCCGCCGGCCCCTCAGGATCCAGGTCTGCGATCAGTGCGCCCTCGGCGTTGTCCATGCCGAAGGACTCGGCCAGGTCACGGGAGACCGGCTGAATCATCACCCCGAGCCAGCCCCGGCTGACCTGACCGTCGTCCCTCAACTGGTCGGCCACATCCATGGCGACGTTGATCGGGATCGCGAAGGAGAGCCCCATGTAACCACCGCTGCGGGTGAGTATCTGGGAGTTGACGCCGATCACCTCGCCGTCGAGGTTGAACAGCGGGCCGCCGGAGTTGCCCGGGTTGATGGCCACATCGGTCTGGATGAAGGGCACATAGGTATCCCGCGGCAGCGTTCGGTCGATGGCGCTGATGATGCCGGCGGTCACCGAATGATCGAAGCCGAAGGGTGAACCGATCGCCGCCACCCACTGGCCGACGCGCAGTTCGTCGGAGTTCCCCAGTGACAGGGTGGGGAGGTTGCTGGTATCGACCTTCAGCACGGCGACGTCGGTCTTGGCATCGGCGCCCACCAGTTCCGCCTGTAGCTCGCGGCGATCATTGAGGCGCACCATGATCTCGTCGGCCCCATCGACGACGTGGGCGTTGGTCATGATGTAGCCGTCCTCATCGATGATGAAGCCCGACCCCAGCGACTGGCGCTCCTCGCTGGGTCTCTGGCGACCCTCAGGCGGGCTCGGAAAACGGTCTTCGAACTGGTCGCCGAAGAAGTGACGGAAGATTTCGGGAATCTCCCGCCCCCCGAATCCCTGCATGGACGGCCCGCGCCCCACCACCATCCGGGTGGTGGAGATATTGACCACGCCCGGAGCGGCCTGCTCGACCAGTTCGGTGAAGTCCGGCAGGTCACGCGCCATGGCCGACTGCCAGGCCAGCAGTGCCGCGGCGAGCAGCATCAAGAGGGACATAGGTCTCATCATGCGTTTCATGAAGGGCTCCTGCATCGAATGGGGATGAAAGAAAGGATGCTAACTCTTACCGTTTGCACATCAAAAGGTTCCGCTCAGGGCGAGGTGCCAGCCACGGGGGCCTGCCATTCCACCGAATCGGCCACGCGAATCAGCACCCGCGGCGGCAACTCACCCATCGCCACCACCTGGCGGGTCTGGCCGCCCAGTTCACGATGGCGAACGGCGGCATGGGACACCCCGAGACGATGCAGACCCGGGATCAGTTGATCCGTGCCCGCCATGGGCTCAACGAACACACTGATGGTGGCAAGCCCGTCACTGTAGACCCGGTGGCCGATGTCATCGTCATGTCGAGGGCTGCGTATCTCCACCGGCTTGGAGATGAACCCTTCTGGCAACCAGGTGGGATGCCACAAATAGTCGGGCGGAGGGCGGCGGCGATCGAGGTCGATCGCACCCCGATGAAGTCGAGGCTGATGCAACTGGGTGATCTGAAAGGTCTCCACCACGCGCCCCTGCTCGTCCAGCAGGATCTGCTTCAGTGGCAGACCCGTGAGCTTGTCCAGCCAGAATCGATGACCATAGCGCAGGCCATCCAGGGGCTCGATGTCGAGGCGAACGGTATTGCGGTTGGCGAGACGTTCCTCACCGCTGAGCTGCAGGCGGTAGAGACCCTCGAGATGCTCGGCGATTCCCTCAGGCGAGGCCGGCACCGGGGATTCGCCCTCGGCCCAGTTCAGACGACCGATGCGCCCGCGCCGTTCGAAGACCACCGGCGGACCATCCAGGAACCTCGCCACCTCGCGTTCGACACCCTCCACGACGTCGTGGGAGATCGCCAGTGAGCGGACACCGTCGCTGCCGATGCGCACGGCCCGCGCCTTGAAGGCATAGCAGTGATTGGCCCAGAGACTTCGATGTAGCCAGGCCCGGGCCGTCTCGGGGGGAGGCTGCTCGGACAGGGACAGGCAATCGAAGCGCTCGCCGACCACTTCATCGGCGGGCGGCACCTGGGCCACGGCCGCGGTCGACACCAACATCAGACCGACGGCCAACAGCCAACCGAACCCGACGGTCGAATGCCCCGAACCCATCAACGTTGTCCCAGTGACTCGCTGCCGGAGGCACGCAACAGGGGCATCCAGGTATCACCACTGCCATAGGCCGCGCCTTCGGCATGACGATCCAGGTAGGACTGCAGCAGTTGGGCCTGCTGCTGATTGATCCGGGCGGACTGCCGCGGGGAGAGCACCAGCGGCGAATCGACACCGGCGCCTACCGTCATCAGGCCGCGGTTATCGCCGGAAGACGTCTGGAATAGGGGCAGGTCGGCGAGCGAGGGGCTATTGTCGACGCGCGAGGCGGCAAGATCAGACCCGCCGAGAGCGACTGGGCTCGCCTGCAGGTCGGTGCCAGCCGAACCCTGAGAAGCCACCTCGGCAGGAACCTGCCCGGAGCCGACACCACCGTGATAGAACTGCACGCCGGTGATGACCATCAGGGAAACGGCGGCCGCGATCCCGGCACCGCGAGCCAGTGACATGGAACGGCCCGACCGCTGGCCGGACTCAACCAACGGCAGCGGCTCATTCTGCAGCCTCGCCATGATGCCGGCCGAAAGGTCGGTGTCGACATCGACTTCCTGCTCACGTCGCATCAGGCTTCGCATGAGATGGTAACGCCGCCAGGTCTCGGCCGCGTCTGGAGAATCGTCCATTGATTTCAGTACCCGACGCAGCTCGAGCTCATCTCCCTCGTTGTCCATCAGGGCAGAAAGCGATTCTCGTGCGTTCTGAGTCATTCTTCACACCTCACACTCGACAAGGCGACCCGTTCAGGGTCCTTTGACAGCCTGTTGATCCCGACATAGACACGCGTCGCCATGGCCATGTCGGCACATTCTCGCCCGCGGGTGGCGGGCAGGTCACCGCTTATGACGTCACAGATGCCGGACAGTTCAGCAAATCGTCAAAAAACATGCAGTTCCTCGTTTCAAATGGCTCATTCGATCAGCGATTCCTGATTGCGAGAGGTGGTCACCAGCGGACGGATATGCTGGTCCACGGCCTCGCGGGCCCGGAATATCCTGGAGCGGACGGTGCCCACGGGGCACTGCATGATGGCGGCGATGTCCTCGTAGGAGAGCCCGTCGAGCTCGCGCAGGGTGATCGCCGTGCGCAGGTCGTCGGGCAGGGCCTCGATCGCCTCGAAGATGGCTGACTCGAGCTGATCTCGGGCCATGGCCGCCTCCGGCGACTCGGAATCGGCCAGCCGTCCGCTGTGATCGACGATCTCGGCATCGACGATGTCGAGGTCGCTGCCTGGCGGCCGGCGCCCCTTGGACACCAGATGGTTCTTGGCGGTATTGATGGCGATGCGGTACATCCAGGTATAGAACGCGCTCTCGGCGCGGAACTTGCCCAGTGCACGGTAGGCCTTGATAAAGGCCTCCTGAGCCACGTCCTGCACCTCCGAGTGGTCGTGCACGTAGCGACTGATCAGGCCGATGATCTTGTGCTGGTACTTCTTCACCAGGAGGTCGAAGGCGCGGTTATCCCCTTTCTGGGCCCGCTCGACGAGCTGCTGGTCGGTTTCCCGGGTGCCCATTCAGGCCCTCCCTGGAAGGAAAGGCGTGGATGACGACCCGAGCAAGGGTCGCGAAAGGTCTGGTTTCGCTGGCATATGGTGTCAACCTGGGCCTGGAGCCGCTGAATGGTCAGGGTCGTGTACTCGATAACTACAAGTGTTCCTGTTTCTTGAACGTCCATCAAGCCATTCGGCTCCCCCGCCGCCGGCGATGAGACCGTCACCGGCTCTAAGGGTTCCCGCGACGATTGAATTTGGCGGCCTCGCACGCGATAGTAGATACCAACGAATTTCGCCATCAGCGCAGACACGACACAGGAAGCACAATGTCAGAACAGCAGGTCAATAACCTCAACGTCCTCGCCCAGGACGTCCTGATCACCCCCGAGGCCCTGAAGCGGGAAGTTCCCCTGACCGAGGCCGCGGAACGGACAGTGATCGAGGGCCGCGAGACCATCCAGGCCATCCTCGACGGCCGCGACCCTCGCCTGCTGATGGTGGTAGGCCCCTGCTCCATCCATGACGTGGATGCGGCGCTTGACTACGCCCGTCGCCTGCGCAGCCTGGCCGACGAGGTCCAGGACAGCCTCTACATAGTGATGCGCGTCTACTTCGAGAAGCCTCGCACCACCGTGGGCTGGAAGGGATTGATCAACGACCCCCACCTCAACGGTTCCTTCGAGATAGAGGAGGGCCTGCACATCGCCCGCCGCCTGCTGGTCGGCCTCGCCGAAATGGGCCTGCCCCTGGCCACCGAAGCCCTGGACCCGATCTCGCCGCAGTACCTGCAGGACTGCATCAGCTGGTCGGCCATCGGCGCACGCACCACCGAATCCCAGACCCACCGCGAGATGGCCTCCGGCCTCTCCGGCCCGGTGGGCTTCAAGAACGGCACCGACGGCAGCCTCGATGTCGCGGTCAATGCCCTTCAGTCGGTGTCTCACCCACACAATTTCCTGGGCATCGACCAGGCCGGCCAGGTGGCGATCATTCGCACCCGTGGCAACGCCTATGGCCATGTGGTCCTGCGCGGAGGCAACGGCAAGCCCAACTACGATAGCGTCAGCGTGGCACTCGCCGAGCAGGAGCTGAGCAGGGCCGGCTTGAAGCCCAACATCATGATCGACTGCTCCCATGCCAACTCCAACAAGGATGCGGGCCTGCAGCCGCTGGTATTGGAAAACGTCACCAACCAGATCCTCGAGGGCAACCACTCGATCATCGGGCTGATGGTGGAATCCAACATCGGCTGGGGCAACCAGAAGATGACCGATGACCCCAGCCAGCTGGAATACGGGGTGTCGATCACCGACGCCTGCATCGACTGGGATACCACCGTCGAATCCTTCAAGCACATGAACGAGCAGCTCGCCCCGGTTCTGGCCAAGCGCGGCCAGGCCGCCTGAAAGCCCTTCCCTGCGCGAGTGCGGCCATGACATGAGACGGGCTCGCCGAATGGCGGGCCCGTCTCATTTGGCCCAAGCATCAGGCCTCGCTGGCCCTACTCGCCCTGCACCACCCCGTCGATCTCGCGTACGAAAGGCGGCAGGGCGTCGAGCAGTGCTCGGCCGTAGCGGCGGGTCAGTACCCGGCGGTCGAGCAGCGTGATGCGTCCCTGATCGTCCTCCTTGCGGATCAACCGGCCACAGGCCTGCACCAGCTTGATCGAGGCATCGGGCACGCTGATGCGCATGAAGGGATTGCCCCCGCGACTCTCGATCCATTCGGCCAGCGTCGCGCCCACAGGATCGTCCGGCACCGAGAAGGGCAGCCGGGTGATCACCACGTGGGTCAGGTAGTCGCCGGGCAGGTCGATGCCCTCGGCGAAGCTCGCCAGGCCGAAGATGATGCTGCCCTCCCCCGCATCCACCCGCGCCCGGTGCCGGGTGATCAGCTCGCGCTTGGGCAAGCGGTCCTGGGCCAGCACCCGCTCGAGACGCGCCTTCGATAGCGCCTTCTCGACGCCGCGCAACTGCGCCCGCGACGAGAACAGCATCAGCACCGCCTCCTGTTCACCGAGGGCCTCGACGAAGTCGACAATGGCCCGCTCATGCCCGTCCCGGTCGGCGGGGTCGACCGCCTCGCGGGGCACGCTGAGCACGGCCCGTGAATAGTCGAAGGGACTCGGCAGACGCTGGTAGCGGTAGCGGTTGGCCAGCCCTGCCCGTTCCTGTAGCCGTTCGAATCGGCCCAGCGCCGTCAGGGTCGCCGAGGTGACCACGGCCCCATGGGTGCGGCCCCAGAGGTTGCGGGCCAGGGTGTGTGCGGCGGAGACCGGGCTCGCCGAGAAGGTCAGCTCGGGGTCGCCGCCAAAGCGCTCCAGGGTCAGCCAGCGGGCCCGGGGCGGCTCGCCCTCGGGATCCGTCTCGGCGAAGGCCTGCCAGAGGGCGTGGGCCTCGAGGGCCCGGCCATGCAGCAACGCCACCAGCGGCAGCCAGGCCTCGGCCTGTTCCCGCGGCAACCCGGTGTGCTTGTCCGGGTCGAGGCTCTCGCGAAGGATGTCCCCCATGCTCTCCAGGGTGCGCGAGAGTTCGGCGAAGATCACCCGCAGGCCGTCACCCTGCTCCCTTAGCGCGTCAGGCGCACGGCCCATCGCGAAGCGGTGGTGCCGGCTCTCCTCGCCCTCGGCCAGTCCCTGGGGACGGCCGGCGAGCTGGTGACCCAGCGCGAACGCCTCGCCGAGCCGCGGCTCCAGCACATTGATCGCCTCCGGCAACCCGGCCAGCAGGCGGGCCAGGGTCGGCTGCACGGCCAGCGCCTGGTTGAGCTCGGTGAGGGAGGACTTCAGGGTGCGCAGCCAGCGCAGCGCCCCGCCGATGGCGAAGCGATGGGTGAAGTGCTGCAGGGCCTTGTCGGGCAGGTGATGCCCCTCGTCGAAAACATGGATGCAGTCCGCCGGGTCCGGAAGCACCACGCCGCCTCCCAGGGCCAGGTCCGCCAGCACCAGGTCGTGGTTGGCGACGATGACGTCGGCGCTGTCGAGATGCCGGCGGGAACGGAAGAAGGCGCACGCAGCGAAGTGGCCGCAGCGGCGGTTGGTGCACTGGCGATGGTCCACGGTGAGGCGGCGCCAGTGGCTGTCATCGATGGCCTCGGGCCAGCTATCGCGATCCCCCTCCCAGCGGCCGTTGCCGTAGGCCTCACCCAGCTCCTTCACCAGGGCCTGGAAGTCATCCCCGCCGCTGGCCAGCGACTGCTCGAAGAGTGACAGGGTGGGGTTCTCCTCGCCGCCGTCCATGGCCTGGTCGAGGCGTGCCACGCAGACATAGCGACCACGCCCCTTGGCCAGGGCGAAATCGAAGGCAAGACCGCTGTGGGCCTTCAGCGAGGGCAGGTCCTGATGGAGCACCTGCTCCTGCAGGGCCACGGTGGCGGTGGCGATGACCAGGCGCTTGCCGCGGGCCTTGGCCACCGGCAGGGCAGCGAGCAGGTAGGCCAGCGTCTTGCCGGTACCCGTGCCGGCCTCCAGCACGCAGACATGCTCGTCGCTGGTCCGCCGGCCGGCATCGTCGGCCTCGATACCCGCCAGGGTGCGGGCGATCTCGGCGATCATCAGACGCTGGCCATAACGAGGGGTGAGGTCGAGGCCCTCGAGCACCCGGCGATAGGCTTCCTGAATCTCGGCCTTGAGCGCCTCGTCAAGCATGGGCCGTCAGAGCAGCCCTTCCGGCGGATGCTCGCAGGGCAGCTTGTCGCTGATGTAGCGCTCGATCTCAGGAAGGGAGAAGGCGTCCTCCTCGCCGACGAAGCTGATCGATACACCCTTGGCGCCGGCACGGCCGGTGCGCCCGATGCGATGGACGTAGTCCTCGGGATCTTCCGGCAGGGTGTAGTTGATCACGTGGCTGACGTCCTCGATATGGATGCCACGGCCCGCCACGTCGGTGGCCACCAGTACCTGGATCTGCCCTTCGCGGAACTTCTCGAGGGTCTCGATGCGCTGGTTCTGGGGAACGTCGCCGGACAACATGGCGGCGTTGATGCCCGCCTTCTGGAGCAGGTCATCAAGCTTGCGCACCAGGTCACGGCGGTTGCCGAACACCATCACCCGGTCGAAGCTCTCCTGCTTTAGCAGGTTGACCAGCAGGCGCTGCTTGTCCTCGTCGCCGACCAGATAGACGCGCTGATCGATGTCGGCGGCGTTGTCGACGGTGACCGCGATCTCCACATGGGCCGGCTCATGGGTCCACTGGCTGGCCAGGTTGAGAATGTCCTGGCTGAAGGTGGCCGAGAACAGGAAGGTCTGGCGCTGTTCCTTGTTCGGCGTGTGGCGGATGATGCGCTTGACGTCGGGGATGAAGCCCATCGAGAGCATGCGATCGGCCTCATCCAGTACCAGCACTTCCACCTGGGTCAGGTCGACGTCGCGTTTCTCGTGGAAATCCAGCAACCGACCCGGGGTGGCGACGAGGATGTCGACCTTGTCACCCAGCGCGTCGCGCTGCTTCTGGTAGTCCATGCCCCCCACGACGCTTGCCACCTTGAGGTCGGTGAAGCGGGCGAGCGCCTTGGCGTCCTTCTCGATCTGCAGCGCCAGTTCGCGGGTCGGCGCCACGATCAGTGCGCGCGGTGCCCCCGTCTTCTGGCCGTTGGGCGTTTCCTCCTCGAGGAAGTAGGCCATGATCGATATCAGGAAGGCTGCGGTCTTGCCGGTGCCGGTCTGAGCCTTGCCCACCACGTCACCCCCGAGGAGGGTCTGGGCCAGGGCCTCGGCCTGGATCGGCGTGCAGTATTCGAACCCCAGGGCATGGATCGCCCGCATCAGCGGCAATGGCAGGTCGAAGTCATGGAAGCGCCACTTGCCCGCCACGACGGGTACCTGGAACTGGCGAAGATCCCAGTTCGACTGACGACGCCGCGGCTTGCGCCGACGACGCTTGGGCTTGCGGTTCTGGGCCGGTGCTGTGGTCTGTTCCGACTCGCTCATAGGCTGTGCTGTCTTGTCCGTATCGGTGGATGAGGTGCATGACGCAAACCGACATTGTAACAGCCTCCGGCGACGAGGGCGCGCCCCGTCGGCCTGCCGGTGGTTCATCGCTGTCGGCACGGCGGCCTCGGCTGGTAGAATGGCGCCCATTCATGCAGGAGTTGCATCATGACACGCCAAAAGAAGACCCGTTCGCTCGCCGACAAGGTGCATATCCGCACCGGCAAGCGCAAGGATTTCAAGAAATGGCGCCACGAGAATCCCGACCAGGTGACCTCGTCGACGCGATTTACCCAGAAGAAGCGCCAGCAGCGCAAGCTGCAGGCGGCCCGCAAGCAGGCCCGCCAGGAGGCGGGGCAGCCGATCGCCATCCATCCCGAGAGGGAAGGCACCAGCGAAAAGGATGATCGTGACTGATGCGCCTCGTCTCCTTCAACATCAATGGCATCCGTGCCCGCCTGCACCAACTGGAGGCGCTGGTCGCGGCGCATCACCCGGCGGTGATCGGCCTGCAGGAGACCAAGGTCCAGGACAGCGAGTTTCCCGTGGCGGCCGTGGAAGCCATGGGATATCGGGTCTACTTCCACGGCCAGAAGGGCCACTACGGCGTGGCCCTGATGGTCGACACGGCCCAGTGCGGGGAGCCGGAAGCGGTGTTCTACGGATTCCCCGACGACGAGGAGCAGGCCCAGCGACGCATGATCGGCGTGCGGCTGCACCCGGCCGGCGGCGCCCCCCTCACGATATGGAACGGCTACTTCCCCCAGGGCGAGAATGTCGAGCATCCGGTGAAGTTTCCCCTCAAGCGTGAATTCTATGCACAGCTCAAGCGCCTGCTGGAGACGCAGCACCCTGCCGACGAGCGCCTGGCGGTGATGGGTGACTTCAACGTCTCCCCCGAGGACATCGACATCGGCATCGGCGAGGCCAATCGCAGGCGCTGGCTGCGCGAGGGCAAGACCAGCTTCCAGCCCGTTGAGCGCGAGTGGCTGAGCGGCATCAAGGCCTGGGGGCTGACCGACAGCTACCGCCTGTGCTACCCGGACGTGAACGATCGCTTCAGCTGGTTCGACTACCGCTCACGCGGCTTCGAGCGTGAGCCCAGGCGTGGACTTCGCATCGACCATATCCTGGTCAGCGCGCCACTCGTCGACCTGGTCCGCGATGCTGGCATCGACTATGCCCTGCGAGCCCTGGAGAAGCCTTCCGACCACGCCCCGGTCTGGACCGAGCTCGACCTTCGGGACTAGTCACCCTTCTCGTTTGCCGGCGCCTCCCTTGACGACGCCTCCACGCCCTCTTGGGCTCGCTGAACGGCCCTTTCCCTTCGCATCTCGTCAAGCCAGGGATCGGCCTGGGCGATACCCCGCCGGCTGGCCTGCCGGAGTGCCGTGTGGGCAAGGGTCTCATCGCCCCAGGCCAGGGCCAGCCGGCCCAGCCGCAGCCAGTCGTCGCCGGCATCGCTGCGTTTGGCTACCCGGCGCCAGGCGGCCAACGCCCGGTCATGGTCCCGGGCCGCCTCCCAGGCCCGGGCCATCAGGCGACGGGTCTCGAGTGAGTCGGCCAGCGCGCCAGTCTCCAGTGCCCGGGCAAGGTGATCGCCGGCCCTGGCCGGCGTACCCCCAGTCAGGTGCAGCCTGGCCAGCCGAAGCAGGTCCGCCTCACCGGCCAGCGCCCCCAGGCGCCATCCCGTCTCCCAGATCGCCGCGGCGCGGCCGGCATCGCCGACCCGCTGCGCCAGGGCAGCCGCCGTTCGCCAGTCCTCGGCCGGCGCCTGCGCATCGAGACCGGCCAACAACACAGACAGGGCCTGTGCCTCATGATCGGCACGCCGATGGAGAGAGACCGCCAGGGCTCGTTGCTCGGTGGTAAGTCCCTCCGCCGCCTCAAGCGCCTCGAGATGGCCCGCCGCCTCGTCGAACCGCTCCAGCTCCGCCAGCCAGACGACCAGCCGCCAGCGTGAGGCCGCGTCCCCGCCGGTCCGGTCCAGCCATGCCTGGAGCAGGGCCACGGCCTGCTTCCCCTGCCCCGCCGAATGGCGAAGCCCCGCCTCCTCCCTGAGGCGTGACAGGCGCCAGGTCTCGGGGGCCAGCGCGATGGCCTGCACCTCGCGCAGCCGGTCGGCGGCCTCGGCTGGCCGCCCGGCCCGGGACGCTGCCTGGGCGGCCAGCTGCAGGTAGAGCGCCCGTGACCAGCGATCCGCGCCATTGCCCCCGGCCAGCCGCTGGGCCTGAGTCTCGGCCCGCTTCAGCACCCGGGAGGCCTCTCCCTCATGCAGAAGGGCCTGAAGCGCCTGGAGGTCGGCGATGATGTCGCCGGGCAGAGCCGGCTCGGCAAGTGCCGGCATCGCGAGCCATCCGGCCAGCAGTGAACACGCAAGGATCCGGTTCCTCATGGCACTACCTCAGCTGGAACTCTAGTCGCTGTCGAACGCGTCGCCGCTGTCCACTCGCCTCGAAGCGCCATTGGGAGATCGCCCGTCGGGCGGCCCGATCGAAGACCTGGCTCGGGCGGGCTTCGACCACGCGAATCGAACTAGGGTCGACCCGGCCATCGGGGCGAATGAGAAATTCCAGCTGCACATGACCCTCCAGGCCGCGTCGCTGGGCGATAGACGGATAGTCGGGCGGCACCCGGCGCGTCGGCATGGCCGGGGCAGGGTCCACCGACGCGCCCTGCTCGGCCTGCGGCTCGCCGCCCGCGAAGGCGGGAGTCGCGGATCCGGCCGGGGCCTGTGACGCGCTCTCACCTGTCGGCAGGGTCGATTCGGGGGCCGATGTCGTCTCAGGGTCGGGGTCGGGGGCGGGTTCGGGATCCGGCGGGCGGGTCGGCGCCTGCTCCCGGAGCGCCGGCAGGGTCTCCTCCATGGCCAGCGTCTCGCGCTCTTTCACCAAAGGCTCCGGGTCCGGCAGCGCCAGGCGACTGTCAGGCAGCGGAACCGGCTCGGGGGCTATCGTCGCCGGAGCGGGTTCGACTGGGGGCAAGGGCTCGGGCAGTGACGCGACCGCGGAGGGGCTCGCCTGACCGGTAACGCGATCCGGCGCCTGGACCAGGGACAGGCGCATGGCAGCCGCCTCGACCTGGACATCCGGCTCGGGCGGGGCGACCAGCAGTGCCAGCCCCCAGAACAGCAGCAAGGCCAGAGCCGCACCCGCCAGCAGGGAGACACCTCCCCGTATCACAGGCCGCTCCGTGTCGCGGCTACCGCCACATCTTCGATGCCTGCCTGGCGAAGGCGGTCCATCACCTCCACCAGCAGGCCGGTAGTGGCCTCGCGGTCGGCCTGGATCACCACCCCGCTCTGGCCACCGGCCAGCGCGGCGACACGCTCACCGACGCGGTGGGCATCCACCGCCTCGCCGTCCACCCAGACGGCGCCCCTGGCGGAGATCGCCACCATCACCTGGGCGTCCGGCAGCGGCGTGGCCGAACTGGATTCGGGACGCTGAATCTCCACCCCGCTCTCCTTGACGAAGCTGGTGGTGACGATGAAGAAGATCAGCATGATGAAGACAACATCCAGCATCGGCGTCAGGTTGATCTCGCCGGCGTCGCTGCTCTCGCTGCCCAGACGGCGCCTACGCATGGTTCTCCTCCACGGCGCGGGCCAGACGATCATGCAGCCGCTGGTCCTCGCGCCGGATGATGTGTTCCAGTCGGCTGACGAACAGCAACCCCACCACCGCCACCGCCATGCCGCTCAGGGTGGGTAGGGTCGCCCTCGCCACCCCGTCGGCCATGGCGCGGGCCTGGTTGACCTCCCCGGCGGAGAGGCCGTCGAAGACGGTGATCATGCCGGTGACGGTGCCCAGCAGCCCGAGCAGCGGGCATAGTGCCACCAGCAGCTTCAGCCAGGGCAGCGGGCGACGCAGCCGGGCGATCAGCTCCCGCGTCCAGACCTCACGCAGTGTCAGGGCGCTCCAGCTCAGATGGTCGGTGCGTGAGGTCCAGCGATTGACCAGGCGACACCGTGCCCGGCGGTAGGCGATGCGAAAGTACCAGACCCGCTCCAGGCAGAGGGCGAAGAGCAGCACGGCCACCAGGGCGATGCCCAGGAGCACCGGACCGCCCGCCTCGGCCAGCCGCTCGAGCGGTTCACGCCAGGCTGGCATGGTGGCTCCTCGGCTCGACGCCCTGCCCCGACGGAGACACACGCGCCTCCAGATGCTCCGCCAGGGCCGCACTGGCCTCGCCCTCGACGATGCCGATCAGTTGTCGGCAGCGCGAGACGAGGGCCGTATGGGCGAACAGCAAGGGGACGGCGGTGATCAGCCCCAGCACCGTGGTGACCAGCGCCTGGCCGATGCCGCCGGCCATCAACTGCGGGTCCCCCGTGCCGAACACGGTGATGGACTGGAAGGTGACGATCATGCCGGTCACCGTCCCCAGCAGCCCCAGCAGCGGGGCCACGGCGGCCAGCAGCTTGACCAGGGCCTGGCCGCGCTCGAGCCTGGGCTGCTCGGCCAGCATCGCCTCGTCGAGGCGCGCCTCGAGAGCCTCCGGCGCGAGCCCGTCAGGCAACTGGCGAAAGCGGCAAAGCACACGGCCGAGGGGATTGTCGTCGCGCCACTGGTCGATTTGCCGCCGCTGCCGGCGAACCGCCATGCTCACCCGAAGCAGGTACCCATACTGGGCCAGCGCTACCAGCAGCCCCAGTGCGCCGAGGGCCACCACGACGTAGCCCACCGCTCCACCCTGGTGGAAACGCTCGATCAGCGTCGGCCTTCGGGCCAGGGCCTCCAGCAGAGTGCCGCGCGTCGGGTCCAGGGCCAGGGCGCGCCGATCGCCGGCCTGGAAGGCGGCCAGCCTCTCGCCGGCCGAAGGCGGGGTATGAGACACCACCGAGGGGATATCGGCATCGGCCCCGCGGCGGAGCATCTGGCCACCGGAGAAGGCCGCCATATCGCCCAGGAGCACCAGTTCGCGCCGGGTCACCTCACCATCGGTTCCGGCTACCGGGGCCTCGAGGGCGACGACCCGTCCGCTCTGGACAGTCAGTTCCAGCAGGCTATCGGCCAGTTCCTCGACATGGGCCAGCTCCAGCACCTCGACCTCATCGAGACGAGGCGGCAGTGTCGCGCCACCCAGGGTCAGCCAGCTGTCGGCCAGGATATCGCGCATTTCGGTGCTGTGGCGCTGCAGGGTGGAGAGCAACGAGGTCAGCTCCTGGCCCTGCTCCTCGCGTCGCGTCTCCAGCGCAGCATGACGTGCGGCGAGCGTCGCGCGCTGAGCGTCAAGATCGTTACGCCATCGCCGGGCTTCATCCCGAGCCTCGCGAGCCCTGGCCAGTGCAGCCTCGAGGGCCTCGCGATCCTCGACCAGCGCCGCCAGTCGTTCGTGGTCCCGGGCCTCGGCGGCTTCTCGGTCGGCACTCAGCGTGACAAGCACCTCGGACGGTGCCGCACCGGCCAGGGGAGCGGCCAGGGACATGAGGAGAAGAGGCAGCAGAAGAGGCCGCGACGAGAGCAGGCGCCGGGTCATGAGCGCTCTCCCCGTTCGACGTCGCGCCGCTCGATGTCACGGGACACCGGCAGTTCCAGCAGTTCGGGGGCGCGCTGGCCGCGAGCGATCCGCATCCCCTTGCGAACCTCCTTTCGCGCGCCAGCTTCCAGCGCCTGCCAGCGAGCTTCCTCGGCTCGCCAGACCGCGCCCTGCTGGCCATCGGGCGTCAGGTAGTAGAGCCCTACCCGCCCCAGACGAAGGAAGTCCACCGCACGCCGGCGCTCGCCCTCGGACAGGTAGCCGCGCCAGGCATCCAGTTCGCGTCCATAGGCGAGCTCGCTTCGCCAGACCGACAGCAGCCGCGCCAGACGCTCGGTGGGCGGCACGGCAGCGTCTCGCGGGCCTTCCACGCGTGCCCGGCGCTCATCGATCAGAAAGGGCAGATCCTCGTCGAGCCAGCGATCCAGCCGCGTCTGCAGGCCATGGTTCAGGGCCGGCAAGGCGGCACGCGTCTCTTCCAGGCCATCCAGTGCCGCCGCGTGGCGGTCCAGCGAAGCCTCCCGCTCGACCAGGCGCGGGGCCAGCGCGATATTATGCGCCTCGAGCCGCCGGGTCTCGGCCTCCACTCGGCGCAATTCATCCAGCAACTCGCGAGTCTCGCCATCGGCCTCGTCGATGCGGGCCTGCAGCTCAGCCTGGCTGCGCTGGGCCTGGTGGGACGCTTCCACCAGGGGCGCCTGAGCCTGGAGCGCGCCGGCGGTCAGCATTTCGACGGCCAGCATTCCGATGGCAAGGCCGAGCGACAGGTGAACGCGAAAGGTCTTCAAGGGGGTTCTCCGTCATCATCACGAGCAAGGGGGCAACACGGCAACGACCCATCATGCCTCCATTGTGCCAGTCGCAGGCTCCCGATGCGCAGGCCGAGGGCGAAGGGCCTCCAACCTAGATGACCCGATACGCCACCGCACTTACAGACACGAAGAAGCCGCGCCTCCAGGGACGCGGCTCGTGAAGGGGAGAGACGCCCGGCCTTCAGCCGGTGGCGTTCACGTAGCGACGCTCCACGTCTTCCCAGTCAATGACATTGAAGAAAGTGGCAACATAATCCGGGCGCTTGTTCTGGAACTTGAGGTAGTAGGCATGTTCCCACACATCCAGCCCCAGAACCGGTGTCTTGCCCTCCATGATCGGGCTGTCCTGATTCAGGGTATTCTCCACCACCAGCTTGCCCCCGGGGGTGACGCTAAGCCAGGCCCAACCGCTGCCGAACCGACCCAGGGCTGCCTTGGTGAAGGCATCCTTGAAGGCGTCGAAGCCGCCCAGATCGCCTTCGATGGCCTCGGCCACCTTGCCCTGGGGCAGGCCGCCACCCTTGGGCGACATCATCTGCCAGAACATCGAATGGTTGGCATGTCCGCCACCATTGTTGATCACCGCCTGACGCTTGCCGTCCGGTACATGATCGAGATTCGCGATCAGCTCCTCGACATGCACATCCTCTAGACCGGTGCCCTCCAGAGCGGCATTGAGGTTGTTGACATAGGTCTGGTGGTGACGGGAGTGGTGGATCTCCATGGTCAACGCATCGATGTGCGGTTCCAGGGCGTCGTAGGAATAGGGTAGGTCAGGAAGGGTATGCGCCATGATCACTGCTCCTTGATGCTGTCAGATGGGGCCATTCGCCCCGACTCACCCTCAAGGATGGCAGAGAAGCGCGCTTGTTGCTAATAGTTCTCGTTATCCCTCGTATAGTTATCGTTAATC
The DNA here is from genome assembly GCF_040196335.1 of Halomonas aquatica. Taxonomy (NCBI): domain Bacteria; kingdom Pseudomonadati; phylum Pseudomonadota; class Gammaproteobacteria; order Oceanospirillales; family Halomonadaceae; genus Halomonas; species Halomonas aquatica. The sequence continues at coordinate 207,023 of NZ_JBEGCJ010000005.1, forward strand.
AAGGCTCTTCTACGGGATACGACGAGGCCGGCCCGCGCGGGCCGGCCTTGCAGGGGAAGAGGATCACTGCCGACGATGGTCGAGAGCGCCACCTAGAAGATCCCGATCTTCGCTCGATCGACTCTAGAGCTTCTGCTCCATCTCCGGCAGGGCCTCGAAGAGATCGGCAACCAGGCCGATGACCATCGAGAGCGCCACCTGGAAGATCCCGATCTTCGCTCGATCGACTCTAGAGCTTCTGCTCCAGCTCCGGCAGGGCCTCGAAGAGATCGGCAACCAAACCATAATCCGCGACCTGGAAGATCGGCGCCTCCTCGTCCTTGTTGATGGCAACGATCACCTTTGAATCCTTCATGCCGGCCAGGTGCTGGATGGCACCACTGATGCCCACGGCGATGTAGAGGTCCGGGGCAACGATCTTGCCGGTCTGGCCGACCTGCATGTCATTGGGCACGAAGCCGGCGTCCACTGCGGCGCGAGAGGCACCGATGGCCGCTCCCAGCTTGTCGGCGATACCGTCGAGCAGCTTGAAGTTATCCCCGTTGCCCATGCCACGGCCGCCGGAGATGACCACCTTGGCGGCGCCCAGCTCTGGTCGATCGCTCTGGGCCAACTCCTCCCCGACGAAGGCCGACTGATTGTTATCCGCCACGAAGTCCACCGCCTCGATGGCGGCGGAACCACTCTCGCCCACAGCATCGAAGCCGGTCGAGCGCACGGTGATCACCTTGAGGGCATCCTCGCTCTGCACGGTGGCGATGGCGTTGCCGGCGTAGATCGGGCGCTTGAAGGTATCGACGCTCTCGACCGCGATGATCTCGGATATCTGCGCGACATCCTTCAGGGCGGCGACGCGGGGCAGCACGTTCTTGCCGGTGGTGGAGGCCACCGCCAGCAGGTGGCTGTAGTCGTCGGCGAGCGCCACCAGCAGCGCGCCCATCGGCTCGGCGAGCTGGTGGGCATAGACGGCATGGTCGGCCACGCGCACCTTGCTCACGCCATCGAGCTTGGCGGCGGCCTCGGCGATGGCGCCGACGTTCTCGCCCGCCACCAGCACATCGATATCGCCGCCACTGTCTCTGACAATATGCTGGGCCGCGGCAACCACATGGGCGGTGGCGCCGGCAAGCACGCCATCATGATGTTCGGCAAGGACCAGAATGCTCATGAGATCAGCTCCTTTGAAAGCACTTTGGCTTCGTTCTTGAGTTTATCGACCAGCTCGTCCACGGAGCCTACCTTGACACCGCCCTGGCGCTCGGCCGGCGGCTCGACCTTGAGCAGCTTGACCCTGGAGGCCACCTCGACGCCGAGATCTGCCGGGGTCTTGACGTCCATCGGCTTCTTCTTGGCCTTCATGATGTCGGGCAGCTTGGCGTAGCGCGGCTCGTTCAGACGCAGGTCGGTGGTGACGATGGCCGGCAGAGAAAGCTCGACGGTCTGCAGGCCGCCATCGATCTCGCGGGTCACCTTGATCTTGTCTCCATCCACAGCCACTTCGGAGGCGAAGGTGCCCTGGGGCAGGCCGCTGAGCGCCGCCAGCATCTGGCCGGTCTGGTTGTTATCGGTATCGATGGCCTGCTTGCCGAGGATCGTGAGGCCAGGCTGCTCTTCCTCGACTACCCTGGCCAGCACCTTGGCAGCACCCAGGGACTCGACACGCTCATCGGTCTCCACGTGTATGGCGCGATCAGCGCCCAGCGCCAGAGCGGTGCGCAACTGCTCCTGGGCGGCCTTGGGGCCTACGGTGACCACGACGATCTCGCTGGCCACGCCCTTCTCCTTCAGGCGCACGGCCTCTTCCACGGCGATCTCGCAGAACGGGTTCATGGCCATCTTGACGTTGGTCAGGTCGACGTCGGAGTTGTCCGGCTTGACCCGAATCTTGACGTTGTAGTCGATGACGCGTTTGACCGCGACGAGTACCTTCATAGTGTCCTCGCTTGGTTCACTCTGGGAACCTGATGGTTGGAGAAGCGGCCTCTTCACCCGATCCGGTGCGGGGGGAAGCGCGCCTGCTTGGAACCGGCTGGCATACCCTTATGTGTTTCATGCAAGCGTTTGATAGGCGCTGGACCAAAAAACTTTCTCAATGTGCCATAGGCGGGTCCAGATCAACAATCCCCGGGCCTTCCGGGGCCTCCGCCGGGGGCCCTGGAGCACTGCACCATCGCAGGGGATGACCCGTTACCGCTATTATGCCTATCATGAAGCAGGCCTAGAAGCAAACGACCGTTTTAAATTCTTCAGACGTTGGTCGCATCCAGTGGCCACGTTCTCGGCGACAGCAAGGAGAGAGCAGGTGGAAGAACAAGTCGAACGCGATTCCATGGACTTCGATGTGGTCATCGTCGGTGCCGGGCCCTCGGGTCTCTCTGCGGCTGCTCGCCTGATGCAGCAGGCGGGAGAGGCCGGCCAGGAGCTTTCCGTGTGCGTGGTGGAGAAGGGTTCCGAGGTAGGCGCCCATATTCTCTCCGGAGCCGTCTTCGAGCCCCGCGCCCTTCAGGAGCTGTTTCCCGACTGGGAGGAGCGCGGTGCACCGCTGACCACTCCCGCGACCCGTGACGAGCTCTACCTGCTCAAGGACGCCGAGAAGGCCCAGAAGCTGCCCAATGCCCTGGTCCCGAAGACCATGCACAACACCGGCGGCGACCAGACCCGCTACGTGATCAGTGCCGGCAACCTCTGCCGCTGGCTGGGCGAGCAGGCCGAGGCGCTGGGCGTGGAGATATTCCCCGGCTTTGCCGCCCAGGAGGTGATCCAGGACGAGGACGGCACAGTGCGCGGCATCCTGATCGGCGACATGGGCGTGGGCGCGGATGGCCAGCCCAAGGATGGCCACATGCCGGGCATGGAGTTGCGCGCCAAGTACACCCTATTCGCCGAGGGCGCACGCGGCCACCTGGGCAAGCGACTGATCGATGAATTCAAGCTCGACGCGGGCAAGGACCCGCAGCACTACGGCATCGGCTTGAAGGAACTGTGGGACATCCCCGCCGAGCAACACGAGCCGGGGCTGGTGCTGCACGGCTCCGGCTGGCCGCTGGACAGCCACACCCACGGCGGCTGGTTCCTCTACCACGCCGAGAACGCTCAAGTGGTGGTCGGCCTGATCATGGACCTCTCCTACCAGAACCCCTGGCTGTCGCCCTTCGACGAGTTCCAGCGCATGAAGCACCACCCGGTGCTCAAGCAGCACCTGGAGGGCGGCAAGCGCGTGGCCTACGGCGCCCGAGCCATCGCCAAGGGCGGACTCAACTGCCTGCCGAAGATGACCTTCCCCGGCGGCCTGCTGATCGGCTGCGACGCCGGCACCCTGAACTTTGCCAAGATCAAGGGCCTGCACACCGCCATGAAGTCCGGCCTGGTGGCGGCCGAGGCGGTCTTCGCGGCCCTGCAGCAAGGTGACGAGGGCGGCAACGAGCTGACCGCCTTCACCGACCACTGGGAGGCGAGCTGGGCCTATCAGGAGCTCAAGGAGAGCGCGAGCTTCGGCCCGGCGATACACAAGTACGGCACCGTCGGGGGCGGCGCCTACAACTTCCTCGACCAGCTCCTCGGCGGCAAGCTGCCCAACGTCCACGACACCACGCCGGACCACGCGACGCTGAAGAAGGCGGCCGAGAGCGAGAAGATCGACTACCCCAAGCCCGACGGCAAGATCTCCTTCGACAAGCCCTCCTCGGTGTTCCTGTCGAATACCAACCACGAGGAGGACCAGCCCTGCCACCTGAGGCTGGACGACCCCGAGCTGCCGATCCGCGACAACCTGCCCGACTATGCCGAGCCGGCCAGCCGCTATTGCCCGGCCGGGGTCTACGAGGTGATCGAGGGTGACGATGGCAAGCCGCGGTTCCAGATCAACTTTCAGAACTGCGTGCACTGCAAGACCTGCGACATCAAGGACCCGGCCCAGAACATCACCTGGGTGGCACCCGAGGGTGGCGGCGGACCGAACTACCCCAACATGTGAAGGAACCTCCTTGCAGAGGAGCGGAACGCAAAACGCCCCGCAGGCAAAGTGCCTGCGGGGCGTTTTCATGGACAGCGCCTGGGAAACGGCAGCTCAGTCGCCGGTGGCGACGGGCCGGGAGGAGTCCCGGATCCACTCGCTCCAGGAGCCGACATAGAGCCTGGGCAAGGGTCGGCCGGCGATGGCGCAGGCCAGGATGTTGTGGCAGGCGGTCACCCCTGAGCCGCAGTAAGCAATGATCGACTCGGCCTCGGGCATTTCGCTTGCCAGTACCCTGGCGCTCTTGAAGAACCCCATCTCATCGAGGTTATCGGCGCTGGGGCGACACACCGCGCCGGGAATGTGTCCTGCCACCGGGTCCACGGGCTCGGCCTCGCCCCGAAAGCGCTCGTGGCTACGGGCATCGAGCATCATCGCCCCCTCGGCAATGACTTCGTCCACCTCGATACGCGCCGCGTCACGATACGTCGGCTGCCAGTGAGACGCTGCCGGCATGACTTCCGGATCACCATCCTCGTGAAGCTCCCCACCCGCTGCCAGCCAGGCCTTGATTCCACCATCGAGCAGGCGCACGTCGGGATGCCCCGCCCAGCAGGCGAGCATCCACCAGGCCCGCGCCGCCGCCAGTTGCCCACCCATGTCGTCATAGACCACCACGGGCTGTTGTGGCGTGATCCCCAGGCGTTGAAGGACCTCGGTGAAGGCCTCGGGCGCGGGAAGCGGATGTCGGCCCCCCTCCCCCGGCGGCCCGGCCAGGTCGCGGTCGAGGTCGAGGTGGTAACTGCCCGGCAGATGGGCCTCCCACCACAATCTGCGGCCGTCATCGGGGGCTCCCAGACGGGCGCGGCAATCCAGCAGGCGGGGCGGGTTGCGCCCCCCGAGGGCAGCGGCCAGGGTGCCGGCCGAGATCAGTGGCTGTGTCATGCGTCGACTCCGTCCAGAAGTTCGATAGGCGCCCGGCAGGCGATCAGGCGGCGCCGGCCAGCCGTGCGGAAACGTACCTCGATCACCGGATTGTCCGGGTCTCCCTCCACCACGTCGATCCTGCCCTCGCCGAACACCGCGTGACGGACTGCCTGGCCAACCCGGAAGTGAGCCGGCACTGACGGCCCGGAGCCCGGCTCACCTCGCACCGATCGGGACTTGGCCAATGGCAGTGAATGCCCCAGCGACACCAGGTAGCTCTCGACCAGTTCCGGGTCTGAGACCTCCAGCGGGGCATCCGGCTCGACCGCGTCCTCCTCGGCCAGCCGTCGAGCCACCCGCTGGCCGTCTTCCCAGGCGGATTCACCGATGAAGCGGCTGGGGCGATGGTCCCCGCCATCATGGAGCAGCACCAGGCGCTCCCGAGCCCGGGTGATGGCGACGTAGAAGAGCCGTCGCTCCTCTTCCAGCCGTCGCGGGGTCAGGGGGTTGTCGCGAGTATAGTGAGGAAAGTCCTCCTCGTTGGTGCCGGCCACCAACACCAGCGGCCATTCGAGCCCCTTGGCCCCATGCACGGTGGTGATCAGCACGCCGTCCTGACGATTCTCGACCGGTCGACACAGCAGCTCGATGAAGGCGGCGGTGTCATCGCCCAGTTCACGGGCCTGCTCGACCAGCACGTCGATCAGACGCACGTCTTCCTCGCCCTTGTCACGCCGGGCGGCCGCCCGCTTCAGCACCTTCTCGGCCTCCACGGCCTGGAGTACATGCTCGAGCAGCCGGGCCGGCGGCCAGGCGGACATCCGGGGCAACTCGCAGAGCAACGACCAGCGTCGCTTGAGGGTTCGCCGCTGGTGGGGCTTGAGCCCTTCCAGCAGGGTGTCGTGGCGCTCCGGCCAGCGTTGGGTCTCGGACAACCGGGTGGCCAGGGCGGCGATCCGCTCCCTGGCCACAAAGCAGGTAGGATGGGCCAGCAGCATGGCCAGATGCCCAGGATCCTGGAGCCGCAGGGGCTCCAGTGCCAGCCGCAGGTAGCCGGCCAGGGCCTCCACCAGCGGCAACCGGAAGACGAAGCGGTCCTCCCGGGCCAGCCGGAAGGGAATGCCTTGACGCAGCAGCGCCAGCTGCAACGGCACCGAGAGCGCCCAGCTGCGAACCAGCAGGCAGGCCTCGTCGAGGCCGCGGCCCTGGTGACGCCAGGCACGGATCTCATCGAGAAGCCCCCGGCTGCCCTGCCCCACCGACAGACCGGTCCGGGGGTTCCCGGGCGCCGCCAGGCAAAGCTGGTCGGGGCGTCGCCGATTGGCGGCGATCGCATGGTTGGCGGCCAGCGCCAGGGCATGACCATGACGAAAGGTGGTGGAGAGAGGATAGTCGCGGGCCGCACCAAAGGTGGCGGTGAAGTTCTCCAGCATGGTGTCGGGATGGGCGCCGCGCCACTCGTAGATGCACTGGTTGGCATCGCCAACGGCCATGACCTCGGCCTGCCGGCCGGCGAGCACCGCCAGCAGGCGCTGCTGGGCAGTATTGATGTCCTGGTACTCGTCGATGACCACATGATCGAGGAAGCCCTGCACCCGACGACGCAGCGTAGCATCTGCCTCCAGGGCCAGCAGTGGACGATAGAGCAAGTCGGCGAAGGTCATCAGACCCTGATCGGCCAGCAGCCGCTCGGCATGCTCGAAGGCCGCCACGAAATGGCCGGTCTGCTCGCCGAAGTCGAGTCGAGCATGAAGATCGGCCGGCGAGGCCATCTCGGCCTTCACCAGGCCACAGAAGTGGGCCAGCGCCTCGAGTCGCTCGGCGTCCAGCGCCGTCTCTCGGGCCTCGGGCTCCTCGCCCAGCGCCGCGAGCGTCGCCTGTCGCAGCAACCGTTCGAGCTGCCAGTCGGCGGTGAGCAGCTGGCGGGGGGCCAGGGCGCCCCAACGGTTCAGGCTGGCGGTAAGCCGATGGCCGAGCGCGTGGAAGGTGCGCACGTCGGGCAACGCCTGACCGGCGGGCGCCATGGCCGCGAGCCTGGCCTGGAAGTCCTCGCGAGCAGAGCGGTTGAACATCAGCACCAGAATCCGCGCCGGAGGCACGCCGCGCGCCAGCAGGTGCAGCACGCGGGCCACCATGGTGGTGGTCTTGCCGGCACCGGCAACGGCCGCGACCCGGGCATGCCCCTGATCGTGGGCGACCACGGCCTGCTGCTCAAGCGTCAGCGGGGGGATCGGAGACGCGTTCATCCGCATGGGAACTCGTCGTCGGGTCGTTCGCCTTCGTGCAGCCGCCCCAGGGGCTGCCAGGCACCGTGGCTGGTCAGCCCCAGCTCGAAGACGCCATCGCCGACCGCGCGCGTTTCGGCCTGCTCCACCAGCCGGTAGTAGACGTTTCGCCCCAGCCGGGCGGCGAGGCCGAAGCGGACCTGCACCTCGGGTATCGACTCACCGCCGGGCGTATCGCTGAGGCTGAGCCGGCACGCCTCATCGAGCCGGACCCGGTCACCGACGTTGGTGGTGAGCCACCAGTCGCCCGACTCATCGGGTTCGGCATCGATGATCAGGAAGGGGCGATCCTCGACGCGAATGCGCTGCATCTCGGCCGGCGTCACCAGCCAGTGGTCGCCATCGGGTTCGCGGCGCAGGATGGTCGACAGCAGTCTCACCAGTCGCGGGCGGGCGATGGCCTCGCCCTCATGCAGCCAGCGTCCGTCGGCGGCGATCGTCAGATCCATCTCGCCACGCTGCTCGGGGTGCCAGCGATCCACGGGCGGGATCTCGCCATGCGGGTCGATCTGTGCCAGCAGTGGGTCGAGGGTCATGGAAGCGGCCTTTGTCGGTTGCGTCTCCCGCGCCTAGACCAGGCCGGCGCGGGAAAGGGCCTGGCGGACGCTCGCCGGCGCCTCGGGGGCCGCCGCACGGAACAGGTGATAGAAATTGGCGGTGGTCTGGGCGGCGACCTCCTCGATGCTGATGCCCCGCGCGCTGGCAATGCACTCGGCCACTTCCACCACCCAGGCAGGCTCGTTGGGTTTGCCACGATGCGGCACCGGGGCCAGATAGGGGCTGTCGGTCTCGATCAGCAGCCGGTCCAGCGGCACTCGCCGCGCCACATCGCGCAGCGACTCGGCATTGCGGAAGGTGACGATGCCGGATAGCGAGATATAGAAACCATGGCGCACCGCCTCCCGGGCCATGTCGAGATCCTCGGTGAAGCAGTGCAGCACCCCGCCCACGGCCGGGTCAGTGTGCTCACGGATCAGCGCCAGGGTATCCTCGCGGGCCTCGCGGGTGTGAATGATCACCGGCAGATCAAGTTCGGTGGCGGCGATCAGCTGGCGACGGAAGCGCTCGTGCTGCACATCACGGGGGGGCACCTTGTCGGGCGCCTTGTCGAGATAATGATAGTCCAGGCCGCACTCGCCGATTGCCACGGCGCCAAAGCGCTCGGCCGTCTCGGTGATCGACGCCACGCTCGGCTCCTCCTCTAGCCACTGGAGGGGATGTACCCCGGCCGAGATTACCACGTCATCATGAGCCCGGCTGATCTCGGCCAGGGTCGGCATGTCCTCCAGGGTCACGGCGATGGCCAGGAACTGGCGCACGTCACGGGCGCGCGCGGACTCCAGGGTGGCAGCGAGATCGCCGCCATGGGTACCGGGATCGAGGCGGTCGAGATGGCAGTGAGAGTCGACGAACATGCAGGGGAATACCGAAGTCGGGAAGTGGGTTCAGGAAGGCCGACCGGCCCGGGGCCCTCAGAGCGTGTAGGTCGGAGCGCCCTTGTCCAGCTGGCCGGCCAGCAGGGTCTCGATGCGGTCACGAACGGCCTGGTCATCGACACCGAAGTGGATGCCGATACCGGGGACCCGACGGCCGGCCACGCCCTCGGGCGAGACCCAGATCACCTGACCGGTGACCGGCATCCGCTCCTCGTCACCGGGAAGCATGAGCAGCAGGAAGACCTCCTGGCCCAGTTCATAGCGTTCGCGGGTGGGCACGAAGATGCCACCACGCTCGAGCACTGGCATGTAGGCCGAGAGCAGGGTCTGGACATCCTTGATGGTGAGGGAGAGCGCTTTCTGAGCGGCCATGGTGCCTCCATTTTCAAGAGCGCAGCAGCGTGGACCAGCGAACCAGCCAGGCCTCTAGGGCCAACTGGGGGTTGGGGTTGCCGCCCTCGGCGAGCAGCCGTCGCTGCTCGCGGGCGTAATCCAGCAGGCGAAACCAGTCGCGTACCCGTGCATTCTTGACCGCCTGGCGATAGAGCACCAGCAGGTCGGGATTGCGAAGCTCCGTGGCGTCACCCGAGAGCCCCAGGCGGATCAGGTCCTCAAGCCAGGTGATACCGTACCACAGGATGGCATCGATGGACTGTCGATCCAGGCGCGCCGCCTCGGCCACCGGCTCGGCACCCCGAACCAGGGCCTCGAAGGTATCGACCAGCTGCTGACGCAGTGCCCGGGAGGCCGGCTCTGCGAGTTCCAGGGCGCGCAGGGGCAGCCCCCCGGCGGCCCGAAACCAGAAGTGGGCCTCTTCCTCGCCCCCCAGCTGCTCGGTCAGCCAGGGCCGGCATTCGGCCTCTTCGGGCACGGCCAGGCTCCAGTGCTGGCAGCGCGAGCGGATGGTGGGCAGCAGTCGCGAAGGGATGTCGGAGAGCAGCACGAAGAGCGTCCGGTCGCCCGGCTCCTCAAGGCTCTTGAGCAGCGCATTGGAGGCCGCAACGTTCATGGCCTCGGCCGGCGCGATCACGATCACACGATAGCCACCCTGCTGAGCGGTCTGGGCGACGAAGGCATTGACCTCGCGAATCGGTGCAATGCGAATCAGTCGCTTGCCCTCTTCCGGCTCTACCCGCAGCAGGTCCGGATGGTAACCCGAGGCCAGCATATGGCAGGCGTGGCAGCGGCCGCAGGCGTTGTCGCCCGGCGAGGCGCATAGGGTGCGTGCCACCAGGGCCTCGGCCAGGGAATGCTTGCCGATGCCGTGAGCTCCCGAGATCAACAGGGCATGGGGCAGTCGTCCGGCCTCGGCCAGCCTGACCAGCTCGCGCCAGCGCGGCATCAGCCAGGGCAGCGGGGGAGGCACCTCGACGGGGGTCATCGCCATGTCGCCATCCGCTCGTCCAGACGGGCCAGCAGCTCGGCCTTGACCTCCTCGAGGTCGGCACTGGCATCGATCACCGCCATGCGATCGGGGGCCGAGGCGGCACGGGCGAGGTAGGCCTGGCGCACCGCCTCGAAGAACTCGGCGCGCTCGCGCTCGAAGCGGTCGCGGGTCTCACCCTGGCCATGGAGTCGCTCGTCGAGGCGCCGCTGGGCGGCGGCCATGGGCATGTCCAGCAGCAGGGTGAGATCGGGTTCGAGACCCTGCTGAGTAAAGGCCTCGAGTTCGGCGATGCGCGATGCCTCGATGCGGCGCCCACCGCCCTGGTAGGCATAGGTGGCGTCGGTGAATCGGTCGCAGACCACCCAGGCACCTCGCTCGAGCGCCGGTCGCACCACCCTCGCCAGGTGCTGGGCCCGGGCGGCGAACACAAGAAGCAGTTCGGCATCGGGGGCCAGGGGCTCCTCCTCGACGGGGTCCAGCAGCAGCCGGCGAATGTCCTCCGCCCGGGGAGTTCCGCCGGGCTCGCGGGTCGCCACTACCTCGTGCCCATGGCCCCTGAGGTGTTCGACCACCAGGGCGAGGTTGGTGGATTTCCCCACCCCTTCACCACCTTCCAGGGTGATGAATCGTCCACGCTCGGTCATGTCGGATGCCACTCCGTGGTCAGCGATTGCGGATATACCGGTTCACCGCGTTGTTGTGTTCGCGCAGGGTACGCGAGAAGTGATGAGTGCCGTCGCCCCGCGCGACAAAATAGAACGTCTCGCCCTCGGCCGGCTGCACGGCGGCTTCCAGTGCAGCCTGTCCCGGCAAGGCAATCGGCGTCGGGGGAAGGCCATCGATAACGTAGGTGTTATAGGGTGTCGCCTCGCGCAGGTCAGACCGAGTGATATTGCCCTCATACCGCTCACCCATGCCATAGATCACGGTGGGATCGGTCTGCAGGCGCATGCCCCGCTCCAGACGACGCTTGAAGACGCCAGCGATCTGGGGCCGCTCTTCGGGCGCGCCGGTCTCGCGCTCGATCAGCGAGGCCATGATAAGCGCTTCGTAGGCACTCTCCAGCGGCAGGTCCTCGTCGCGGGTCTCCCAGATGGTCTCGAGGGTAGTCTCCATGCGCTCGAGGGCCTGACGCAGGATCACGAGGTCACTCAACCCCTTGTGATAGCGATAGGTATCGGGGAAGAACCAGCCCTCGGGATGGCGCTGCTCGCGGTCGAGCAGCGCCATCACCTCGGCGTCACTGAGTCCGGTGGTGCGGTGCGCAAGCTTGGGGGCACCATCGAGCGCCTCGCGCATCTGACTGAAGGTCCAACCTTCAGGGATGGTCAACGGATAGGTGACGACCTCATGGCTGCCCAGCAGAGCCAACAGTTCTCGACCACTCATCCCGGGCATCAGCCGGTACTCCCCGGGACGCAGGGCAGGCAGGCTCTCGGGCTCCAGGCGGACCAGCAGGCGGAAAGCCCAGTCTTCGACGAGAATGCCTTGCTCGGCCAGTTCACCGACCACGCGATGGAAGCCGGCACCGACCGGCACCTCGTAGAGAGTCGGTTCGTCTATCGCGATGGGGGCCGCGAGTCGCGACTGCCAGTAACGGTGGCCAGCAAACAGCGCCACGGCCGCAAGCACGGACAGGACCAGCAGGATTTTCACCAGACGCAGCATGCGTTTCCTCGTTCAGTCATCAAGCCGGGATGGGAAGCCCAGCGCATCATGGGCGACGGCCTGCAGGCGACGATGCTGCGGCCCGATGGACCAGCGCTGAACTGCCCGGCCCTGCGCATCATCGAGCCAGGCTACCGGCCAGACTCCCTGCAGCGAATTGCCGAGCCAAAGTGCCTCGACCTGCTCCAGCAACTGGGGGAAGGCATCGACCTCGCGGATTGGCAGGCGATCAAGCAGGACCGTCCGCAGGGTGCCGGCCACGCCGCAGCGATCGAGCCTGGGTGTCTCCAGAATGCCGTCACGCTGCCAGAAGAGATTCATGCAGGTTGCCTCCACCAGACGACCCTCGCTGTCGCTGAGCAGACCCTCTGCCGTGTCGTCATCGGACCACTCGGCCCGGGCCAGGACATTCTCGAGTCGATTGAGGTGCTTCAGCCCTGCAAGCGCCGGCTGGATGCCCAGCCGCAAGCGGCAGTGGCGCACCCGTACCCCCCGGCGCCAGCGCTCTGGACTGGGCATGAAGGGCGCCAGTCGCCAACGCAGACGGGGCTCGGAGGTGTCAGGGAGCGCATAGCCACGACCGCCGCTACCGCGGGTCAGGATCAGCTTGAGGACCGAGAGCCCCTCGCCGGCATCAACCAGCGGCCGCTCCAGATGCTCCCGAGCGGGCAGGGAAATCCCCAGCATCCGGCAGCCTCGGGCCAGGCGCGCCAGATGCTGTTCCCATAACAGGGGAGCGCCGTCGCGCACCAGCACGGTCTCGAAGAGGCCATCACCGAAAGCGGCACCACGGTCCTCCAACGGCCAGCCGTTCTCCGCCGCCTCAGCTGTCACGTCTTGCCCCCTCCGCGGAGTCACACCCTGGTGAAGACCAGCGTGCCGTTGGTGCCGCCGAAGCCGAAGGAATTCGACAGGCTGACGTCGATCTTCATCTCGCGAGCGGTATGCGGCACATAGTCGAGATTGCAGCCTTCCTGGGGGGTGTCCAGGTTGATCGTCGGCGGGGCCACCTGATCGCGGATCGCCAGTACGCAGAACACCGCCTCCACGGCACCGGCGGCCCCCAGCAGGTGGCCGATCATCGACTTGGTGGAGCTGACCGCCACCGACTTGGCGGCCTCACCCATTACCTGCTCGACGGCACGGCTCTCAGCCAAGTCGCCGGCGGCGGTCGAAGTGCCGTGGGCATTGATGTAGTCGACGGCCGAGGGATCGATACCGGCATCACGAATGGCATTGCGCATGGACCTGGCGGCCCCGCGGCCGTCTTCCGGCGGCGCCGTCATGTGGTAGGCATCGTCGCTCATGCCGAAGCCGGTGAGCTCGGCATAGATGGTCGCCCCACGGGCCTTCGCCTGCTCGTACTCCTCGAGCACGACCACACCGGCACCGTCGGAGAGCACGAAACCATCACGGTCACGATCCCAGGGGCGACTCGCCGAGGCCGGGTCGTCGTTGCGGGTGGACAGCGCCCGGGCCGCCGAGAAACCGCCGAGGCCCAGGGGCGTGGTCGCCATCTCGGCGCCACCGCAGACCATCACGTCGGCATCGCCATAGGCAATGGTGCGGGCACTGTAGCCGATGTTATGGGTCCCGGTGGTACAGGCAGTGGTGATCGCGATATTGGGCCCGCGAAAGCCATGCTGAATCGCCAGGTTGCCGGAGATCATGTTGATGATCGAACCCGGCACGAAGAACGGCGAGATCTTTCTCGCCCCGCCATTCAGCAGGGCATTGTGGTTGTGCTCGATCATCGGCAAGCCACCGATCCCAGAACCGATGGCCACGCCGATGCGATCGGCATTCTCTTCGGTGCACTCGATCCCGGCATCGGCAATCGCCTGTCCGCCCGCCGCCATCCCATACTGGATGAACAGGTCCATCTTGCGGGCTTCCTTGGGATTGAGATACGGACTGATGTCGAAGTCCTTCACCGACCCGCCGAAGCGCGTGTTGAAGGCGCTGACATCGAAGTGTTCGATGGGAGACACACCGCTCTTGCCAGCCAGAATGCTGGACCAGCTCTCCTTCACGGTATTCCCCACCGGCGTGACCAGACCCAGTCCGGTCACCACAACCCTTCTACGAGCCATCAGCTTTCCTCCAGACAACCTTGGTGACACGACCCCACTCCGGGGTCGTCATTGCGCGCATTATACCCGAGTCTCCCCGACCTGTGAGGGCTCGGCAAGATCCCGTCGCACATAGCACGAGAGCCGTCCTGCCACAGCAGGACGGCTCTCCACGGGGCCTTGGCCCCGGACGCCTCAGCAAGCGGTATCGACCGCCACCTTACTGGTGGGCGTTAACGTAGTCGATGGCTTCCTGAACGGTGGTGATCTTCTCGGCTTCCTCGTCGGGAATCTCGGTATCGAACTCCTCTTCGAGCGCCATCACCAGCTCGACGGTATCCAGGGAATCGGCGCCGAGGTCCTCGGTGAAGGAAGAGGAGTTCTGGATGTCTTCTTCCTTGACGTTCAGACGCTCGGCAACAACCTTCTTCACGCGCTCTTCGATGGTGCTCATTATGACGTACTCCAGTCGTTCACATTGGCCGTTAAGAAAACCAGCCGTTAAGGTTCCAGATCCGCTAGCCGGAAGCTGCGGAGTAGTTTATAGACGCCCCGAGGTCGGCGCAACCGCCTTCCCCCGAGGGCCTCAACGCATGTTCATGCCACCGTTGACATGCAGGGTCTCGCCGGTGATATAGCCCGACGTCTCGCCGGTCAGGAAGCCCACCGCCGCTGCGATCTCTTCGGGCTCACCGAGCCGTGAAAGGGGAATCTGGCCGAGCAACATCTTGTGCTGCTCTTCCGGAAGTGACTCGGTCATGTCGGTGGCGATGAAGCCGGGGGCCACCGCATTGACGGTAATGGCACGCGAGGCGACTTCGCGGGCCAGCGCCCGGGTGAAACCTTCCATGCCCGCCTTGGCGGCAGCATAGTTGGTCTGCCCAAGATTGCCCATGGTGGCCACCACCGAACTGATGGATACGATACGCCCGAAGCGAGCCCGCGTCATGCCACGCAGGCAGGCCTTGCTGACGCGATAGACGGACTTGAGGTTGGTGTCGATCACCGAGTCCCACTCGTCCTCCTTCATGCGCATCAGCAGGTTATCGCGCGTGATGCCGGCATTGTTGACCAGGATGGTGGGGGCGCCGAACTCCTCGGTCACCGCCTTGACCAGCGCATCGACGCTGGCCTGGTCGGTGACGTTCAGCTTGCGGCCAGCCCCCTGGATGCCCGCCGCGGCGAGGTCGGCACCGATCCGCTCGGCTCCAGCATCGCTCGTCGCGGTGCCGATCACGATGCGATCCTGACGGCCCAGCTCATGGGCGATGGCGCGGCCGATGCCGCGACTGGCCCCGGTGATCAGGGCGACTCTACGCTCGGTTGTCATGGTCTCTTCCGTCTAGGTCCGAGAGATGGATCAGCCATTGGCCGACGGTGACTGGTCGACGGCTTCCCTGGCCAGTTCGAGGGCCGCGGAGAGGCTGTCCGGGTCGTTGACCGCCAGCCCCCTGCTGCCCCGTGCAATTCGCTTGTTGAGCCCGGTGAGCACCTTGCCCGGCCCGCACTCGATGAACACTTCGGCACCCTTGCCGGTCATCGCCTCGATGCAGGAGGTCCAGCGTACCGGCTGATAAAGCTGCTCGACCAGACGGGTGCGCAGGGTCGACACGTCGGCATGGGCCTGGGCATCGACGTTCTGGTAGACCGTGTAGCGCGGCGAGCGCAACTCGACTTCATCCATGGCCGCATCCAGACGCTCTGCAGCCGGACGCATCAGGTCACAGTGAGACGGCACCGAGACCGGCAGCGGCATGGCACGCTTCGCCCCGGCTTCCTGGCACGCCACGATGGCACGATCGACCGCCGCCTTGCTCCCGGCGATCACCACCTGCCCCGGGGCATTGTAGTTGACCGCGGCGACCACGTCGCCGTCAGCTGCACTGGCACAGGCCTGCTCGACGGCCTCGTCGTCCAGGCCGAGAATCGCCGCCATGGCGCCCTCGCCCACGGGAACCGCCGCCTGCATCGCCTCGCCACGCAGCTTCACCAGCCGCACGCCCTCTGCGAAGGTCAAGGCGCCAGCACAGACCAGGGCACTGTACTCGCCCAGGCTGTGGCCGGCCATGGCACCGGGCCTTGGGCCCTCAAGCTCCTGCCAGACGCGCCAGATGGCGACACTGGCGGTGAGCAGCGCCGGCTGGGTGCAGGCCGTGGCATTCAACGACTCGGCAGGCCCCTCCTGCACCACCTGCCAGAGGTCGTAGCCCAGGGCGTCGGAGGCTTCCTCGAAGGTGGTGCGCACTACGCTGTAGCGCTCTGCCAGCTCGCGCAGCATGCCGATCTGCTGCGAGCCCTGCCCGGGAAAGATGAGGGCAAGGGATTGTGTCATGTCGATCACCTTTGCGCTTGTTGACTGTCGTCGATGCCGGTCGCACCCGGCAGGATCGGCCCCTCGGGCCTGGATCCGCTCTCGACTCGACCGACGGCGGCCGAATCGACAGAGGACCGACGATGGTCCAGCTCAGCGGCCAGCCGGCTGGGCAGGTCGCGACTCACTTCATTCACCGCCCGCTGCACAGCGAAGCGGAACCCCATGGCGTCGGCGCTACCGTGACTCTTGATCACGATACCTGCCAGGCCCAGCATGCTGGCACCATTGTAGCGGACGGGATCGAGTTCACCCTTGAGGCGACGCAGTGCAGGACGGGCAAGCAGTCCTACCAGGCGGCTGCCCCAGTGGGCCTCGAAGGTCGCCTGCACCCGCCCCACCAGCAGCCGCGCCAGGCCCTCGCTGGCCTTGAGCACCGCGTTGCCGACGAAGCCGTCGCAGACCACCACATCGGCGGCGCCGCTGAAGATCCCGTCGCCTTCCACGTATCCGAGGTAGGCAATGCCAGGATGCTGACGCAGCCAGGCATCGGCTTCCCGCACGCTGCCAGTGCCCTTGGTGCCCTCGACGCCGACGTTGAGAAGCGCCACTCGCGGCGCCTCCAGGCCGTCCACATGGCGAGACATGACCTCACCCATCAGGGCGAAGTCGATGAGTCGCGCTGCACTGACTTCCACGTTGGCGCCGAGGTCGAGCAGATAGCAGCGCCCCCCGTCACGAGTGGGAATGGCGGTACTGATGGCCGGTCGCGGGATGCCCGCCACCGTCCCCAGCGCCCGCCGGGCCAGGGCCATCAAGGCGCCGGTGTTACCGGCGCTGACCCCGGCCTCGGCGTCGCCATCGGCGATGCAGCCCAACATCCTGGCCATGCTGGTATCGGCCCCGTGGCGCAGCGCCTCACTGGGTCGCTGAGACTGCCAGACCATCCCGGGGGCGTCACTGACCTGCAGACGCGATGCCACCGCGGCAAGCTGCCGCGGCAGGCGCGATATCTCATCCTCCAGCAGCTCGGCGGGGCCGAACAACCGAAGGACGAGATCGGGGTCGTCACTGGCCGCTTCGGCAGAGCCGATGATGGCCGGCCGGGGGCCCAGATCACCGCCCATCGCATCGATGGCGATCAGCATGTCAACGGCCAGCCATTACCACCCGAGGCGCTATCGATTCAGGCGTCGACGACCTTGCGGCCACGATAGAAACCGTCCGGCGCCACGTGGTGACGCAGGTGAGTGGTACCGGTCTCCTTGTCCTGGGACAGGGCTGCAGCGCTCAGGGCGTCGTGGCTGCGACGCATTCCGCGCTTGGAACGGGTCTTGCGGTTCTTTTGAACTGCCATGGGTTCTCACTCCAGAGTGAAACGAGGATGTATCAGAGTTTTCCCTTGATCTGCCGCAGCACATCGAAGGGGCTCGCCGGGGAGTCGACCGACTCATCGGTCGACTCCCCGCTGTTCAGCTGGTCGCGCGAGACCGGACACTCGGCCTCGTCGTGGTAAACCACCTGGGGCAGGCTGAGGATGAGCTCATCCTCGACCACCACCAGCAGGTTCAGCTGTTCGTTCTCCACCAGCACCGGTTCATGAGTGCTCGGCAGCTCGGCGGCCAGGTCGTCACTGGTCACCATTCCCAGCCGGAAATCGCTCTCGACATGCTGCGCCATGGGTCGGAGACAGCGCCGGCACGGCAACTGCAGCTCCGCCTCCAGGTGACCGCGTATCTCCCGGCGTCCCTGGGGATCGATGGCGAAATCCAGCCACACCTGACCATCGCCGGTCTGGGCGCCGACTTCCTCTTCGAGTCGTGCCAGCTCGGCGAGCGCCACCAGGCCTTCCAGGTGTTCGGCGCGGGCCGCGAGCTTGTAGGGCTCGACCCTGCCGGGGAGTCTTGAGGTCAACATAGGCGCGCAATGATAGGCAGTCCCCCTTCCCCTGTCAAAGCCGCCATCGCCCCGGGTTACAATGGCCAGGCGACGCCCTCGCCCACCCGCCCCACACGACGTGTTGCGAAGGAGGCCCCATGCCCCGTCTGATCCTCGCCTCAGGCTCTCGCTGGCGGCGCCAACTGCTCGACCGCCTCGATCTCCCCTATGCCTGGGAGAGTCCCGATATCGACGAGACGCCTCGCCCTGGAGAGGCGCCGGAGACCCTGGTGCATCGCCTGGCGCTGGCCAAGGCCGAGCGGCTGGCAGAGGCCTGGCCCGACCACCTGATCGTCGGCTCCGATCAGGTGGCGCTCTTCGAGGGCGAGATCCTCGGCAAGCCCGGCGACGAGGCCAGTGCCCGTGCCCAGTTGGCCCGCTTCTCCGGCCAACGGGTGCGCTTTCTCACCGGCCTGGCGCTGATCGATACGGGGCGCTGCCGACACCGCGTCTGCCACGAGAGCTACGATGTGGTGTTCCGCCGCCTCGACGAGACGGAGATCGCGGCCTACGTGGCGCGAGAAAAGCCACTGGACTGTGCAGGCAGCTTTCGCATGGAGGGCCTGGGCATCGCGCTGTTCGAGCGACTCGAGGGTAACGACCCCAACACCCTCGTCGGACTGCCATTGATCCGCCTCTGCGAGATGCTGCGGGAGGCAGGGCTGGATCCTCCCCGCGACCGGGTTTCACCCCGGCAGCAAGGAGCCTCCTGATCGCTTGCTCCTTTATGGCGTGTCACCATCAGTTGAGCTGGTAGCGTACCGGCGAGGTGGCCGACGATGCGCCCAGCCACTCGGCGGCGACCCGGCCGAACTGACGGGAGATCCGCTCCAGGGGGGCCAGGCGCGGCGTGTAGTCTTGAAACTTTGCCCCCTCGAAGCGGCGCGCCAGGGTATCCAGGCTGCCGAGCCCATCCACGAGGCCGAGTTCCAGGGCCTGCTCGCCACTCCAGATCAGCCCGCTGAACAGCCGCTCGTCATCGGCCAGACGATCACCCCGCCCTTTGCGGACATCGCCGATGAACTGCCGGTGGGTGGTGGCCAGCACCTCCTGCCAGAACTCGCGCTGGACCTGGGCGATATCGGAGAAAGGGTCGAGGAAAGCCTTGTTCTCTCCGGCTATGAAGACTCGCCGCTCCACTCCGAGGCGACCGATGGCCTCCTCGAAGCCGAAACCCGCATGGATCACCCCGATCGAGCCCACCAGGCTCGCCGGGGCGGCGACGATCTCGTCGGCCGCGGCTGCCACGTAGTAGGCGCCACTGGCCCCGATATCCTCGATCATCGCGATAATGGGCTTGTCACCGGCGTCGCGCAGCCGCATCACCGCATCGAAGATGCGCTGGGACTGCACCGGGCTGCCGCCGGGACTGTTGATGTGCAGCACAACCGCCTGGGCCTTCTCGGCCTTCCAGGCCCGCTCGAGACCCTCGATGATGCGCTCGGCGCTGGCCGGCGACTCGCTGTCGATCACGCCCTTCACCTCGACGATCCCGAGGTGCGGCTCGGCGGGCGCGCCGGCCCCTGGGGCGATGAAGAGCCCGTAGAAGGTAGTGGAAAGCGAGGCCAGGATCAGCAGGATGAAGAAGAAACGAAAGAACAGCTTCCACCGGCGCGAGCGACGCTGCTCGGCCAGCACACCGCCGATCCAGCGGTCCATCATCTCCAGTTGGACGAGGCGCTGGCGCTCGCGCAGCGTCTCGGGGTCCTCGTCACGTGGCATGGAGGCATCGGCCCTCGTTGACTGGCGCGCCAGGCGCGCCTGCTCCCGGGTCAGCTCCGGACCTGTCGTCCAGCGGTCGTCTCGCTTGTCGTCATCACTCATGGCATTGCTGTCCCTTGGTGTGCTAGCCGTGCAGCCAGTCGAAGAGCTCGGGCACCGCCGAGGCGGTGAACACCGGACGGCTGGCGGACAGCCGGGCCGGGGCATGCACCCCCCAGGTCACCGCGACCCGGTCCATGTTCAGCGCCCTGGCCATCTCAAGATCATATTCCGTATCGCCGACCATCACCGCCTCGCCGACCTCGACGTCGAGCTCGGCGAGAAGCTCCTCGAGCATGAGGGGATGGGGCTTGGAGAGAGTCTCGTCGGCGGTGCGGCTGGCATGGAACCAGTCACCGCTTCCGCTCTCGCGGAAGATGCGATCCAGGCCACGGCGACTCTTGCCAGTGGCCACCGCCAGCCGCTGGCCCTCGCGGCGTCGCAGCCGTTCGAGGCCGCTCTCGACCCCCGGATAGAAGACCATGGGAGTCGTGTCCCCTTCGACAAAATAATAGGCGTAGCGAGCCTTGAGCCGTTCGGCACGCTCGGCGTCGATACCAGGGAATAAGGTGGCAATGGCCTCGGGCAGGCCGAGGCCGATGATGTTGCGTACCGCCTCCGCCTCGACCTCGCCCCAGCCGGCATCACGAGAGGCTGCCTGCATGCAGGAGACGATACGAGCAATGGAGTCCATCAGGGTGCCATCCCAGTCGAAGATGGCCAGTCGGTAGCGCATGAAGCCTCCTGTCAGCGGGACTGGCGGGCGCGAGTGAGCGCCGCCTCGAGATCGTCGGGCAGGGGGGCCCTGATCTGCACGGGGCGGCCACTGGTAGGCTCGGGAAAGCTGAGCGATGCGGCATGCAGAAAAAGGCGCGAGAGGCCGAGCCCTGCCGCCAGGCGCTGGCTCTCTCGGCTGCCGTACTTGTCGTCGCCCAGCAGCGGGTGGCCGGCATGGGCCGCATGCACACGGATCTGGTGGGTCCGCCCGGTGACGGGCTCTGCCTCGACCAGGGTGACCCTGTCGAAGGCCTCGCGCACCGCGAAACGGGTGCGGGCCACCTTGCCGGCCGCATCGACCCGAACCCTTCGCTCGCCGTTGCCCAGCTCGAAGCGATCCAGCCGAGCGCTTACGAAGTCCCTGCGTGCCGGCCAGCGGCCGGCTACCAGCGCCAGGTACTGCTTGTCCATGCGGTGCTGCTTGAGCGAATCGTTGAGCGCCAGCAGCGCCGGGCGAGACTTGGCCAGCAGCAGGCAGCCGGAGGTGTCACGGTCCAGGCGGTGCACCAGTTCCAGGAAGTCGAGGTCCTCGCGCACCTGACGCAACGCCTCGATCAGGCCAATCTTGACCCCGCTGCCCCCATGCACGGCCAGCCCCGAGGGCTTGTTGATCACCAGCCAGTCACGCCCTTCCACCAGCACGCTGCCGGCCAGCAGGTTGCGCAGGTTGTCACTGACCTCGCGTACCGCCTCACGGGGGCTGAGGCGAAGCGGCGGGATGCGCACCAGATCCCCCAGCGCCAGACGGGTATCGGCCTTGACCCGCTTCTTGTTCACCCGCACCTCGCCCTTGCGCACGATGCGGTAGATGAGGGCCCGCGGCGCCCCCTTGATGCGCGTCAACAGGAAATTGTCGACCCGCTGTCCGACCTGGCCCTCGGTCACTTCCACCCACTGCACCTCGCGCCCTTCGGCCATGCCGCCACTCCACTGGATACCCGCTCGAAAGGCGCATTCTACCGCACTGGGCACCATCCTGCGCCAATTGCTGGTCACCCCCTTTGCTGGTATATTGACAACTCGCTTCAAAGGGTAGTGAAGACCCCCAAGGCGCCTGCACGACAGACACGCAGGCCGAAGCGAAAAGATAAGGCCGCGACGATCCCTCGCCAATCCGGGGGGTCCCGCCGCCGACAAGCACGCGATAACACGCCACGCCCGGCTCCTGTTGCGCCAATGACAGCGCAACAGGAGAGAAAGGGATACGTACAACAACGTGCCGGAGGCCGGCGTAGGCGAATCGATGAATGCCAGGTGTTGGCGGTGGCCGCAGGACCGGATGGGCGATGCCCCGCCGAGACATGTCCTGCCACCGCCCCGTACTCAACATGATCATGCCGCACCGGATCCATCGTGCAAGGATGCTCCGGTACGGCCGGGCGCTATACCGCATCCGCGACATGCGCTGAGCACAGGCACGCTGCAGCCAGCGGTTCGCCTCCGTCGTTGACCGCCATCCGGCGCGTCCATATTTGCGAGACGACATGAAACGGATGCTCATCAATGCGACCCAGCCGGAAGAGCTGCGCGTCGCGCTGGTCGATGGACAGCGCCTCTACGACCTGGACATCGAGTCCGGTGCCCGGGAACAGAAGAAAGCCAACATCTACCGCGGCAAGATCACCCGGGTCGAACCCTCCCTCGAAGCCGCCTTCGTCGACTTCGGTGCCGAACGCCACGGCTTCCTGCCCCTCAAGGAGGTCTCCCGCGACTACTTCCTGAAAGAACCCTCCGGGCGCCCCAGCATCAAGGAAGTGCTCAAGGAAGGCCAGGAAGTCATCGTTCAGGTCGACAAGGAAGAGCGCGGCAACAAGGGGGCGGCGCTTACCACCTTCATCAGCCTGGCCGGCCGCTTCCTGGTACTCATGCCCAACAACCCGCGTGCCGGCGGCATATCTCGACGCATCGAGGGCGAGGAGCGCAGCGAGCTCAAGGAGGCCATGAGCCACCTGACGGTTCCCGACAAGATGGGTCTGATCGTGCGCACCGCAGGCATCGGTCGCTCTCCCGAGGAACTGCAGTGGGACCTCGACTATCTGGTCCAGGTGTGGGAATCGATCACCGAAGAGGCCGGCCAGCGCCCTGCGCCCTTCCTGATCTACCGGGAATCCAACGTCATCATCCGCGCCATGCGCGACTATCTGCGCCAGGACATCGGCGAGGTGCTGATCGACAGCGAAGAGGTCCATCAGGAGGCACTGACCTTCATCCGCCAGGTGATGCCCTCCTACCAACAGAAGATCAAGCTCTACGTCGATGAGGTGCCGCTCTTCTCGCGCTTCCAGATCGAATCGCAGATCGAGACCGCCTACGAGCGTGAGGTCAAGCTGCCCTCGGGCGGTTCCACCGTCATCGACCATACCGAAGCGCTGGTCTCCATCGACATCAACTCGGCGCGGGCCACCCGTGGCAGCGACATCGAGGAGACCGCCCTGCAGACCAACCTGGAGGCGGCCGACGAGATCGCCCGTCAACTGCGCCTGCGTGACATCGGCGGCCTGGTGGTGATCGACTTCATCGACATGAGCCCGGCGCGCAACCAGCGCGAGGTCGAGAACCGCATGCGCGACGCGCTGAAACTCGACCGCGCCCGGGTGCAGATCGGTCGTATCTCGCGCTTCGGCCTGATGGAAATGTCACGCCAGCGCCTGCGCCCCTCGCTCGGCGAGACCAGCGGCGTGGTCTGCCCGCGCTGTGACGGCCAGGGCACCATCCGCGACGTGCGCTCCATCTCACTGTCCATCATGCGCCTGATCGAGGAAGAGGCCATGAAGGAGCGCAGCGCCCAGATCCGCGCGATCCTGCCGGTGCCGGTGGCCACCTACCTGCTCAACGAGAAACGCAGCGTCCTGGCCGAGATCGAGCGTCGCCAGGGTGTGCGAGTGGTGATGCTGCCCAACCCCGAGATGGATACGCCCCAC
Source organism: Halomonas aquatica (assembly GCF_040196335.1). Taxonomy (NCBI): domain Bacteria; kingdom Pseudomonadati; phylum Pseudomonadota; class Gammaproteobacteria; order Oceanospirillales; family Halomonadaceae; genus Halomonas; species Halomonas aquatica. The sequence continues at coordinate 230,458 of NZ_JBEGCJ010000005.1, forward strand.
TACGACGTGCAGCGCCTGCGCGACGACCACATGGACGAGGAAGGCACCTCCAACCTCTCCAGCTTCGAGCTGCCCAGCGATACCGATGTGGGCAAGGAGCCGGATGCCGCCTTCGGCAAGCCGGTCCAGCGCGCCGAGGCCGCCGTCAAGACGGTGATCCACCACGAGCCGGCGCCCGCTTCCTTGCAGAAGGAAGAAGAGGCCCCGATACCACCGCCCGCGGCGGCTGCCAAGACGCCAGCCACCAAGGCGCCGGCCATCGAGCCCGAGGCCGGTGTCCTAGGACGCCTGGTCAAGGGCTTGACCAAACTTCTGGGCGGCGACGAGGCCCCGGCCGGCCAGCAGAAAAAACCGGCTGCCCGCAGCGAAGAGTCACGTGGCAACCAGGAATCGCGCAAGCCCGCCTCGCGCGATGATGAGCGAGGCGGCCGTCAGCGTCGACAGCGCAGCGACGAGCGTCGCGGTTCTCAACGCCAGGACGGCGGGCGTGGTGATAGCAAGTCCACCGGCACCGAGAACCGTGACAATCGCGGCAATCGTGGCGGTCGCGGACGTGGGCGCCAGGATGACAACCGCCAGGCACCGCGCCAACAGGAGGCGTCCAAGGCCCGTGACGAGAAGCCGCGTGACGAAAAGCCCCGTGACGAGAAGCCGCGCGAGGATGCACGACGCCAGAAGGCAAGCGAAAAGCCTGCCGAGAAGGTGGCCGACAAGCAGAACGAGAAACGTGCTGAAAAGCCCACGACCACAGAGCCCGTCGACGATGGCAAGCCGAAGCGGACCCGCAACAATCCTCGCAACCGCACGCGCAAGCATGCCATCAACCCCGAGGCCGAGGCCGAGCAGCAGCGTCTTCAGGCAGAAGCCTCCGAAGCCCCCCAGGCCGAGCAGGCACCCGCCGAGGCCAAGGTAGAGGAACCGGCCAAGTCCGAGCCGCAGCCTGCCAAGGTCGAAGACAAGCCCAAGGCCGATGTGGAGGCCGAGGTCGAGGTCGAGGAACCGGCCAAGTCCGAGCCGCAGCCTGACAAGGTCGAAGAGAAGACCAAGGCCGATGTGAAGGCCGAGGTCGATGAACCGGCCAAGTCCGAGCCGCAGCCTGCCAAGGTCGAAGAGAAGACCAAGGCCGCTGCGAAGGCCGAGGTCGAGGAACCGGCCAAGTCCGAGCCGCAGCCTGACAAGGTCGAAGAGAAGACCAAGGCCGCTGCGAAGGCCGAGGTCGAGAAACCGGCCAAGTCCGAGCCGCAGCCCGCCAAGGTCGAAGAGAAGACCAAGGCCGATGTGGAGGCCGAGGTCGAGGAACAGCCCAAGTCCGAGCCGCAGCCGGTCAATGCCGAAGACAAGCCCAAGGCCGATGCGAAGGCCGAGGTCGAGGAACAGCCCAAGTCCGAGCCGCAGCCTGCCAAGGTCGAAGAGAAGACCAAGGCTGATGTGATGGCCGAGGTCGAGGAACCGGCCAAGTCCGAGCCTCAGTCCGCCAAGGCCGAAGACAAGCCCAAGGCCGACGAGAAAGCCAAGGCAGAGAAACCGGCCAAGCCCGAGCAGAAATCGGCCGCCAAGGCGTCACGCCGCCGAGGTCGTCGCGCGCATAACGATCCGCGCGAGATCCGCCGGCGCGAGCAGGAGGCCAAGGCCCAGGAGGGCACGCAGGGATAAACAAGGGCCCTGCCCACCTCAACGACGACGCCCGCAGCCATGGCTGCGGGCGTCGTCGTCTGGGAACCAGCGTTCGATCGGCGGGGGCTTGAACCGGCCTGCCCTAGTCGTCGGCCATCCGTGGTTCACGCTCCAGGATGACGCCGAAGCGCTCGCGTACCCGTGCGGCCACCTCTCCGGCGAAGGCCAGCAATTCATCCGCACTGCCGCCCCCGAAATGCACCAGCACGAGGGCCTGGCGATCATGCATACCGAAGTGACCCTTCCGCCATCCTTTCAGGCCACAGCGATCGATCAACCAGCCGGCCGGCAGCTTGACCCGACCATCGGGCTGGGGAAAGTGCGGCATCGCGGAATGCTCGGCCATCAGTCGCCGGGCAAGCTCCCCGCTGACCAGCGGGTTCTTGAAGAAGCTGCCGGCATTGCCCAGGAGCGCCGGGTCGGGAAGTTTCTCGTGACGGATCGCACAGATTGCCTGAGCCACCGCCAGCGCCGACGGTTCGGCCTCGAGCCGGCAGGCCAGGTCGCCATAGCCAAGCCGGGGGTGAGGCGTGCGCGAGAGGCGCAGCACCAGTCGGGTGATCACCACTCGGCCGTCCAGTGCGCCCTTGAAGACGCTGTCCCGGTAGCCGAAGGCGCAATCGGCGGACGAAAGCACCGCCTCGCGGCCGTCGTCGAGATGGATCAGGTGCACCGCCTCGAGAACGTCACCGAGTTCGACCCCGTAGGCGCCGATGTTCTGGATCGGCGCAGCCCCGCAGTGGCCGGGGATCAGCGCGAGGTTCTCGGTGCCCCACAGGCCCAGGTGTGCCAGGGCCATCACCAGCTCGTGCCACCCCATCGCCGCCTCGGCATGCACCAGCACGGATTCGCCCTGCTCTTCCAGCCACCAATGGCGCATGGCCGGCTGGACCACCAACCCTCCCAGCCGCTCGGGCAGGATCAGGTTGCTGCCGCCGCCCAGCACCGTCAGTGGCCAGTCCTGCCGCTGCGCGAGGTCCAGCGCCTCATGCAGCTCGAGAAGGCTCGTCGGCGCCGCATAGCACTCGGCCAGGCAGGGCAGCCCCAAGGTATTGGCCCGGGAAAGGTCGTGGTCTGACTGGAGCACCAGGCTCAAGGCCCGGTCTCCAGGCGCGATTCGATCTCGGCAAGCAGGCCCTGGGAGGCCGACTCGATAAGGTCGAGCACTGCCTCGAAACCGCCATCGTCACCGTAGTAGGGATCGGGCACGGCACGATCGGGCAGACCGGCGAAGGCGAGGAAGAGCCCCGTGACCACATCGCTATCCTCGGGGCGTTGCGCCTCGATGGCAGTGAGGTTGTCGTGGTCCATGGCGAGCACGTAGTCGAAGCGCTCGAAATCTTCCCCGGCAAGCTGCCGGGCCCGCAGGCTGGAGAGGTCGAAGCCACGCCGGGCCGCGGCCTCCCGTGCACGAGGATCCGGCGCCTTGCCCACGTGCCAGGACCCGATGCCGCAGGAGTCGACCTCGACCCGCGAGGCAAGGCCAGCCTGCTCGAGGTAGTAGCGGAAGACCCCTTCCGCGGTGGGCGAACGGCAGATGTTGCCCAGGCAGACGAAAAGCACGCGCATCAGGAACCTCCTCGGTGGCCTCGGTCATCGAGCAGCTCGCGAACCCGCACCAGGTCCTCCTCGGTATCCACTCCTGCCGGATGCGGCACCCGGGCCAGGGCGACCTGGATGGCATGGCCATGGTGCAGGGCCCGCAGCTGTTCGAGCTGTTCCAGGCGTTCCAGCGGCGAGGGCGGCCAGTCGCGATAATCGGCCAGGAAACCCACCCGATAGGCATACAGACCGATATGCCGCAGCCAGGCATCGGTCTCGAGCATCTCGGGACGACTGGCAAAGGCGTCTCGGTCCCAGGGGATGGGAGCCCTCGAGAAATAGAGGGCGCGCCCGGAGAGGGCCCGCACCACCTTGACCGCATTGGGATTGAAGAGCGTCTCGACGTCGCTGATCGGCTCGGCCAGGGTGGCGATGGACGCCTCGGGATCATCGAACAGCCGGGCGGCCACCTGATCGATCAGCACGGGCGGTATCAGCGGCTCGTCACCCTGCACATTGACCAGCACAGCGTCGTCGGAAAGCCCGAGGCGTTCGGCCACTTCGGCCAGGCGATCGGTGCCGGAGGGATGATCGGCCCGCGTCATCACCACCTCGGCCCCGATGGGCACGAGGGCGTCACGGATCCGTTCATCGTCGGTGGCTACCACCACCCGCGAGGCCCCGCTCTCGCCGGCGCGCCGCCAGACATGCGCCACCATGGGCTCGCCGGCAATCTCGGCCAGCGGCTTGCCGGGCAGGCGCGAGGAGGCGTGGCGCGCGGGAATCACCGCGATGAAGGACTCGGCGCCTGCCATCACGACTTCCCCATGCGTCCCGGGGACTCGTGCAACTTCTCGTCGACATCCATCGCCCGTGCTTCCTCGGGCAACATGACCGGGATGCCATCTCGGATCGGATAGGCGAGGCCATCGAAGCGACACTCGAGCTCAAGAGCCTCGCGGTTGTACTTCAGCTTGCCCTTGCACAGCGGGCAGACCAGCATCGCCAGCAGTTGCTTGTCCATGACGTCCCCTCGTGGTGTGGTTCAATTGGCCGCACGGGCCTCGCCCGGCGCCGGATTTGATGATGACAGGCTGTCGAGCCACCTCGCCAGCCAGGCGATGAAGGCGGCATCGGGGCGCGCCTCTACTTCCAGGACCCAGGTCCCGTCGGGGGCCAGGCCCCGGCACTTCACGGCATCCTTGGCGGTCATCACCAGCGCCCGGCCATCGTGGAAGGTCAGGTCGTCGGCCGTATAGCGGTGATGGTCATCGAAGACGTGCGGGAGTGCCTTCACGGCCAGGTCCGCCAGCGTCTCGAAGAAGCGCCGCGGGTTGCCGATTCCTGCCAGGGCATTCACTGGGCCCTCGAAGGGCAAGGGGGTCAGCGGAAGGCGCTGGCCGTCGTCCAGTCGACGCCAGGCGGAAGGGGCCAGGACCATGCCGTGAGCACCGGACGGTGGCGTGAAGGCAGGGGGCCCGTTCACCAGCACCGCATCCACACGGTCGAGCCGCGAGAGGGGCTCGCGGAGCGGGCCCGCCGGCAGGCAGCGGCCATTGCCGAAACCGCGCCGCCCATCCACCACCACCAGTTCCAGGTCACGGCCCAGCGCCAGGTGCTGCAGGCCATCGTCACCGATCAGGATATCGCACCCCGCCTCGAGCAATCGCCTGGCCCCGCGAGGCCGGTCCGGGTCCACCACTACCGGCATGCCGGTCTGGTCAGACAGCATGCGGGGCTCATCGCCGCAGGCCTCAACCGGGGTAGCTGCGTCCAGCAGCAGCGGATAGTGTTCGCTGCTGCCACCATAGCCTCGCGACAGGATGCCCGGCGACCACCCTCTCTCTGCCAGGTGACGAGCCAGCCAGGCAACCAGCGGCGACTTGCCTGTACCGCCCAGGGTGATATTGCCTACCACGATCACCGGAACAGGGGCCTGCCAAACGGGCTTGCGGCCTGATGCATAGGCCGCGGCGCGACGGCGCATGACCAGGCGATAGAGGGCTTCCAGCGGCCGCAGGGCGACCAGCCAGGCGTCGCCGCGGTAGGCCGCGGTCAGCCAACACTCGCCGGGGCCGCTCATGCTGGCCCGGGCTCCTGGAACTGCAGCCGGTGCAAGGCCGCATAGGCGCCGTCGCGAGCCAGCAGCTCTGCGTGGGAGCCCTGCTCGATGATCTCGCCCTGCTCCATGACCAGGATGCGGTCGGCCCGCTCGATGGTCGAGAGGCGGTGGGCAATGACGAAGGTGGTCCTGCCCCGACATACCTCCTCCAGGGCCGCCTGAATATGACGCTCGGATTCGGTGTCCAGGGCCGAGGTAGCCTCGTCGAGGACCAGCAGTGGTGCGTCCTTGAAGATCGCCCGGGCGATGGCCAATCGCTGGCGCTGGCCACCGGAGAGCATCACGCCGTTCTCGCCCACCAGGGTGTCGTAGCCTCCCGGCATGCGCTCGATGAACTCGTGAGCATGGGCGGCTCTGGCGGCGGCCTCGATGGCCGACGGGTCCGCCTGTGGCACACCGTAGGCGATGTTGTCGGCGATACTGGCATTGAACAGGGTGACCTGCTGGGAGACCAGGGCGATCTGGCGGCGCAGCGGTAGCAGGCGGTAATCGTCCAGCGGCACCTGATCGATCAGCAGGCGTCCCGCGGTGGGCCGATAGAAGCGCGGCAGCAGGCCGACGAGGGTCGATTTTCCGCTACCGGAGCGACCGACGATGGCGATCATCTGACCGGGCGCCACCTCGAGGTCGATTCCCTTGAGCACCTCGGGCTGGTCGTCACCGTAGGCGAAGCGCACCCCCTCGAAACGAACACAACCCTCGAGACGGTCGGACTCATGGGTCCCGGTGTCGCTCTCAAGAGGCTCTTCCAGCAAACCGAACAGCTCGCCGGCGGCGGCGATGCCCTTCTGGATCTCGCTGTTGATCTCGGTGAGCTGGCGCACCGGCTTGGCCATCAACGCGGCGGCGGTGATGAAGGCCACGAACTCCCCCGGCGTCATCGCATCCAGCAGGGTCGGTGACATGGCAAGCCACACCAGCACCGCCAGCGACAGCGCTACCAGCAACTGGATCACCGGCGTACTGGTGGCCTTGGTCAGCGCCTCCTTCATGCTCTGTTGGCGGTTGACCTCGCTGGCCTGGGCGAAGCGCGCCTTCTCGAAGGCCTCGGCGCCGTGGGTGCGCACCACTCGGTAGCCGGACAGCGCCTCCGAGGCGACATGGGTGACGTCACCCATGGAGCGCTGGATGCGCTGCGAGATCCGCCGGAAGCGCTTGCTGGCATAGCTGACCACGCCGCCGATCAGCGGCGTCACGGCGAGAAACAGCAGGGTCAGCATCCAGTTGGTCCACAGCAGGTAGGCCACCAGGCCGATCACGAAGAAGCCCTCGCGCAGCAGGATGGTGATGGCCTTGGTGGCGGCACCGGTGACCTGCTCGACGTGAAAGGTCACCCGGGAGATCAGGTGACCCGTGGAGTGGGAATCGAAGAAGCGGCCCGGCAGGTGCAGCATGTGGTTGAAGACGTCGCAGCGCAGCACATGGACCAGGTTACGGGCCACGCTGCTCATGAAGTAGGTGCCCAGAAACGTGCCGATACCGCGGGCCACGAACATGCCCACCACGAACAACGGAAGGAATAGCCGGAAGGCGGCGTCCGGGTCCTGAATGCCATCGATCAACCGCTTCATCATCTCGGCAAGCGCGGTGCTCGAGGCGGCGTAGATGACATAACCAAGGATCGCCAAGGCGAAGGCGCGCCAGTGGGGCTTCACATAGCTCAGCAGGCGCTTGTAGAGGGTCCAACCGGAGTGTTCGATCACGGTGTCTCCGCTTGAGGGGTTGAGACGGAATCCGTGGCGATGCGCACTTGCAGGATCCGAAGGCCGGCGGCCCGGTCAAGCACCCGTACCACATCGGCGTGGGCGGCTCGGCCATCGGCCTCCAGCACGAGGCCGTTTTCACGGGCCTCCTCGGCCCTTGCTGCCAGGGCATCTCCCAGCGTGTCGGCCGAATAGATCCGGCCATCCAGACGGTATTCGCCCGCCGCGGTGACCACCAGGGTCACCGGCATGGCTTCCATTTCCTGACCACTTTGACTCTCGGGCAGCTCGAGCTCAAGCGCCTGTCGAGTCTCGAAAGTGGTCGAGACCATGAAGAAGATCAGCAGCAGGAAGACCACGTCGATCAGTGGAGTGAGATTGACCTCCACCGGGTCGCGTCGCCGCCGGGGAAACCTCACGACTGCTTCACCCTCGGGGCAATGCGTCCATCCGCCTCCTGCTGCTCGCCGCCCCGCGCCGGCGAATGCGACTCGTCACCATGCCGTTCGGCCAGCACCAGTTCGCCAGGATAATGGGCGAGGTACTCGACCACCTGGCCGGCCTGCTCCTCCATGCGCACCGTGATGTCCTCGACACGACGCTGGAAGTAGCGATGGAACATCAGCGAGGGGATCGCTACCGTGAGGCCCGCCGCGGTGGTCACCAGGGCCCTGGAGATGCCGCCGGCCAGATCCGCGGTGCGACTGGCCCCGTCTCCGCTGACGATCACCGCGAACACCTCGATCATGCCCACCACGGTGCCCAGCAGGCCGAGTAACGGCGCGATGGCGGCGATGGTACCCAGCGGGCTCAGGAAACGCTCCAGGTCGTGAATGACCGCGGTCGCCGCCTCTTGCAGCCGGGCTCGCACCTGCTCGTGGCCGAGCCGGGCATTGCGTAGCCCCGCCGCGAGCACGCCTCCCAGCGGGGAATGTGCTTCAAGCCAGTAGAGGTTGACCTGCCCATGCGCCACCAGCCGACAGACCTCCAGCCCCAGCCCGCGGGGCGCGATGCGACGTACGCGCAAGGTCCACAGGCGCTCGATGATGATCACCGTGGCCGCCAGCGAGCAGCCCAGCAGCGGCAACATCAACCAGCCGCCGGCAATCAGGGCATCCATCATGTCCATGCCATTCCCCTTGCGTGTGACCGACCCTAGGGTCAGATATCAGTGAGGCGATTCTAACGCAAGGCAGTCGACTCCGACACCGCCGCGCCGCCAGATCACCGGCCGCTCGGCGATGACCCTCCGGTGCGCATCGTCGCCGAGCCACAGCGTCACGGCGCCATCTCGGGAGGTGCTCCAGAGACAGCTTCCCACATCGCGGAATCGGCGCACGACGCTGTCCGTCGGATGGCCGAAGGGGTTGTGCCGCGCCGCACTGAAGATCACGTGGCGCGGGGCCAGTCGACGCACCAGCTGAACACCGGAGCTGGTGGCGCTGCCATGGTGCCCCGCCACCAGAAACGTCACCTGCGGCTCGAGATCGCCGAGGAAGCCCCGCTCGGCGTCGCGGCCGACATCACCGGTGATCAGCAATCGCTGGTCGCCGACGCTGACCAGCAGCACGCAGGAGCGGTCATTGGCGGAGAGCTCCGTGGTATCCGAAGGCGGCCAGAGGATACGGAAGGTCACGCCATCGTGTCGCCACATCTGACCCGCCGCACAAGGCTCCGCTGGTAATCCGAGGGCCTCGCCGGGGGGAGCCAGGAGGCGCGCCGCCCGATGTGATTCTCGCAGGGCCGGCAGGCCGCCGGCATGATCCTGGTCGGCATGACTGACGATGACGTCGTCGAAATGCTGACCCGGTGGCCATAGCGAGCCAAGCGGCATATAGCCGGAACCGAAGCGTGGCCCGGTATCGTAGAGGGCGCGATAACCGGCCGTGCGAAGTTCGATGAGCTGGCCCTGGCCCACGTCATGGACCCGGACCCGCAGCAGCCCCTCGACGGGGAATGGCGACGTCGAAGAGAGGGCCAGTGGCACCAGCACCAGTATGCCCGTTGCCGCCAGGCGCAGGCGCGGGGTCAGGCCCGGCAGCGCCCACAGCAGGCCTGAGAACCCCAGCGCCAGTCCGATCGGGAGCACCTGCCGTGGATCCGGTCGCCACAGCGGCAGCCAGGTAGCCGCCATGTGGAGGACACCGGCCAGGGCATCGACAAGCAGGCCGAACAGGCCCCAGCAAAAGGACGAGAGTGGAGGCAGCCAGGCCGTGAGCCAGCCGAGCAGCCCCAGGGGTACCAGCAGGCTGCTGACCAGCGGGACGGCGAGAAGGTTGACCAGGGGGGCCGCCGGCGCCAGCCGATCGAAGGCCAGCAGCACGGCGGCGGCCATCACTGGCGCCAGCAGCAGTTGGGAGCGAACCAGGGCCCACAGCCAACCGGTCGTACCCTGCGGCCGGGGCCTTCCCTGCCAGATCAGGATCAACAACGCCACGGCACCGAACGAGAGCCATAGGCCGGGACGCCAGGCCGACAGCGGGTCGACCATCAGCACGAGCCCCAACGCCAGCCACCAGGCCTGCCAGGGACCTGGAGCATGTCGCCCACTGGCCACCCACAGTCCCACCAGGGTCATGATCATGGCACGCAGGGCGGGGGGCTCCAGGCCGGCGAGCACGGCATACCCCACTGCCGACGCACCGGCAAGCCACCAGGGCCAGACCGCCAGGCGCCAGGCAGCGGGCGTAACCAGGCGGGCCAGTCCGCGGGCGAGCCACAGGGCAAAGGTGGCCACCAGCCCCACATGCAGACCGGAGATCACCATCAGATGGGTGGTGCCGGTGGCATTGAGCAAGTCCCAGTCGGCCTGCTCGAGCCGCTCGCTCGCCCCCAGCGTCAGGGCCGCCAGCCATCGTGCATGGCGTGAAGTCAGCCCCTGCTCGTCGAGGTGGTCCAGGGCGAGCCGGCGCGGCGAGGGGGCGGAATCGGCGAGACGCCGCGAAGGCGGGTCACGGCGCACATAGCCGCTGGCCTGGATACCCTCCCGCCACAGCCATGCGCGGTAGTCGAAGGCACCGGGATTGGCGAAGCCTCCCGGCGGGCGCAAGCGCACCGTCAGTGCCCAGCGTTCCCCTGCCACCAGGGCGGGGGCGTCGTAGAAGGAAAGTCGCACCCGGGCCAGGTCGTCACACTCCGGCAACCCGACCGCCAGCGCTCGACAATCCTCCACCGATAGGAGCAACCGGGTCAGGCCCTCGTCCCGACTCACCGAGACCAGGCGCCCCTCGAGACGCAGGTCCTGGCGGGTCAGTCCCGGGGCGAGCTCGCCGCCCCTTACCATCAGCAGTTGAGCGGCGATCACGGCAGATACCACCAGACCCAGGGCGACACCTGGGCGACGTCCGGCCAGGGCCATCAGCAGGACGACCGACAGCACCTCGGCGGTCCCCGGCATGGCAAGATGGCCTCCCAGCGCGCCGGCCAGCACGGCAAGGGCCAGAGGAATGGCCAGACCCAACGGCATGGTTTCGTCCCTGAACGGCGAGCGCGCGCCCTTCCGCCCTGCGCGGCGAGACATCGAAAGGCATCATGGCGAGGCACGCGACTTCTATGGATAATAGCTCGGGTTTCAAGGCCGCGAGCTCGTCTTCATGCCGCGCAGACTGCTGCAGCGCTACCTGCCCCATCCAGATGCCCTCAGGCGTCGGCGCTCACTGCGCTTCATCAGCCACCTGATCGGCAATCCTTCGCTGTGGGTGCTGACCAGGCGCAGCGTGGCCAATGCCTTTTCCGTGGGGCTGTTCAGCGCCCTGCTGCCGATCCCCTTCCAGATGCTGGTAGCCGCCTTCGGCGCCTGGCTGCTGCGCTGCAACCTGCCGCTCTCGATTGGACTGGTGTGGATCACCAATCCGCTGACGTTGCCGCTGATCTTCTTCGGCAACTATCGCCTTGGGGCCTGGCTGCTCGACATGCCGGTTCGGCAGGCGCCGAACCGGATCTCCACACAGTGGATCGCCGAGCAGCTGGTGGACATCCTCCCGGCGCTCGCGCTGGGCTCGCTGGTCGCGGCCGTGATCATCGCCACCCTGGCCAACCTGGCGATCCGGTTGGTGTGGCGCTGGCAGGTATCGCGGAGCTGGAGGGAGCGTACCCGCCGGCGGCGGAGACCTCGCAAGGCCACCCCGGAAGAGTGAGACGGCAACGACAGCGGCCGACGCCAGGGCGCCGGCCGCATATACGCCGCGAGACAGGGCAAGCTCAGGCGTGAGGAGGCTGCTCGACCAGGCGTCCACCGTCGAGCTTGAGCACGCGGTCCTGATGGGCGGCGAGGCCGAGATCATGAGTGACGATCACGAAGGCACAGGCCGCACTGCTCGCCAGCTCGTCCATCAACGACAGGATGCTCGCGGCGGTGACCTGGTCCAGGTTACCGGTGGGCTCGTCCATCAGCACCAGGCTCGGGTCGGTGACCAGCGCCCGGGCGATGGCCACACGCTGACGCTCGCCCCCGGAGAGCTCGCCCGGCTTGTGATCGGCCCGCTCGGCCATGCCGACCCGCTCCAGAAGCTTACGCGCACGATCCTCGGCAACACGCTTGCGCTGCCCCCGGACGATCAGCGGCAGGGCCGCATTCTCCAGCGCCGTGAACTCCGCCAGCAGGTGGTGGAACTGGTAGACGAAGCCGATATGGCGGTTACGAAATCGTCCCAGGTCGGCGTCATTCAGCGCCAGCAAGGATTCGCCGGAGATGCACACCTCACCGCGACTGGGACGATCCAATCCGCCCAGCAGGTTCAGCAGCGTGGTCTTGCCGGAGCCGGAGCTGCCGACCACGGCGACCCGCTCGCCGGCCAGCACCCGCATCTCCAGCCCGTCCAGCACGGTGAGGTCCCGCGGGCCCTCGCGATAGATGCGAGTCAGATCCGTGCACTCGAGCATCACCCGCTCCGCTCGGGAGGTCGCATCGTGTCGTGGCGTCATGGCCGTCTCACTCATAGCGCAGTACCTCGGCAGGCTGGACCCGTGCGGCCCGCCAGGCCGGATACAGGGTCGACAGGAAGGTCAGGACGAAGGCCGCAGTCACGATGTTGCGCACATCCGACCAGATCAGTTTCGACGGCAGCTCACTGATGAAATAGACACCGGCATCGAGGAAGTGGATGCCGAAGGTGCTCTCCACCCAGCCGATCAGGTCCGACACGGTCAAGGCCAGCAGCACGCCCAGCACGACCCCGACCAGGATACCGATCACCCCGATTGCCAGCCCCTGGACCATGAAGATGCCCATGATCGAGCGCGGGGTGGCACCGATGGTGCGCAGGATGGCGATGTCGGCCCGCTTGTCGGTGACCACCATCACCAGGGTGGAGACGATGTTGAAGGCCGCCACGGCGATGATGACCGTCAGCAGCAGCGCGATCATGCGTTTCTCCATCTGGATCGCCTGAAAGAGGTTGCCGTGGGAGTAGGTCCAGTCGAGCCCCTGGTACCCGGCGCCGAGATGGTTGATGATCGCCTGGGTCTCGCTGCCCGCGGCGAACAGGTCGTCAAGTTCGAGGCGCAGGCCGCCCACGGCGTCACCCAGTCGTGCGAGGGTCTGCATGTCCTCGATATGGGCATAGGCCAGGGTCGCATCCAGGTCCGCGCCGACGCTGAAGATGCCGCTCACCGTGAAACGCTTGAGTCGCGGGAAAACGCCGGCCGGGGTGATCGAGGCCTCGGGCACGAGCAGCGTGACGCGATCCCCTACCCCGACGCTCAGGCGGCGGGCGAGGATAGACCCCAGCACGACCTTCCATTCGCCCGGCGCCAGGTCGTCGAGCCTTCCCAGACGCATGTTCTCGTCGACGATCGACACCCGACTCTCCCACTCGGGGTCGATGCCGTTGACCATGGCGCCCTCGTTGCGACCACCCACCGAGAACATGCCCTGCTGCTCCACATAGGGGGCGGCGCCGATCACCCGCTCACGCTCCATGAGGCGCTCGGCCAGGGGACGCCAGTCGGTGAGCCCTCCCGGAGACTCGATCTTGCTGTGGGGCACCATCCCCAGCACCCGGGTCCGCAGCTCATGGTCGAAGCCATTCATCACGGAAAGCACGAGGATGAGCACCGCGACCCCCAGCATGAGGCCCAGCATGGAGGTGAGGGAGATGAAGGATATGAAGTGGTTGCGACGCTTGGCGCGCACATAGCGCAACCCGATCAGGAAGGGTAGGCGGTCGAGCATGGGAACATTCCTTGTCGGCGGGCGCCCATGGTACGGTTTTTTGGCATCTGCTGCATCGCCGGCGGCGCCCGCTTGCGCGATCATTGCATCATTGCCGATGGCGGCCTACATTGCGCCGGCACGACCCGAGACGACCCGCAAGAGATCCGCACCCATGGCCCATCGCCTGCTTCCCGAATGGCACCCCCAGGATGCCGTGCAACTCACCTGGCCCAGCCCCGACAGCGACTGGGGCCCCATGCTCGAACGCATCGAGGCCACCCTGGAGGCCATGGTGGTGGCCATCGCCCGCTACGAGGCCGTGCTGATCGCCGTGCCGGACGCAGCCACCCGCACCCACCTGACCCATCGTTTCGAGTGTCTGGGCGTCGATCCCGCCCGCCTCCGCCTGGTGGTCGCCCCCGCCGACGACACCTGGGCCCGCGACCATGGCCCGATCGCCGTGACCCGCGACGGCGAGCCGATGCTGCTCGACTACGTCTTCACCGGCTGGGGCGGCAAGTACGAGGCTTTACAAGACAACACCCTGACCCGCCGCCTGGCACAGGCCGGCACCTTCGCCTGCCCGCTGACCTCGAGCGACCTGGTGCTGGAAGGCGGAGCCATCGACACCGACGGCGAGGGCACCCTGCTGACCACCGAAGCCTGCCTGCTCAACCCCAATCGCAACCCCGGCCTCGACCGCGCGGCCATGGAGGCGCGCCTGAAGGCGGAGCTCGGGGTCACGCGGGTGCTGTGGCTGGGCAGCGGCCACCTGGAAGGTGACGACACCGACAGCCATGTCGACACGCTGGTCCGCTTCTGCGACCCGGCCACCCTGGCCTATGTGCAGTGCGATGACCCGAGCGACCCCCACTACCCGGCGCTCGCCGCCATGCAGGCCGAGCTTCAGGCCCTGCGGCGCTCCGACGGCGAGGCCTACCGCCTGATCCCTCTGCCCTGGCCGCGCGCCTGCCAAGACCCGGTCGACGGCCACCGCCTGCCCGCCACCTATGCCAACTTCCTGATCATCAATGGCGCCGTGCTGGTCCCGACCTACGGAGATGCCGCCGACACCCGGGCGCTCACCGCCCTGGCCGGTGCCTTCCCGGGCCGTGACATCATTCCCATCGACTGCCTGAGCGTGATCCGCCAGCATGGCAGCCTGCATTGCCTGACCATGCAGCTGCCCGCCGGCAGCCTGGCCGACGCCCCCAGGCCATCACCCACGAGGAGAGCCCCATGACCCGCACCCTGAAGGTGGGCCTGGTCCAGCAGCCTGCCTGGCCCGACAAGACCAGGAGCCTGGCCGAGAGCGAGGCCGGCATCCGCGAGCTGGCCACCGCCGGCGCCCAGTTGGTGATGCTCCAGGAACTACATGCCACCCACTACTTCTGTCAGACTGAGGACACCGACGTCTTCGACCTGGCCGAACCCCTGGACGGGCCGACCGGCACCCGGCTCGCGGCCCTGGCGAAGGAACTCGACATCGTGCTGGTGGGATCGCTGTTCGAGCGTCGCGCCCCCGGCCTCTACCATAACACCGCCGTGGTCTATGACCGGGAGCGCGGCCGGGTCGGATACTATCGCAAGATGCATATTCCCGACGACCCAGGCTTCTACGAGAAGTTCTACTTCACCCCCGGGGACCAGGATGACAACCGAGACCAGGGCTTCACGCCCATCGACACCTCGCTTGGCCGGCTCGGCGTGCTGGTGTGCTGGGACCAGTGGTATCCCGAGGCCGCCAGGCTGATGGCCCTGGCCGGTGCGGAGCTGCTGCTCTACCCCACCGCCATCGGCTGGCATCCGCCGGACGACAACCCGGAGAAGCAGCGCCAGAAGGACGCCTGGACCCTGATCCAGCGCAGCCATGGGGTGGCAAACGGCTTGCCGGTGATCGTCGCCAACCGGATCGGCCACGAGCCGGACCCCTCCGGCGTGACGCCGGGCATCGATTTCTGGGGTGGCAGCTTCATCTGTGGGCCCCAGGGTGAGCTCCTCGCCCACGCCGGCGAGGAGGCCGAGCGGATGCTGGTGACCCTGGACATGGCGCGCAGCGAGCAGGTGCGCCGCATCTGGCCCTACCTTCGTGACCGCCGAATCGACGCCTATCATAACCTGACCCGGCGCTATCGGGACTAGGCGGCCAAGCGGCCAAGCGGCCAAGCAAGCCCAGGATTCCCCCAGCAACGGCAAAACCCCGAAGGGCGACCTCCGGGGTTTTGCTTGGCGCTTTCAGCTCGGCGCTGATTACTTCCAGAAGTCGCGGATCGAGGCGATACCCTGGGCACCCACGGCCCGGGCATGGCGGGCATCGAAGCGGGTCATGCCGCCCAGGGCGAAGACCGGCATGCCGGCATGCTCCACCAGTTGCTGGAAATCGTGCCAGCCGATCGGCGCGACTTCAGGATGGGATGGTGTGGTCCGAAGAGGCGACAGGGTCACGAAGTCGCAGCCGATGCGGAGCGCCTGTGCCAGCTGGCGGCGATCATGGGTCGAGGCGGAGAGCCATTTCCCCTCGGCCAGCGGCCTCCGCTCCAGGCTCATCAGCCGATCGCTCGTCAGATGGATGCCATCGGCGTCCACGACCTCCAGCAACGACGGCTCGCCATTGAGCACCAGCCGGGCGTCCTTTTGCCGGCAGATGTCCAGGGCCTGCTCGGCAAGCTTCAGGTATTGTGCCTCGCCCAACGACTTGGCACGTAGCTGGACCAGGCGAACGCCATCTTCGTCCAGGGCGCGAACCAGACGCTCGAGAAACAGTGATTCGTCGGTTTCCTCTCCAGTGATGAGGTACTCGGTGGGCAGCATCACCGCACGCAGGATCGGCAGGTTGGCCGCCGGGAAGGGGTAGTTCACCAGCTCGGTCATGGGGACCCAGCGCACGGCCTGTCCCTCGCGACCGAACGGCTCGCCGGCGAAGTCGTGCACCTGCCACACGTCCAGCAGGATGTGCTTGTCGGAATACTCATGGTGGATGCGGATCAGCGGCTGGGCCCGCCGGATCTCGACGCCGAGCTCCTCATGGAGCTCGCGCTTCAACGCCTCCAGACCGGTCTCATAGGGCGCCAGCTTGCCGCCGGGAAACTCCCAGAGGCCTCCATGATCGACGTTGGAGGGACGACGGGCGAGCAGCACCTCACGGCCGTCGCCACTGATGATGGCGGCCGCCGCCACATGCACCCTTCTCTTCACCATTGCGTTCATTGACTCCTACCCGCTGGTCCACGCGGCCTTGCCGCCGCGCGGGGTTTCTGTCTGGCTGCCGACCGATCGCGTCGGTCAGCTGCGATAGTCGGCATTGATGGTCACGTACTCGTGGGACAGGTCCGAGGTCCAGACCGTGGCGCCCTGCTCGCCGCGCCCCAGGGCGATGCGGATATCGATCTCCTCGCGGGCCATCACGGCGCTGCCTGCCTCCTCGGTGTAGCCCGAGGCTCGGCCACCGTTCTCGACCAACCGCACCTCGCCCAGATCAATGGTGACCCGGTTCACGTCGAAGTCCTCGACGGGCGCGCGCCCTACTGCGGCGAGGATGCGCCCCCAGTTGGCATCACTGGCGTAGAGGGCCGTCTTCACCAGCGGCGAGTGTGCCACAGTGAAGGCCACGTCCAGGGCCTCACGCCGGCTTCGGGCCCGGTCGACCTGCAGGGTGACGAACTTGGTCGCGCCCTCGCCGTCACGGATGACCGCCTGGGCCAGCTCGGTCATCACCTGCAGCAGCCCCTCACGAAAGCGGGTCAGCGCCTCACCATCGACCACAGAAACGCCGCGGCCGGTGGCGATCAGCATGCAGGCATCGTTGGTCGAGGTGTCGCTGTCCACGGTGATGCAATTGAAGGAGCGCTCCACCGCCTCGCGCAGAAGCTGGTCGAGCAGGGACGGCTCGATGGCGGCATCGGTGGCCACGAAGGCGAGCATGGTGGCCATGTCGGGACGAATCATCCCCGAGCCCTTGGCGATGCCGTTGATGGTCACCGTCTCGTCACCCAGCGCCAGGGTCACACTGGCGCCCTTGGCACGCGTATCGGTGGTGAGGATGCCCTCGCCCGCCGCCTGCCAGGCGTGGGACCCGTCATCGAGGGCCTG
The DNA here is from genome assembly GCF_040196335.1 of Halomonas aquatica. NCBI lineage: Bacteria > Pseudomonadati > Pseudomonadota > Gammaproteobacteria > Oceanospirillales > Halomonadaceae > Halomonas > Halomonas aquatica. The sequence goes on from NZ_JBEGCJ010000005.1 coordinate 247,742, forward strand.
GACGGCGCCGGGCAGGCCCGCCAGCAGGCGGTCCATGGGAAGCGGCTCGCCGATCACCCCGGTAGAGAACGGCAGCACACGCTCCGCCCCCACCCCGACCAGTCCCCCAAGCTCGGCACAAGTAGCGCGGGCGTCGTGCAATCCTGCCTCACCGGTCCCGGCATTGGCATTGCCGGTATTGACCACCAGATAGCGCGGGGCCTCACCACGGGCCGTGCAGGCAGAGAGGTGCTCTCTCGCCACCGTCACCGGTGCCGCACAGAAGGCGTTGCGAGTGAAGGCGCCTGCCACCCGGGCCCCCTCGGTGATCTCGATCACCACCAGATCACGTCGACCGGGCTTCTTGATGCCAGCCATGGTGGCCCCCAGTCGCAGCCCCTCGATCTCCGGCATCTCCGGAAAACGTGTCTCGCCCACTGCCATCGTCTTGTCTCCTTTTTCCGGCCGGGGGCCTTACCGGCCTGTCACCTCAGTTCAGCTTCCCGCAGCACTGCTTGTACTTCTTGCCCGACCCGCAAGGGCAAGGATCATTGCGTCCTACCTTGGGGCCCTCGCGACGCAGCGGGCGACCGTCGGCACCAGGGGCCGGAGCGGGCGGGGCCTCATCCTGCTGGCCGGCGGCCATGGAAGGTTCGTCATGACGGCTCGACGCCGTGGACTTCTCGCGCTCCAGGGCCTCGCGACGCTGGCGCTCCAGGGCCTCGACCTCCTCGGGGCGGCGTACCTGAACATGACTGAGAATCCGGGTCACGTCGGCCTTGATGTTGGTCAGCAGGTGCTGGAACAGCTCGAAGGATTCGCGCTTGTATTCCTGCTTGGGGTTCTTCTGGGCGTAGCCACGCAGATGGATCCCGCGGCGCAGGTGATCCATGGACTGCAGGTGTTCCTTCCAGCGAGTGTCGAGCACCTGGAGCATCACCTGCTTCTCGAAGCGGCGCATCAGTGTCTCGCCGGCTTCCGCGACCTTGGCCTCGTAGGCCTCACGGTGCATAACCTGGAGCCGCTCTCGGAGTTGCTCTTCGTGGAAGCGGTCGTCCTCTTCGGCCCATTGGACGACCGGGGCCTCCAGGTTGAATTCTCCTTTCAGGTGATCCTGGAGGCTGGCCAGGTCCCACTGCTCGGGCAGGCTCTGGGGCGGCACGAACTCGCTGATGGCCAGGTCCAGCACCTCCTCGCGGATGCCAATGACGCTGTCGGAGACATCGTCGGCCGCGAGAATCTCGTTGCGCTGTTCATAGATGACCCGACGCTGATCATTGGCCACGTCATCGTACTCGAGCAATTGCTTGCGGATGTCGAAGTTGCGGCCCTCGACCTTCTTCTGCGCCCGCTCGACGGCGTTGGAGACCATCTTGTGCTCGATGGCCTCGCCTCGTTCCAGCCCCAGCGCCTGCATCAGGCGCTGGACACGGTCGGAACCGAACAGCCGCATCAGGTTGTCTTCCAGGGAGAGGAAGAAGCGCGTGGAGCCCGGATCGCCCTGGCGACCGGCACGGCCTCGCAGCTGATTGTCGATGCGCCGAGACTCGTGACGCTCGGAGCCGACCACGTGCAGGCCACCGGCCTCGAGCACCGCATCGTGGCGAGCCTGCCATTCCGCCTTGAGCTGCTCGAGCTGGGCCTCCGACGGATTCTCCAGCTTGGCGGCCTCGGCCTCCCAGTTGCCGCCGAGCACGATGTCGGTCCCGCGACCGGCCATGTTGGTGGCGATGGTGACGGCGCCGGGACGGCCGGCCTGGGCGATGATCTCCGCCTCGCTCTGGTGCTGCTTGGCGTTGAGCACGTTGAAGGCCATGCCGGCCTGCTTCATCAGGTTGGCCAGGTACTCGCTGGTCTCGATGGAGGCCGTACCGACCAGCACCGGACGACCAGCCTCCGTCTGCGTCTGAACGTCCTCGATGATCGCCTCGAACTTTTCCTCGGCAGTGAGGTAGACCAGGTCGTTGAGATCCTGGCGGATGAGCGGCCGGTTAGTGGGAATCACCATCACGTCCAGACCGTAGATCTGGCGGAACTCGAAGGCCTCGGTATCGGCGGTGCCGGTCATCCCGGAGAGCTTATCGTAGAGTCGGAAGTAGTTCTGGAAGGTCGTGGAGGCCAGTGTCTGGCTCTCGCGCTGGACTGGCACACCCTCCTTGGCCTCCACGGCCTGGTGCAGGCCCTCCGACCAGCGCCGCCCCGGCATGCTGCGGCCGGTGTGCTCGTCGACGATTACTACCTGGCCATCCTTGACGATGTAATCCACGTCCCGATGGTAGAGGTGGCGGGCGCGCAGCGCCGAATGCATGTGTTGCAGAAGGTTGAGGTTCTGGGCGGCATAGAGAGAGTCCTCCTCGCCAAGCAGGCCCTGATCGCGCAACAGTCCCTCGACCTTGTGGTGGCCACCCTCGGTGAGTTCCACCTGCTTCTGCTTCTCGTCGAGGGTGAAGTCGCCGCTCTCGGGATCTTCCTCGTCGCTGCACTGCTCGAGGTGATGTGCCAGGCGCTCGGCCACCTCATAGAGCTCGGTATTCTCGTCCACCGCCCCGGAGATGATCAGCGGGGTGCGCGCCTCATCGATCAGGATCGAATCCACCTCATCGACGATGGCGAAGTGCAGATCACGCTGCACCTTCTCCTCCAGCGAGAAGGCCATGTTGTCACGCAGGTAGTCGAAGCCAAACTCGTTGTTGGTACCGTAAGTGATGTCGCAGCCGTAGGCGTGGCGCTTCTCCTCCGACGACTGGCCGGAGTAGATGACCCCCACCGACAGGCCGAGGAATTCGTAGAGCGGACGCATCCATTCGGCATCACGACGTGCCAGGTAGTCGTTGACCGTGACCACGTGCACACCCTTGCCCGGCAGGGCGTTGAGATACACCGCCAGGGTCGCCACCAGCGTCTTGCCCTCACCGGTCTTCATCTCGGAAATGCGGCCGCGGTGAAGGGTGACACCGCCAACCATCTGCACATCAAAATGTCGCATGCCCATGACACGCCGGCTGGCCTCACGCACCGTGGCGAAGGCTTCAGGAAGCAGGGCGTCGAGAGACTCGCCTCCCTCGAGGCGCTCGCGAAACTTGCCGGTACGGGCCTTCAGAGCGGTCTCGTCGAGAGACTCGAGTTCGGCTTCCAGGCCGGTGACGTCCGCCACCTCGCGGCTCATGCGCTTGACGTCGCGGTCGTTCTTGGAGCCGACGACCTTGCGTAACAGGTTGTTGATCATGAAAGGTCCAGTTGCTGCATGTGGCATCGTGTCGCGAACATCGGCCCGCGACATCTCCGAAGACTGTTCATTACCGGCGCACGGGAGGGCCACGACGCGACAGGACGTCATGGGCGGCGACCGGAGGGTAGGTCACAGCGACAGGGCGGATGCAGGCTCCCCACGCCGCCATTGGCCAGACGACGATCCGCTGGACCCAGCGCACCAGGGCCCGACGACGGGCCTGAAGGCGGGAACGCACGCGCAGCAAGGCCGGCACCAGGATGCTGATCTGGGCGGCGCGCTCGACGGGCCGCAGGGACTCCACATGGGCCAGGCCGGTCGGCAGCAGGCAGCCGACCAGAAGGCCGGCCAGCCACCAGCGTGTCGCGCGGCGCATGCGCCGCGCTCCCTGGAGGCCGGCGCAGTTGTCGGTGATGGCGGCTGGCATGCTGTCGACGGTCTCCGGTGCGTGCTAGGCTCTGGCTGTTCGAAGGCCGCCTGGGTGATGGCAGCCTACGCGTAACGTCAGGGTCAGGCCCCGAGAATCAGGCTGATGAGTATAAAGGTTAAGCGGTTCAGAGCACAGCCCATGTCCCGGCTGCTGGAAGGTCACGGCGAACTGGGGGCATTGATGCGCATGGCCACCCTGGTCGAGCGTGCCCAGGAGCACCTGCGTGGTCACCTACCCGAGGAGATGCGCGAGCACCTCTTCGTGGGCGGCTATCACCAGGGGCGGCTGGCCCTCATTACCGACCGCGCCGCCTGGTTGACCCGGCTGCGTTATGAACAGCCCCGCCTGCTCGATCTGCTGCACCAGTTGCCGGGCTTCGAGGCAGTCACAGGATTCACCCTCAAGGTTCGTCCGGTGCGTCCGACCCGGGCCCCCATGCGCCAGGTGCGTCGCATGCCGGCGAAGGCCGCCGACGAGATATCCAGCTGTGCCGCCGATGTCGACGACCCCGGGCTCAAGAACGCCCTGGAGCGCCTGGCTGCCCACGCCGAGAATTCCGGAAGACAATGACCCGACACGAGGACGCCGCCACCCTCCCGGGTGGCGGCGTCCTGAAGACTGCCTTGGGAAACTAGACGCCTCAGGCCATGGCAGGGGCAGCGTAGGAGATCGGCGACTTCTCGGCGTCGCCCTCGAAGGTTACCAGCTCCCAGGCCTCCGGCTGGGCCAGCAGCGCGCGACACAGCTGGTTGTTCAGGGCATGGCCCGATTTCACGCCGCGGAACTCGCCGATCAGACTGTGGCCGAGCTGGTAGAGGTCGCCGATGGCATCGAGCACCTTGTGCTTGACGAATTCATCGTCGTAGCGCAAACCGCCCTCGTTAACGATGCGGTAATCATCGACCACGATGGCATTGTCTAGACTGCCGCCCAGCGCCAGGTTGTTGGAGCGAAGGTACTCCAGGTCGCGCATGAAGCCGAAGGTCCGCGCCCGGGACACCTCCTTGACGAAGGAAGTGGTGGAGAAGTCCACCATGGCGGTCTGCGACTGATCCTCGAAGGCCGGGTGGTCGAAGTCGATGGCAAAGGAGACCTTGAAGCCCTGGTGGGGCAGGAAGATCGCCTCCTTGTCGTCCTCGCGCACCACGATTTCGCGCTTGATGCGAATGAACTGCTTGGGCGCACCCTGCTCGGCGATGCCTGCCGACTGGATCAGGAAGACGAAGGGACCCGCACTGCCATCCATGATCGGTACCTCGGGGGCACTGACGTCGACATAGGCGTTGTCGATCCCCAGGCCGGCAAACGCCGACATCAGGTGCTCGACGGTGGCGACCTTGGCCCCGCCCGCGGAAAGCGCAGTACACAGGGTGGTGTCAGTGACGTTCTCGGCACGGGCCGGAATCTGCACCTCGGGCTCGAGGTCGGTACGCACGAAGACGATCCCGGTATCGACCGGTGCCGGCCGAAGTGTCAGGTAGACCTTCTTGCCGGAGTGCAGGCCGACGCCGGTGGCGCGGATGACATTCTTGAGGGTTCGTTGTCTGATCATGGGCAGTCGCCAGGCAGTCGTTGGTTATCAAACAGCGTTCACTATAACACCGAACGGCCGTTTCAACAAAGAAAGATCACCTGGCACCCGCTGTTCCCACGATGGGTCAGGTCAATCGGCCTGACGGCGCAGGAAGGCAGGAATGTCCAGATAGTCATCGAGTTCCTGGGACTGGCGCTTCTCCGGCTGGGGCCGAGACGCCTCCTGAGGTTCTGCCTTGGGTGCCGTGGCCTGGGCGCGACTGGCGGCCGCCTGGGGGCGCTGACGATAGCTGCCGGCTTCGCTACGATGCGAGGCCTCGCGGGCGGCCGACTTCTGGGCCTTATTGCCTTCGAGACCGGCCGCGACCACGGTGACACGCAGCTCGTCGGTCATGTCCATGTCGATGGAGGTGCCGACCACGATGGTCGCATCCTGGGAGGCAAATTCCTGGACGGTGGCGCCGACATCATTGAACTCACCGATGGAGAGATCCGGACCGGCCGTGATGTTGACCAGGATGCCACGAGCGCCATGCAGGTCGATGTCCTCAAGCAGCGGGCTGCGAATGGCCTTTTCGGCGGCCTCGCGAGCGCGATTCTCGCCGGTGGCCCCGCCGGTGCCCATCATCGCCATGCCCATTTCGGACATCACGGTGCGCACGTCGGCGAAGTCGACGTTGATGATGCCGGGACTGGTGATCAGTTCGGCGATCCCCTGAACGGCGCCCAGCAGTACGTCGTTGGCCGCACTGAAGGCAGTCAGCAGGGTCGCGCTCTTGCCAAGCACCGAGAGCAGCTTCTCGTTGGGAATGGTGATCAGCGAATCGACATGCTCGGAAAGCTCCTTCATGCCTTCCTCGGCGGCGCGCATGCGCTTCGGCCCCTCGAACGGGAAGGGACGCGTGACCACCGCGACGGTGAGAATGCCCAGTTCCTTGGCCACCTGGGCGACGATGGGAGCACCACCGGTGCCGGTCCCGCCGCCCATGCCGGCAGTGATGAAGACCATGTCGGCCCCGCTGAGCAGCTCGGCGATGCGCTCTCGATCTTCCATGGCGGCCTGTCGGCCGACGTCGGGATTGGCGCCGGCCCCGAGGCCCTTGGTGATCTCGCTGCCGAGTTGGAGTACGGTCTTGGCGGCGACTCGCTTGAGGGCCTGGGCATCGGTATTGGCGCAGATGAACTCGACGCCCTCGATGTTGCTCTCGACCATGTGGTTGACGGCATTGCCGCCACCGCCCCCGACGCCAATGACCTTGATGACTGCACTGCTAGAGGGTGCGCTATCTACCAGTTCGAACATGAGTCCCGTCTCCTGGACCGCAACCGCGGCCCTGTCAGAAATTTCCTTTGAACCAGCCCTTGATTCTTGCCAACGCCGGAATCCCTTCCCCCACGTCACGTCGTGTGATGTCGTCACGCCTCGGCAGCGCCGCAATGCTGCCACCAGCCTCCCGGCGCCGATGCCCCTTACGGGTTTCCTGTAGAGCGTAATGCAGCAGACCAACACCCGTCGAATAAATCGGATTGCGCACCACGTCCGCCAGTCCGCGTACATTCTGTGGGCAGGCGATACGTACCGGCATGTGAAAGATCTCCTCGGCCAGCTCGACCACCCCTTCCATGCGAGAGGTACCCCCGGTCAGGACCACGCCTGCGGCGACGAGATCTTCGTAGCCGCTGCGACGCAGCTCGTCTCTCACCAGGGTGAAGAGTTCCTCGTAGCGGGGCTCGACGACCTCGGCCAGCGCCTGGCGGGAAAGGTCCCGCGCCGGCCGGTCACCCACGCTTGGCACCTTGATCATCTCGTCACTGGAGGCAAGCTGGGTCAAGGCGCAGGCATACTTGACCTTGATTTCTTCGGCATGCTGCGTGGGCGTACGTAACGCCATGGCGATGTCGTTGGTGACCTGGTCGCCGGCAATGGGAATCACCGAGGTGTGACGAATGGCCCCCTCGGTGAACACCGCGATGTCGGTGGTTCCGCCGCCGATGTCCACCATGCAGACGCCGAGCTCGCGCTCGTCCTCGGTAAGGACCGCGTGGCTGGAGGCCAATTGCTCCAGGATGATCGAGTCCACCTCGAGCCCGCAGCGTCGCACGCACTTCTCTATGTTCTGAACGGCATTCAGGGCCGCGGTGACCAGGTGGACCCGGGCCTCGAGGCGGACCCCGGACATGCCTAGCGGTTCCCGGATACCCCCCTGGGTATCGATGGCGAACTCCTGGGGAAGGACATGCAGCACCCGCTGCCCCTCGGAGATGGCCCGGGCCCTGGCGGAGTCGATGACGCGGTCGATATCGGAGGAGGCAACTTCGCGCTCCTTGATTGCCACCACGCCATCGGAATTCATTGAACTGATATGACTGCCGGCGATCCCCACATAAACGGAATGGATATCGCAACCGGCCATCAGTTCGGCCTCTTCAACAGCACGCTGGATGGACTGCACCGTGGACTCGATATTGATCACCACACCCTTCTTCATGCCGCGTGAAGGGTGTGAGCCGATACCGGCGATTTCGATCCCGCCATCGTCGGTAGGCTGTCCCACGATCGCCACGACCTTGGATGTTCCGATATCCAGCCCGACTACCATATTGGACGCATTGGATGGACCTGCCATGAGTCGGGAAGTCTCCTCGAACCTGACCCCAAAGGGAAAGATTAATCGTGAAAAGTTGGCCTTGGGCAATTATAGGAACAACTTGACTTGTTCCACCAGCCCTTTTGTTAAAACACCGGACACGATACGGCGATTTTGCCGCGAAAGAAACACCCGAAATGCCGCGATAGCGGGAGATTTGTTAAATAAACCCGTCAACCGTCTGCCGCTGACTCTTCCTCGAGAGGTTCGGTTTCTCCATGCCAGGCCACGGCGACCCCGTTGGGATAACGCAGGTCAATGTAACGAATATGCGATGCCAGAGGACCCAGTTCACGCTCCCAGGCGGCAACCAGACGGCCCAGGCGGGAGGCGCGGTCGTTGCGGCCGAGCATCACCCAGACCCCGCTATCGAGCTGAAAACGCCAGGCCCCACGCGGCTCGAGACGTAATTGCCGCACTTCGATCCCCAGGGCGGCGAGCTGCGAGGCAAGCCGAGCTCGGTATTCAAGGACTTCGCCGCCGCTGTCGGGCGGACCGGCAAGGTCCGGCAGGTCGCCGGGCGGTTCCACCGGACCGAAGGCAAAGGGCTCGCCCTCGGGATTGAGCAGGCGCCCGTCGCTCCAGCGCGCTACCGGCACCTGCTCGACCAGGTCGAAGCTCAGGGCATCAGGCCACTCACGGCTGACACGAACCTCGTTCAACCATCCGATTTCCCGGGCCCGACGACGCAGCGCCGGCAGGTCGGCGGAGAGCCAGGTCTGTCCCTGAATCAGTGGCGCCAGCCGAGCACGAAGATAGTCGGCACTGACATACTGCAGGTCGCCACGCACCGAGACCCGTTCGATGGGGCGGTCCAGCCAGACCCAAAGGGCCCGGCCCCCGGCTCCCAGCAGCAGGGCCAGCAGCAGCACCCCGACGAGACTTCCACGAGCCGCCATGGACTAGCAGCGCTCCCCGGAGGTAGCGAGGATGCGCAGCACCAGGGCATCGAAATCGATGTTGGCGTGGGCCGCCGACTGGGGCACCAGGCTGTGGTCGGTCATCCCCGGCACGGTATTGACCTCGATCAGCCAGAACTGCCCCTGGCCGTCGCGCATCACGTCGATTCGTCCCCACCCCTCGGCGCCGATGGCCGCGAAGGCCTCACTGCAGAGGGCGGCGAGTTCGGCCTCCTCGTCAGCGGACAGGCCACAAGGCAGGTGATAGAGGGTGTCGTTGGAAACGTACTTGGCCTCGTAGTCGTAGAAGCCGCCCGGGACCTCGACACGGATGGCCGGGAGGACGTCGCTGCCGAGCAGAGGCACCGTGTACTCCGCTCCCTCGATGAAGCGCTCGGCCATCACCCGGGCATCGAAGCGCGCCGCATCGCGATAGGCCGCCTCCAGGGCGTCGCGGCTGCCGACGATGCTGATGCCCAGGGTCGAGCCCTCGTGAACCGGCTTGACGATCAGCGGCAGGCCGAGACGTTCTACTACCGCCTGCCAGTCGGCGTCGGGCCCGAGCATCACGCTCTCAGGGGTCGCTAGACCCAGCGCCTGCCAGACCAGCTTGGTGCGCTGCTTGTCCATGCCCAGCGCCGAGGCCAGCACCCCGCTGCCGGTATAGGGAATGCCCAGCAGCTCCAGTGCCCCCTGCAGGGTGCCGTCCTCGCCTCCACGGCCATGCAGGGCGATGAAGACACGGTCCGGTGCCAGGGCCTCGAGGCCCGACAGTCCGCCATCAGCCGGGTCGTAGCCGATGGCGTCCACCCCCGAACGCTTCAGCGCCTCCAGCACGGCGGCACCACTCTTCAGCGACACCTCACGCTCGGCTGACTTCCCGCCGAAGAGCACCACCACCCGGCCCACATCGTGCATCATAGTGTCACCTCGTCGAGATTCAGGGCAGCATCGGCCAGCCGCTGGGCAATCCCCCCCACATCGCCTGCCCCCTGGGTGATCAGGATATCATCGGGACGCAACACCCTCGCGAGCAGCGCCGGCAGTTCGCTCTTGTCCTGAACGAAGATCGGGTCGACCGCACCACGCTGACGAATCGAACCGGCCAGGGTGCGACCATCGGCCCCGGCAAGCGGCGCCTCCCCGGCGCTGTAGACATCGAGCAGCAAGAGGGTGTCGACCCCGGCAAGCACCCGCACGAAGTCCTCGTAGAGATCGCGGGTCCGCGAGTAGCGGTGCGGCTGGTAGACCATCACCAGACGCCGTTCGGGCCAACCCGCCCGGACCGCGTCGATCACCATCTCCACCTCACGGGGATGATGGCCATAGTCGTCCACCAGCATCACCTGGCCCTCGCCCTCCGGGGCCAGGTAGTGGCCATGCACCTGGAAGCGGCGCCCCACACCTGCGAAGTTCGCCAGGCCGCGCAGGATGGCATCATCAGCCACACGGGCATCGCTGGCAGCAGCGATCGCCGCCAGGGCATTGAGGGCATTGTGGCGCCCCGGCATGGCGAGGCGGACCTTCAGCGGCGCCAGCCCTTCCGGCCGCACGGCGGTGAAGCGTACCTCGCCTGCCAGTTGGATGAAGTCCTCGATGCGGTAGTCGGCGTCCTCGCTGAAACCGTAGGTGAAGAACTGTCGACTGACCTGATCGAGCAAGCCGCGCACATGGACATCATCGATGCACAGGATCGCCATGCCATAGAACGGCAGGTTGTGCAGGAACTCGATGAAGGTGCCCTTCAGTCGCTCGAAGTCGCCTCCGTAGGTGGCCATGTGGTCGGCATCGATGTTGGTGACGATGGACACCATGGGCTGCAGGTGAAGGAAGGAGGCATCCGACTCGTCCGCCTCCGCCACCAGGTAGTCACCCTCTCCCAGCCGCGCATTGGTGCCGGCGCTGGTCAGCCGCCCGCCGATCACGAAGGTCGGGTCGAGCCCACCCTCGCCGAGCAGGGTCGCCGTGAGGCTGGTGGTGGTGGTCTTGCCGTGGGTGCCGGCCACGGCGATGCCGTGGCGGAAACGCATCAGTTCGGCGAGCATCTCGGCACGGCGCACCACCGGCACACGGTGTTCGTGGGCCCAGCGGATCTCGGGGTTGGTCTCGTCCACCGCGGTGGAGACCACGACGACGTCTGCATCCACGGCATTGTCGGCGGAATGACCGAGGGCCACGCGGATGCCGCATTGCCGCAGGCGGGCCACCACCGGCGAGGCCTTCAGATCGCTGCCACTTACCGTGTACCCCTGGTTGGCCAGCACCTCGGCGATGCCGCACATGCCCGCCCCTCCGATGCCGACAAAATGGATACGACGGATACGACGCATGCCCAGTCCGCGCCCGGGGTGCGGGGGGGTAGTCTGGCCGGGAACCGGCCCGAGGGTCTCATCGCTCAAAAGCTGTCTCCATGCAACCGGCCACCAGGCGCTCGACGGCATCGAGATGGGCACAGGCACGAGTCCGTGCCGCCATGGTGGCGAGAGTGTCGGGGTCCAGCAGCGTCGTCAGGCACTCGGCCAGCGCCGCTGCGCTCATTTCCTGCTGGGGCATCAGCCGGGCCGCCTGTTGCTCGACCAGGGCCCGGGCATTGGCCGTCTGGTGGTCATCCACCGCGTGAGGGAAAGGCACGAAGAGCGCCGGCTTCGCCGCGGCGGCCAGCTCCGCCACGGTCAGGGCACCGGCCCGGCAGACCACCAGGTCGGCCCAGGCATAGGCCGCCGCCATGTCGTCGATGAAGGCCGTCACCTCGACCTCGACACCTTGCTCACGATACGCAGTGCGGGTCGCCTGGTCCTTGTCGCGGCCGGCCTGGTGAAGCACCTCGGGGCGGTGCGTCTCGGGTAGGGAGGCCAGCGCCTCGGGCAGCCGTTCATTGAGGGCCTGCGCTCCCAGGGACCCGCCCACTACCAGCAGGCGCAGTGGCCGACCGGCCATCTCGCCCGCCTTTCTTGGTTCCTGGCCGAGGTCGGCGATCTCGGCACGCACCGGATTGCCGATAACCTCGGCCCGGTCGGGAAAGGCCTGAGAAAAGGCGGCGTAGACGCGCCGCGCCAGGTGCGAGAGGGCGCGATTGGTCAGCCCGGCCACGGCGTTCTGCTCGTGGATCACCAGCGGTCGGCGCATCAGCCATGCGGCAAGGCCGCCGGGACCGCTGGCAAAGCCTCCCAGCCCGACGACCAGTTGCGGGTCGAAGTCGCGGATGACTCGCCCCGCCTGCCATACCGCACGCATCAGGTTGAAGGGCGCCAGCAGCCAACCGGTCAGGCCGTTGCCGCGAAGGCCGCTCACCGCGATCAGCGACAGGGGAATGCCGGCCTCGGGAACCAGGCGGTTTTCGATGCCCCGCGGGCTGCCGAGCCAGGCGACCTCGACCCCCTCCTGGGCCAGCCCGCGGGCCAGCGACAGGGCGGGGATGACATGGCCACCGGTGCCCCCGGCCATGATCAGTACGCGGCGTCCCTGGTGTCGACTCATGTTGCGCTTCCTTGTGTCTGACCGTGAGATGGCGGCCGAGTGGCCGTGGGACGCGCCCGGCGGCGCACCTCGCGGGTCTCGATGTCGGCGCGCAGCAGCAGGGCGACCATCACGCTGCTCACCACCAGGCTCGACCCCCCGTAGCTGAGCAGCGGCAGGGTCAATCCCTTGGTCGGCAGCATGCCCGTGCTCACGGCGATATTGATGAAGGCCTGGGCACCGATGACCAGGGCAAAGCCGTAACTGAGGTAGGCGGCGAAGGCCAGGCCGGCAAGCTCCGCCCGGCGTCCTACCGACATGGCGCGCCAGATCAGCAGGGCGAAGAGCCCCACCACGGCGATGGCGCCGACCAGGCCGAGCTCCTCGGCCAGCACCGCGAAGACGAAGTCGGTGTGTGCCTCGGGCAGGTAGAACAGCTTTTGAACGCTGTTGCCGAGTCCCGTACCCAGCCAGTGGCCGCGCCCGAAGGCGATCAGGGCCTGGGTCAACTGGTAGCCGCTGTCGAACTGGTCGGCCCAGGGGTCGGCGAAGCTCGTCAGGCGCGCCATCCGGTAGGGTTCAGCGACGGCGGCCAGGGCCCCGAGGGTGCCCACCAGCAGCAGCAGCACCAGGAAACGCCCCCAGGGAGCGCCGGCCATCAGCAACATGCCCATCACCGCACCGGTCATCACGACCACGGCACCATAGTCGGGCTCGAGGATCAGCAGCCCCGCCACCACGGCCATCACCACCAGAGGGCGCAGGAAGGCGCCCCATTCACGCCTCACCTGGGGCAGGAAGCGCTCCAGATATCCGGCCAGATAGACGATCAGGCAGAACTTGGCGACCTCCGAGGCCTGCAGGTTGAAGGGCACGCCCGGCACGGAGAGCCAGCGACGACTGCCGTTGACCTCGCGCCCCACCAGCAGCACCAGCAGCAACAGGACCAGGCCAACCAGCAGCAGTAAAGGGCCGTTGGCCTTCCACCAGGAAAGCGGAACGCACAGGGCCAGCACCCCGACGACGAGCGCCAACAGCAGGAAGGTCCCGTGACGCACGCTGAAATACCAGGGGTTGCCGGTGAGACTCGAGGCCACCTCGCTGGAGGCCGAGGTCACCATCACCCAGCCGATCAACAGCAGCGCCAACGACGCCAGCACCAGCCAGCCATCGAAGGCATGGTCGGCGGTGCTCAATCGCCGCCGCAGACGCCCCATTCGTCTCATGAGTCCTCCCCCGCCAGACGGCGGACCGCTCGGCAGAAACACTCGCCGCGTTCCTGGTAATCGGTGAACTGGTCGAGGCTGGCACAGGCCGGCGAGAGCAGCACGCAGTCCCCGGGTTCGGCGACCCTTGCCGCCCGCGTCAGGGCGGCGGACAGGTCATCCACACGGGTCACGGGCAGCCGGCCGTCCAGGGCCCGGGCGAGGCTTTCGGCGTCGCGCCCGAAGAGGATCGCCTCGCGGCCATGGCGTGCCAGGGGTCCGGCCAGGGGACGGAAATCGGCCCCCTTGCCGATCCCGCCGGCCAGCAGGATCAGCCGACCGGTCAGGGTCGGCCCGAGACCGGCGATGGCGGCCAGGGTCGCGCCGACATTGGTTCCCTTGGAATCGTTGATCCAGCGCACACCATCGATCTCGGCCACCAGTTCGCCGCGGTGAGGAAGACCGGGGAAGCGCCGCAGAACCTCGATCATCGCGGGCAGCGGCAGCCCGAGACGGCGCCCCATCGCCATGGCGGCCAGCGCATTGGCCTGGTTGTGGCGACCGGGCAGGCGAACCTCGCCGGCGAGCATCAGCGGCTCATCACCGTGCATCAGCCAGTCGCTTCCCTGGTAGCGGCCGATACCCCAGGCCCCGTCCTCGGGGAGGCGGGTGGTGAATCGGTCCTCGGCGGGCAGCGGCGTCTCCGGCCAGGTCATGGGGTCCTCGGCATTGACCACCCCATGCCGGGCGCCGCGAAAGATGCCGAGCTTGGCGGCACGGTACCCGGCCATGTCGACGTGGCGGTCCAGGTGGTCCTCGGAGAGGTTGAGGAAGGCCGCCGTCTCGGCGCCCAGTCTGGGCGTGGTCTCGAGCTGGAAGCTGGAAAGCTCCAGCACGTAACAGTCGGCGTGGGGTTCCTCGGCCAGCAGATCCAGGGCCGGCGTGCCGAGGTTGCCGCCCACGGCGACCCGAAGCCCGGCCTCACGGGCCATCTCGCCCACCAGGGTAGTGACCGTGGACTTGGCGTTCGAGCCGGTGATGGCGGCGATGGGGGCCCGGGCCGCGCGAACGAAGAGCGCGATCTCGCCCACCAGCAGCGGCTCACCGGTGGCCTCGCGGGTGCGTCCGGCCAACTCGACGAGCCCCGGGGCATGCGGGTCGATACCGGGGCTCAGCACCACCTCCTCGACCTCGGAGAGATTGAGGTCGGTGAGCGGCCCGCAGTGGACCCGAATGCCCGGATGGGCGGCCTGGAAGTCCTGAAGCCCGGGCGGCACGGCCCGGGTGTCGGCGACCATGTAAGGGACACCGAGCCGGCTCAGATGGCGACAGATGGCCCGCCCGGACACTCCGAGCCCGACCACCAGCGTCGTTCCCTTCGGGACCTCGAGCATGTTCGGCTCCTTGCGGATGGCGTCTCGACCCCCTGGGGCGATCAGCGGACCTTCAGTGTTGCCAGACCGATCAGCACCAGCACCACGGTGATGATCCAGAAGCGCACGATGACCCGCGGCTCGGGCCAGCCCTTGAGCTCGTAGTGGTGATGCAGCGGGGCCATGCGGAATATCCGGCGCCCGGTGAGCTTGTAGGAGCCCACCTGCAGGATCACCGAGACGGTCTCCATGACGAAGATCCCGCCCATGATGAACAGCACCACCTCCTGGCGCACGATCACCGCCACCACGCCCAGTGCCGCGCCCAGCGCGAGCGCCCCCACGTCCCCCATGAAGACCTGGGCCGGGTAGGTGTTGAACCACAGGAAGCCGAGCCCCGCCCCTGCGATAGTGGCGCAGAAGACCGCCAGCTCGCCGGCGCCGGGGATGAAGGGAATCTGCAGGTAGTCGGAGAATACCGTGTTGCCACTGGCATAGGCGAACACGGCCAGCCCCATGGCCACCAGCACGGTGGGCATGATGGCCAGGCCGTCGAGGCCGTCGGTGAGGTTGACCGCATTGGAGCTGCCCACGATGACCAGGTAGGTCAGCACGATGTAGAAGACTCCCAAGGGCAGCACGAACTCCTTGAACACGGGCACGATCAGGCTGGTCTCCACCGGCGAGGCCGCCGTGACATAGAGCAGCACGGCTGCGGACAGGCCGATCAGCGACTGCCAGAAGTACTTCCAGCGGGCCGGCAGCCCTCGTGGGTTCTTCTCTACCACCTTGCGGAAGTCGTCCACCCAGCCGATGGCACCGAAGCCGAGGGTCACCGCCAGCACCACCCACACATAGTGGTTGGTGAGGTCGCCCCACAGCAGGGTGCTCACCGCGATGGCCATGAGGATCATCGCGCCGCCCATGGTCGGGGTGCCGGCCTTGGAGAGGTGGGACTGGGGGCCATCGTCGCGCACCGCCTGGCCGATCTGGCGTTCCACCAGACGGCGAATCATCACCGGCCCGAGCCACAGACAGAGCACCAGGGCGGTCAGGGTACCCAGGATCATGCGCAGGGTCAGATAGTCGAAGACGTTGAAGGCACTCTGGAATTGCGCCAGGAAATCAGCCAGAAAGAGCAGCATGTATCGCGTTCACCTTGAAGCATCCGCGCGCAGGGCGGCAACGACTCGTTCCATGCCGGCACTGCGCGAGCCCTTGACCAGCACGCTGGCCCCAGGCGGTAGATGGTGGAGGACGTGGCGCATCAGCGCCTCCCGATCGTCGAAGTGGCACCCGCCTTCGCCGAAGGCCTGGCTGGCCGGTCGTGCCGGCTCGCCCAGGGTGCCCAGGAAGTCGATTCCCCGTTCCCGCGCGTAACGCCCGAGTTCGGCATGCAGCCGATCGGACTCTCCCCCCAGTTCTCCCATGGCGCCGAGCAGGCACCAATGCGGCCCGGGCAGCGTCACGAGGACATCGAGCGCCGCCTTCACCGCGCCGGGGTTGGCATTATAAGTGTCATCCAGCAGCCGTGTGGCGTTGAGGCCTTCCACGACACTGAGCCGGCCCGGCATCGGCGCCACCGCTTCGAGCCCGGCCAGCACGTCGGCCTCGGCGAGTCCCATGGCCAGTGCCGCGGCCGAAGCCGCCAGGGCATTGGCCACGTTGTGTCGCCCCAGCAGGGCCAGCCCGACCCGGCCGACCTCACGGTCATCCCGGACAAGCGTGAAAGCATAGCGCCCGAGGGCGTCGCAGGCCAGCGCCTCAGCGCGCAAGCGGGCCCGAGGATCCAGCCCGAAGTCGAGCACCTCCCGCGGCGCAGCGAGGTTCGCCCAGGTGGCGAAGAAGGCATCATCGCGATTGAGCACCGCCACGCCGTCGTCCGGCAGGCCGGCCAGGATCTCGGCCTTGGCCTGGGCGATGCGGCCCATGCCGCCGAACTCGCCCACATGGGCACCGGTCACATTGGTGATCACCGCCACCCGGGGGGCGGCCAGGGCAGAGGTCCAGGCGATCTCGCCGAGATGGTTGGCACCCAGCTCCACCACCGCCTGGCGATGGCCGGACTCGAGCGCCAGCAGGGTCAGGGGCGCGCCAATATCGTTGTTGAGGTTGCCCTGGGTGGCGAGCGTCGTCCCGCTGCGGCCCAGCAGGGTCGCCAGCATCTGTTTGACCGTGGTCTTGCCGCTGTTACCGGTAACGGCGACCAGGCCCCCGCCCCAGGCCAGGCGACGCGCGCGAGCCAACAGCCCCAGGGCGAGCCGGGTATCGGTGACCACCAACTGGGGCAGCGGGTCGTCCACCGGCCGCTCGACGAGCGCGGCCACGGCCCCGGCCTCGCGCGCCTGGCCAACGAAGTCGTGGGCATCGAAACGCTCGCCACGCAGCGCCACGAACAGCGCACCGGGCATGAGCCGCCGAGTATCGGTGACGATCGCGTCGACAGCTGGGTCCTCGGCGGGCCGGGCCAGCCCGAGGGCGACGGCGACCTCGCCCAGCGTCTGCAGGCCGATGCCGCTCATCGTCCGCCCTCCCCGACTCGGCTCGCCAGGGCCTGCTCGGCCTCGGCGAGATCCGAGAAGGTATGTCGCATCCCCGCCACCTCCTGATAGTTCTCGTGGCCCTTGCCGGCGATCAGCACTACGTCGTCCGGGGCGGCCTCGGCCAGCGCCCGGGCGATGGCCTCGCCGCGACCGGCGACCTCACGGACCTCGCATGACGGTGAGGCATCAAGGCCCTCCAGGACCTGGGCACGGATCACCTCGGGTGCCTCCCCGCGCGGGTTGTCGTCGGTGACCACCAGCACGTCGGCATGGCGTGCCGCGGCCGCGGCCATCAGGGGGCGCTTGCCGCTGTCGCGATCGCCGCCGCAGCCGAACAGGCACCACAGGCGGCCGTCACCCGGCAAGTGAGCCCGCAGCGCCGTCAGGGCATTATCCAGCGCGGCCGGGGTGTGGGCATAGTCGATGACCACCGTGGGACAACCCGGGCGCGACAGCCGCTCCATGCGGCCGGGCACCGGGGCGAGGTCGGCCGCCGCCTCGAAGAGAACCTCCAGGGGATGTCCCAGGCCATGGAGGGTGGCGATGGCCAGCAGCACATTGTCCAGGTTGAAACGGCCCATAAGCGACAGCTCGAGCTCGCGCTCGCCCTCCGGCGTGGCGACCAGTGACAGTTGACCGTCAACATGGGGGTGCCAGTCGACGACGCGCAGGGTCACCGCCTCGTCCTGGCCCACCGCCAGCACACGCACGCCACTGTGCACCCCGGCAAGCATCAGTCGCGCCAGCGGATCGTCGCCGTTGACCACGGCGAGCTCGAGCTCGTGGCGACGGAACAGCCGCGCCTTGGCGGCCGCATAGGCCATCATGCTGCCGTGGTAGTCCAGATGATCTCGACTCAGGTTGGTGAACACCGCGGCCCTGACGCTGCAGCCATCGAGACGCCCCTGCTCCAGGGCATGGGAGGAGACCTCCATGGCGACGCGCCGCACACCGTCGGCGGCCAGCTCGCCCAGCGCCGCCTGCAGGGCCAGGGGGCCGGGCGTCGTCAGGCTACCCGCCGCCAGGGCATGGGGACGCCCATGGCCCAGGGTACCGACCACCCCGGCATCCACCCCGAGGGCATGGCTGAGCTCGGCCAGGTAGTGCGTCACGGAGCTCTTTCCATTGGTGCCGGTGACGCCGATCAACTCCAGCTCCCGGGGCACGTCGAACAGGACGCGACCCAGCTCGCCCTGGGCCTCGCGCAGCCCCGCCAGCCAGACTACCCGGTCATCGTCCGGCCCGGGCGTGCCATCATCATGGGCCAGCACCAGCGATGCCCCTGCCGCCAGCGCCTGGCCGATGAACTCGCGCCCATCGGCCTCCACCCCTGGCACCGCCACGAAGACATCCCCCACGCCGACCCCACGGCTGTCGAGCACCAGGCGAACGGGATCCGGCAGGGAGACGTCCGCCCGATCAAGGCGGCAATCGGGCCAGAGCCCGATCAGGCCCGTCTCGAGTCGCTGGGCACTCAACTGCATCTCGACTTCTCTCCTGAACTTGCGATCATGATTCCGGTTCCCGGGCATCAGGCGGCACGTCCAGCAGGCGCAGGGCGTTGCCGGCCACCCGCGAGAAGACCGGCGCCGCCACCGCCCCGCCGTAGTAGCTGTCGCCCCGCGGGTGGTCGATCATGACCACGGTGACGATCCGAGGGTCGGAAACGGGCGCGATTCCGACGAACAGGCTGCGGTAGGCCTTCTCCTGGTACCCGCCGGCATCGGTCTTGCGTACGGTTCCCGTCTTGCCGGCGACCCGATATCCAGGCACCAGGGCCCGACGGGCGCCGGTTCCGGGCGCGACAACCTTGTCCATCATTACCAGTATCCGCCTGGCCACGTCCGGGTCGATGACCGGCTCACCGGCCGGGGACTGGCCGAGCTTGAGCAGCGAGGGTGGCAGACGGCGGCCCTCGTTGGCGATGGCGGTGTAGGCACTGGCCAGCTGCATTGCCGAGACCGACAGGCCGTAACCGTAGGAAAGGGCCGCCCACTGACTACTCGACCAACGTACAGGGGCCGGTATGCTGCCGGTAGATTCGCCGGGGAAGCCGGTGCCCGGGCTATGACCCAGTCCCAGGGCTCGATAGGTGGCCGGAACCACGGGGTCCTCCAGGCGCAGGGCCAGCTTGGACATGCCGATATTCGAGGACTTCTCGAGGATGCCGGCCAGGGTCAGCTTGCCGTAATTGCTGATGTCCTTGATGGTGAAGCGGTCGATCACCATCCAGCCTGGCGAGGTGTCGACCACCGTATCCAGCGGTATGTCTCCGGTCTCCAGCATGGACGCCATCGCCAGGGGCTTGATGACCGACCCCGGCTCGTAGACATCGACGATGGCCCGGTTGCGCAGCCCCTGAGGATCGAGCCCGGCCCGGTTGTTGGGGTTGTAGGAAGGCTGGTTGGCCATGGCCAGCACCTCACCGCTGCGGGCATCCAGCATCACCACGATACCGCCGTCGGCGTCGTGCTCGGTGACCGCCGCCTTGAGCTCACGATAGGCCATGTACTGCAGGCGCTGGTCCAGCGCCAGGGTGAGGTCGCCCCCGGGCTGGGCCTCTCGAAGCAATGCCAGGTCACGCACCAGGCGCCCGCGGCGGTCCTTGAGCACCCGACGCTTGCCGGGGATACCCGCGAGGTAGGGCTGGTAGGCGAGCTCCAGCCCCTCCTGGCCCTGGTCGTCGATGTTGGTCACCCCCAGCAGCTGGGACGTCACCTCTCCTGCCGGGTAGTAACGCTTGTACTCCTCGCGGGCATGCACCCCGGGGACACGCAGGTCGAGCACCCGCTGTGCCGCCTCGGGCGTCATGCGGCGCTGGAGGTACATGAATTCATGCTCAGCATAGCGGTCGATGCGCTCGTTGAGCGTGTCGAGCTCCTGCCCCAGGGCGCTGGCCAGCATCAGGAGCTGGATATCGTCCTCCGGCAGGTCCTGGGGATTGGCCCAGAGGGTCACCACCGGTGTGGAGATGGCCAGCGGCTCGCCGTTACGGTCGATGATCATGCCCCGATGGGCAGGGATGATATCGGTACGCAGGGTCCGGGCATCGCCCTGCCCTTGCAGGAAGGGACGATCGAAGACCTGCAGGTCGATGATGCGCCACGCCAGCAGAGCCAGCCCCAGCACCACCAGGGCCATCATCACCCGGAAGCGCACCTTGCCCATGGGGGCCGAGGGTGGTGGACGACGCGGCGTCACGCCGCTGCGGGACTCGGCACTCAAGGCCGGATGACCTCGATCTCGTCGATGTCGGGCAGGCGCATTTCCAGGCGTTCCTGGGCCAGACGCTCGACACGAGCCGGTGAGGACCAGGCGCTTTCTTCTAGCAGCAGCTGGCCCCATTCGGTCTGCAGCTGCTGGCGTTCGCGTTCGAGGTGCTGAAGGCGGGCATACTGGTCACGGGTCAGATGGCTGGTAGTGATCACCGCCAGGGCCGAGGCCAGGCAGGCCGCCAGAAGAATGACAACCAGCAGAAGCATCGGCGACGCCACCAGGCGCAGGGGCCAACCGAAGGAAGAGGTAATCGAGGATCGTCCCTGTGCCATGGTGAACCTCAGTATCGCTTGCGCGCCACACGCATCACCGCACTGCGCGCACGGGGGTTCACCTCGACCTCCTCGGCGGAGGGTCGACGCGCCTTGCCCAGCGACTCCAGGCGCCGCTTGAGCTGGTCATCGCGGAGCGGCATGCCGCGCGGCAGGTCGGTGTCGCCACGCACATGATCGCGGATGAAGCGCTTGACCCGGCGATCCTCCAGCGAGTGAAAGCTGATCACCACCAGATGGCCGCCCGGGGCGAGGGCCTCCAGGGCCGCCTCGAGGGCGGCATCCAGCTGATCAAGCTCGCCATTGACCTGGATGCGCAGCGCCTGGAAGACCCGGGTCGCGGGATGCTTGCCCTTCTCCCAGGCGGGATGAGCGGCCTTGACCACCTCGGCGAGGTCCGCAGTCCGCTCGAAGGGACGCTCGTCACGCCGGGCCACGATGGCCCGCGCCAGACGACGCGCAAAGCGCTCCTCGCCATAGCCCTTGAAGACCCGCACGATCTCGCCTTCACCGGCACGCGCCAGGAAGCCGGCGGCACTCTCGCCATGGTCGGGGTCCATGCGCATGTCCAGGGGCCCGTCCCGCAGGAAGCTGAAGCCGCGCTCGGGATCATCGAGCTGGGGAGACGAGACGCCGACGTCGAGCAGGACGCCTGACAGTCGGCCATGCAGGCCATGGCGGTCGGCGATCTCTCCGAGACGAGCGAACTCGCCCCGCTCGATGGCGAAGCGAGCATCCGTGATGCCCCCCGCCTCCGCGACCGCCTGGGGGTCGCGATCGATGGCAAGCAGGCGTCCTTGCGGACCCAGCCGCTCGAGGATGGCACGAGCGTGGCCGCCGCGACCGAAGGTGCCGTCGAGATAGACGCCGTCCGCGTCATGGACCAGCGCTTCCACGGCGCCATCGAGCAGCACGCTGGCATGACGGAAGCCACGGACGGGCTCTTCAGGGGCGGATGGCGGCATGCTCGTCTCGATGGCAGGAATTATGAAGGCAACGTTCGCAACGGCGATATTCGGAATGAAAGGGAGCCAGCCGGTAAGCCGGGTTCTGTCGTGGACAGTCATTCCTCTAGGGGCCGTGTCACCACGACCCTCCAGCAACCTACCCGAACCCGGCGCGGGCCACGCCATGGGGTTCCTATTTGGTCTTGCTCCGAGTGGGGTTTACCTTGCCACGCACTGTTACCAGGCGCGCGGTGCGCTCTTACCGCACCCTTTCACCCTTACCGGCCCCCCGAGGGGGACGTAGGCGGTCTGCTCTCTGCTGCACTTTCCGTCGGCTCGCGCCGCCCAGGCGTTACCTGGCACTCTGCCCTGTGGAGCCCGGACTTTCCTCCCCCACCCATGGCCCGAGGGCCAGGGACAGCGGCGACTGTCTGGCCGACTCCCGCGGCAAGGATACCAGCGCCCTTGCGCCGCCTCAATGGCCGTCCTTGAGGGCCTGGGCCCTGGCGTACCACACCTTCTTCACGCCGCCCATGAGCCGCGCGGACACGGCGGCGGCCTGCTTGACACCCACCCCCTCGGCCAGCAGGGCCGACAGCAGGGCATCGGCCTCCACCGCCGACTGTTCTGCCTCGCCGCGCGCAGGTGCCCCGGCCACCATCACCACGAACTCGCCGCGGGCCTGGTCCGGGTCTGCCTCCATGCAGGTGAGCAACTCGGCCGCCGTGCCATCGAGGAAGGTCTCGAAGGCCTTGGTCAGCTCACGCGCCAGGACCACCCGGCGAGCCTCCAGCACCGTATCGAGATCTGCCAGGGTGTCGCGGATCCGGTGGGGAGACTCGTAGAACACCAGGGTCTCCTCACGGGAAGCCAGCGCCTCCAGCCGAGTACGGCGGGGCCCGGCCCTCGCAGGGAGAAATCCCTGGAAGAGGAATCGGTCGGTAGGCAGCCCAGCCGCGGACAGGGCCGCAACGAGGGCGCAGGGCCCCGGGAGCGGGACAATGCGACGCCCCCTCGCCCGGAGCTCACGCACCAGCACGAAACCCGGGTCGCTGATCAGCGGCGTGCCGGCGTCCGAGACCAGGGCAACATCATCACCGGCGAGCAGACGGGCATCCAGGGTGTCGACCCGCGAGGCCTCGTTGTGCTCATGCAGCGATAGCATCGGCCGAGACAGTCCCAGGTGGCGCAGCAATCGACCGCTGTGCCGGGTATCCTCGGCGGCAACCAGCGCCACCTCGCCGAGCACCCGGACGGCCCTCGGGCTCAGGTCATCCAGATTCCCAATCGGTGTGGCGACCACGTACAATGAACCGGCAGGCGTATCGGACATCTCGGCTCCTGGGATGCTGTGGGACATGGACACTCTGGGCCATGGAAACAAGGGAAGGAATCATGAATATCTCGTTACGCGGCCCGCTGGCCGCCGCGCTGACTGCGCTGCTCCTCGCGGGCTGTAGTATTCAACCGGGCATCATCGAGCGACAGCCCGATGTCGACCCACAGCGTTTACTTCAGCAGGCCGAGCAGCAGGAACCCGGCCAGGCGGCCCTGTCCCGCCTGGAGGCGGCCGATATCCTAGCACGCCAGGGCAGTCGCACCCAGGCACTGGACGTCGCCAAGCAGATCGACGACAGCCGGCTGGAACGCCAGGCCCGCATGCGCTGGGCCCTGCTGCTCTCCGAACTGGGCGAGTCAGAGGGAGACCCCTGGGCGGTCATCCAGGCCGGACAGTTGCTCGGCGAGGTCGACCTGGCCCGCGAGACCTCCCTGACGCTGCGCGAACGCCTCGGCATGGCCCTGGCCGAGGTCGATGAGCCCCTTGCTGCCGCCCAGGCACTGATCCGCGTTCAGGCCGAGACCGACCGCGACGACCTCATCGACCCGATCTGGGCACAGCTCTCCCGCCTGGACAACCGCGAGCTGACCACCCTGCGCGAGGGAGGTGGCGACCTGTCCCCGGGCTGGGTCGCCCTGGCCGAACTGGTTCGCTCCAACGGCAGCGATATACAGCGCCTCTTCGCCCGCCTCGATGACTGGCGCGAGCGTTATCGCGGCCATCCAGCGGCCCGACGACTCCCCGGCGAGATCACTGCCCTGAGTGAGCTTCGTGGGCAGCGAGTGGATCACATCGCGGTCTTCCTGCCGGAGTCCGGGCCTCTTGCCGGCATTGCCGAGGCGACCCGTCAGGGCATCCGTACTCACCACCTGGAGGGCATCGACAGCGGCGCCCGCCTGAGCTTTTTCGACAGCAGCCTCGGCGACCTGGATGCCCTCTACGGGGAAGCCGCGGCGCGCGGGGCACAGGTGGTGATCGGCCCGCTGGACAAGGACGCCGTCAGCAGGCTGGAGCAGCGCGAGAGCGTACCGATGCCGACCCTGGCGCTCAATTATGGCCGCGGTGAGCGTAACCGGGCCAAGGGGCTCTTCCAGTACGGCCTCTCCGCCGAGGACGAGGCCCGCCAGGCCGCGCAACGCGCCTGGGGGGATGGCCACCGCCTGGCCTCCCTGATGGTCCCCGACAACGACTGGGGCCGCCGCGTGGGCGAGGCCTTCTGGGATACCTGGCGCGACCTCGGTGGCGAAATCGCCAACGCGGTCCGCTACAACCCACAGGCGCCGGCCACCGAGAGCGCGAAACGGGCCGTCACCAACCCGCAACCGGACATGCTGTTCCTGCTGGCACTGCCCGAGTTCGCCCGCCAGGTGCCGCCCAATCTGGACTATATCGACAGCGGCGAACTGCCGATATATGCCACCTCCCACCTCTTCGATGGACAACTGCAGCCCCGACTGGACGGGGACCTGAACGACGTGCTGTTTGTCGACATCCCCTGGCAGATCCCCGATGCGGCCGTGGGCGGCGTGGAAGCCCTGCCCTTCCTGGCCAGTTATCGCCTGCTGCGCGAGGAGTCCAACTCCACGATGTTCCGCCTGATGGCCATGGGCGTGGATGCCTATGAACTGGCCATGCGCATGCCACAGCTGCAGACCATCAGCGGTAGCGACCTGTTCGGCGCCACCGGCACGCTGAGCGCGGAGGAGGATGGCCGCATCCGACGCCGACTGCCCTGGGCGCGGTTCGTCAACGGCTTGCCCCAACCGGTACTGATCCCGGGCGTGTTCGGCGATGAACGGGCCCCATGATGCCCGGACCCGTGGCGCCGCCATCGAGCAACTCGCGGCCCGCTGGCTGTGCTCGCGCGGGCTGGTGCTCGAAGCCAGCAACCAGCATGCCAAGGGCGGCGAGATCGACCTGGTGATGCGCGACGGCGACGTACTGGTGTTCGTCGAGGTCCGCCACCGTGCCGACAGCCGCCACGGCCACCCCCTCGAGACCATCACCGCCACCAAGCAGCGTCGCCTCATCCGGGCGGCGCGTTTTTATCTCCAGCGCAACGGGCTATCATGTCCTTGCCGCTTCGACGTGCTGGCCGTGACAGGCACGCCACCCGACCTCGCGATCGACTGGGTCGCGAATGCCTTCGAAGCGTCCTGACCGGTCAAGCCACTCTGCCAAAGAATCAGGAACCCCGCATGGATTTCCAGCAGCGCATACTCGGCCACTTCAATGCCAGCATCGACACCAAGACCTACGCCAGCGAGGTGCTACCGCCCTTCATCGAGGTCGCCAGCCAGATGATGGTCCAGTGCCTGGTGAACGAGGGCAAGATCCTGGCCTGCGGCAACGGTGGCAGTGCCGGCGACAGCCAGCACTTCTCCTCGGAACTGCTCAACCGCTTCGAGCGCGAGCGACCCAGCCTGCCGGCCCTGGCCCTGACCACCGATACCTCGACACTGACTTCCATCGCCAACGACTACAGCTACAACGAGGTCTTCTCAAAGCAGATCCGCGCCCTGGGCCAACCCGGCGACATCCTGCTGGCGATCTCCACAAGCGGCAACTCCGCCAATGTCATTCAGGCCATCCAGGCCGCCCATGATAGGGACATGACGGTGATTGCCCTGACCGGCCGCGACGGGGGCGACATGGCCTCGTTACTGGGTCAGGACGACTGCGAGATCAGGGTGCCGGCGACCTCGACGGCACGTATTCAGGAGGTCCACCTGCTGGCCATCCACTGCCTGTGCGACCTGATCGATGAACAACTCTTCGGGACAAGCGAGTAATACCATGACCAAGACCTCCCTGATCACGCCCCTGCTGCTCTCCCTGGCCCTCGGCGTCGCCGGCTGTACCGCCGTCACCGGTGTCACCAACCCCGGTACCATCGACGAGAACTACGGGGAGCGCACGTTCGGCACCCAGGTCGAGGACGAGAGCATCGAGACCAAGGTCGCCCACAACCTCGGCCGCACCGATGCCCGGCTGGGCGATGCCCGCATCAACGTCGACAGCTTCAATGGCGTGGTGCTGCTCACCGGCCAGGTCCCCAGCGAGGAGCTCAGGGGCAAGGCCGAGCAGGTGGCCGGCCAGGTGCGCAACGTGCGCGAGGTGCACAATGAACTCTCCATCGCCGCCAACCTGCCGGCCGGACAGCGCCTTGCCGATACCTGGCTGCGGACCCGTATCAACACCAACCTGGTGGCCAACCAGGAGATCGACTCGGGCCGCATCCAGGTAATCACCGAAAACAACAGCGTCTACCTGATGGGCATCGTCACACGCAATGAGGCCGAGCGCATCGTCCAGGCCGTCAGCGGCGTGGGCGGCATGCAGAGAATCGTCAAGGTATTCGACTACCTGGACTGACCGCCCCCGGAACGCACAACGGCAGGCCCCATGGCCTGCCGTTGTGTGTAGATGCCTCGCCCCGTCAGGAGCTGGCGATCATCTCACTTGATGACCCGTAACGAGGGACGCCCCTTGCGCGGCCGGGCTGCTTCGTCACCATCTTCGCCCTCACCGGCATCGACCTGGCTTTCCACCTCGCTGAGCGACGGGGAATCGTCCGCCTCGGCGGCCTCTACCGGAAGTACCGGCTCATGGCCGAAGACCATGCCCACGCCGTTCTCCCGGGCATAGATGGCGATCAATGCCTCCATGGGAACCATCACCTGCATGGGACGGCCGCCAAAACGTGCCGAGAAGCTGACAGCGTCGTTTTCCAGGGAGAAGTCACGAATGGCCGTCGGCGCAAGGTTCAACACGATCTGGCCATTCTGGACAAACTGCCGGGGAACCTCGACACACTCCTGCTCGGCATCGACGACGATATAAGGCGTCAACTCGTTGTCCAGCAGCCACTGGTAAAGGGCCCTGGCAATATAGGGACGGCTCGATTGCATGATTGGCCCTCCTGGGGTGAGACCCCGGCCGTGCCGGGGGATGAAAAGAAGATCAGGAACGCATCTCGCGCTCGTTCTCGCTGAGCGCCGCCTTGAAGCCATCACGATCGAACAGGCGCTCCATGTAACTCAGCAGCGGCTTGACCTGCTTCTCGGGCAGCTCGATGCCCAGCGCCGGGAGGCGCCAGAGGATCGGCGCCAGACAGCAATCCACCAACGTGAACTCTTCGCTCATGAAAAAGGGCATGTCCTCGAAGATCGGCGAGATGCCGACCAGGCTCTCGCGCAACTCCTTGCGAGCCTTCTCCACGTCCTTCTTGGCGCCTCTCTGGATCTGCTCGACCAGTGGACACCATTCGCGTTCGATGCGGTGCATCCACAGCCGGCTCTTGGCACGCGCCACGGGATACACCGGCAGCAGCGGCGGATGTGGGAAGCGCTCGTCCAGATACTCCATCATCACCTTGGATTCGTAGAGCACCAGGTCGCGATCGAGCAGCGTGGGCACGCTGTTGTAGGGATTGAGGTCGGCGAGCTCTTCCGGGTGCTGCTCGTCAGTCACCTCGACGATATCAACGGCCACGCCCTTCTCGGCGAGCACGATTCGCACACGATGACTGTAATGGTCATCCCCTCCGGAGTAGAAGATCATCGACGACCGCTTGGCCACTACACCCATGTAACAATCCTCGCATCAGTTCGTGCCGAGATGATAACACGACCGGCCCCGCCTTGAGGGCGATCATGCTGCCCGGTATCGGGCGTACACCACAGGGGCGCACGGCCTGCGGCCATGCGCCCCTGGGTTCTACGTCGCCAACGGATCAGTGAATGTCGCGCCAGTACTCGCGCTTGAGCAGGTAGGCGATGACGCCGAAGATGAAGATGAAGATCAGCACCTTGGGTCCCAGCGACTGGGCCTGCAGCTTGGACGGCTCACCCGCATAGGCCAGGAAGTTGGTCAGGTCGTAGACCGCCGTCTCGAACTCCTTCGGCTCCATCTCGCCGGGCTGGGTGACCTGCAGGGTCTCGCAGGACTGGTACTTCCCGGTCAGCGGATCCAGCTCGGCCCCTGCCACCGGCTTGTCACTGGCAGCGCAGACCTTCTCCTGCACCCCCTGAAGCGGCTCCAGCACGTTGGGCATGGCCACCAGAGGGAAGACCGCATTGTTGACGCCGGTGGGCCGCGAAGGATCCTTGTAGAAGCTCAACAGGTAAGAGTAGATCCAGTCGGTGCCCCGCAGTCGTGCCTCCAGAGTAAGGTCCGGGGGAGGAGCACCGAACCAGTTCTCCGCATCGCCGCTGCCCATGGCGATATGCATCTGGTCATTGAAGGCCAGATTCGGGGAGAAGATCAGGTTGTCCTCGACGAGGCCCTGGGGCATATCCAGATCCTCGGCGGCACGCGCAAACCGCTGGTGCTCCAGGGAGTGGCAGCCCATGCAGTAATTGACGAAGAGCTTCATGCCGTTCTGCAGCGAGGCCTTGTCCTCGAGGTCCGGGTTCATTTCCTCCAGATTGACGCCACCTGCTCCGGCGGCGAACCCGACCATCGGCACCAGCGCGAAGAGCAGTGCGAACAGTTGCTTTTTCATTAGCCAGTCACCCTTTCCGGAACGGGTTTGGTCTTCTCCAGCCGGGTGTAGAACGGCATCAGCAGGAAGAAGGCGAAGTAGATGACGGTACACACCTGGGACAGCAGGGTGCGCCCCTCGGTGACCGGCAATACCCCGAGCACGCCCAGGATCACGAAGCTGATCGCGAACAGTGCCAGCATGACCTTGGACATCCAGCCCTTGTAGCGCATGGAGTTCACCGGACTTCGATCGAGCCACGGCAGCACGAAGAGCACCGCAATCGCCGCGCCCATCGCGATGACACCGAGGAACTTGGCGTCGAGGCCGAACAGCGAGAAGGTGATCGCGCGCAGGATCGCGTAGAAGGGCGTGAAGTACCATACCGGCGCGATATGGTTAGGCGTCTTCAGCGGGTCGGCCGGCTCGAAGTTGGGCTTCTCGAGGAAGTACCCTCCCCCTTCCGGGAAGTAGAAGATCACCACGCAGAAGACGAACAGGAACACCGCCACGCCGACGAGATCCTTCACCGTGTAGTACGGGTGGAAGGGAATGCCGTCCAGCGGCTTGCCGGCCTCATCCTTCTTCTTCTTGATGTCGATGCCATCGGGGTTGTTGGACCCGACCTCGTGCAGGGCGATGATGTGCAGTACCACCAGCGCCAGGATCACGATAGGCAATGCCACCACATGCAGGGCGAAGAAGCGGTTGAGTGTGATGCCGGAGATCAGGAAGTCACCCCGAATCCACTGGGTCAGGTCCGGACCGATCACCGGGATCGCAGAGAACAGCGAGATGATGACCTGGGCACCCCAGTAGGACATCTGTCCCCAGGGCAGCAAATAGCCCATGAAGGCCTCGGCCATCAGCGCCAGGTAGATCGTCATGCCGAAGATCCAGACCAGCTCGCGAGGCGCCTTGTAGGAGCCGTAGAGCAGCCCGCGGAACATGTGCAGATAGACGACCACGAAGAAGGCCGTCGCGCCGGTCGAGTGCATGTAGCGGATCAGCCAGCCGTACTCCACATCACGCATGATGTACTCGACCGAGGCGAAGGCGCCTTCGGCGGAGGGGTTGTAGCTCATGGTCAGCCAGACACCGGTGAGGATCTGGTTGACCAGCACCAGCAGCGCCAGCGAACCGAAGAAGTACCAGAAGTTGAAGTTCTTCGGCGCGTAGTACTTCGCCATGTGGTCCTGCCACATCTGGGTGGCCGGAAAGCGGTCATCGACCCAGCGCATGAACCCGCGCTCCGCCTTGACCTTGTTCGGGTTAGCCATCAGGCAGTCTCCTCATCTTCGCCGACAGTGATCAGCACATCGCTGTCAAAGCGGTAAGGCGGCACCTCGAGGTTGGTCGGTGCCGGCACGTTGCGGAACACTCGACCGGCCAGATCGAAACGCGAACCATGGCAGGGGCAGAAGAAGCCGCCCGGCCAGTTCTCCACGCCGACCCCTTCGGCATTCGGCTCGGGCTTGAACAGCGGCGAGCAGCCCAGGTGGGTGCAGATACCGACCAGCACGCCGATCTCGGGCTTGATGGAGCGAAGCGGGCCTTCCACGTAGGCGGGCTGCTGCGGCACGCTGGACTCCGGATCAGCCAGCCGCGCGGCTTCGATCGATTCGGTACGTTCGATCATCTCCGGGGAACGATTGAGTATCCACACCGGCTTGCCGCGCCACTCGACGGTCATGCGCTGCCCGGACTCGAGCTTAGACACATCCGCCTGCACGGGGGCACCCGCTGCTCTCGCCCTGGCACTAGGCTGCCAGGAAGCCACAAAGGGGACCGCAACCCCGACGGCACCCACCGCACCCACGACGGTGGTGGCACCTACGAGGAAACGGCGCCGACCCTTGTTTACGCCGTTATCTGCCATATTCAGGTTTCTCCCATCAGCTTACCCGTTGTTCCATCACGGGCAGTGAATCCCCCGCGACCACGGATACTAAATGCAGTCTATGGTAAAAAAACGTGTCGCCCCGCACAAGGAAAGGTTCCACGACCATGGTGAAAACCCGGCGACAAATTCTTGATCCGGAACAAAAAACGCCCAGGTCGCTGGACCTGGGCGTTTTCTTGCGACAATAGGTGCGTATCAGCGCTTGGAGAACTGCGGGCGACGACGCGCCTTGCGCAGACCGATCTTCTTGCGCTCGACCTGGCGGGAGTCGCGGGTGACGTAGCCCGCCTCGCGCAGCTGGGGGCGGAAGTCCTCGTTATACACCATCAGGGCACGGGTGATGCCGTGACGGATGGCGCCGGCCTGGGACGAACCACCGCCACCCTTGACGGTGACGTAGACGTCGAACTGGCCCAGGGTGTTGGTCAGCTCCAGCGGCTGGCGAACCACCATCCGGCCGGTGACGCGACCGAAGTACTGGTCCAGCTCACGGCTGTTGACGGTGATCTTGCCGGTCCCCGGCTTCATGAAGACGCGGGCGGTAGAGGTCTTGCGGCGCCCGGTGCCGTAATACTGCTGTGTCATGGCGAAGACTCCCTCAGAGGTTCAGTTCTTGCGGCTGCTGGGCAGCGTGCGGATGCTCGGTGCCGGCGTAGACCTTGAGCTTCGAGTACATCGCACGACCCAAGGGACCCTTCGGCAGCATGCCCTTGACGGCGGACTCGATGACACGCTCCGGTGCGTGGGCGATCATCTTCTCGAAATTCATGGAGCGCAGGCCACCCGGATAGCCGGTATGGCGGTAGTAGGTCTTGGCATTGACCTTGTTGCCGGTGACTTTCACCTTCTCGGCATTGATCACGACGATGTAATCGCCGGTATCGACATGCGGGGTGAATTCCGGCTTGTGCTTGCCACGCAGGCGGCGAGCGATCTCGGTGGCCAGACGACCGAGCGTCTTGTCAGCAGCGTCGACAACGTACCAGTCGCGCTGGACGGACTGCGGTTTGGCAGTGAACGTCTTCATGGATGAATCACCATTCGATGTATTGGGTTCTGCCGCCGATTGTACGGCATGGAACCATCCCTATTTTTCTTGGTTACCCCGCCCCGAGGACGGCATAACAGTCGTGCGAGCGCGCATTCTACACGACCCCAGCCCCGCAGGGGAAGGGGGTCATGGCTTGTGGGGCAGCGCCAGGTAGTCATGGGACTGCATCTCCTGGAGACGCGAGAGGGTTCGCTGGAACTCGAACCCCAGGCGCCCATCCCGATAGAGCTCCTCAGCGGGCACCTCGGCGGACATCAACAGCTTGACGCCGCGGTCGTAGAACTCGTCGACCATGTTGATGAAGCGGCGCGCGCGGTCGTCAGTGGCCCCGCTCATGCGAGTGACGTTGGAGACCAGCACGCTGTGAAACTCACGCGCCAGTTCGATGTAGTCGTTCTGGCTGCGCGGTCCGTCACAGAGTTCGGAGAACTCGAACCACACCACGTCGTCGTGAAGCTGGCGGGTGCGAAG
The DNA here is from genome assembly GCF_040196335.1 of Halomonas aquatica. Classification (NCBI taxonomy): domain Bacteria; kingdom Pseudomonadati; phylum Pseudomonadota; class Gammaproteobacteria; order Oceanospirillales; family Halomonadaceae; genus Halomonas; species Halomonas aquatica. The sequence continues at coordinate 279,781 of NZ_JBEGCJ010000005.1, forward strand.
CACACGGCGGTTGATCTCGATGGGCACCCCCTTTTCTCCCTCGTGGCCGGCGATCTCGCGGAAGCTGCGAGCCAGTTCCGTTTCGGCCTCGTCATCGAGCGGTGCATGGAATATCTCGGCACGCTCCAGCACACGCAGCCGATAGTCGACGCCCGAGTCCACGTTGACCACCTCGCAGTGACGCTCGAGCAGATCGATGGCCGGCAGGAAACGGGCCCGCTGCAGCCCCTCCCTGTAGAGGTCTCCCGGCACGATATTGGAGGTCGCCACCAGCACCACGCCATGATCGAAGAGCGATTCGAGCAGGTTGGCCAGGATCATGGCATCGGTGATATCCGTAACGAAGAACTCATCGAAGCAGATCACGCGAGTCTCCGCCGCAAACTTTGCAGCGATCAGCCTGAGCGGGTTCTTCTCGCCCTTGTAGTGCTCGAGTTCGTTGTGCACTCGCTGCATGAACCGGTGGAAATGGGTGCGCATCTTCTCGGGAAAGGGCAGCGTCTCGAAGAAGGTATCCATCAGGTAGGTCTTGCCCCGCCCCACTCCCCCCCAGAAGTAGAGCCCGTTGATGGCGGGCAGCGCCGGCTCGGCGGGCTCGGCGCGCTCGCGACGCCCGAACAGGCCGGCCACCCGCGACGAGAGGCCGCCACTGCGCTTCGGCGGTGCCACCCGGGAGACCGGGGTGCTCACCAACTCCTCATAGAGTCGCTGCAGGTGTGCCACCGCCTGCCACTGGGCGTCATCATACTGATAGTCCCGGCGCTCGAGATCGGCACGGTAGCGGGTCATCGGCGTCTCGGGCCGCCGCGCTTCTCGGGAAGCCGTAGGGAAGTGCATCTCGCTCATGGGGATTCCTGAAGACCTGTCCTCGGGGCATTGGCGGAAAGTATTATACGCAACTCGACCCCACTTGGCATGCGCCGGGCCCGCGTTGACCCGGCACACCGAATCGCCACTATAATGGGCGACCGGGCCTAAACCGGCCACAAGACGACGTTGGTATATCGCACACCATGCGGGCCAATGCTCCAGGGAGAAGCACACGTGTACGAGACCAACATCAACTGGGTGCTGGCCGTCGCCTGCCTGCTGGCCGGCATCGGCATCGGGGCTCTGGGCTACCACCTTCTCAACGCCAGCGCCGGCAACACCCAACGGCTGCGCCAGCGCCTAGCCGAACGCGAGCGTGCCTTCGCGGAACTCAGGGATGGGATGGGCGACAGGCTGGAGCGCATCGCCAGGCTGGCCGACAACCTTCAGCGGGAAAGCCGGAGCCTGGAGCAGGAAGCCGAGGAGGCCAGCACCACCCTCGGCGCTCCCTCCCTGCGCCGCCAGGCCATGACCGACGTCTCGCCGGTAGCCGTCGAGGTTGACGCCGATCCGGCCATGCCCCGGGACTATGCCGACGATCGCGGGACTCTGTCCGAGGACTTCGGCCTGAAGGGCGAGACGGGCGCGCCCCCTCAACCCCCGCGCTACTGAGAACGACACGCCGCCTCGCCATCGCACGCCTCGGCTCTCTCCGGGGCGTGTTCGTTCTGCTCAGGCGGGATTGTCGATGTCGACGAAACGGTGCTCGAGGTCGAACGTCGCGGCCAGCCGATCACCCAGCGCCTGGACCCCGTAGCGTTCGGTGGCATGATGGCCCGCCGCCAGGTAGTGGATGCCCAGCTCTCGCGCCAGGTGGGTGGTGCGCTCGGAGATCTCGCCGGAGATGAAGGCATCGGCGCCGGCCTCGAAGGCAGTGGCAATCATGTCCTGGGCCCCACCCGTACACCAGGCAACTCGGCGAATCTCGCCGCCCCCTGGCGCCTCGATCAGCAACGGCTCTCGCCCAAGGCATTGGCCCACCTTGCGGGCCAGCCCGACGGCATCGAAGCTCGAGGATGGCTCCCCGAGCCACACCAGTCCCTCACCGAGCACCCCATCGGCACAGCCCGTGACGGTAAAGCCCAGCCTCCGGCCGAGTTCGGCGTTGTTGCCAAGTTCGCGATGGGCATCCAGTGGCAGATGGTAGGCCAGCAGGTTGATGTCGTGTGCCAGCAGCGTCGCCAGACGCCGTCGCTTCATGCCGGTGATGGTGACCGGCTCGTTCTTCCAGAAATAGCCGTGGTGGACCAGCAAGAGATCCGCCTGCCAGGCCACGGCTTCGTCGAGCAGCGCCTGGCAGGCGGTCACGCCGGTCATCACCCGGGCAACGCCTTCCCTGCCGGCCACCTGCAGGCCATTCGCGGTATAGTCCTTGAAACGTTCGGGCTCAAGCAGGCGATCACAGGCGGCGACCAGATCGTCTCGATTCGTCATGCAGCCTCCGGGCGTGGTCGAGTTCGCGATGTTACAATCCGCACAGTGTAACCAGCGGGCGGATGCCCCGCGACCCAGCATCGTCGACAAGGATTCCCGCCGCATGCGACGCACCCTGCTCCCCTATCTCTGGCCCGTTCTCATCGGCGTGCTGGGGGCCATCGTTCTGCTCAACGCCTTCCCTCAACTGATCGGGCGTTCGTCATCCGTCCCGGCACAGATGCCCGTCGAGGATGGGGCCGGAACCCGTGAAGCCCCCGAGGTACGCCAGGCAGAGCCAATGACAAGGCAACAGGGGCCGGCCAGCTATGCACAGGCCGTGGAGCGAGCCGCCCCGGCCGTCGTCAACATCTACTCCTCCCGGGTGGTCGAGCGGGAGGAGCATCCGCTCATGTCGGACCCCTTCTTCCGCCAGTTCTTCGGCGACGAGACGCCGAGCCGGCAGCGCATGCTGTCGAGCCTGGGGTCCGGCGTCATCATCAGCGATGATGGCTATGTGCTGACCAACAACCACGTGATCCGCGGGGCCGACCAGATACAGGTCGCCCTGCGCGATGGCCGCGAGACCCTGGCCGAGGTGATCGGCACCGACCCGGAGACCGACCTGGCCGTGTTGCGCATCGACCTCGAGTCGCTGCCGGTGATCGAGCTGACCGACACCACCCGGATCGCCGTAGGCGACGTCTCGCTGGCGATCGGCAACCCCTTCGGCGTCGGCCAGACGGTCACCATGGGCATCATCAGCGCCACCGGGCGCAGCCACCTGGGACTCAATGCCTACGAGGACTTCATCCAGACCGATGCCGCCATCAACCCCGGCAACTCGGGAGGCGCCCTGGTCAATGCCGAGGGTGCGCTGATCGGCATCAATACCGCCATCTTCTCGCGCTCCGGCGGCTCCCAGGGCATCGGCTTCGCCATCCCCGCCAACCTGGCCCGCAGCATCCTTGAGGAACTGGTCATCCGGGGTCGGGTCATTCGAGGCTGGATGGGCATCGAGGCCCAGGACCTCAACCAGGAACTCGCCGCCTCCTTCGGTCTGGAGAGCCCCATCGGGGTGGTCATCGCTGGAGTCGTTCCGGACGGCCCCGGCGACCGGGCCGGCCTGCAGCCCGGCGACGTGCTGCTGGAGGTCGATGGCCAGCCGGTACTGGACCCCCGGCAGACCATGAGCGACATTGCCGCGGTGGAACCCGGCACCCGGCTGCCGCTGACGTTGGTCCGCGGCGGCGAACGCCGGGAGGTGAATATCGAGCTGGGCGAGCGCCCGACGCCGGCGCTGCCCCACTCCGATCAGCGCTGAACCGCGACCACGCATCCCCTACGACGACAGAGGGCCCCGCGATGGCGGGGCCCTCTTGCATGCTTCCCTGACGCCTCGGCGCCCCTGACGGCCTAGGGCGTCAGGCGGTACTCGGCGGAGCGTGCATGGGCGGTGAGCGACTCTCCCCGCGCCAGCGTCGAGGCGATCTTGCCAAGCTCACCGGCGCCCTGGGCCGAACAGTGGATGATGGAGGAACGCTTCTGGAAGTCGTAGACCCCCAGCGGTGAAGAGAATCGCGCCGTGCCCGAGGTAGGGAGAACATGGTTAGGCCCGGCACAGTAGTCACCCAGCGCCTCGGCGGTATAGCGACCCATGAAGATCGCGCCGGCATGACGCACCTCAGACAGCCACCCTTCCGGATTGGCCACCGACAGCTCCAGGTGCTCCGGGGCGATGCGGTTGATCAGCGCTACCGCCTCGTCGCGGTCCCGGCAGTGGATCAGCATGCCCCGGCGGGACAGCGACTCACGGACGATGTCCGCGCGCTCCAGGGTCGGCAGCAGCCGCGCGATGGACGCGTCCACGGCCGCCAGGTGCGCCTCGTCCCAGCTCACCAGGATCGCCTGGGCATCCTCGTCGTGCTCCGCCTGGGAGAAGAGGTCCATGGCCAGCCAGTCGGGATCGGTTCCCCCATCCGAGACCACCAGGATCTCCGAGGGGCCGGCGATCATGTCGATGCCCACCTGGCCGAACACCGCCCGCTTGGCCGTAGCCACATAGATGTTGCCCGGCCCGACGACCTTGTCGACCCGCGGCACGGTCTCGGTGCCGAAGGCCAGGGCCGCCACCGCCTGGGCCCCCCCCAGGGTGAAGACGTGATCGACGCCCGCCAGATACGCCGCCGCCAGCACCAGCTCGTTGAGCACGCCGTCGGGAGTCGGCACCACCATGACGATCTCGCGTACCCCGGCCACATGGGCGGGAATGGCATTCATCAGCACCGAGGAGGGATAGGACGCCTTGCCACCCGGCACATAGATGCCCGCGCGATCCAGCGGCGTGACCTGCTGACCCAGCACGGTGCCGTCCGCCTCGGTGAAGTGCCAGGATTCCGGCTTCTGGTGCTCATGGTAGACGCGGATGCGTTCGGCGGCAGCCGAGAGTGCCTCGCGTTGATCCCCCGGGAGACCCTCATAGGCCTCGCGCAGGCGCTGCTCGCCGAGGGTCAGCTCGGCCATGGAGGTAACGGCAAGACGGTCGAAGCGGTTGGAATACTCCACCAGGGCCGCATCGCCCCGGGTCCTGACCTCGGCCAGAATCTCGTCGACACGCTGCTTGACCGCGGCATCCGAGACGCCGTCCCAGGCCAGCCGCTCCGCCAGGCGGCGATCGAAGTCGGCCTGGGAGGTCGACAGCCGGGCGATCTCGACGCGCTCTTGGGGGGATTCGCTCATGGCAGTGGCTTCCTCTCGAAACAGGGTTCGTCGTCAGGGACAGGAACACGCTCGCGGCGGGGCAGCCGGCCGGCGCTACGACGCCGACAGGGCCGCGCCATCGCGCCGCCTCGCCACCGCCTCGCCGAGACGGGCGATCAACGGCTTGAGCCGGGCATGCTTCATGGTCATGGCGGCCTTGTTGACCACCAGCCGGGTGCTGACCGGGGCGATCAGCTCGCGGGGCTCCATGCCATTGGCCCGCAGCGTGTTGCCGGTATCGACGATATCGACGATCTCGTCGGCCAGGTTCATCAGCGGCGCCAGCTCCATGGCCCCGTAGAGCTTGATCACCTCGGCCTGGATCCCCTGCTCGGCATAGTAGCGACGCGCCACGTTAACGAACTTGGTGGCCACACGGCGCCGCGCACGGGCCGGCTCGGCACCGGTGATGCCGGCGGTCATCAGCTTGCAGCGGGCTATTTCCAGGTCGAGGGGCTCATAGAGACCCTCGACGCCATGCTCGAGCAGCACGTCCTTGCCGGCCACCCCGAGATCCGCCGCCCCGAGCTGCACGTAGGTCGGCACGTCGGTGGCGCGGATCACCACCAGCTTCACGTCCGGCAGGTTGGTGTCGAACAGCAGCTTGCGGCTCTTGCCCAGGTCCTCGGCCGGGGTGATGCCGGCATCGGCCAGCAGGGGCAGGGTCTCGTCGAGAATGCGGCCCTTGGAAAGGGCCAGGATCAGTTGCTTGCTCATGGGTCTCGCCTGTTGTGGGCTCGGCCGAAAAGTGTGGGCTCAGCCGGGAATGCGTCGGATACGCGCCCCCAGCAGCTGCAGTTTTTCCTCGATGCACTCATAGCCGCGGTCGATATGATAGATCCGGTCGACCAGGGTCTCGCCCTCGGCCATCATCGCCGCGATCACCAGGGAGGCGGAGGCCCGCAGGTCGGTGGCCATCACCGGCGCGCCGGAGAGCGTCTCCACGCCGGTGATCACCGCCGTGTTGCCCTCCAGGGCGATGTTGGCCCCCATGCGATTGAGCTCCTGCACATGCATGAAACGGTTCTCGAAGATGGTTTCCACCACCCTGGAGGTACCCTCGGCGACGGCGTTCATAGCCACGAACTGGGCCTGCATGTCGGTGGGAAAGGCCGGATAGGGAGCCGTTCGCAGGTTGACCGCCTTGGGCCGACGTCCCTGCATGTCGAGCTCGATCCAGTCCTCACCGGTGGTCACGGTGGCACCGGCTTCCTCGAGCTTGGCCAGCACCGCATCGAGAATATCGGCCCGTGTCCTGCGCACCTTCACACGACCCCGGGAGAGCGCCGCGGCCACCAGGAAGGTGCCGGTCTCGATGCGGTCGGGCATAACGTCATGGTAGGCGCCGTGCAACCGCTCGACCCCCTCGATGACGATGGTGTCCGTACCATGACCGCGGATGTCGGCGCCCATCTTGATCAGGCACTCGGCGAGATCGACCACCTCGGGCTCCCGGGCAGCGTTCTCCAGAACCGTGGTGCCCTGCGCCAGGGTAGCCGCCATCAGCAGGTTCTCGGTACCGGTCACGGTGACCGTGTCGAAGAAGATGGTGGCGCCCTGCAGTCGGCCGTCGACCCGTGCGCGGATGTAGCCTGCCTCAACACTGATCTCTGCCCCCATGGCCTGAAGGCCCTGGATGTGCAGGTCTACCGGGCGCGAGCCGATGGCGCAGCCGCCGGGCAACGAGACATCCGCGCGGCCGAAGTGAGCCAGCAGCGGCCCGAGTACCAGGATCGAAGCGCGCATCTTCTTGACCAGGTCGTAGGGCGCGTGACAGTCGGTCAACTGGGAGCCGTCGAGCTGAATGCACATCTTGTCACCCATCACCGGCTGGACGCCCATGTGGCCAAGCAGCTCCAGGGTGGTGGTGATGTCCTGCAGGTGTGGCAGGTTGCCGATGGTTACCGGCTCATCGGCCAGCAGGGTGGCGCAGAGGATCGGCAGGGCGGCGTTCTTGGCACCGCTGGCCCAGACCTCGCCGTCGACGGGACCGTTGCCGGTAATGATCAGCTTGTCCATGGAAGGTCGTCCTCAGGCCCCCTGATTGTCGGTGGCCGCCTGCCACTGCTGCGGCGTGTAGGTCTTGATGCTCACCGCGTGAAGGGCCCCTGAGGCGATCTCCTCGTTCAGGGCACCATAGATCATCTGCTGACGCTTGACGGGCGAGAGACCCTCGAAGGCCTCGCCCACGGCCACCACCTGGAAATTGCAGCCTTCGCCCTGGATATGAAACTCGCAGCCGTCGAGTCGATCCTCGAGCAGCGCCTTGACTTCACTGGGTTGCATGGCAACGGCACTCCTGTGGTTCATCGAATGGCGAGAAAAACACGCCGCCGGCCTCGCGTTGTCCGACGGCGGCGCCTCGTCATGGCAGGACATGGTAAAGAAAAGCACCGCGCTTGGCGATGGTGAGGGGCGGGCAGCGATCACTCGCCCTCGGGGGCCTTCAGCGGCAGAAGGGTATCCAGCCCGGCGACCCGTGTCAGGCTATCAAGTGCCGGCGAGAGACAGACTCGCTCGACCCGCAAACCCGCTTCCCGGGCTCGCCGCGTCCACTCCAGCAGCACGCTCAAGGCGGCGCTGCTCACCCGGTCGACACCGATCAGGTCGAAGACCACGTCGCTGCCGGACGGCTGGGCCACCAGCCAATCGCCGCCGGCCTCGGCCATCGCCGAGGCCACCTCGAAGCCGACCTCTCCCGTCACCGCCAGGCGCCCATCATCGGCGTTCAGACTGGAATGGCGCTGATCCAGCAGCACGCTCATGCGTTACCGCCCTGCTCCAGTTCCTCCACGGCGAGTTCGGGCGACCAACCGTCGATGACGGCGTCATAGTCGCGGTTGTGGTCGCGCATGGCCTGGTCGAACTGGTTGCGGAAGGTCAGGCCCAGATTGATGCCGTTGACGATCACATTGACCACCTTCCAACGCCCGTCGTCCAGGCGAAGAGAATAGCTGACCGGATAGACGGTACCGTCGTTGGCCACTACCTCCATGTCAACGCTAGCCTGGTCTTCGTAGCGGGAGGCCTGCTGATTGTCGAGCACGCGGATCTCGCGATAGTCGAAGGTGACAAGCCCCTTGGTGTAGGTGTCGATCAGCGTCTTGCGAAAGGTCTCGACGAACCGCGAGCGTTGCTGTGGTGTGGCATTGCCGAAGTAGCGGCCCATCACGCTGGCGCCGATGTAGCGAAAGTCGGTCACGTCCTCGAGGCTGTCATCGACGATGGCCTCGAGCTCACCGAGATGATCGGCGAAGTACGCCTCACGCCCCTCGATACGCTTCATCAGGTCATCGATGCTGCCCCGGATCATCTGCTCGGGACGCTGGTCGGACTGGGCGGCCATCAGCGGCAGGGCCGCCAGCAGCAGGCAGAGCCCTGCGAAAAGGGCGCGAAGGTTCATCATCTTCATGTCGATCACTCCTTGACCATGCTGGTCACGAACTGCTGGATGAGTTCTTCCAGAACCAGGGCAGACTGGGTGTCTCGCACCGTGTCACCGTTGGCGAGCGTTTCCGGCGCCCCGCCCACCGAGAGCCCGACGTACTGCTCGCCCAGCAGGCCCGCGGTGAGAATGGCGGCGGTACTGTCCTCGGGCAGCTGCCCCTCCAGCTCGACGTCGAGCTCCATCACCACTCGCGCATCGTACCAGTCGGTATCCAGGTCGATGGCTTCGACCCGGCCCACGGTAACGCCGGCCATGGTGACCCGGGCCCGGGGTTTGAGGCCACCGATATTGGCGAAATTGGCCTCGAGCCGGAAGGTCTCGCTAGGCATGCTGAGGCTGAGGCCGCTGACCCTGAGCCCAAGGAACACCAGCCCCAGGATACCGGCCAGCATGAACAGGCCGACCCCGAGTTCCATCGTCTTGCTGCGCTTCATTAAGTTGCTCCGAACATCAGGGCGGTGAGGACGAAATCCAGGCCCAGTACCGCCAGAGAGGAATAGACCACCGTGCGGGTGGTGGCACGCGAGATGCCTTCCGAGGTGGGAATCAGGTCATGGCCCTGGAAGACCGCGATCCAGGTCACCACCAGGGCGAATACCAGGCTCTTGATCAAGCCGTTGCCGACATCATCGAAGAATTCGACGCTGGCCTGCATGTTCCCCCAGTAGGAACCCTCGAACACCCCCAGCCATTCGACACCGACCAGTTGACCGCCCCATACCCCCACCGCGCTGAAGCCGATGGTCAGCAGCGGCAGGGCTACGAAGCCGGCCCAGAGACGCGGCGCGACCACTCGCCGCAGCGGGTCCACGCCGATCATCTCCATGCTGGTCAGCTGCTCGGTGGCCTTCATCAGGCCGATCTCGGCGGTCAGTGCCGAGCCGGCTCGCCCGGCAAAAAGCAACGCCGCCACCACCGGGCCCAGTTCACGCAGCAGCGAAAGCGCCACCATCTGCCCGAGGGCCTGCTCGGCACCGAAGTCGACCAGGATGGTATAGCCCTGGAGGGCGAGCACCATGCCGATGAACAGGCCCGAGACCAGCACGATGGCAAGGGACATCACGCCGACGAAGTGCATCTGGCGAACCCACAGGTAAAGGCCTTCGCGGCTCGGCACACCCACCGCAGACTGGCCGAGGAAGATCCCGGCCCGGCCCAGCGATTCCAGCAGGTCGCAGCCACGCCGGCCCAGGCGACGGATACGGTCGATCATTGCGGCCCCCCGGTGCCCAGGATATCGGCGTAGAAGTCCATCGCCGGGTAGTGGAACGGCACCGGCCCGTCCGGCTCGCCATGCATGAACTGGCGGACCCGAGGGTCCTGATCCGCATCGAGGCTCGCCGGGGTGCCGTGGGCCATCACCCGGCCGTCGGCGATCACGTAGACGTAGTCGGCGATGGTCAGTGTCTCCTTGATGTCGTGGGAAACCACCACGGCCGTCAGCCCCAGGGCCTGGTTGAGACGCTTGATCAGCTGCACGAGCACCCCCATGGAGATGGGGTCCTGCCCGGCAAAGGGCTCATCGTAGAGGATCAGCTCCGGGTCTAGGGCAATCGCGCGTGCCAGAGCCACCCGACGGGCCATGCCGCCGGAGAGTTCCGACGTCCTCAGCTCACGGGCCCCGCGCAGCCCCACCGCCTGTAGCTTCATCAGCACGAGGTCGCGAATCATCGCCTCGGGCAGGTCGGTATGCACTCGCAGCGGGAAGGCCACGTTCTCGAAGACATCGAGGTCGGAAAAAAGCGCACCGCTCTGGAACAGCATGCCCATTCTCCGACGCAGCCCGAACAGGGCCTTGCGAGACAGCGCATGAACATCCTGGCCATCGACGCATACCCGCCCCGCATCTGGGGTGAGCTGACCGCCGATCATCTTGAGAAGGGTGGTCTTGCCGGTGCCACTGGGGCCCATGATGGCAGTGATACGACCACGCTGTATGGTCAGGTCGACGTCGCGGAAGATCTCCTTCTCGCCGCGCGAGAAGTTCAGGCTCTCCACTTCCACGAAGGGGGAGTCCGTCATTGCGTCAGCATCCTCGGGAAAATTATCGAACATCGTATCCTAACCATGCCCTGACACGCCAGCACCCAGAGGCCCCTTGCACCACCGAAGCCTGCCAGGTTCAATGTGCGCCCCTCATTCACCAGCCCCGGATCTCGATCTCGCCATGCTGCTCCCCCTGCTGATCGTCATGCTCGGCTTCGCCGGACTGCTGTGGAGTGCCGACCGCTTCGTCGGGGCGGCCGCCGCCACCGCCCGGCGGGCCGGCATGAGCACCCTGCTGGTGGGGATGACCATCGTCTCGCTGGGCACCTCGGCACCGGAGATCGTGGTATCGGTGATGGCGTCCCTGGACGACGCGCCGGATCTCGCCATCGGCAATGCGCTGGGTTCCAACATCGCCAATATCGCCCTCGTGCTGGGCGTGACCGCCATGGTAGTGCCGATCCCGGTGCGCTTCTCCATCGTGCGCCGCGAACTGCCGCTGCTGCTCGGCGCCACTGGCCTGGCCGGCTATGCGCTGGCCAACGGCCATCTGGACCGCCTCGACGGCGTGCTGCTGCTGGTGGTGCTGGTGTTCAGCCTGTGGTGGCTGTTCCGCGCCGACGCCCCGGACGGCGACAGCGGCGGCGAGATTCCGGGCATGCCCCTTTACCAGGCCCTGGCCTGGCTGACCGGCACCCTGGTGATCATGGTCGCCAGTTCCCGGGCACTGGTGTGGGGGGCCAGCGAACTGGCCAGAGGGCTCGGCGTCAGCGAACTGGTGATCGGCCTTACCGTGGTGGCCATCGGTACCAGCCTTCCGGAACTGGCCGCCTGTGTCGTCAGTGCCCTGAAACGCCACCACGACCTGGCCATCGGTAACGTCATCGGCTCCAACCTCTTCAACATGCTGACCGTCCTGCCCATCCCCGCCCTGCTGGCGCCGGGAGCCACCGATCCGGCGGCGGCCGGCCGCGACTACCCGGTGATGCTGCTGCTGACCCTGGCCCTGGGGGCCCTGCTGCTGTGGAACCGGCGGGGACACCTGGGACGCCTGCCAGGCGCCCTATTGGTGGTGAGCTATGCCGTCTACCTGGTCTGGCTGGGGAGTTCGGGCCTCCCCGCTGCCGCCTGACCCCTTGAGTGAAACCCCACAACGGGCAACAATCACTGTCATGACCAACGACACTCCTTCCATGGCCGGCACTTCCCTCCTGCGCGACAGTGCCCGCCGCACACTGGAACTGGAACAGCAGGCCGTGGCGGCCCTGTCCGAGCGCCTCGACGATGCCTTCGACCATGCCTGCCGGCTGATCCTGGCCTGCCGGGGCCGGGTGGTGGTCATCGGCATGGGAAAGTCTGGGCATATCGCCGGCAAGATCGCCGCCACCCTGGCCAGCACCGGCACCCCGGCCTTCTTCGTGCATCCTGGCGAGGCCAGCCATGGCGACCTAGGCATGATCACCCGCGGCGACGTGGTGCTGGCGCTCTCCAACTCCGGCGAGACCGCCGAGGTCACCGCCCTGCTGCCCCTGCTCAAGCGCATGGGAACGCCCCTGATCACCATGACCGGACGCCCCGACTCGACCCTGGGCCGCCATGCCGACGCCCACCTGGATGCCGGGGTCGAGCGCGAGGCCTGCCCGCTGGACCTGGCGCCGACTTCGTCCACCACCGCCGCCCTTGCCCTCGGTGACGCCCTGGCGGTGGCGCTGCTCGAATCCCGCGGCTTCACGGCCGAGGACTTCGCCCTTTCGCACCCCGGCGGCAGCCTCGGCAAGCGCCTGCTGCTGCGGGTCGCCGATCTGATGCATCAGGGCAGCCGGCTACCCACGGTTCCGCTGGGGAGCCCCCTGCGCGACGCCCTTCTGGAGATCACGCGCCAGGGCCTCGGATTCACCTGCGTAGTGGGTGCCGATGGCCGCCTGGCCGGGGTCTACACAGACGGCGACCTGCGTAGGACCCTCGACCAGCACAGCGACCTCTCGGCACTCACCGTCGACGACGTCATGACTCGCCCCGGCAAGCGCATCGCTCCCGACACCCTGGCCGCCGAGGCCGTCCGCATGATGGAGGACAGCCGCATCTCGGCACTGGCGGTGGTAGACTCCGACGGCCGCCCGGTAGGCGCCCTTCACATGCATGACCTGCTCGCCACCGGCGTCATTTAATCATCTATTCCGACCACTTCCCGGAGATACCATGAGCCTTGCCTCTTCACTTAACGACAGCCCACTGAATGACAGCAAGCTCGTGGACCGACTGCGCCACATCCGCCTGCTGGCCCTGGACGTGGACGGTGTGCTCACCGACGGGCGCCTCTATTTCCAGGCCGATGGCGTCGAGATCAAGGCCTTCCACACTCATGACGGACACGGCATCAAGCTCGTGCAGCGCGCCGGCATCGAGGTGGCACTGATCACCGGGCGTGACTCACCGATGGTCAGCCAGCGCGCCGCCGCGCTGGGCGTCAAGCATGTCTTCCAGGGAGCGGAGAAGAAGCTGACCGTGCTGCGAGAGCTGTGCGGACGGCTCGGCCTCGAACTCGAGCAGGTCGCCTACTGCGGTGATGACATGCCCGACGTGGCCGCCATCCGCCGGGCCGGGATCGGCATCAGCGTGCCCGGCGCACCGAGCTATATCCGCGGCCAGGCCGACTGGGTGACCGAAACCATGGGCGGCCACGGCGCTGTTCGGGAGATCTGCGACACCCTTCTTCAGGCCCAGGGACACTGGGACGCCGTGCTCGACACCTACCTGCACGGCTCGACCTGATCCATGGGCCTGCCGCGCCCCGGCTTTCGCACCGGCCTTTTGCTGCTGCTGTTCGCCCTGGGTGGCGGACTGGCCCTGCTCGACCTGCAAGACGCCCCCCTCCCCGGCCCGGTGCCGGGGGGCGCGTCGGGCGAGCCAGACTACTATCTGGAGAACGCCCGGCTGACCCGCTTCGATGCAAAGGGGCAGCCCCACCAGCGCCTCGACACTCCGCGGCTGACCCACACCCCCCATGACGACATCACCCGCCTGCAGCGCCCGCAGGGCAAGTTGCTGGACGACTCGGGCCGAGTCTGGCTGGCCCGCGGCGACAGAGGCACCCTGGAGACGGGCGGCAACCCGCTGACCCTGTCCGGCGATGCGCAGCTCCGGGCCCCTGCGGAGCGCTGGCAACTGGACACCGAGATCCTGCATTTCGATGCCGATAGCGGCCACGCCTGGAGCGAGACGCCGGCTGTGCTGCGCCAACCTCCCCAGCGGATGAGCGGCGAGCGCTTCGACGCCTGGATCCATGACAACCGCGCCCGGCTGACCGACAATGTCCGCGGCCACCATCCGCCCCAGACCCACGAGGACCCCGAGTCATGACGCGAACTTCCCTCGCCCCCCTTTCGACCCTCGTCGTCATCGGCCTGTTGCTAGGCAGTGCTCAGGCACTGGCATTGGAGGGTGACGCCAGCGCCCCGATCGAGGTGGAGGCCAATCAGCTCGATCTCGACGATCGCGAAGGCACCGCCGTCTATACCGGCAATGTGGACATCCGCCAGGGGAGCATGCAGCTGACCGGCGACCGTGTGGAAATACGGCGCAACGACCAGGGCCAGCTCAGTCAAGCCACCGCCACCGGCGAGCGCGCCTACATCGAGCAACTGCCCGCACCGGACGAGCCCATGGTCCGCGGCTGGGGCCGCACCGTTATCTACCACGTCGCCGAGCGCCGCATCGAACTGATAGACCGCGCCGAACTGCATCAGGGTGGCGACACCTTCGATGGTGGCTACCTCGAATACTTCCTCGACCGCCGCGTCGTCCAGGCCCGCTCCGATGCAGAAGGTGTACAGGAGCGCCAGCGGGTGCGGATGACCCTCGAGCCCGCAAAGCAGGGCGGCCAGTGATGAAGACCCTGAGAGCCCAGCACCTGGCCAAGGGCTACAAGCGTCGCCGAGTGGTGCAGGACATCAGCCTCTCCATCGGGCAGGGCCAGATCGTCGGCCTGCTCGGCCCCAACGGGGCCGGCAAGACTACCTCCTTCTACATGATCGTCGGTCTGGTGCGCGCCGATGCCGGCGAGGTGCATATCGACGACCTGGACCTCTCGACCGCAGCCATGCACGAGCGGGCCAGGGCCGGCATCGGCTACCTGCCCCAGGAAGCCTCGATCTTTCGCAAGCTGTCGGTCGCCGACAACATCATGGCGATCCTCGAGACACGCCCGGACCTCGACCGCAGGGGCCGCGAGGCCAGGCTCGAGGAGCTCCTCGGGGACTTCCACGTGACGCACATCCGCGACAACCTGGGCATGAGCCTCTCCGGTGGCGAACGGCGACGCGTGGAAATCGCCCGGGCGCTGGCCACCGAGCCTGCCTTCATCCTGCTCGACGAACCCTTCGCCGGCGTCGACCCCATCTCGGTGGGCGAGATCAAGGGCATCATCCGCCAGCTCAAGGCCCGAGAAATCGGCGTGCTGATCACCGACCACAATGTGCGCGAGACCCTCGATATCTGCGACAGCGCCTACATCGTCGGTGACGGCCGGATCATCGCCGAGGGCAATGCCGAGGCGATCCTGGCCAACCAGCGCGTCCGCGAGGTCTACCTGGGCCAGGACTTCCGGCTCTGAACTCCAATCTCATGATATAAATGTCGTTATGGCTAAGCGGCATGAAGATTGCGCATGGCACGATTGTTGCATTTTTCCAGTTGCAACCCCCTCGGCCAGGGGCTAGGGTGGGAGTTTTCCTCACGTCGGGGGAACTCCTCTCATGGCCATGAAGGCTTCCCTGCAGCTTCGCGTCGGCACCCAGCTGACCATGACCCCCCAGCTGCAGCAGGCCATCGCCCTGCTGCAGCTCTCGACCCTGGACCTACGCCAGGAGATTCAGCAGGCGCTGGATTCCAACCCCCTGCTGGATGTCGAAGATGACTTCGGCGAAGAGGAGGTGGACGAAACACCCGACGACGACTGGGCCAGCGAGATTCCCGACGAACTCACCACCGACAGCGACTGGTCGGATACCTATCAGGACCTTGGTAGCGTTCCTGCCGGCGGCAGTGGCGAGGGTCCCGATTTCGAGCGTCAGGCGTCGGGGCAGAGCCTGCAGGGCCATCTGGCCTGGCAACTGGCCATGACCAACCTGGACGAGCGCCAGATGCTCATCGCCGAGAGCCTGATCGACAGCCTGAACGGCGACGGCTACCTCACCCAGCCCCTGGAGGAGATCCGCGACGGCCTCAGGGCCCAGGGCCTCGCGGGCCTCAGGAGCCGGGAACTCGAGCAGGTGCTCCTGCGCCTCCAGCAGTTCGAGCCCACTGGGGTCTTCGCCCGTGACCTGCGCGAGTGCCTGATGTTGCAACTGGCCACCCTGCCCGATGACACACCGCTCTTGCCCCAGGCCCGCCGCCTGGTTCGCCAGTTCCTCGAGGCCCTCGCCGGCGACGACCGACGCCTTCTCAAGCGCCGGCTCAGCCTCGACGATGAGGCCCTCGACACGGTGATCGACCTGGTACGCTCGCTGGATCCCCGCCCCGGCAGCGCCTTCACCGAAAACGACAACGACTATGTGATTCCCGATCTGATCGCGCGGCATGCCCGCGATGGCTGGCAGGTAGAACTCAATCCCGAGGCCATGCCGCGCCTGCGCATCCAGCCCGACTATGCCGCGCTGATTCGACGAGCCGACAAGAGCGAGGACAACCAGTTCCTCAAGGACCACCTGCAGGAGGCGCGCTGGCTGATGAAGAGCCTCTCCAGCCGTAACGATACGCTGCTGCGGGTGGGCCGCGAGATCATGGTGCGCCAGATCGACTTCCTGGAGCATGGCGAGGAGGCCATGAAACCCCTGATCCTGGCCGATATCGCCCAGGTCGTGGAGATGCACGAGTCGACCATCTCGCGAGTCACCACCCAGAAGTTCATCCATACCCCGCGCGGCATGTTCGAGCTCAAGTACTTCTTCTCCAGCCAGGTAGGAGGCGGCAACGGCGAGGGTGATGCCCACTCCAGCACCGCCATCCGCGCCCGGATTCGCAAGCTGATCCAGGACGAGGCCCCTCGCAAGCCACTCTCCGACAGCAAGCTGGTCGCCCTGCTCGATGAGGCCGGCATCGGCGTCGCGCGACGCACGGTAGCGAAATATCGCGAGGCGATGGGAATCCCCTCCTCCAGCGAGCGCAAGCGGCTGCGTTGAACGGGGTCCAATGGCGCACTCCAGTACCCGGATGCTTTCTCCCGAATTTGCCGCAAGCAATTGAAATCACGCTATTCGGCGAGAAATCCAATCCCCTCGACCGCGGGGGTATGCAGGACGACAAAAAGGGTTACAATCGATTCACACCCCGTAAGAGCAAGGAGCGTGTCATGCAAGTCAACATCACCGGCCACCATGTAGACCTGACCGACGCACTGCGTGACTATGTGCAGGAGAAACTTACCCGCGTCGAGCGTCACTACGACAACATCACCAACGTGCAGGTCACCCTCTCCGTGGAGAAGGAACGCCAGCAGGCGGCCTGCACCCTTCATGCCGCCGGTGCCGACCTCCATGCAGAGGCCATGGATAATGACATGTATGCCGCCATCGATGCTCTCGCCGACAAGCTCGACCGTCAGTTGGTGAAGCACAAGGAAAAGGCCCAGGCCCGCGCCCAGGGCGCTGGCGCCCGCTGATTCCGTCATGACACTGGACGCCATCCTGCCCCCCGAGCGCACCCTCTTCGATGTGCCGGGGGGGAGCAAGAAGCGAGTGCTGGAATTCTTCAGCACCTTCATTGCCCAGAACACGCCGAGCCTCGACAGCCAGGAGGTCTTCAGCCGACTGATCGGCCGCGAACGACTGGGCAGCACCGGCATCGGCAACGGGGTCGCCATCCCCCACGCACGAAACCCTCACTGCAAGGCACCCATCGCCGGCTTCCTCAAGCTGGCCGAACCGGTGGATTTCGATGCCATCGACGGGGAACCGGTAGACCTGGTCTTCGTGCTGCTGGTACCCGAGGAGGCCGACGAGGCGCATCTCGCCTTGCTCGGCCAGGTCGCCGGCGTGATGAACGACACCGACACCCGGGCCCGCCTGCGTCACAGCGCAAGCCAGCGCGAGCTCCATGAGCTCCTCATGGAGGCGATTCGACAACAGGCCCAGACCGGCGGCCAGGGAGGCTGATCCTCCTTGGCCGCCCGGCCATTACCACGACCAGGAGACCCGCATGCAGCTCGTGATCATCAGTGGCCGGTCGGGTTCCGGCAAGTCGATCGCGCTGCAGGCGCTTGAAGACCTGGGCTACTACGCCATCGACAACCTGCCGGCGATGCTGCTCGGCCCACTCGTTGATGAGCTCCAGGGTGATCGCAGCGTGCGCTCCTCGATCGCCGTCAGCATCGATGCCCGCAATCTCCCGGAAGCCCTGGAACGCTTTCCCGAGTTGCTCGATGACCTGCGCACCCGCGACCTTGAGTGCCAGGTGGTCTACCTGACCACCGATGCGCGGATCCTGCTGGAGCGCTACTCCCACACCCGGCGCCGCCACCCGCTCACACGCGGCAGTGGCATGACCCTGGCCGAGGCCATCGACACCGAGGAACAGGCGCTCTCGGAGATCCGCGATCTCGCCGATCTGGTGATCGACACCTCGCGGCTCTCGGTGCACGAGCTACGGGGGCGCATCACCGACCAGGTAGCGGGCCATCGGGCCGAGCAGATGACCCTGACCGTGGAGTCCTTCGGCTTCAAGCGCGGGGTGCCGCTGGATGCGGACATCGTCTTCGACGCCCGTTGCCTGCCCAACCCCTACTGGGACCCGGCACTGCGGGACGCCACGGGACGAGAGGCCAGCATCATCGCCTTCCTCGACAGCTACCCGGTGGTCTCCGAGATGCACGATGACATCCTCGCCTGGGTAGAGCGCTGGCTGCCGCGCTACCAGAACAGCCAGCGCAGCTACCTCACCGTGGCCATCGGCTGCACCGGGGGCCAGCACCGCTCGGTCTACCTGGCCGAACGACTGGCCAATCATCTCTCGCGGCGGCATGCCGGCGTCAGACTTCGCCATCGCGAGCTGGGGATGCAGGTCAAACTCGCCACCGAAGAAACGGCGGGCCACGACACGCAACAGCAAGGAACCTGACGCGTGCCGAGACGCAAGCTGACCCTGACCAATCGGCGCGGCCTGCATGCCCGCGCCGCCACCAAGCTGGTACAGTGCTGCCAGCCCTTCGATGCGCGGGTCACCGTTCACCGGGGAGGCCAGCAAGCCGATGCCGGCAACATCATGTCGTTGCTGATTCTCGCCGCACCCTGCGGCACCGAGCTCGAGGTCTGCACCGACGGCGAGGACGCCGAGGCGGCCCTCGAGGCCATCATCGCGCTCTTCGAGGCCCGGTTCCACGAGGATGCCTGAGGGCAGGCCAGGACCGGCCCTTGCCAGGCATCATGCTGGTCAGCTGCCTGCCACCATCATCTCGTCGATCAGCCAGCTGCCGGTATGGATGCTGCCTCGGGTATCGGTATCATCCCCCACGCCCACCAGCCCCTTGAATATCGTTTCGAGGTTGCCGGCAATGGTGAACTCCTCCACCGGATGCTGGATCCGGCCGCCTTCGACCCAGAAGCCGGCCGCACCGCGCGAGTAGTCGCCCGTCACGCCATTGACGCCCTGCCCCATGAGTTCGGTGACCAGCACGCCACGGTCCATGCGCGCGAGCAGCGACTCGCGGCTCTCAAGCGGCGCGGTGAGGCGCAGGTTACGGGCGCCGCCGGCATTGCCGGTGGTCTGAAGGCCCAGCCGCCGAGCGCTGTAGGCCGAGAGCATGTAACTGGCCAGGCGACCGTCCTGGATGAAGACATTGTCTCGGGTCTGCACGCCATCGTTGTCGAACGGCGAACTCGCCATCGCCCCTACCTCCATGGGGCGCTCCCCGAGGCCGAACCACTCCGGGAAGAGCGCATCATTCAGGCGTTCGCAGAGGAAGGATGCCTCGCGGAAGAGGGAGCCCCCGGCGATGGCGCTCATCAGGTGGCCGACCAGGCCGCTGGCCAGAGTCGGGTCGAAGAGCACGGGCATCCGGCCGGTGGCCGGGCGCCTGGCGCCAAGGCGGCGCAGGGTGCGATGGGCGGCGCTCTCGCCCACCGCTTCGGCGTCAAGCAGATCGCGCGGGTCGCGGGCGCTGGTATAGTCGTAGTCGCGCTGCATGCCGTTCTCATCCTCGGCAATCAGCATGCAGGAAAGCGAGTGGCGGCTGCCGCGCTGGCTGCCCAGGAAGCCGTGGCTATTTCCGTAAACGCGCACCCCCTCGCCGCTGGAGAGGCTGGCCCCGTCGGAGCTCTTGATGCCCGCCATGCCTCGCCCGGCCGATTCGCAGCGCAGGGCGAGTTCGGTGGCCTCGTCGATGGAGAGTGGCCAGGGGTGATGGACATCGAGATCGGGAAGGTCCGTGGCCATCAGTGCCGCATCGGCCAGGCCCGAAGCCGGGTCCTCGCCGGTATGGCGGGCGATCGCCAGGGCCTTCTCGACCACGGCACGCACAGAGGCCTCGCCGGCATCGCTGGAGGAGGCACTGCCCTTGCGCTGTCCCACATAGACGGTGATGGCGATCCCCTGGTCCCGGGACAGTTCGACCGTCTCCACCTCGCCCTCGCGAACGCTGACGCCGACGCCCTGATCGACGCTGGCCCCCACCTCGCAGCTCTCGGCCCCGAGCTGGCGGGCCAGGTCCAGGGCCATCCGGGCGCGACTTTCCAGCAAGGCCTGCTGGGCGGTGGCATCGAATGCCTGTGTCATGAACGTCTCTCCTCAGTCGGCCGGCCATGGCGCCGGCCCTCAAGATGGTGCATTGTCCAGCCCCTTGCCGCGGGCTGATATACTAGCGCGCAATTCGACCCCGACGACGTGGAACCGGCATGACCCAGGATGACCTATCCCCGGCCGAACAGCGGCCCAGCAAGTCCCAGCTCAAGCGCGAGATGCAGGCCCTTCAGCAGCTCGGCGAACAGATCATCGCCATGAGCGATGCCCAGCGTGGGCGATTCCCGCTCTCGGATGACCTGCTGGCCGCCGTCGAGGAGACCGGGCGCATCAAGGCCCGCGAGGCCCGCCGCCGCCACATGCAGTACGTCGGCAAGCTGATGCGCGGCGAGGACCTCGAGGGCATCCAGGCGGTGTTCGACGAGATCGAGAACGAGACGCTGCGCCGCGATCATGCCTTTCACCGCCTCGAGCAGTGGCGCGACCGGCTCATCGCGGAAGGCGACGACGCCGTGGAGGCCTTCGTGGTCGAGTTTCCAGACGTCGAGCGTCAGGCGCTGCGCCAGCTCATCCGAAACGCCCGTCGCGAACGCGACCAGGAAAAGCCGCCGACCAACGCCCGCCGACTGTTCCGCCTGATCCGCGATACCGCGGGGTTGTAAACCTTTCGCTTCTCGGCAAGAACAGCCCTTGTTTGCCTCAGGACTGGGTGCCACCCACGGTCAGCTCGTCTAGCTTGAGCGTCGGCTGGCCGACGCCCACCGGCACGCCCTGCCCTTCCTTGCCGCAGACGCCGATGCCGGTATCCAGCTCCATGTCGTGGCCGATCATCGACACGCGACCCATGGCCTCGGGGCCATTGCCGATCAGGGTCGCCCCCTTGACCGGGGCAGTGATCCGGCCATCTTCGATCAGGTAGGCCTCGCTCGCCGAGAAGACGAACTTGCCCGAGGTGATATCCACCTGACCGCCGCCGAAGCTCACCGCGTAGATGCCACGCGACACGCTGGCCAGGATGTCCGCGGGGTCATCGTTCCCCGCGCGCATGTAGGTATTGGTCATGCGGGGCATCGGAAGGTGGGCAAAGGATTCGCGCCGGGCGTTGCCGGTGGGCGCCATGCCCATCAGCCGCGCATTCAGCTTGTCCTGCATGTAGCCGGTCAGGATGCCGTCCTCGATCAGCGGGGTGCACTGGCCCGGCGTTCCCTCGTCGTCGACGGTCATGGAGCCCCGACGGTCCGCCAGGGTGGCATCGTCGACCACCGTGACTCCTCTAGAGGCCACCCGCTGGCCCATGCGCCCGGCGAAGGCCGAGCTGCCCTTGCGGTTGAAGTCGCCCTCCAGGCCATGCCCCACCGCCTCGTGGAGCAGGATGCCTGGCCAGCCAGGCCCCAGCACCACCGGCATCTGCCCGGCCGGCGCGTCGACGGCCTCCAGATTGACCAGCGCCTGGCGAACTGCCTCCTGGGCATAGCGTTCGGCCACGTTCTCGTCTCGCAGCCGGGCCATGGCATAGCGTCCGCCGCCGCCGGCGCTGCCGCGCTCGCGTCGCCCATCCTTCACCGCGATCACGCTGACATTGAAGCGCACCAGGGGGCGGATGTCCGCCGCCAGGGTGCCATCGCTGGCCCGGACCAGCACCACCTCGTGGACCCCGGTGAGCGAGGCGCTGACCTGGGACACCGAAGGGTCCGCCGCCCGGGCCACCCGATCGGCCAGCTTGAGCATGGCTATCTTGTCTTCGGCGGAGAGGCCGGTGAGCGGGTCGACCCCTGCATAGCGTGCCGATGAGGTCATGGACACCCCCGGCGCCACCGGCAGGCGAGCGCCGCTGCGCACGATGCCGGCGGCCGTGCGCCCGGTCTCGGCAAGGGCATCGGCGGTGATCTGGTTGGAGTAGGCGAAACCGGTCTTCTCCCCGGCCAGGGCACGGACGCCGACGCCGCCATCGATGTTGTAGCTGGCCTCCTTGACCTCGCCGTCCTCCAGCACCCAGCCCTCGTGCCAGCTGCGCTGGAAGTAGAGGTCGGCATAGTCGATGCCACGGCCCATGGCATGGCCGAGTCCGGCATCCAGGGCCGCCAGGTCGAGGCCGCCCGGCGTCAGCAGCAAGTCAGAAGCCTCGTCGAGCATGTCGTGAGTCTGTGATGTCATTCGGCACTTTCCAGAGCGATCCGCGGCGAGGTCCAGGGGCCCTGCACGCGATAGTGGATTCGGGTCACGCGGTCGATGGCATCGCCGAAGAGCTTGTCGGCGATGAACAGGGCACCGCCGACGATCGGGGCGCCGGCCAGTATCGCTGCCAGCGGCAGGTTGTTGCTGACCGGAACGGTAACCGCCAGACGCTGGTCGAGTTCCCGGCGAGCCAGGTCGACGCTGCCGTCCAGGGTGAAGTGGGTCGCCGGCCCCTCGATCTCCACCGGACCACGGGTTTCCAGTACCCCACCATACAGGGTGGCGGCACCGCTGACACGATCGAAGGCGGTCCCCTGGCCAGTGACATCGGAGAAATCGAGCCTGAGACGACGCAGCAGGTTGTCGACGTTGAGCAGCCCGATGACCCGGGCCGAGGGGGACTCGACGTTGACGAAGCGCCCGTCGCGCAACTCAACCTCGAGGCTGCCCTGGGAGCGCGCCAGGGCGAACTGCCAGGGGGCCCCCGGCCAGGCGAGCTGGCTCTTCACCAGAGTCTCGGCGCTTTGCACGGCCACCGGCTGGTCCAGCACCGCCAGGGCGCTGCCCAGATCACCGCCTTCCAGGTCGAGCCGTCCCCGGGTCAGGCTATCCCCGGCGCCGCTCGCCTCCCACACCAGGTTGCCACGGGCGATGATCTCACCCAGGGTCAGCTCCAGGGGGTCGATCACCAGGCGTTCGCTCGTCGACCGCCAGCGACCGTCGAAGGGACCGAGCCGCCGCCCCCGCCACGCGATGTCGGCGATACGCAATCGGCCGGCCTGCAACGCCGCGAGTCCCTGCGGCAGAGGGCTCGCCTCGCTCGGCACATCGAGCTCGTCCAGCAGCTGGCCGCTGCCGGTCGCGGGTGGCACCAGGGCATCCAGCGAGAGTCTCTGGAGGTTGATATCCAGGGGCGCCGCCAGGGAGGGCCGATAGGTCAGACCCCCGCTGGCCAGGCTGCCGCCCAGGTCCAGCCGCCAGTCTCCGGCGCTTTCGTTCCCCGACAGCGAAAGCGAGCCCAGGCAACGACCACCTACCTGCAGGCAGTCGGTCTCGATAGCCAGCGAGGACAGCCCCACCGATGGAGCACCATCCTCCTTCCCCCTTGTACTCGCTGCGATCAGCGGCGACAGGGAACGGCCCCACTGGTCCAACGGCAGACGCGGCAGGTCGGCCGCGACCTGCCAACCCGGACGCCCGGACCAGTCGGGGGCCGTGATGGGCCCCAGCCACACCTGCCCCGAGCCGGCGCCGGAGCCTGCGGGCACTCGCCAGCGCAGTCCCAGCTGGTCGCCCAGACGGCCATCGAGGCTTCCCTCGGTCAGGTCGAAGGTCATCTGGAGGGACCTGCGTGCCTCGCGCGGCTTGCCGATCGGCTCCGGCAGGGCAATGGACAGCCCCTCCAACGGGCTGTCGAGACTCAGGGCAACGCCCTCGTCGTCGATCGACAGACGCCCCTGCCACGGCAGCCGGCCGTCGATCAGGGCGCCGAGGGCCGGCGTGCCGCTCCACGCGGTCAGGGCCCGCGCCTCGGCCGTGCCGGACAGGTCGAGCCCGCCGGCTCCGGTGTCGATCTCGGCGACCAGGGGCCCGCCCAGCAACTGTCCGGTCAGCCTCCCCTCCAGGCCGCCCTCCTCCCCATGCTGGCGCCATGCCAGCGGTCCATCGAGGGCACTGAACACCAGCCGCAGGGGCTCATGGACGAGTCGTGTGAAATTCGCTTCGCTCTCGATATCCAGTGCCAGGGACCCCGGCTCTTCGAGGGTCATGGCCAGGTTCAGGGCGCCGGTCGACCCGCCCTCTCCTCGCCAGGACTCCACCGCCTCCATGCCTTCGACGGGCAGCGCCAGCAGGTAGCGACGCAGCGCCTCTGCGGTGGCAGCGAGCTCGCCGCTCACCGCGAGCCGTTGCTCCTCCAGCGTCACCCGGCCCGCCGTGGCCTCGACCCCCAGGCTATCGGCGGCGTCGACCCGCGCCGTCAGCGCCCCGTCGTCCATCTCGAGGCGACCACTGACTCCCTCGAGGGCCGGCCAGCCAGGGGCGAAAGGCAGCCGCCCCTCCTCGATGTCCAGGGCCAGTTGCATGGTTGGCTCGACGCGCGCCCCCTCGCTGGCCAGGGGAACATGCAGGCGCAGCGAGCCCCCGGGCACCCTGCCGGCCACGCCGCCGGCGAGCCAATCGGTCAGGCCGGGGGTCAGAACGCCCACCGGCAGCCAGTCGATAAGCGGGGTCTCGACGGCATCCACGTCCTGAAAGTCGAGCTGGAGCCCGAAGCCACCGCGCTGCCCCCCGCCGACCGAGAGACCAAAGCCCCCTTCGACCCTGGCCCCGTTCCAGACGACATCGAGGTTCCGGCCACTGACGACGCTGCGCGGGCCATCATAGGCCCAGTTGATCATGCCGCTGGCCCGGGAGAGCGGCATCGGCGAGCGGAATACCTTGGGAAAGTCCAGCCGGGTATCCGTGCCGACGAACTCGACGTGCCCCGACAGGTCCTGGGACTGCACCCATACATCCAGGGGACCGACCCCGGGAGCCTGCTCCCAGGGCGACACTGCCACCTCGGTCGCCGCCGCCCGGGCCAGCCAGTGGCCGTCTTCTCGGCCCAGCCCCAGCCCGGTGACCCGCCCCCGGGGATCCAGGCTGTCGATCACTCGCGCCAGGGCTTCAGGCAGCGGCAAGCGGTCTCTCCAGGCGGCCAGGGCCCCCAGGTCGAACTCGCTGGTGTTGAGCCACCAGCCGTCGCCTCGGCTGCGCATATGCCAGAAGCGCGGCATGGCCGGTCCCCGGGCCTCGAGTTCGCCCTCGGGACGTGCCCAGTCGGCGCTGTTCGCATCACCCTCGATCCAGGCCTGCCAGCCTCCCTCATCGCGCAGCCACTGGGCCCGTGCCCCCACCTGCTTGAGCACGATGGCCGGGGGCGCCTCGTCGGCGACCGATTCTGTCTGTTGCAAGGCCAGCAGGGGAGCATTGAGGTCGACACGCAGGTCGGCCAGGGCCCCAGCCTGCCAGCGACCCCAGAGGCGAGCATCGCCGCTGGCGGTCTCCAGCCGCAGGACATCCCCGTAGCCCAGCACCTCGGAGAGCCCCAGCAGGCTCTGGAGTTGCATGTCGGCCTGCAGCGCCGCGCTGAAATCCCCCAGCCCCGAGGGTCCGGGAACCAGCTCCATCACCGCCCGGATGGCATGCTCCTGTTGCCCATCCACCAGCACCTCGCCCTCGAAGTGAGTGCGACGCTCATCGCCCGTCATCA
Source organism: Halomonas aquatica (assembly GCF_040196335.1). Lineage (NCBI taxonomy): Bacteria > Pseudomonadati > Pseudomonadota > Gammaproteobacteria > Oceanospirillales > Halomonadaceae > Halomonas > Halomonas aquatica. The sequence goes on from NZ_JBEGCJ010000005.1 coordinate 305,415, forward strand.
CCAGGCGGGGCGCCGTCAGCACGGCACGCTGCTTCTGGCCATGCAGCACCAGGCTGACGTTCTCGAGCCAGGCACTCTGACGCAGCAGCATGCCCACCCAGAAGTCGAGGCGATCAAGGTCGAAGGTGGTCTCGGGGACCAGCACGGGAGGCAGCTCCGCCGGTGCCGGCCATTGCCAGCGTCCGGCCTCGTCCTGGTAGAGGTGCACGGTCACCCCCTGTATCCTTGCATCGGCCACCAGCGGCATGCCGGCGACCAGGCTGCCGAGCGTGTCCAGGCGCAACTGCCCCTGTTCGATCTCGAGCAAGGGGACCTGAGCCGGCCCCTCCCGGGAACGGATATGCAGGCCATCTAGCGACAACTGCGGATCCAGCCGTACGAGACCAGCGGTCATTCCGTCCAGTTCCACCACTGCATGGAACCGCGCCGAGAGCAGGCTCTCAAGGGCCGCGGTCTGCTCGCCCGGCAGGAATGGCAACAACCGCAGCGAGAGCACCAGCACCGCTAGCAGCGCCAACGGCACCGCCACCAGGGTCAACAGCCAGCGAGTGACCAGACGAGTCGTGGACATGGGCTTACATCAGCACGATGTCGTACTGCTCCTGGGAGTAATGGATCTCGACCTGGAAACGGATGGTCTTGCCGATGAATTCCTCGAGGTCCGCCACCGCGGCAGACTCCTCATCGAGCAGGCGATCCACCACCGCCTGGGAGGCAAGCACCGCATAGGTCTCCGCGCTGTAGGCCCGATCCTCGCGCAGGATCTCGCGGAAGATCTCGTAACAGACCGACTCCGGCGTCTTCAGGGTGCCACGTCCCGCGCAGGTCGGGCAGGCCTCGCAGAGGGTCTGTTCCAGGCTCTCCCGGGTGCGCTTGCGGGTCAGCTGCACCAGGCCCAGCTCGGTGACGCCCGTGCACTTGGTCTTGGCATGGTCGCGCTCCAGCGACTTCTCGAGCAGGCGCAACACCTGACGCTGGTGCTCCGTCTCATCCATGTCGATGAAGTCGATGATGATGATGCCGCCGAGGTTGCGCAGCCGCAGCTGTCGGGCGATCGCGGTGGCGGCCTCGAGATTGGTCTTGAAGATCGTCTCCTCGAGGTTGCGGTGCCCCACATAGCCGCCGGTGTTGACGTCGATGGTGGTCATCGCCTCGGTGGGGTCGATGACCAGATACCCCCCGGACTTAAGCTGCACCTTGCGCCCCAGCGCCTTCTGGATCTCGTCCTCGACGCTGAACAGGTCGAAGATCGGCCGCTCCCCGGCATAGTGTTCGATGCGCTCCACCGCGGCAGGCATGAATTCCTGGGCAAACTCGATCAGCTTGACGAAGTTCTCCCGGGAATCAATGCGCACCTTCTCGATGTCATCGCGCATCACGTCGCGCAAGGTGCGCATGAATAAAGGCAGGTCGTCGTAGACCACGCCGGGAGCCTCTACGGTCAGCTTGCGCTCACTCACCCGGCGCCACAGGTGCAGCAGGAAGTGCATGTCGGAGGAGAGCTCCTCATGGGTGACCCCCTCGGCGGCGGTGCGCACGATGAAACCGCCGACGACCTCAAGCTGCTGCTCGCCCCCCGCCGCCTCGACCATGCCACGCAGACGCTCGCGTTCCGTCTCGTCCTCGATGCGCTGGGAGACCCCGTGATGGGGGGAATCGGGCATGTACACCAGATAGCGCGAGGGCACCGACAGGTGAGTGGTCAACCGCGCCCCCTTGGAGCCGATGGGGTCCTTGGTGACCTGTATCACCAGGGCCTGTCCCTCATGTAGCAGCGACGCAATGGAGGCCTGCTCGTCGGCCGGCGTGCCCGGGGGCATCACCTCATGGGCGTGGATGAAGGCGGCACGATCGAGGCCGATGTCGACGAAGGCCGCCTGCATGCCCGGCAGCACTCTCACCACGCGTCCCTTGTAGATGTTGCCGACGATCCCCCGGCGCCGGGCCCGCTCGATAAAGGCCTCCTGGAGAACGCCGTTCTCCACCACGGCGACGCGAGTTTCCATCGGCGTCAGGTTGATGAGTACTTCACCGCTCATGCGGAATTCCTTGTCCAGAAAAGTCTTCCGCCATTATGACATAGCGTGGAATGACTTCGTCCCGATCCGTGGCCATCGAAGCCCTTGACTAGCGCATGGCATTCCATACCGGCACGCCCTGACGAGCCAGCAGGTCTGCGGTCTCGAAAAGCGGCAGGCCCACCACGGCCGAGTGGCTGCCCTCGATGTGCTCGACAAACACCGCGGCCAGGCCCTGAATGGCATAGCCGCCAGCCTTGTCGGCCGGCTCTCCGCTGGCCCAGTAGGCCTCCAGTTCCGCCTCCTGGATCTCGCGCATGAAGACACGGGTCGTCACGCAAGCGGCCAGCACCCCGGCGGGGCCGGTGACCGCCACCCCGGTGAGCACCTCATGGCAGCGGCCGGAGAGAGAACGCAGCATGGCCACGGCATGCTGGCTGTTTGCCGGCTTGCCGAGTATCTCGCTGTCATGCACCACGGCGGTATCCGAGCCCAGGGTGGGCAGCGGCGTGAGGCGGGACCCGGCCAGCGCCTTCTCCCGAGCCAGACGAACCACATAGTCCCGAGGCGATTCCTCCACTTGCGGCGTCTCGTCGATGTCAACGGGGCGCACGTCCACCGCCACGCCGATCGAGGCGAGCAGCTCGCGACGGCGTGGGGAGGCCGAGGCCAGGCACAGCACAGGGTCGTGGGTCATGGAAGCTCCAGGGCGGGTGACGCAGGGCTAGACGGCTCAGTCGCGGGTTTTCCGTCGCCCCAGCGCCTCGAACAGCGTCGTGAGCCAGGGCCAGAGCAACGCCCCGATCAGGGCCGGTATCAGGTAGGAGAGGTGCATCAGGAAGGGCCCGAACAGGGCGCGCATCCATTGCTCGGCCAACTGGACCATTCCCAGCAGCACGAAGATCAGCACCGCCTGCTGGACCAGCGAGTAGGCCCGGAATCGCGGGTAGACCAGAGCGCTGAGGAAGGCCAGCAGCGACAGCAGCAGCGCATTCTGTCCAAGCGGTGCGCCCTCGATGAGGTCTATCAGGATGCCGAGCGCGAAGCCATGAAAGACGCCCACCCGCAGCGGGGCCCGCATGCACCAGTAGATCAACATCAGGCCGAGCCAATCAGGGCGCCAGACTTGCCAGCCATCGGCCAGCGGCATCACCTGCAGGCAAAGGGCCAGCAGCAGCGTGAACCAGATCCACAGCAAGTGGGCGGGAGAGGGCGTGGCCATCAGCGCGATTCCTCATTGGCCGACGCACTGCCAACGGCCTGGGCCGCCTCCAGGGCGGAGGCGCCCAGTTCGCCCTCGGCGGGCGCCACGGGCCGGGCTGGCGGAAACAGCAGGAGGAAATGACGGGAACGTTGCAGTTGCGCCACCGGAGCCGCGGTCACACGGGCAAAGGGTTGGCCCGGGTCATGGATCACCGCCGAGACCCGAGCCACCGGATAACCGGGTGGGAAGCGGCCGCCAAGCCCTGAGGTCGTCAGCAGATCGCCCTGACGAATATCGGAAGTGTCAGACACGTGGACCACGTTCAAGGCATCGTAACTGCCCGACCCCTGAACGACGAAGCGCAGACCGTTGCGATTCACCTGAACCGGCAGCGCATGGCTGGCGTCGGCCAGCAACAGCACCCGGCTGGAATAGGCCGAGGTCGCGGTGATCTGGCCGACCAGCCCGGAGGCGTCCAGCACCGGCTGGCCGACATAGGCGCCATCCCGGCGACCCCGGTCGATCACCATCTGATGGGTGAAGGGATCGGGATCCAGCGACAGGAGTTCGGTGGTGATGTAGGGGATGTCACGCTCGCGGGTCGCCGAGAGCAGCTCGCGCAGTCGCACATTCTCGGCCGTCAGGCTGGCCATCCGCTGCACTCGATGTGAGAGCGTCAGGATCTGCTCGCGCAGGCGACGATTCTCGTCCACCAGGACACGCTGCTCGGAGAGCGCCAGTGCCCCCCAGTTGAGGACATCGCTTGGCAGGCTCACCACCCACTGGATCGGGGCCACAAGGGTCGACAACTGTGCCCGCACGGGCTCCATGCGGGTAAAGCGCGTATCGGCGAACATCAGTGCCGAGGCCAGCATCGCACACAGCAGCATGCGATAGCCCGGCAGCGGCCCGTGCGAGAACAGCGGTTTAATGTTCGACCCCCTGCATCAGGCCAGCGCCTCCGTCAGTCGCTGGAGAGCAGCTCGAAGGTGTGCTGGTCGATCATTTCCAGTGCCTTGCCGCCCCCCCGGGCCACGCAGGTCAGTGGGTCCTCGGCGACGATCACCGGCAGGCCGGTCTCCTCGGCAATCAGCTTGTCGAAGTCGCGCAGCAGCGCCCCGCCGCCGGTCAGCACCAGGCCGCGCTCGGCGATGTCGGACGCCAGTTCGGGCGGCGACTGCTCCAGGGCACTCTTCACCGCGGCGACGATGGAGCCCAGGGTCTCCTGAAGGGCATCGAGGATCTCGTGGGAGTTCAGCGTGAAACTGCGCGGGATGCCCTCGGCGAGGTTGCGGCCGCGCACGTCTATCTCGCGCAGCTCGCCGCCGGGGTAGGCGCAGCCGATCTCTTCCTTGATGCGCTCCGCGGTGGCCTCGCCGATCAGGCTGCCGTAGTGGCGGCGCACGTAGGCGATGATCGCCTCATCGAAACGGTCGCCGCCGACGCGGATGGATTCGGAGTAGACCACGCCGTTGAGCGAGATGATGGCGATCTCGCTGGTGCCGCCGCCGATGTCGACCACCATGGACCCCTGGGCCTCTTCTACCGGCAGGCCGGCACCGATGGCCGCGGCCATGGGCTCCTCGATCAGGAACACCTCGCGGGCCCCGGCGCCCTCGGCAGACTCCTTGATGGCTCGCCGTTCGACCTGAGTCGACATGCAGGGCACGCAGACGAGGACGCGAGGACTCGGCGTCAGGAAGGTACTCTGGTGCACTTTGCGGATGAAATACTGCAGCATCTGTTCGGTGACCGTGAAGTCGGCGATGACACCGTCCTTCATCGGGCGAATGGCAGTGATGTTGCCGGGGGTCCGACCCAGCATGCGCTTGGCATCGGCACCCACCGCTGCCACGCTGCGCATGTTGCCGGACTGGCGAATCGCCACGACCGACGGCTCATCAAGCACGATACCGCGGCCGCGGACGTAAATCAGTGTGTTGGCCGTTCCCAAGTCGATCGATAGATCGCTGGAAAACAGCCCCCTCAAACGTTTGAACATGGAGTCGTTACCTAGTGCAGTCCGGGGAACCCTGTGCGGACGCAAACGGTATCACCGCGGCCCCCCCGCAGCAAGCAGAAGACCCGCGGCGCTCAGCATTCTTGGACCTGCCAGCCACGCCGTGGATGTGGTACCTTCTGCGGTCATTTCCGACCCACCCCGTCTCGAGGAAATTCGATCATGGCGCTTGAACACGCAGACGTTCTCCGAGCCGCCCACCTGGCCCGGCTAGGCCTGAACGACGACGAGGCTGCCCTCTACCTTGACGACCTGAGCCGCATCCTGGCGATGGTCGACCAGCTTCAGGGCCTGGAGACCGAGGGCGTCGCCCCCCTGGCCCATCCCCTTGAGACCACCCAGCGGCTGCGCGCCGACGAGGTCACCGAGGAAGACCGGCGAGAGCAGTTCCAGCGCTGTGCCCCGGCGGTGGAGCAGGGTCTCTACCTGGTACCGCGGGTCGTCGAATGATTCGTGCCACTTCCACTCGATACCGGCAAGCCATCACGGAGCCCAGGGCCCATGCATGACAAGACTCTGACGGAGCTCGCCGCCAGCCTCGCGGCCGGCGAGTTCTCCAGCCGCGAGCTCACCGAGAGTCTGCTCGCGCGCATCGATCGCCTCGACGGCGAGTTCAACAGTTTCATCACCGTGACCGCAGAGCAGGCCCTGTCGGCCGCCGACGCCGCCGATGCCGCCCGCGCTCGAGGCGAGGCCGGCCCGCTGAACGGTGTACCGCTGGCACTCAAGGACATCTTCTGCACCACCGGCGTGAAGACCAGCGCCGGCTCGCGGATGCTCGACAACTTCGTGGCCCCCTATGACGCCACCGTGGTCGAGAAGCTGAAGGCCGCCGGCACGGTAAGTCTGGGCAAGACCAACATGGACGAGTTCGCCATGGGCTCGTCCAACGAGAACAGCTTCTACGGTCCGGTGAAGAACCCCTGGGACGGCGGCGCCGTGCCGGGCGGAAGCTCCGGGGGCAGCGCCGCAGCCGTGGCGGCAGGCCTGGTGCCCGCCGCCATGGGTACCGACACCGGCGGCTCGATCCGCCAGCCGGCCGCCTTCTGTGGCATCACCGGGCTCAAGCCCACCTACGGCCGGGTCTCACGCTACGGCATCATCGCCTACGCCTCGAGCCTCGACCAGGCCGGCCCCATGGCGCGCACGGCTGCCGACTGTGCCCAGTTGCTAGGCGCCATCGCAGGCCACGACCTGCGCGACTCCACCAGCGTGGCCCGCGGCGTCCCCGACTACACCGAGGAGCTCGCCGCGCCGCTTTCCGGCCTGAAGATCGGCCTGCCGAAGGAATACTTCGGCGAGGGCCTCGACCCGCAGGTGGAGAGCGCCGTGGGGGAGGCGATCCGCGTCTACGAGTCGCTGGGCGCCACGGTGCGCGAGGTGAGCCTGCCGCACACCCACTACGCCATCCCGGCCTACTACGTCATCGCTCCGGCGGAGGCTTCGTCTAACCTGTCGCGCTACGATGGCGTGCGCTTCGGCCACCGCTGCGAGGCCCCCACCGACCTGGCTGACCTCTACACGCGCAGCCGCGCCGAGGGCTTCGGCGAGGAGGTCAAGCGCCGCATCCTGATGGGCACCCACACCCTCTCCGAGGGTTTCTTCGACGCCTACTACAAGAAGGCCCAGCAAGTTCGCCGACTGATCCGCCAGGACTTCCTCGACGCCTTCGACGAGGTCGACGTGCTGATGGGGCCTGCCTCGCCGACCCCGGCCTTCGACCTGGGAGCGAACAAGGACCCGGTCTCGATGTACCTGCAGGACATCTACACCATCGCCATCAACCTGGCGGGGATCCCCGGCATCAGCGTGCCGGCCGGCATCGTAGACGGCCGCCCGGTGGGCCTGCAGATCCTCGGCACCCACTTCGCCGAGGCCCGGCTGCTCAACGTCGCCCACCAGTTCCAGCAGGCCACCGACTGGCATCTGCGTCGTCCCGCTCTCGCCGAGGAGTCCCTGTGATGCAATGGGAAACCGTGATCGGGCTGGAGGTTCACGTCCAGCTCGCCACCCGTTCCAAGATCTTCTCCGGCGCCTCGACCGCGTTCGGCGCCGAGCCCAACAGCCAGGCCTGTGCCGTGGACCTGGGCATGCCCGGGGTGCTGCCGGTGCTCAACGAGTCCGCCGTAGCCATGGCCGTGCAGTTCGGCCTGGGCATCCATGCCGAGATCCCCGAGGTCTCGGTGTTCGACCGCAAGAACTACTTCTATCCGGACCTGCCCAAGGGCTATCAGACCAGCCAGATGTACCATCCCATCGTCGGGCCCGGCGAGGTGGAGATCACCCTGGACGACGGCAGCACCAAGGCTATCCGCGTGCACCACGCTCACCTCGAGGAGGACGCCGGCAAGTCGCTCCACGAGGACTTCCATGGCATGACAGGCATCGACCTCAACCGTGCCGGCACGCCGCTGCTCGAGATCGTTTCCGAGCCAGACATGCGCTCGGCCAAGGAGGCCGCGGCCTATCTCAAGGCGATCCACTCCATCGTGACCTACCTCGGCATCAGCGACGGCAACATGGCCGAGGGCTCGATGCGCTGTGACGTCAACGTCTCCGTTCGCCCCAGTGGGCAGGAGGCCTTCGGCACGCGCGCCGAGATCAAGAACGTCAACTCCTTTCGCTTCGTCGAGCGGGCCATCGCCTTCGAAGTGGAACGCCAGGTGGAGTTGATCGAAGACGGCGGCGAGGTGGTGCAGGAGACCCGCCTCTTCGATCCCGAGCGCGACGAGACCCGCAGCATGCGCACCAAGGAGCAGGCCAACGACTACCGGTACTTCCCCTGCCCCGACCTGCTGCCGGTGGTGCTCGACCAGGCCTATGTCGACCACCTGCGCGATAACCTCCCGGAACTGCCCGCCGACAAGCGGGCCCGCTTCCAGGATGAGCTGGGCCTCTCGGCCTACGACGCCGGCGTGCTTTCGGCAAGCCGCGAGATGGCCGAGTACTTCGAGCAGGTCCAGGAGGTCTGCGGCGATGCCAAGCAGGCCGCCAACTGGGTGCAGGGCGAGCTCTCCGGGGCCCTGAATCGTGAGAATCTGCCGATCCAGGACAGCCCCGTCTCGGCTCGGCGGCTCGGTGAACTGGTCGCACGGGTCATCGACGATACCATCAACGGCAAGGCCGCCAAGCAGGTCTTCCAGGCGCTGTGGATCGGTGAGGGCGCCAGTGCCGACGAGGTGATCGAGGCCAAGGGCCTCAAGCAGGTCACCGACACCGGGGCCATCGAGACCATGATCGATCAGGTGATCGCGGACAGCCCCGCCCAGGTGGCACAGTACCGCGATGCCGAGCCCGACAAGCGAGGCAAGATGATCGGCTACTTCGTCGGCCAGGTGATGAAGGCCTCACGCGGCACCGCCAATCCCCAGCAGGTCAACGCACTGCTCAAGGAAAAGCTCGACGCACTGTGCTGATGGCGCCAGTGCCGCAGGAAGGATAAACGGATGTCTGATGAGGTCGGGGCACGGCTGCGTGCCCTGCGCACCCTGAAGGGTATCTCCCAACGCGAGCTTGCCAAGCGCTGCGGGGTCACCCACTCCAGCCTGTCGCTGATCGAGCAGGGCAAGGTCAGCCCATCGGTGAGCTCGTTGAAGAAGATCCTCGACGCCATCCCCATGAGCGTCGGGGACTTCTTCACCATGGACCTCGAGAGCCGCAACCAGGTGTTCTACTCGGCCGACGAACTGGCCGACGTGGGCTCGGGCAACATCATCTACAAGCTGGTCGGGGCCAACCGCGCCAGCCGCGCCCTGGCCTTCATGATCGAGAGCTATCCACCCGGGGCCGACACCGGACGGGAGATGATCGCCCATCAGGGCGAGGAGGCCGGCGTGGTGCTGGAGGGAGAGATCGAGATCACCATCGGCGCCGACTCCCGGCTGCTGGGTCCGGGCGAGGCCTACTACTTCGACACCAACGTGCCCCACCGCTTCCGCAATGCCGGCGGCGTGCCCTGCCGGCTGGTCAGCTGCGCCACCCCGGCGCGGAGCTTCTGAGCCCCCGGCTCAGGATTCCTTCAGCTTCTCAATCTCCTCGCGCAGCGCCTCCGCCTCCTCGGTCAGGGAGGCGTTGGCGCGCATGTCACCATTGCGGGCGGCCAGCATGGCCTGCTCGAGCTTCTGCTCGTAGGCTTTCTGCAGCTTCTTCACCGGGTCACGCTTTAAGAGTCCGAACATGTGGCTGTCTCCTGATTCAAAGGGTTAATGACCAGACTACGCCATAAAATGTACAAAGGCTATACAGTATATTCCACGTGTACACGAAAGGGTGAGGACGGGGCCGCCAAGGACTTGCCCCTTTGCCCCGCCTCTCTCATTGTTGTGTCAGGGCCCGGACCAAGAAGAGGCCCATCGCCGACCGGCGCAGGGAAACAACGGCAGGCCGAGGGCAGAATCGTTCCCCGAGGCAGCACAGGAAGACTTCGATCCCGAGGAGAAGAGAAGATGATGACGACACGATCATGGATGGCCATGGCCCTGCTGCTGGGGCTGCTGCCCCTGGGCGCGCTGGCCGATGAGGGCGACGACCCGGAGGTCGTTGACGTCGAGATCGAGGGCGTGGTGGTCGAGGAGAGCGAGCCGGACTTCAGCCGAGCCCTGGAGAACCTCGATGCCGAGGCCCGGGAGAGTCGTCCCGAGGCCGCCAGCTTCGGCCTGGAGACGGCCTATACGGCGGTCAGCGAGGGCGGTGTGGACGGTCAGGCCGTCAGCGCCCGGGCCAAGGCCCGGGCCAGTGAACGGCAGGGTCCCGAGGCCGGCGGCCTGAGCGCCAGCGATCCCGGCGGTAACGGCGGTAACGGCGGCAATGGCGGTAACGGCGGCAATGGTGGTAACAGCGGCAATGGCGGGGGGCGTGGCTGATTCCGCTACGCCATCCTGACACGACAGGGCCGGCTCCCGGGAGCCGGCCCTGTCGCATCTGCGCGGGCCGGTGCGGCTCACCACCGGGCGCCTCCTCCTTCCCCACTCCCTCCTGTCCTGCTGCATCTCGGGCGCGCCCTGGCCTCCATGGCCAGGCTGAAATCGCCACTTTAGACCTAGAAATATGAGCCGCTGAATCGCCCGGCATCATCCAGACTAAGCAGGACAAGCCTTTCAATGACCCTGCGGGATTGCACCGTGGCCCCGCGCCTCGGCCATCCCCTGGCAGAGGAGGAAAGCATCATGACTGCACTGACCTATCTCACCCTGGAGGGCGACCGGGCCGCCCTGCCGGCCGAGGCCGTCGACACCTTCGCGTCCCAACTGGCGGGGCGGCTGATCACGCCGAGCGAGGCGGACTATGCGCCTCTGCGACAGGTGTGGAACGGCATGGTCGACCGCCACCCGGCGCTCATCGCCTGCTGCCAGGGCAATCAGGACATTGTGCAGGCCATCGACTTCGCCCGCTCCCAGCGCATGTGCCTGAGCGTGCGTGGCGGCGGCCACCACATCGCCGGCAATGCCATCGCCGAGGGCGGCCTGGTGATTGACCTCTCGGCCATGCGCACGGTGCGCGTGGACCCCCGTCAACGCACCGCCAGGGTAGCCCCGGGGGCCCTACTCGGGGACATCGACCGCGAGACCCAGGCCTTCGGCCTGGCCACGCCACTGGGCATCAACTCCACCACCGGCGTGGCCGGCCTGTGCCTGGGGGGTGGCTTCGGCTGGTTGACCCGCAAGCACGGCATGACCATCGACAACCTGCTCTCGGTGGACATGATCACGGCCGATGGACAGCGTCACCACGTCTCGGCAGATGAGGAGGCGGAGCTGTTCTGGGCCCTGCGCGGCGGTGGCGGCAACTTCGGCGTGGTCACCTCCTTCGAATTCCGCCTGCACCCGGTGGGTCCGGAGATCCATGCGGGCCTGGTGGTCTACCCCTTCGACCAGGCTCGTCGAGTGTTGCAGGCCTGGCGCGACTTCACCCGCCAGGCACCGGAGGAGCTCAGCGTATGGGCGATCCTGCGCGAGGCGCCGCCCCTGCCCTTCCTGCCCGAGGCGGTGCATGGCCAGCGGGTGGTCGTGTTCGCCCTGGTGCATGGCGACGACCCGGCCAGGGCCGAGCGCGATGTGGCCCCGGTGCTGGCGTTCGGCGAGCCGGTCGGTCAGATGCTGGGGACCCAACCTTATGCGGGCTTCCAGTCGGCCTTCGACCCACTGCTCGCGCCGGGGGCTCGCAACTACTGGAAGTCCCATGACTTCAGTGACCTCGCCGACGAAGCACTGGACAAGGCCATCGAGGCGGCCGAGCAACTGCCGGGCCCGGAATGCGAGATCTTCATTGCCCAGCTGGGTGGCGCCATGTCACGGGTCGACCCCACTGCCACCGCCTATGCCGGACGCGATGCCCAATACGTGATGAACGTGCATGCCCGCTGGCAGGATGCCGCCGAGGACGACCGCTGTCGCGATTGGGCACGTCATGTCTTCCGGGACCTGGCGCCCCTCGCCACTGGCGGCGGCTACGTCAACTTCCTGACCGAGGACGAGGGCGATCGTGTCGCCTCCGCCTATGGCGACAACTTCGCACGCCTGCAGGCGGTGAAGCGCCGCTACGACCCGGACAACCTGTTCCGCGTGAACCTCAACATCCCCCCCGCCCCTCCCGAGGTTGCCGCCTAGACGGATGCCAGACACACCACCATCACGACCCTGAACGACGATCGGCGCCCCAAAGGGCGCCGATTGGCAGGTCTTCCGCGACCGCGCCCAGCAGCTCACCAAGCACAAGCGCCTCCTCAGGGTCGGCTCGAGTCAATCGTATCTTTCCTGGGTTTAGGGTATGCAGGCAAACGGTAACGAGAGGCGCCTTGCGGTCTCGTCAAGGGCCTCACGCGCCAGGGTCACCAGCTCGTCGATCTGCTCGCGGGTAATCACCAGCGGAGGCGAGATGATCATCGTGTCTCCCACCGAGCGCATCACCAGGCCACAGGAAAAGCTGATGTCGCGGCAAAGGGTGCCGACGGCCAGGGCCCGATCGAAGCGTCCGCCCGTGGCCGGGTCGACCAGCTCGAGGGCCCCCATCAACCCCAGGGAGCGGGCCTCGCCGACGAGGGGGTGGTCGGCGAGTTCGGCCCAGCGAAGCGCCAGATAGGGCCCGAGGTCATCACGGACCCGCTCGACCACGCACTCCTCCTCCATGATCTCCAGATTTTTGAGCGCCACGGCGGCGCAGACGGGATGGCCGGAATAGGTGAAGCCATGGAAGAACTCGCCGCCCTCCTCGATCAGTGTGTCGGCGACCCGGTCGCCTACCAGCACGCCCCCGATCGGCAGGTAACCCGACGACAGCCCCTTGGCGATGGGCATCAGGTCCGGGACCAGGTCATAGAGGTCGCTGCCGAACCACTCGCCCAGACGTCCGAAGCCGCAGATCACCTCATCCACCACCAGCAGGATGTCGTATCGTGCCAGCACCTCCTTGACCGCTGGCCAGTAGCTCTCCGGCGGTATGATGGCACCACCGGCGCCCTGCACCGGCTCGGCGATGAAGGCCGCGACGCTCTCCTCGCCCAGTGCCAGGATCCTCTCTTCGATGGCCGCCGCACAGGCGTAGCCGAAGGCCTCGGGCCACTGATCGCGCCCTTCACTGAACCAGTAGGGCTGGCGGACATGGGTGATGCACGGCACGCCCGGGCCGCCCTGCTCGTGCATCAATGAGATTCCGCCGAGACTCACGCCGGCCACCGTGGAACCGTGGTAGCCGTTCTCGCGGCCGATGATCCACTGCTTCCACGGCTTGCCCTTCAGCGCCCAGTAGCGCCGTACCATGCGCAACACGGTGTCGTTGGCCTCGGAGCCCGAGCCGGTGAAGAAGACATGATTCATGTGTGCGGGGGCGAGCTGGCATAGCTTCGCGGCGAGCCCGACCACCGGCGGATGCGTGGTCTTGAAGAAGGTGGTGTAGTAGGGCAGCTGACCCATTTGCTCGGTCGCGGCGTCAACCAGCTCACGACGGCCGTAGCCGAGGTTCACGCACCACAGGCCGGCCATGCCGTCGAGGATGCGGTGGCCTTCGGCATCATGGATGTAGACTCCCTCGGCGTGAGTGATGACCCGACTTCCCTCCTCGCCCAGTGCCTTGAAGTCGGTGAAGGGATGCAGATGGTGGGCACGGTCCAGCGCCGGGAGGGAAAGCGGCATGATGGTTCTCCTTGATCGACACGCCGGCGTCAGGCGTCGAGGGGCTGGACACCAGCGGGCCGGGAGTGGTCCTTGCAGGCCTCGGCGAAGCCGCTAAACAGGGCGTCATGGAGCGGATGCTCCCGGGGCTTCCACTCGGGGTGCCACTGCACTGCCAGCGCGAAGTTCGGGGCGCCGGCGACCGAGATCGCCTCGACCTGCCCATCCGGGGCCACCGCCTCGACCGTCAGGCCCAGCCCCAACTCGGCGACCCCTTGTTGATGCAGGGAGTTGACGTAGCTGTGCCGCTCGCCGAAAAGCCCCGACATCACGCCGCCAGGCAGGATCTCCAAGTCATGGGCCGGCGCATACCGGATGTCGTGATCGCCCTCGGGCTCGCGATGATCGAACCGGCCGGGAACCTGCTGGACGGCCTGATGAAGGGTGCCACCGAAGGCCACGTTGATCTCCTGAAAACCGCGGCAGATGCCGAACATCGGCAGGCCCATATCCAGAGCCGCAGGAATCAAGCCGAACGCAGCGGCGTCACGATGCTGATCGTCACGGGTATTCTCGGGCAAGCGCTGCGCCCCATAGCGCTCAGGCTCGACGTTAGAGCGACTTCCGGTGAGCAACAGGCCATCCAGACGCGACAACAGTTCCTTGTCCACGGACCCTTCCCACACCGGCAGGATCACCGGTGCGAGGCCATAGTCGCGCAAGGCCGAGAGGTACTTGTCGGTGACCATGTGCGCAGGGTGACCTTCCACCTCGCGTCGACAGGCGATCACGCCCACCAGGGGTCGAGCATGCATGGCAGTCTCCTCGAAACAGACGCGTGGATGGTGATCAGGCCTGGCTCTGCATGTCGCCGTTGATTAATCTTTTCAATAATCGACGATGCATTGGGCCAAGAATCAACACATAACAATATTAGCGCCTGTTTTATTGAATTTAATTGCAGATGAAGCCCTGCAACTTCCCGCCTTGATGCGTAAAGAATTTGACAACAAACGCCAGTGATTCAAAGATGACAGCCACCGCACAATGACCCATCGCCGATCAGGTGGCTTCCATGTCTTCCTCTCTTGCCGACGAAGCGCGCGACTTCCTCGACCAGCATCCCGAGGTCGACAGTATCGACCTGCTGATCAGCGACCTCAATGGTTTACTGCGAGGAAAGCGCATCCCGCGCGAGAATCTCGAGAAGGCCTTCCGGGACGGAATCCACCTGCCCGCCTCGGTGTTCGCCCTGGACATCCTGGGAAACACCGTCGAGGCCACCGGGCTGGGACTGGCAACCGGTGACGGGGACCGCGTCTGCCGGCCGGTGCCGGGCACCCTGATGCCCAGCCCCTGGCTGCGCGACGGCCGGCAGGCCCAGTCGCTGATGACCATGACCGAACCCGACGGCAGCCCCTTCTTCGCCGACCCCCGCCAGGTGCTGGACCGGGTGAGGGAGCGCTTCCATCGTGCCGGCCTGACGCCGGTGGTCGCCGTGGAGTTGGAGTTCAACCTGATCGACCGCCGCCGGGACGGCCTGGGCATGATCCAGCCGCCCTGTTCGCCGGCGACGGGCGAGCGCGCATCGCAAAGCCAGCTCTACTCGATCAACGAGCTAGATGAATACACCCTCCTGCTCGGGGAAGTCCACGCCACCGCCCGGGCCCAGAAGCTCCCGCTGGATACCGCCCTCAAGGAGTGTGCGCCGGGCCAGTTCGAGATAAGCCTGATCCACTGCGACAATGCGCTAGAGGCCTGCGACAGTGCCGTTCTGCTCAAGCGCCTGATCAAGGGCGTGGCCCTTCGGCATGGCTTCGAGGCCACCTTCATGGCAAAGCCCTACGGCCAGGAAGCCGGCAACGGCACCCATGTCCACATCAGCATGCTCGACGAGGCAGGAGACAACGTCTTCTCCGCCGAGAATGGCGACCCGCTCGGTACACCACTGATGCACCAGGCAGTGGCCGGTCTGATCGATCTGATGCCGGCTTCCATGGCGCTCTTCGCCCCCAACCTCAACTCCTTCCGACGCTTCCAGCCGGGACTCTACGTGCCGATGGCGCCGACCTGGGGCTACGACAACCGCTCGGTGGCGGTGCGCGTGCCATCCGGCGCCAACCAGGCCCGGCGACTCGAACATCGGGTCGCCGGAGCCGACGTCAATCCCTACCTCTTGATAGCCACTCTGCTGGCCGCCATCGACCATGGGATGACCAGGCGACTGACTCCGCCGCCGGCCATCACCGGCAACGCCTATGCTCAGGTCGCCCCCAGCCTGACCAACAGCTGGCGCCAGGCCCTGGACCTGCTGGAGCAGAGCAACCCCCTGGCCGAAGCGCTGGGCGCAGACTTCCTCAGGGTCTTCCTGGCCAATCGCCGTGCCGAACGCGACCAGGCCATGCAGGCGGTCAGCAGGCTCGAGTACGACTGGTACCTCCGCCACGTCTGAAGGGCCACCGGCCTGGTGCAGCTGGAGAGGCCACCGTCAGCATGCCGGGCCCGAGGACCCTGCTTGCCCCCTAACGACAGCGCCCCGGCCATCACTGGCCGGGGCGCTGTCGTTCATTACGAGTCGGCTTCATTCAGCCCTTCTGCGAGGAGACGGCATCCCACTGCGGACGACCCTGCTCGAGCAGCACCCGATCACTCTGGGGCGGGCTGTCCAGGCGGCTGGTCTCCACCGTCTCACCGTGGCGCCAGGTGACCTCGTAGCCCTCTGTCTCCTGACGGGTATCCACCACGGTACGACACTCCTGACGGGTGGTGGTAAGCGGCTGGGACTGAGCCGCCTGTGCATGCTGGCGTGCCTCCACGCGTTCCTGTACCTCACGGCCGGCCAGGCCGCCGCCGATGACACCGGCCACCGTGGCTATCTTCTTGCCGCTACCACCACCGATCTGGTTACCGAGCAGGCCGCCGACGATGGCCCCGGCGGCGGTACCCAGCACGCGATGGGGATCACGGGTGGCGCCCTGCCCCGCCGGAGCGGCCGCCGGCTGGCTGACCACTACCGACTCACACACCTCCCGCGGCGTCTCCACGGTCCGGGTCAGCGTCTCTACATTGGTAATCTGGCCGTACTCCGGGCCCTGCTGGACCTGCCAGGCACCGAAGGCCAGACCGCCCAGGCCCAGCACGGCCAGGGTCGTCCCCACCACGATCGACTTGCTCATCTTTCACCTCCAGGAGGACGCGGCTGCGCCTCGTTGTTGTCACAGACTGTTGTCACGGACTCCGGGAGATGCGTGACGAAAAAAGGGCGATGGCGATGACGCTTCCTGCGCCATACACGAATCGTCGTCCACTATACGCCTCCGAGACTCAAGGCTTCAGTATCTCGCCGCAGGTTTCACAATGCCTGACTCGCTGTCACCAGATGGCGACAGCGATCGGATCACCCGGCCCCTGCCGGGTGGCGAGATGGTTGGCCATGCGCGATCTGGACTATCCTCGTATCGCCGGGCGGGCGACGCTCCGCCTCGTCGGCGCCTGCCGAGCTCGACTACGGTGGCTATCGATGCCCCGGTGGATGATTCAGGAGACATGGCGATGACGAGCCAACCGCAAGACCTCGGCCAGGCGCGACAGGGGATGCCGGACAACCTCGCGATCGCCCGTGACGCTCTGCTCCGACCCATCGAAGAGATCGCCAACCGCCTGGGAGTGCCCGGCGAGATGGTGGAGCCCTACGGGCGGGGCATCGCCAAGTTGGACCTCGCCGCCCTAGGCGCGCTGGCAAAGCGTCAGCGCGCACGCTACGTGGTGGTTTCGGCGATCACCCCCACGCCCCTGGGCGAGGGCAAGACCACCACCTCCATCGGCCTCGTCCAGGGCCTGCAACAGCTGGGTCACAGCGCCACCGTCGCCCTGCGCCAGCCCTCCATGGGCCCGGCGCTCGGCTTCAAGGGTGGCGCCGCCGGCGCGGGCTACAGCCAGGTGGTTCCCATGGAGCGCATCAACCTGCACCTGACCGGGGACATCCATGCGGTCTCCTCCGCCCATAATCTGCTGGCGGCGATGGTGGACAACCACCTTCACCATCGCCTGGGCCTCGACCTGGACCCCGAGACGATTGGCTGGCAACGGGTAATGGATATCAATGACCGTGCCCTGCGCCATATCGTCACGGGGCTCGGCCCGTCTGCCGATGGCGTGACACGTCAGAGCAGCTTCGAGATCACCGCGGCCTCGGAGGTCATGGCGGTGCTCGCCCTGGCGACATCGCTTGCGGACCTGCGCAGCCGGCTGGGCCGGATCAGGGTCGGTTTCACCCGCAGCGGCGAGCCGGTCACCGCCGAGCAGATCGGCGCGGCGGGTGCCATGACCGTGCTGCTCAAGGAAGCGATAAAGCCCAACCTGCTGCAGACGCTGGAGCACGCACCGGCCCTGATCCATACCGGGCCGTTCGGCAACATCGCCCATGGCAACTCCTCGATCATCGCCGATCGAATCGGCCTGCTCGGCGGGGAGTACCTCGTCACCGAGGCGGGCTTCGGGGCCGACATGGGCGCGGAACGCTTCTTCAACATCAAGTGCCGGGCCTCGGGGCTGACTCCGGACGCCGCGGTGCTGGTGGCCACGGTCCGCGCATTGAAGTTCCACTCGGGGCGATACGCCATGCTCCCCGGCAAGCCACTCCCCTCGGCCATGCTGAGGGAAAGCCCCGAGGACGTCCGCGCGGGCAGCGCCAATCTCGTCAAGCAGATCGACAACCTTCGCATCCACGGTGTCACCCCGGTGGTGGCCATCAACGCCTTCCCCTCGGACCATGCCAGCGAGCACGCCGCCATTCGCGACATCGCCGAGGCCGCCGGGGTCCGGGCCACGGTATCGAGCCACGTGCGAGAAGGCGGTGTCGGCGCCCTCGACCTGGCCCAGGCCGTGGTGGAAGCCGCCGACGGCGGCAGCAACTTCCGCTTCCTGTACCCGGACGAGATGCCCCTCGACGCCAAGATCGCGTGCATCGCCACCCGCCTCTACGGTGCCGCCGACGTCTCCTTCAGCCCCGAGGCCCGTCGCCAGATCGACAGCTACCAGCAACAGGGCCATGGCCATCTGCCGGTGTGCATCGCCAAGACCCACCTGTCGCTGTCGTCGGACCCTGCCCTGCGGGGGGCACCCACCGGCTGGACCCTGCCAGTGCGCGAGGTGCGACTCTCCGCCGGGGCGGGCTTCGTCTATGCCCTATGCGGGGACATCCGCACCATGCCGGGCCTTGGCCGTGATCCGGCCGCCGCGCATCTCGACATCGATGACAACGGAGAGATCACGGGGCTCTTCTGATGTCCCGGGTCAACAGTGGGGGCGGAGCGATCGCGGGAGAGTCACATGCACTGTCGGAACAGCGCCCTGAGATCATCGACGGTCAACTCCACGGGATTCCCGCCACAGCTGGGATCCTGAATGGCCATGGCGGCCAGCTCGTCGATGCGGTCGGGAGTCGCACCGATCTCCGAGAGGGTGCGGGGGATGCCCATCTGATCGTTGAGCGCCTGCACGAAGGCCTTGAAACCATCGAAGCCGCCTTCGATACCCAGATAGGCGGCCGCCATGTCGAATCGCTCGCGGATGGCGTCGGCGTTGAACTCCAGCACCGCCGGCATGCAGATCGCATTGGTGGTGCCGTGGTGAGCATTGAACACCGCGCCGATGGGATGGCTCATCGCATGGATGGCCCCCAACCCCTTCTGAAAGGCGGTGGAGCCCATCATCGCCGCGCTCATCATGTGCGCACGCGCCTCGAGATCGGTGCCGTCGGCATAGGCGCGCGGCAGGTACTCCTTGACCAGCCGCATGCCTTCCAGCGCGATGCCCTGGCTCATCGGATGATAGTGCGGGCTCGAGAATGCCTCCACACAGTGGGCAAAGGCATCGAGCCCGGTGCCGGCGGTGATGGGCCTGGGCATGCCCACCGTCAGCTCGGCGTCGCAGAGCACCACCCTGGGCAGCACCCTGGGATGAAAGATGATCTTCTTCTCGTGGGTGTGCGAGTTGGTGATGACGCTGGCCCGACCCACCTCCGAGCCGGTCCCGGCGGTGGTGGGCACCGCCACGATGGGGACGATCGCCTCGGCATCGGCTCGCGTCCACCAGTCGCCGATATCCTCGAAGTCCCAGACCGGGCGCGTCTGGCCGGACATGAATGCCACCATCTTGCCCAGATCCAGCCCCGAGCCACCGCCGAACGCGATCACCCCGTCGTGACCGCCGGCCCGGAAGGCCTCGACCCCTGCCGCCAGGTTCTTTTCATTCGGGTTGGGGTCGACCTCGGCAAAGAGCCCTCTGCCCAGTCCCGCGGCGTCCAGGATGTCCAGCGCGGCGGCGGTGATCGGCAGGCCGGCCAGGCCGCGATCCGTCACCAGCAGAGGACGGCTGATGCCCGCCTCGGCACAGGCCTCGGGCAACTCCTTGAGCCGGCCCGCCCCGAATCGGATGGCGGTGGGATAGGTCCAGTTTCCAGTCAGCGTCATGTCGTCACCTTCTTGAGGTAGTAGGACTTGGGGCGTGTCAGGTTGTGGTAGCCGATCACCGACAGGCCGCCGCCGCGTCCCGTGTCCTTGCAGCCAGTCCAGCACAGGCCAGGATCGAGGTAGTCCGCGCGGTTCATGAAGACGGTGCCGGTCTCGACCCGGTCACCCACCCGCTGGGCACGCTCGATGTCGGCGGTCCAGAGGCTTGCCGTCAGGCCGAACCGGCTGTCGTTCATCAGCCGGATCGCCTCCTCGTCGTTGCTGACCTTCATGATGCCGACCACCGGACCGAAGCTCTCGTCGCGCATCACGCGCATGTCGTGGCTCACCTCGGTAAGTATCTGCGGGGTCAGGTAGGCGCCACCGTCATCCTCGGGCTTCTGCGAGATATGGGCCCTCGCACCATCGGCCAGGGCCTCGTCGATCTGGTCCCGGACCTCACGGGCGAAACGGATGTTCGCCATGGGGCCGATGTCCGTGTCGGGTGCCAGGGGATTACCCAGCCTGTAGCCCTCGACGATCGCCACCGCCTTGGCGACGAAGGCCTCATAAAGGCTCTCGTGCACGTAGATCCGCTCGATTCCGCAGCAGCATTGCCCGGAGTTGAACATCGCCCCATCGATCAGGGTAGCGACGGCGGCGTCGAGATCGGCATCCTCCATGACATAGCCCGGGTCCTTGCCGCCGAGCTCCAGCCCCAGCCCGGTGAAGGTGCCGGCGGCCGCCTGTTCCATGGCACGTCCGCCGCCCACGGAGCCGGTGAAGTTGACGAAATCGAAGGCCCGATCGGCGATCAGTGTTGAAGTGGTCTCGTGATCCAGGAAGACGTTCTGGAAGACCTCCTCGGGCACGCCGACCGAGTGGAAGGCGCGCGCCATGCGCTCGCCCACCAACAGGGTCTGGGTGGCATGCTTGAGCAGCACGGCGTTGCCCGCGATCAGCGCCGGCGCCACGGTGTTGATGGCCGTCATGTAGGGATAATTCCAGGGGGCTACTACCAGTACCACCCCATGCGGGATGCGCCTGATGTAGCGCTTGACCGTGGCATCCTCACCCACCGGAATATCGGCCAGCGCCTCCTGGGCGATATCCGCCATATGGCCGCCCCGCTCCTCGAAGCCACCGAACTCGCCGCCATAGCGCACCGGGCGGCCCATCATGTGGGCCAGCTCCGGCACCACCTCGTCGTTCATCGCCCCCACCGCGGCGATGCCGGCCCGCACCAGGTCGACCCGCTCCTGGAGCGGGCGTGCGGCCCAGTCGGCCTGCGCCGACCGCGCCCGGTCGGCCGCCTGCCGTGCGGCCTCCGGAGACAGCGCCTCACGCTCGGCGAAGACCGACCCGTCGATCGGCGAAATACATTTCAGCATGTGACCCATGGTCCTCTCCCGTTTCTTTATGACCTGCCTGGCACACACAGGCCCTGCCCCTTGGTCTTTGCCGGGGGCATGCCGGCCGGGAGCCCTCGTCCGGGGCCTGCCCGACGTCGCCAGGCTATCGTTACGACCGCTCGAAGCCGCGTGCCACCTCGTAATCGGTAACCACGCGTTCGAAGTCTTCCAGTTCCACCTCCGCGGCGCGGGTGTAGTGATCGATCACGTCATCCCCCATGGCCTCACGCAGCATGGCGGAATCCTTCAGGGCATCCTTGGCATCGCGCAGGTTTTGCGGGATCAGGCCGGTCTCCCCCTCGTAGTTGTCTCCCTCGGCGGGCGGAGACAGCTCCAGGCCCTCCTCGATCCCCTTGATGCCGGCGGCCAGTTGGCCGGCCATGGCCAGGTAGGGGTTCAGGTCCGAGCCACCGATGCGACACTCGATACGCACCGCTCTGGTGCCCTCGGCGCACAGACGAAACCCCGCGGTGCGGTTGTCCACCGACCAGACCGTTCGCGTGGGTGCGAAGGAGCCCTTCTGGAAGCGCTTGAAGCTGTTGATGTAGGGCGCCAGGAAGTAGGTATAGTCGGGTGCATATTTGAGCAACCCGGCCAGGTACTGCTTCATCAACGCAGACATGCCAAGGGCATCGCTCTCGTCGACGAAGACAGGCAGCCCATCCTTCCACAGCGACTGGTGGATGTGGCTGGAGCTGCCCGAATGATCGTGGTGCCATTTCGGCAGGAAGGTCACCGCCCGGCCCTGCTGCCAGGCAATCTCCTTGGTCGCGTGCTTGGCGATGGTGTGATAATCCGCCGTATCGAGTGCTTTCGCATACCTGATATTGAGCTCCTCCTGACCCGATCCGGCCTCGCCCTTGGTACCTTCCACAGGAATCCCCGCCGCGAAGAGATGGTTGCGCAGCGGACGCAACACATGCTCTTCCTTGGTGGTCTGGAAGATGTGATAGTCCTCGTTGTACCCGCTGATCGGCTCCAGGTCGCGAAAGCCTTCCTTGCGAATCTCGTCGAGGCCCTTCTCGAACAGGAAGAACTCCAGCTCGGTGGCCATGACCGCGTCGAACCCCATCTCCTCCAGCCGGGCAAGCTGACGCTTGAGAATGGCCCGCGGCGCATGGGGTATCAGCTGATGAGTATGATGATCCAGCAGGTCGCACAGCACCATGACCGTTCCCTCCAGCCACGGCACGGGACGCAAGGTGGCCAGGTCAGGCTTCATGATGTAGTCGCCATACCCCGCTCGCCATGAGGTGCTGGCATAGCCATCAGGCGTTTCCATCTCGAGATCGGTGGCC
Source organism: Halomonas aquatica (assembly GCF_040196335.1). NCBI lineage: Bacteria > Pseudomonadati > Pseudomonadota > Gammaproteobacteria > Oceanospirillales > Halomonadaceae > Halomonas > Halomonas aquatica. The sequence continues at coordinate 327,924 of NZ_JBEGCJ010000005.1, forward strand.
AGCAGGTAGTTGCAGCAATGCGTCTCGTCCCAGCCATCATCCACGAAGTGACGCGCATGGAGCCGCTTGCCCATCAGGCGTCCCTGCATGTCGACGATACACACGAGTACCGTGTCGACTTCGCCACTACCCACCTTGGCCTTCAGGGCCTCAAGGGCATCCAAAGCCAGCGCATTGGTCATTTCCGAGGCTCCTCGTTGGAATCAAGATGACAAGGCCCGGCACTAGGTCGGGCCCCATCCCCAGACCCCGTACCCCGGCGAGTGCCGGGGTACGGGGTCTGCTCATGCGTCGCCGTAGCGGTAGGGCCGGCCGGCCTTGCGCATATCGGCATTGTATTGCTTGAATATCTCGACCACCTTGGCCTTGGTCTCGGATTGCGCCGCGATCTCGTTCCAGAATTCCTGGGCGGCCTCTTCCACCTGATCCCATTCGGCATCGGGAATCGTGGTGAGCTCGAGCTTGTCGCCATGCACGCGAAGGCTGGCCTCGCCACCCCAGTACCAGTGCTGGCGGTAGTAGTGAGACTGTTCACAGCACACCTCGAACAGCAGCCTGAGATCTTCGGGCAACTCGTTCCAACGCTCCATGTTTACGAAGAAATGGCCGATCCAGGCACCGGAGATGTTGTTGGTCAGGAAGTAGTTGGTGACATCGGCCCATCCGACCGTGTAATCCTCGGTGATGCCGGACCAGGCGATCCCGTCCAGTTCGCCGGTCTGCACGGCAACCTCGATATCCTCCCAGGGCAGGGTCACCGGCACTACGCCGAACTGCGACAGGAAGCGCCCCGCGGTGGGGAAGGTAAAGATACGCTTTCCCTCCAGATCCTTGAGGCTGCGAATCGGCTCCTTGGTAACGAAATGACACGGATCCCAGGCGCCGGCGCTGACATGCTTGACGCCCACCTTGGCATATTCTTCTTCCCAGATTTCCTTGAGGCCATACTGGTTGAACAGCACAGGCACATCGAGGCTGTAGCGTGAGCCAAAGGGGAAATAACCACCAAAGACGGTGACTTCCGTGGGCGATGCCATCGAATCATCATCCGATTGCACGGCGTCGATGGTACCGCGCTGCATCGCACGGAACAGTTCACCCGTCGGAACCAGCTGATCGGCATAGTACAGCTCGATCTGCATGCGGTCCCCGGCGATCCTGTTGAACAGGTCGATGGCAGGCTTGGCGACATGCTCGGCCAAGGCGGCACCGGCATAGGTCTGCATGCGCCACTTGATGGTCGGCTCGGAGGATGACTGGGCCATGACCTTCGAGGCCAGCGGCGCGATGGCAGCACCGGTCGCGGCTGTGATAAGAAACTTGCGTCTTGTTGTCATTTTCTCACTCTCCTGGTGTCAGCTACTGGATGTAGCATGGATTCGGCCCGTGGTGAGGCTCTTGTTGTTCAGTCCCGCAACTATCAGCTCCCATAAATATAGCCCGGAAGCCACAGTGCGATTTGCGGAAAGATCATCACCAGGCTGAGGGCAAACGCCATCACCAACACGAAAGGGATGATCGACCGATAAATATCTAGCAGACCAATCTCGGGTGGCGCCATGGCTCGCATCAGGAAAAGGTTGTAACCGAACGGCGGCGTCATGTAGGCAATCTGGGTAGTGATCGTGTAGAGAACGCCATACCAGATCAGGTCGAACCCAAGTGCGTCTACCAACGGCACGTACAGGGGCGCCACGATCACCAGCATCGCGGTGTCATCCAGGAAGGTCCCCATCACGATGAAACTGAGCTGCATCAGGATCAGGATCATCCAGGGCGATAACCCCAGGCGCTCCGTAAACAGGTCCTCAATGGCCTTGACCGCCCCCAGCCCGTCGAAGATGGCACCAAAGGCGAGCGCGGCCAGGATGATCCACATGAACATGCACGAAATGGCCAGGGTCTGCCGCACGGACACTTCAAACACCTTGCGCGTCATCCGGCCCTTGAGGATGGCCGCCAGCAGCGCGGTCATCGCGCCGACAGCCGAGCTTTCGACAAGTGACGTCCAGCCCTTGACGAAGGGGACCATCATCACCGCAAAGATCATGAGTGGCAGTAGGCCCGCTCTCAGCAGACGCAGCTTCTCGGCAAGGCTCACATCACGTTCTTCGGCGGGCAGCACGGGTCCCAGGCCTGGCTGCAGGCGGCAACGTACGTAGATATAGAGGATAAACAGCGTCGCCATCATCAGCCCCGGCAACACGCCGGCAAGCCACAGCTGCCCCACGGGCTGGCGTGCGATCATCGCGTACAGCACCAGCACCACCGAGGGCGGAACGAGTATCCCCAGGCTGGAACCCGCCTGGATGACGCCGGTGACCATGATCTTGTCATAGCCACGTCGCAGCAATTCGGGCAAGGCAATGGTGGCGCCGATTGCCATTCCGGCCACCGACAGCCCGTTCATGGCCGAGATCAGCACCATCAACCCTATCGTTCCGATGGCAAGCCCGCCCCGCACCGGCCCCATCCAGACATGGAACATTCGGTACAGGTCATCCGCGATACGGCTTTCCGACAGCACATATCCCATGAAGATGAACATTGGTAGGGTCAGCAGCGGATACCATTTCATCAGCTTCATCGCGGATGAAAACGGGATGTCTACACCACCCGTTCCCCATAACAGGACGCCCGCCAATGCACCAACAAAACCGATGGCGCCAAACACACGCTGTCCGGTGAGCAGCATCAGCATCATCGAGCTGAACATCACGATTGCGATCATCTCATACGGCATCAGTCCAACACCCCACGAAGACGGCCAATATCCCTGAAAAATTCAGCAAGTGATTGAAGGATCATTAGAAAAACTCCGAGGCAAAGCACCGTCTTTATCGGCCACAACAAGGGCCGCCATGCCGTCGGGCTACGTTCCATGAAGCCAAGCTCTTCTCCGGCAGCTGACGGCCCCTGACTGATGAACGTCCAGACGAGATTGAAAAAGAAATTGAACGGTTCATCGCCGAAGTATCCGAGCGAATATGCCGTCGACACCAGCCCGCCATAGAGAAGAACGCCGAGGTAGAAAACCAGGAAGAAGACCGTGAAGGCATCGACACATGCCTTGGTTTTCGGGCTCCATTCTCCATAGAAGAGATCCATGCGAACATTGGATCCCAACTGGATCGAATAGGGGCCACCCAATACGAAATACGCCACCATGACGAATTGTGCGGTTTCCAGCGTCCACATCGAGGGTGTCATGAACACCTTGGAAGCTGACGACCAAAGTAGAATCCCGATCAAGGCAAAGATCAGGAACATCGCAATCCGACCGATGAAACGGTTCATCGCATCGACGGCGCTGATATATATCATGATGGATTTAGGCATCTTGCTTGCCCTTCTGAGATGCGAGCTCTAATTCGAATGTGGCCAACGCGGGATGTAACAGTTGCAGCAGCTCCTGGGCCATGGCGTCTTCGTCATCCGGCGTGGCAACCAGGTCATTGCGAATCTCGATCATCACATTCGCCAGCCCGTTGGCGATTCCGTGGAGTTTCAGAGAATGGGTAACGCCATCCTCGGGACCATACGGAGCATTGCGCTGGATCCGCCGATGAGGCAGGCGCTGGGACTGCGCCAGCATTGCATCGGCCATCCGGCTGTCCGCATCATGAAGAATACCTATTTCAACCGCACGGACCCGGCCATGAAAATTCGGTGTGAAGCTATGTATGGTGATCAGAACCGTCGGGAGATGGTGCGCAGCACGCTGTGCCAGAACGCTCGTCACGGCATCGCAAAAAGGACGATAGACTGAATCGATCCGGGCGGAACGCTGCGACTCCGTCAGATTGTGATTGCCCGGCACGTCGATGACTTCCGAACATTCAGGCATCGCGCTGGGTGCTTCGGGTGGACGATTGCAGTCGTAGACAAGCCTCGAAACTCGGCTCGCCACCATCGGCGCATGAAGCCTCTCCGACAACTTCATGGCCACGGCGCGCGCGCCAGGATCCCATGCCGCGTGACTGTGACGGTGAGCAGGATCGAGTCCAAGACCATGATATTGCTCGGGTATATGATGCGACGCATGTTCGCACAGGAGAACGACCGGACCGTTGGCGTCCCGGTTGTGAATTTCGACGTATGGGGATGACTGCTCGATTTCGCTGGACATCAGGGCTCCTCCAAGGTCCTGTAAAGATATAGACGCGGCAAAGTCCATGCGTCAATATTTCTTCAAAAGCACTTTCAACGCCGATCCATGATGGTCATCGTCTGGATAGGGCATCCGGGGGAGGAAGCGTTTTGACGACCATCGACTCCACCGTGCGCGAACTGATCCGGCAGCATTATCCGGCGCTGACGCAATCGGAAAGAAAGTTTGCCAATGCGTTGCTGGATAACTATCCAGCGGCAGGCCTGGCCTCAATCACCATCGTGGCGGGCAACGTGGGCGTGTCATCTCCTACGGTGGCGCGCATGGTCAAGAAGCTGGGGTTCAAGGGCTATCCGGAGTTCCACAAGGCCCTGCTGCGTGAACTGGAGGCTCAGGGAGTAGGGCCCACTCAACGCCGTGATAACTGGTCATCGGGGGCACCGGATACGCACCTGCTGAACCGGTTCGCCCAGGCGGTGACCAACAATCTGCAACAGACCTTTGCGCATATCGAGACGGAGAGGTTCGATCAGGCCACCAGCCAGTTGGCCGACGTCGACCGACGTCTCTACATCGTCGGCGGGCGCATCACCCAGGCACTGGCCGATTATGCCTTCACACATTTCCAGGCTGTGCGCCCGCGCGTGACCCACATGACCTCGTCCTCAGGCACGTGGCCGCATTACGTGCTCGACATGGAGCCGGGTGAAACCCTGCTGATATTTGATATCAGGCGTTATGAGACCAACCTGCTTCGCCTGGTGGAAATGGTGAGCAAGCGCGGCGTGCGCATCGTGCTGTTCACCGATCAGTGGGGCTCCCCCATCTCGGCACTGGCCGACTTCACCTTCAACTGCTGGGTAGAGATTCCCTCAGGATGGGATTCCAACGTGTCGACCATGATGCTGCTCGAGACCATGATCGCCGCCGTTCAGGAGCAGCGATGGCCCGAAGCCCGTGATCGCTATGAACGACTCGATGACTTGTTCGACATGACCCATTTCTTCCGCAAGTTCACCTGACTACCACCTCCTCGCCTGCCGGGTTGCGCGACGGAGAAAAGGCTCAGACCCCCAGCCGATCACGGGCCTGGTAGTACCAGGCGCCAATGGCGGAAAGCGGCACCCGCAACAGGCGTCCGCCGGGAAACGGCAGGTGGGGCAGCCCGGCGAAGGCATCGAAGCGCTCGTCTCGCCCTGACATCACCTCGGCGATCAGCCGTCCGGCCAGATGGCTACAGGTAACACCGTGACCCGAGTAGCCCTGGGCGTAGTAGATGTTCCCGTTGAAGACCCCGAACTGCGGCAGGCGATTGAGCGTCAGCAGGAAATTGCCGCTCCAGGCATGTTCGACCTTCACGCTGGCGAGCCGGGGAAAGGTCTTCTCCATCCTGGGGCGGATCACCGCCTCGATGTCGTCGGGATCCTGACCGCCGTAATTGACGCCTCCGCCATAGATCAGCCGATGATCGGCGGTGAGGCGGAAGTAGTCGAGCAGGTAGTTGCAGTCCTCGACGGCCATGCCGCCCGGGATCAGCTCGGCGGCCAGCGCCTCGCCCAGGGGCTCGGTGGCGATGATCTGGGTGCCACATGGCATGGCCCTGCCCTCGATCTCGGGCAGCACACCCTTGAGGTAGGCATTGCCGGCCATGACCACGCGACGTGCCTTCACCACGCCCCGCGGCGTGTGAAGGCGCGCCGGCTCGCCATGCTCCAGGCGCTCGAGGGGACTCTGCTCGAAGATGGTTCCGCCGAGAGACTCGATGGCCACCGCTTCGCCCAGCACCAGGTTCAGCGGATGCAGGTGCCCACCGGCGTGGTCGACCAGGCCCCCCGTGTAGCGGTCGGTGATCACCTCACGGCGATAGGCGTCGCCCTCGAGCAGTTCGAGTCGCTCGTGGCCGTAGCGCTCCCATAGCATCTTTTGCTCGCGCAGCTCCTGTAGCTGCTTCGCGTTGCAGGCGGCGAAGAGATTGCCGTCACGCAGGTCGCAGTCGATGCCGTAGGTCGCCACCCGCTCGCGGATGATGCGATTGCCCTCGAAGGCCATGTCGCCAAGCGCACGAGCCGTCTGTTCGCCATATCGGGCCTCGATCATATCCATGTCGCGGCTGTAGCCGTTGACGATCTGGCCGCCGTTGCGCCCGGAGGCGCCGAAGCCCACTCGCGCCGCTTCCAGAACCACCACCCTGACGCCCTGCTCCGCCAGATGCAGGGCCGACGAGAGGCCCGTGAAGCCGGCCCCCACCACGCAAACATCGCACTCGACCTCCCCCTCTAGGGCCGGACGTACCTGGCCGGGAGTGGCCGAGGCGGCATACCAGGATGGCACGTGCTCGGTCGCGAGGGAGAGGCTCATGGAAATCTCCAGGGGGTAATGTCATTCAACATCTTGCGGGGTGATACGCGACCCATCTCATTTCCGGCAACACGACGGCCATGCAAGGATCACCATGAGACGACCGCCGTGACCCCGGTCCTGGCCGCAGTCACGGCACTAGACCCGCAACAGCAGGTGCTCGCGCTCCCAGGAGCTGATGACCTGGAAGTAGGCGCGATGCTCTGCACGCTTGACCGCCAGGTAACTGTTGATGAAGCGCTCGCCGAGAATATCGCCCAGTGGCTTGCAGTCGTGCAGCAGGTCCAGCGCCGGGCTGATGTCATCGGGTAGCTGGTTGCCGCCGGACCATGCGGAGCCGGTCATCGGCGGACGAGGCTCGATCCCACCCAGCATGCCCAGGTAACCGCAGGCCAGCGAGGCCGCCATCACCAGGTAGGGATTGGCATCGGCCCCCGCCAGGCGATTCTCCACCCGGGTCGCCTCGGGGGTGGAAACCGGCACACGCAGCCCCACGGTGCGATTGTCCATGCCCCACTCCACGTTGATCGGCGCCGAACCGCTGGTCTCGGTTCGCATCAGCCGGCGGTAGGAGTTGACGTTGGGGGCCAGCAGCGGCATGGCCGAGGGCAGGTAGCGCTGCAGGCCGCCGATGAAGGAGTGGAAGAGGCGACTGGGCTGCCCTGCCTCGTCGGCGAAGACGTTGTGGCAGTCCTTGCTGTCGAGCAGGCTCTGGTGAAGATGCATCGAGCTGCCGGGCTCATTGGCCATGGGCTTGGCCATGAAGGTGGCATACATGCCGTGGCGCAGCGCCGTCTCGCGAAGGGTGCGCTTGAACATCACCACCTGGTCGGCCAGCGAGAGGGGGTCGCCGTGTTGGAAGTTGACCTCCATCTGGCCGGCGCCTTCCTCGTGGATCAGGGTATCGAGATCCAGATTCATGGCGTCGCAGTAGTCGTACATCTCCTCGAACAGTGGATCGAACTCGTTGACCGCGTCGATGGAGAAAGACTGCCGGCTGCTCTCCTGGCGACCCGAACGGCCGATGGGCGGCTCCAGTGGATAGTCCGAGTCGGTATTGGTCTTGACCAGGTAGAACTCCACCTCCGGCGCGACCACTGGGGTCCAGCCCTGGGCGGCGTAGAGGTCCAGCACCCGCTTCAGCACATGGCGGGGCGCCAGCTCCACCGGCTCGCCGGTCAGGTAAAAGCAGTCATGGATGATCTGCGCCGTCGGGTCCTCGGCCCAAGGCACCAGATAGACGGCGTTCGGGTCGGGCACCAGTTCCATGTCCCGCTCGGCGGGGTTCCAGAAGCGGATATCCTCGTCATCGGGATAGCCGCCGGTGACGGTCTGGATGAAGATCGAGTCGGGCAGCCTTGGGCGACCACCCTTGAGGTACTTGTCGGCGGGCATGATCTTGCCCTTGAGGATGCCGGTCAGGTCGGAGACCAGGCACTCGACCTCGGTGATGCCGTGGTTCTGGAACCAGTCGTTGAGCAGCGGCTGCTCCTGTCGATTACTCATGGGGCATTCCTTGCTGGGAGTGAATCGCGGTCACTCCATGTCGGCCTCGCTGGGCTGGGCGTCGCCCATCAACGCGAAGGAGAGATCGATATTGATCTCAGGGTCGTACATCGGCGATCCACTCTTCGTCGCCTCCGGGAGAGTCTGGGTATTGTAGACGATGCCGGTCGGGACCAGTCGTGGCGCATGGTGGCTGAAGGGCACGCTGATGTGGGAGCGGGAGCCCCGGCCCGCATTGAGCGTGGCGAGCATCTCGGGCAGCGAGTCGACGCCGTGTTTCTCCTCGATGGCCAGTTCTCGATGGCCAGTTATCGATGGCTCGGTTCACAGCCGGTCCCGCAGCTTGTAGAAATGGGTGGCCAGCACCAGCAGTGGCTTGCGCATCAGGCGTCCGCCGGGAAAGCGGCGATGAGGCATGGCCGCGAAGACGTCGAAGCGCTCGCTCTGACCGGCGATGGACTCGGCCAGCAGCTTGCCGGCGAGTCCCGCCAGCGCCATGCCATGGCCGGAGTAACCCTGGGCGTAGTAGACGTTTCTGCCCAACCGACCGAAGTCCGGCGTCCGGTCGAGAGTGATCGCCACGTCACCACCCCAGCGATAGTCGATGGGAACGCCCTCGAGCACGGGAAATATCCGAGCGATCTTGGCATCCATGCGCGCCTCGAGGCCCCGCGGCTCATGGCCATCATAGCTGACCTCGCCGCCGAAGATCAGGCGGCGGTCGGTGGAGAGCCGATAGTAGTCGAGCACGAAATTGGCATCGGACAGGGCATCGTTTCTCGGCAGCACACGGGCTGCCTGCTCGGCCGACAGTGGTGCGGTGGCGATCATGTAGTTGGCGGCACTCATGATGCGACCGGAGAGTTCAGGCACCAGGCCCGCCTGGTACGCATTGGTGCCCAGCACCACGAAGTCGGCTGTCACTCGCCCCTGGGCGGTGACCACGGTGGCCGGCTGACCGCGGCGGATCTCGACGACGGCGCTGTGTTCGTGAATGGCTACGCCGGCGAGGCGGGCCGCCCGGGCCAGGCCCAGGGTGTAGTTGAGCGGATGGAGGTGGCCGCCCTCGGCATCCAGGAGGGCCACCGGATAGGCATCGCTCACCACGTGCTCGCGAAGGGCATCGCCCTCGAGCAGGGTGAGGCCACGGTAGTCGTAGTCGCGGGCCATGCGCTCATGGAATGTCTCGAGCTCGCGCACGTGTCGCGGCTTGACCGCGGCATGCAGGTAGCCCCAGGAGAGCTCGCAGGGAATGTCATGGCGCTCGATCAGCGCGGCCGTCAGGCGCACCGCCTCGCGGCTCATCTCCCAGATCTCCCGGGCCCGCCCCTGGCCCAGCGCCTTCTCCACGGTGGCGATGTCGGTGCCCAGGCCCGGCAGGATCTGGCCGCCACTGCGCCCCGAGGCGCCATGCCCGATCGCGCCGGCCTCGAGCAGCACCACCGAGTAGCCTCGCTCGGCCAGATGGAGGGCCGCCGAGCAACCCGTGATGCCACCGCCCACCACACAGACATCGGCCCGGAACTCACCCTTGAGCGGAGGACATTCACCGAGCTCTACGGCGATGGAATCTCGATACCAGGAAGCGGGTTGCTCCAGCGGTGGCGACATCGTCATGCGAGAACCTGTCCGGGATGCGCGGTGACGTCCCTCACAACAGGCCGCATACCGGACAGTCGGGGTCTCGCGGCAGCCCGAAGTGTCGCCACTGGCCGGTGAGACCGTCGAAGGTGGAGAGGCCCCGATGGGGCGTGCCGGCGCCGCTGACGATCTTGATCGCCTCCAGCGCCTGGAAGCTGCCGATCAGACCCACCAGGGGGGCCACCACGCCGCTCTGGGCGCAGCGAAGCTCCTCGTCGCCCTCCGCGTGCGCGCCTTTCCCGGGCGGATAGAGGCAGGCGTAGCAGGGCGATACCGGATCACGGGGATCAAAGACGGCCAGCTGACCGGAGAAGCGGATTGCCGCCCCCGAGACCAGCGGCACCCCGGCCGCAAGGCAGGCCGCATTGATGGCATAGCGGCTGGCGAAGCGATCGGTGCAGTCGAGCACCACGTCCGCCTGCGCGGCCGCCCGGACCAGCGCCTCGCCGTCCAGATGCTCGCCGATGGCCCGAACCGTGCACTCGGGATTGAGGGCGATCGCCGCCTCGCCAGCCGACTCTGCCTTGTTGCGTCCAATATCCGCGGTGGCGTGGGCGATCTGGCGCTGCAGGTTGGAGAGCTCCACCCGGTCGGCATCGGCCAGGGTCAAGCGGCCGAGGCCCGAGGCGGCGAGGTAGAGCGCTACCGGCGAGCCCAGCCCGCCAGCACCGACCACCAGGGCGTGGCCGGCCAGCAGACGCTCCTGGCCCGCGATGTCGATCTGCTCGAGCATGATCTGCCGGCTGTAGCGCAGCAGGGAGGCATCATCCATGGAGGGGCTCACGTCTCCTCGAGTTCCTCAATGTCCGGCACATGGAGGCTGAAGTCCTCCTTGACCTCCTCCATCACCACATAGCTCTTCGACTCCTTCACCCCGGGCAGGGTCAGGACCACGTCGCCCAGCAGCTGACGGTAGGCGGACATCTCCGGAATCCGGCACTTCAGGATGTAGTCGAACTGCCCCGACACGAGGTGGCACTCCTGAATCTGCGGCAGCTTGGCCACGGCGCGACGGAACTCGTCGAATACCGCCGGCGATTGGGTCTCCAGGCTGATCTCGACGAACACCAGCAGGTTTGCCTTGAGCGCCCGGGGATCGAGCTGTGCCTTGTAGCCAAGAATGACACCGGAACGCTCGAGGCGCTTGACGCGCTCCAGGCACGGAGTGGTGGAGAGCCCGACCTGGGACGCCAGGTCGACATAGGAGATGCGCGCGTTTTCCTGCAGGCAACGCAGGATCTTGAGGTCGATACGGTCGAGCGAGCGGGTCTTGGCTTTCATTGTCGTGGGTATGCCGGAATGGTGGGGCCTTTCACGCCGTCGCGACACTCCGATCACCTGAAAATCACCCCTTCGTGGCGATCCCGGTAGGCTTCACGGATGCAAAGGCGACGAGACGTGGCGTTTTTTCCTGCAGGAAGATGTACCACATCACTACCGTGGGCCTCCAGCCCCCTCCTCGACCCGTTGCCCCATGCTGACCCGAGGATGGCCGCCCAGGTCGCGCAGGCTCGCGACCTGATCATAGCCTTCGGCGACGAGCACATCGCGCACCTGCTTGGCCTGCTCAAAGCCATGCTCGAGCAGCAGGAAGCCACCCGGGGCCAGGTAGCGGCAGGCCTCGCGCGCCACATGGCGCAGGTCGGCCAGGCCCTCGTCGTCCGCCACCAGGGCACTGTGTGGCTCGAAGCGCACGTCGCCCCTTGCCAGGTGCGGATCCTTCGCGGCGATGTAGGGCGGGTTCGAGACGATGAGATCGAAGCCTTCGCCGTCGTTCTCGTCCATCAGGGCGGCGAACCAGTCGCTCTCGCGAAACAGGGCGTTGGTGATGGCGAGTCGCTCGGCGTTGTGCCGGGCCAGACACACGGCCTCGGGACGGATGTCGACCCCCAGCACCGACCAGCCGGGCCGTTCGCTGGCAAAGGCCAGGGCGATGGCACCGGTGCCGGTGCCGAGGTCCAGCAGCCGCCCAGCGGGGCGCAAGGCATGGGCCAGTGCCGCCTCCACCAGACGCTCGGTGTCGGGCCGGGGGATCAGGGTATGCGGAGAGGTGACAAGCCGCAGGCCCCAGAATTCCCGTTCGCCGGTCAGGTAGGCGATCGGGTGGCCCTGGGCGCGGGCCGCCACCAGCGCCTCGAACTGGGCCCACTCGAAGACCGGCGCCTGACGGTCTCCCCAGGTATAGAGCCAGGTGCGATCCACGCCCAGCACGTGGCACAGCAGCACCTCGGCATCGAGCCGTGGGCTTGGCGAACCGGCGGCCGCGAGCCGCGCCGAGGCCTGGGCCAGCAGGCGATCCAGGGTCATCCGGCGTCCTGCTGAAGGGCCGCCAACTGCTCGGCCTGGTACTCGTGAATCAGCGGCTCGATCACATCGTCGAGCCGTTCGCCCCCGACCACCTCGGCCAGCTTGTAGAGCGTCAGGTTGATGCGGTGATCGGTGACCCTGCCCTGGGGAAAGTTGTAGGTACGGATGCGCTCGCTGCGATCACCGGAACCCACCAGCGAACGCCGGGCATCGGCCTGTTGCTGGCGCTGGCTGGCCACGGCCGACTGCTTGAGCCGGGCGGCCAGCAATGACATCGCCTTGGCGCGGTTCTTGTGCTGGCTGCGCTCCTCCTGGCACTCCACCACCACGCCACTGGGCAGGTGGGTGATACGGATGGCGGAGTCGGTGGTGTTGACGTGCTGGCCGCCGGCGCCGCTGGAACGGAAGGTATCCACCCGCAGGTCGCCGGAGTCGATGTCGATGTCGCCAACCTCGTCGGCCTCGGGCATCACCGCCACGGTGCAGGCCGAAGTGTGGATGCGGCCCTGGGATTCGGTGGCCGGGACCCGCTGCACGCGGTGGGCGCCGGACTCGAACTTTAGGCGCGCATAGACGCCCTCGCCCTTGACCCGCGAGATGATCTCCTTGTAGCCGCCCTGCTCACCATGGCTGGCGCTCACCACCTCGACCTTCCAGCCGTGCTGTTCGGCGTAGCGGGAATACATGCGGAAGAGGTCGCCGGCGAAAAGCGCTGCCTCGTCGCCACCGGTACCGGCGCGGATCTCCAGGAAGACATTGCGGCGGTCATCGGGATCCTTGGGCACCAGCAGCCGCTTGAGCCGGACCTCGAGGGCCTCCAGCTTCTCGTTCCCCTCGTCGCGCTCGATCTCGGCCAGTTCGCGCATCTCGGCATCGGCATCGCCCAGTAGCTGCTCGGCGGAGGCGATGTCGGCCTCCACGGCGAGATATTCACTCCAGGCCTCTACCAGGGATTCGAGCTCGGCATATTCCCGCGAGTAGTCGCGAAAGCGGGTCTGGTCGCTGATCACCTCGGGCTCCGCCAGCAGGGCGGAAAGCTCCTCGAAGCGCTCGATGAAGGCATCGAGGCGCTGGCGCAGGGTGGCTTTCATCGGCGCATCCTATCGGGAGTGGTCGGTGGATTCATCCAGCAGCAGGGTCGTGGCGGCCTCCAGCAGGTCGCGACGCTCCTGGGCAGCCGCCTCACGCATCGCCACCGTGGGCCGGTGCAGCAGGCGATTGGTCAGCTGGTGGGACAGCCGACGGATCACCGCCTCGGGGTCCTCCCCGCGGGCCAGGCGGGCCAGCGCCTGCCGCTCGGAGAGCTCACGCATGGTCTGGCCCCGGGCGCGCACATCGCGAATCAGCTCGCCGCCGCTGCGGATGCGTCGTTCGTGCTGCCAGTTGCCCACGCCGCGCTCGATCAGCGACTCTGCCTGGTCGGCCGCCACCTGGCGATGCCGGCGGTTCTCCTCGATGACCTCCTCAAGATCATCAACGGTGTAGAGAAAGACGTCGGAGAGCTCCCCCACCTCGGGCTCGATATCCCGGGGAACGGCGATGTCGACCATGAACACGGGGCGGTGGCGACGCTTCTTGAGGGCCCGTTCGACCATGCCCTTGCCGAGAATCGGCAGCGGAGCGGCGGTGGAGGAGATCACGATGTCGGCCTCGACCAGGGCGTCGGGGATCGCATCGAGGGTGATCGCCTCCCCGCCCAGCGGACCGGAGACGAGCTCGGCACGCTCGCGGGTGCGGTTGGCCACGGTCAACTGGCGAACGCCGGCCTCGTGGAGGTGGCGCGCCACCAGCTCGATGGTCTCGCCGGCACCGATCAGCAGCGCCCGCGAGCGGGTGAAGTCACCGAAGATGCGGCTGGCCAGGCTCACTGCGGCATAGGCCACCGATACCGGGTTACGGCCGATGCCGGTCTCGGTGCGCACCTGCTTGGCCACGGCGAAGGTGTTCTGGAACAGGCACTCGAGCTCCCCACCCAGGCCACGGGCCAGCCGTGCCGACTGGTAGGCGTCCTTGAGCTGGCCGAGTATCTGCGGCTCGCCCAGCACCATGGAGTCCAGCCCCACGGCCACTCGCATCAGGTGGCGAGCCGCCTCGTCCTCGCGATAGTGATAGGCACAGCTCATGAGGTCATCCACCTCCAGGCCATGGAAACGCCCCAGCCAGTCGAGGATCTCGCGTTCGCCGGAGACAGCGGTGACACAATAGAGCTCGGTGCGATTGCACGTGGATAGCAGCGCCGCCTCGCGCACCTCCGGCAGGGCGCACAGCTCGGCCAGCGCCGACTCCAGCTGAGCGGGCGAGAAGGCGACCTGCTCGCGCACCTCGATGGTGGCGGTCCGGTGGTTGATTCCCAGGGCAAGAAGCGTCATGCGTTCGGCATCTTCGCGAGTCGTGATTCCGTCAAGGGCGGCATGGTGATATCCGGCGGCGCGCAGCGCCCATCCTCGAAGCGCCGCATTCTAACACAGGCCAACCGCCGTAATCGCCCCGACATGCCGTGACCGGGATCATGCTTTGCCCCGGCGGGTCGAGCCGTTATGCTGGCGTCTCCGCTTCCAGCTCGAGACGCGCATGCCCCGCGGAACGCTCATCCGACTCTCTCGCCCCACTCCCCTGGCCCCCCTGGCGCTGGTGCTCCTGCTCGCCGGCTGCCAGAGCCTGCCGGGCGCCGACGCCCCGGAGGATCCCATGGCCGGCGCGCCGCCGGTCACCCGGGGGCTTGACGCCGCCGGCCTCTCCGGCCTGCTGCAGGCCGAGCTTTCCGGCCAGCGCGGCGACTACGTCCTTGCCACACGGGGCTTCCTCGACGCCGCCCAGCGTTACGACTCCATCGCCCTGGCCGAGCGTGCGACCCTGGCCGCTCGCTTCAGCGAGGATCCCGAACTGCTCGAGGAGGCGGCAGGGCGCTGGCAGGACATGGCCCCCGGGAGTGACGCCCCCTCGCGCCTGCGCGCCAGCCTCGCCATCCAGCGAGGCGACTGGAATGCCGCTCTGGCGCATCGCCTGGCCGCCATCGAACAGGGCGCCGTTCAGGAATTGACCGGACTCGTGGAGGGCGCGCTGGAAGCCGGTGCCAACCCGGTGCCGCTGCTGACCCGGCTCCGAGAGCATCTCGCCCGCCCCGGCGCGAACCGGGCATCGACCCGCCACGACGCCGAGCTGGCCACCGCCCTGCTGGAGGCTGCCGCCGGACAACCTGCCGCGGCCGAGCAGCGTCTTGCTCGCCTTGCGAGGGAGGCCCCCGAGCTTCCCGAGCTTTGGCAGATCCGCGCGCGTCTCGCCCTCGAGGCCGACACCCCCGAGGCGGCGCGCTCAGCCGCTCGCAGGGGCCTGGAGGTGTCACCGGGAGACCCACGCCTGATGCTGCTGCTGGCCCGGGCCGAGCTCAACCTCGGCAGCATCGATGCCGCGGAGAAGGCCTTCAATGACCTGCTCGAGGAGCACGGCGACGATCCGCCGCTGCGCCTGGGCCTGGCACGGCTGTTCCTCGAGCAGGAGCACCTGGCACCGGCGCGTCGCCTGCTGCTGCCGCTGGTCGGCAACGATGAGGCCCCACCGATGGCCTTCCTGCTGCTGGGGGCCATCGCCGAGGAAGAGGGCGAAGACGACAATGCCCTCCTCTATTACCGCCAGGTGCCGGAAGGAGAGCAGTTCCTGACGGCGCGGCTGAATGCGGCCCGGATGCTCACCGAAGATGACCGGCTGCTCGACGCGCGGACCTTCCTGCGGCTGGAGCGGCTTCGCCACGAGGCCTACGAGAGCGAACTGGCCTCCCTTGAGGTCGAGCTACTGGACGAGGCCGGTCTCGAAGCACAGGCCGACTCCCTGCTCGACAGCGAGCTGTCGCGGCGCCCGGATGACGAACGGCTTCGCTACCAGCGGGCCATGCGGGCCTTCTCCGACGACGACCTCGAGGCCATGGAGGCGGACCTGCGTCATATCATCGAGCACGACCCCGGCAATGCCAACGCCCTCAATGCCCTGGGCTATACCCTCGCCGACGCCGATCTCGAGGGTCGCCTGGACGAGGCACGTGAGCTGATCGAACGCGCCTACTCGCTGGATCCGGACAATCCGGCCATTCTGGATAGCCTGGGCTGGGTCCGCTACCGCCAGGGTGACTCCGCCAGCGCCCTCCCCTGGCTCGAGCGCGCCTGGTCGGCCATGCCCGACCAGGAGGTCGCCGCCCACCTGATCGAGGTGCTCTGGGCACTCGGCGAGGAGGAACGGGCCCGAGCCCTGCTGGAGGAGGCCCTGCAGCGTTTCGAGGAGCTCCCGCTGATCGATGAGCTGCTCAAGCGTCAGCCTGAGCTGAATGACTCGGGTGCAACGCCGAACCCTGACGAACGGAACTCGACATGACGACACTCTCGCGACTGCTGATGTCCCTGCTGGTCCTGTCCCTGCTGGCCGGCTGCGCCGGCCGGGCGCCCCTCCCCGAAGGCGAGCGCGCCGCCGGACAATGGCAAGGCCAGAGCCAGCGTCTCGCCGAACTCGACACCTGGGTGCTGGCCGGCAAGGTCGGCCTGCGTACCCCGGAGGACTCCACCAGCGCCAACCTGGACTGGAGCCAGCACCCCTATTATTACCGCCTGCTGATCAGCGGTCCCTTTGGCAGCGGGCGCAGCACTCTCGAGGGGCGCGAGGGGCGCTTCTCGCTCACCACCGCTGAGGGGCGCTTCGAGGCCGAGACACCGGAGGCCCTGATGGAGCAGCAACTGGGCTGGTCGCTGCCGGTCAGCGCCCTCTCCGAGTGGATCCGCGGGCTGCCCGCCGAGGGCAGCACCCATCGACTGGAACCTGACGACCTGGGTTTCCCCCGCCTCATCGAGCAGGACGGATGGGCGATCGAGTACCGCGACTGGTCGCGCGTCGAAGGCCTCTGGCTGCCCAGGCGAATGGTGATGACCTATGACACCTTGAGGGCGACCCTGGTGGTCACCGAGTGGCGCCCCGTCCTCGATGAATGACGCCACGCCCCGCACCGACAAGCCCACCGGCTCGCTCGTGCTGCCCGCTCCGGCAAAGCTGAATCGCCTGCTGCACATCACCGGCCGCCGGCCGGATGGCTACCACGAGCTGCAGACGCTGTTCCAGTTCCTCGATATCGGCGACACCCTGACCCTGCGCCGCCGAGAGGACGGGGAGCTTAGACTCTCGCCGACCCTCGACGGCGTCGAGCGCGAGGACAACCTGATCATGCGGGCCGCCCGGCTGCTCAAGGCCGAGACCGGGGCGCGGCTGGGCGCCGACATCCACCTAGACAAGCAACTGCCTCTGGGCGGTGGGCTCGGCGGCGGGAGCTCGGATGCCGCCACTGCCCTGCTCGGCCTCGACGCCCTATGGGGGCTCGGTCTTGAGCTGGCAGAGCTTGCTCGCCTCGGCCTGGTCCTCGGGGCCGACGTCCCGGTGTTCGTGAACGGTCATGCCGCCTGGGCCGAAGGCATCGGGGAGCGCCTCACGCCCGTGACCCTCGACACCCCCTGGTTCGTGTTGATCCACCCCGGCGTGACGGTTTCCACCCCGGCGGTGTTCGGGGCACCCGAATTGACACGCAACACCCTCCCGATTACCATGGCGCGCGCACTGCAGGGGGGAGCGGCGAGCTGGAACAATGACTGCGAGCCCACCGTTCGGAGACAGTATCCCGAGGTGGCGCGTGCACTCGACTGGCTGGCAGTTCGGGCCCCGGCCATGCTGACCGGCACCGGCGCCTGTGTCTTTGCCCGGCTCGAGACCGAGCCCCAGGCGGACCGTCTCCTGGCCGAGGTTCCAAAGGGCTGGCAAGCCTTCAAGGCACGCGGTCTGAACCGCTCACCTCTCCATGCTGCGCTGGGTCGATGACCCTCAACGCCAACAGGCGTCGAGGCATCACTGACGTCCCGGAACGACCGTCGACCCTAACCTCTGAAGACCCAACACAGCAAAGGTGGCTGCGCGTGTCAAAATTGATGGTTTTCGCCGGGAATGCCAATCCCGAACTCGCCCGAAAAGTCGCCGAGAGTCTGGATACCCGTCAGGGTAACGCCACGGTGGGACAGTTCAGCGACGGCGAAGTCGCGGTCGAGATCAACGAGAACGTGCGCGGCAAGGATGTCTTCATCCTGCAGTCCACCTGTGCACCGACCAATGACAACCTGATGGAGCTGATCCTGATGGTGGATGCCCTGCGTCGCGCCTCCGCCACCCGGATCACCGCCGTGGTCCCCTATTTCGGCTATGCCCGCCAGGATCGTCGCGTGCGCTCCGCCCGCGTGCCGATCTCCGCCAAGATCGTCGCCGACATGATGGTCAAGGCCGGTGTCGACCGGGTCATGACCATGGACCTGCACGCCGACCAGATCCAGGGCTTCTTCGACGTGCCGGTGGACAACGTCTACGGCTCGCCGATCCTGCTCGATGACATCGAGCGCCAGAACTACGACAACCTGGTGGTCGTCTCGCCTGACGTGGGCGGCGTGGTACGGGCCCGTGCCATCGCCAAGCAGCTCAACGCCGACCTGGCGATCATCGACAAGCGCCGCCCCTCGGCCAACCAGGCCCAGGTGATGCACATCATCGGCGAGATCGAGAACCGCACCTGCGTGGTGGTGGATGACATGATCGACACCGCCGGCACCCTGTGCAAGGCAGGCGAGGCCCTCAAGGAGCGCGGCGCCAGGCGCGTGGTGGCCTACGCCACCCACCCGATCCTGTCAGGCCCCGCCGTGGACAACATCAGCGCCTCGGTACTCGATGAGGTCGTGGTGACCGACACCATCCCGCTGTCCGAGACCGCACGTCGCAGCGGGAATATCCGCCAACTCAGTGTGGCCGGGCTGATCGCCGAGGCGATCCGCCGGGTCAGCAACGAAGAATCCGTCAGCGCCATGTTCCACTGACGCCTTTCGCCGAGCATGCCTCGGCGGACGGCACGGCGGGACGTGGTGTCGGAGCAGCGCCCTACGGGGCTCCCGGAAACGCCGTGGTCTGGTCGCGGGCCACGGCGATTTCCTTACTTCCAGAAAGAGGCAATTTCATGTCCGATTACACACTCAATGCCAGCGTTCGAAACGACCTGGGGAAAGGTGCGAGCCGCCGCCTGCGTCGTGCGAACGAACAGGTGCCGGCCATCATCTATGGTGGTGAGCAGGCGCCGCAGCCGATCGCCGTCGACAAGACCAGCTTCTACAAGGCCCTGGAGGACGAGGCGTTCTTCTCCTCACTGATCAACCTGCAGGTGGACGGCAAGTCCCAGCAGGTCGTGGTGCGTGACCTTCAGCGTCACCCCTTCAAGCCGCTGGTCACCCATGCCGACTTCCTGCGTGTGGATGCCACCCACGAGATCACCCTGCGCGTGCCGCTGCACGTGGTCGGCGAGGATGCCTGCAAGGCCATCAAGGATGAGGATGGCGAGCTGCACCTCCTCACCTCCGACATCGAGATCAGCTGCCTGCCGAAGGACCTGCCGGAGTACCTGGAAATCGACATCTCTGATGTCGAACTGGGCACCACCCTGCACCTGTCCGACCTCAAGGTGCCGGCCGGTGTGACCGTGGTCGCGCTGTCCCATGGTGAAGATCACGACAATGCCATGCTGAGCGTCACCAAGGCCAAGGTCCGCGTCGATGAAGACGAGGAAGAAGGCGAAGAGGCTGCCGGAGAGGAAGCCAAGGGCGAAGAGTCCAAGGACGACGAGTCCAAGGGCGAAGACGAAGGCGACACCGAGTAATCGGCCGTTGCCGGCGGGCATGCCGACCCCTCGGCATGCCCGCAGCGTCTTCCGGAATCAAGCGCCTCGGCGCTTGATTTTTTTTGCCATCACATCGCACGCGAGGACAGCGGCATGAGCCAGCTGAAAGCGATCATCGGTCTGGGCAACCCCGGCGCTGACTACGAGGCCACGCGGCACAATGCCGGCGCCTGGCTGGTGCAGGCCGTGGCGAAGGCGGCAGGAGGTGAGCTGCGCCCCGACAGGAAGTTCCTGGGCCTGCATGCGCGGGTGCGGCTCGACGGCCAGGAGCTGCACCTGCTCGAACCCAGCACCTTCATGAACCGCAGCGGCGGCGCCGTGGCGGCCCTCACCCAGTTCTTCAAGCTCGCGCCCGACGAGTTGCTGGTGGCCCACGACGAGCTCGACATGCCGCCTGGGACGGCGCGCTACAAGACGGGAGGCGGTCATGGCGGCCACAATGGCCTGCGCGACATCATCCGCGCCCTGGGCAACGACAGGTCGTTCCATCGCCTGCGCATCGGCATCGGCCATCCCGGCGACGCTCGCCAGGTGACCCATTACGTGCTGGGGCGACCCGGCAAGGCGGAGCGCACCGCCATCGATGCCGCCATCGACGAATGCCTGGCCACCCTGCCCCAGGCCGTCGAAGGCGACTGGGCGAAGGCCATGAACCGCCTGCACAGCTTCAAGAGCTGACTCCTCCAGGGGGGATGCGCCTATGCTTATCCGCCCAACCCGCTTACGGCCCGACGCCCTTTTCGCGTAGAATGCCGGCCATTCTCCATTCCCGAACTCGCTTTCCAGGAAGATCCCATGGGTTTCAACTGCGGTATCGTCGGCCTGCCCAACGTCGGCAAGTCCACCCTCTTCAATGCCCTGACCAAGTCAGGCATCGACGCCGAGAACTTCCCCTTCTGCACCATCGAGCCCAATGTCGGCATCGTGCCGATGCCGGACCCGCGCCTCGATCGGCTGGCCGAGATCGTCAAGCCGCAGAAGGTGTTGCCCACCACCATGGAGTTCGTCGACATCGCGGGACTGGTGGCCGGCGCCTCCAAGGGCGAGGGCCTGGGTAACAAGTTTCTGGCCAACATCCGCGAGACCCAGGCCATCGCTCACGTGGTGCGCTGCTTCGATAACGACAACGTCATCCATGTGGCCAACCAGGTCGACCCCCGCGCCGACATCGAGATCATCAACATGGAGCTTGCGCTGGCAGACCTCGACACCGTCGAGCGCGCCATCCAGCGTCTGGTGCGCGTGGCCAAGGGCGGAGACAAGGAGGCCATCGCCACCAAGGCGATCCTCGAGCGCATCCAGCCCCACCTGGCCGAGGGCCTGCCGCTGAGAAGCTTCGGTCTCGACGAGGCGGACCAGCACCAGCTAAAGGGCTTCGGCTTACTGACCCTGAAGCCGACCATGTACATCGCCAACGTCAACGAGGACGGCTTCGGGGCCAACCCCTACCTCGAGGTGGTCAACGAGATCGCCGCCGAGGAAGGCGCCGTGGTGGTGCCGGTATGCAACCAGATCGAGGCCGAGATCGCCGAGCTGGACGACGAGGAGCGAGCCATGTTCCTCGACGAGATGGGCATGGAGGAACCCGGGCTCGACCGGGTGATCCGCGCCGGCTACGCACTGCTGGGCCTGCAGACCTACTTCACCGCCGGGGTGAAGGAAGTGCGCGCCTGGACGGTCAAGGTCGGGGCCACCGCCCCCGAGGCGGCCGGGGTGATCCACACCGACTTCCAGAAGGGCTTCATCCGCGCCGAGGTCATCGCCTATGACGACTTCGTCACGCTGGGCGGCGAGCAGGGAGCCAAGGACGCCGGCAAGTGGCGCCTGGAGGGCAAGGAGTACATCGTCAAGGATGGTGACGTGATTCACTTCCGCTTCAACGTCTGAGACTCGCGCCAGGCCCTCTGTGGCTTGACGATGACGGGGCATATCCGTAGACTTCGCCCCCGTTGTTCGGCTACGTAGCTCAGCTGGTTAGAGCACATCACTCATAATGATGGGGTCCCCTGTTCGAATCAGGGCGTAGCCACCAGACAGATATCGAAAAGCCCGCCTGGTTCGCCAGGCGGGCTTTTTCATGGGACGTGTCGGTTAGGGCCGGCGAATCAGGCAGGCCGGCGATGGCAGGGCCACGCCGATCCGATGTGGTCCTGCCGATGCTCAGGGGAGCTCGGCGCGATTGTAGAAGGCGGTCAGCACTCGCGTCAGGTACTCCACGTCCCGGGCGCCGGCCGTCTCGCGGATCGAGTGCATGGCCCACTGGGGCGCCCCCACGTCCAGGGTCGGCACCCCGAGCTCCGTGGCGGTGATCGGGCCGATGGTGCTCCCGCAGCCCATGTCGGCTCGGGTCACGAAGGTCTGCACCGGCACATCGGCCTCGCGACAGAGATCCCGGAACAGTGCCGCGGTCGCACTGTTGGTGGCATAGCGCTGACTGGCGTTGACCTTGATCACGGGTCCGCCGTTGAGCACCGGGCCATGGGCGGCATCGTGCTTGTCCTGGAAGTTGGGGTGCAGGGCATGAGCGTTGTCGCAGGAGATCAGCCGCGAGGCCTGGACCAGGCGGACGAAGCCCTCCTCGCTCCCGTCGCCGAGCCGGGCATTCACCCGCCTCAGCACGTCGCCGAGGAAGGGTCCCTGGGCGCCACAGGCGCTGGCGCTGCCGACCTCCTCATGGTCATTGGCCACCAGCACCGCGCCCTGGCGACCATCACTCGCAAGCAGGGCCTCCAGGCCGGCGAAGCAGGAAAGCAGGTTATCGAGCCGCGCACTGGCGATCAGTTCGCCCTCGATGCCGACCCTCGCCGGAGGCTGCATATCGCGAAACGCAAGCTCGAAGTCGAGCAGTTCCACCTCTGCCAGGCCGTGCTGTTCCTCGAGCCACTGCTTGAGCAGTCGCTCGAGGTCGGGCCGCCCGCCCCCCTGCAGGAACACCGGTGCCATCTCGGTCTGCGCATTGATGGCGCGCCCGTTGTTGGCCTCACGGTCCAGATGAATGGCCAGGCTCGGGATGATCGCCACCGGCCGTTCGATATCCAGCAGCACCCCCTCGATGCGACCGTCGGCGTGACGCACATGCACCCGCCCGGCAATCCCCAGGTCGCGGTCGAACCACGGCGCCAGCAGCGCACCACCATAGACCTCGACGCCAAGCTGCAGCCAGCCCGCCGCGGACTGGGCGGCATTGGGCTTGAGGCGCAGGCCCGGGCTGTCGGTATGGGCACCGATCAGGCGCAGCGCCGAGAGCCGCTCGCGCGGCAGCTGAAAGGCGATGATAGAGGAGTCGTTGCGGGTCACGTAGACGCGCTCACCGGGAGAGAGATGCCAGGCCTCGCTCTCCTCGAGTCGACGGAAGCCGGCGGCTTCCAGCTGCTGGGCCATGCTGGCCGTGGCATGCCAGGGGGTGGGCGATCGACGCAGGAAGTCGAGCAGACGCTCGAGTCGGGCATCCTCGGTCATGGAATTCCTCTAACGCGGGGTGTTTCAGGGGTCTTGACGACACGACCAAGCTGATACAATGGCTCTTCGGTCCATGCAACTCGACAGCCGGGTCGGGGTCTGGATTGATAGTGAGTGTACACGAATCGGGGAGTGCTTCATCGATGAGCCTGTTAGTCACCCTTGGGCGTGCCGCGGTCCTGGGCCTGCTGCTGGCCACCACACCGGCGCTGGCCACTGTCGAGCCGAGCGATGCCCAGCGGCAGGTAGCCATGGAAGTGGCCGAGTCGCTGCGCTATGGCCACTATGCGGATGTCAGCCTGGACGATACCTGGTCGCAACGGGCCTTCGAGCGCCTGCTGGACATCCTCGATGGCCAGCGGGCCTACCTGCTGGACAGCGACGTGGCCGCCTTCAATGACCTGCAAACCGGCATGGACGAGGTGCTCCTCGACGGCGATCTGTCGCGCCCCTTCGCCCTCTACCATCGCTATCACGAGCGAGCCGAGCAGCGCCTGGAGTGGTTGCTTGCGCGGATCGACGAAGGCATCGACTTCGCCTTCGACAGCGACAAGCGCCTGGAGCTGGAGCGCAAGGACACCCCCTGGGCCAGCAGAGAGGCGGCCCTGGACGAACTGTGGGCAAAGCGGCTCAAGAACGCCGCCCTCTCCCTGACCATCAGCGACCAGGACGCCGAGCAGGTGCAGACCACCCTTCGCCAGCGCTACGAGGGGCAGCTCTCGCGCCTGGGACAGACCAACGAGGAGGATGTCTTCGGCCTCTTCATGGCCGCGGTGACCGGCAGCATCGACCCGCACAGCGAGTACCTCTCGCCACGACAGGGCGAGTCCTTCGATATCCAGATGCGGCTCTCGCTGGAGGGCATCGGCGCCCTGCTGCAGGCCGATGGCGAATTCGTCAAGGTCTCGAGCCTGGTGGCCGGCGGTCCGGCCGAACGTGATGGCGCCCTGCAGCCCGCAGACCGGATCGTCGGTGTGGGTCAGGAGGATGGAGAGATCGTCAACGTGGTGGGCATGCGCCTGGACGACGTGGTCGACCTGATCCGTGGCCCCAAGGGCTCGGTGGTGCGCCTCGACGTGGTACCCGCCCAGGCCGTCGACATGACACGCTCCATGGTGATCGACATCACCCGTGACACCGTGGATCTCGAGGACCAGGCCGCCCAGGGCGAGGTGATCGAGATCGAGCGTGACGATGGCATGCATCGCCTCGGCGTGATCGAGGTGCCCACCTTCTACGTGGACTTCGATGCCTGGCAGGCAGGCGAGGAGGACTTCCGCAGCACCACCCGGGATGTGGCCCGAGAGATCGAGCGCCTCCAGGCCGAGGGCGTGGAGGGCCTCGTGCTCGACCTGCGAAACAACGGCGGTGGTGCCCTGCAGGAAGCCAACTCGCTGATCGGCCTGTTCATCGACCGCGGCCCCACCGTCCAGGTCCGGGATGCCCGTGGTCGCATCAGCCTCTATGGCGACACCGATAGCGGCGCCCTCTACGACGGCCCCCTGGCCGTACTGGTCAACCGCCTCTCGGCCTCAGCCTCGGAGATCTTCGCCGGCGCCATCCAGGACTATGGCCGCGGCCTGGTGGTGGGCACCGACACCTTCGGCAAGGGGACGGTACAGACCCTCAACGAGCTCAGCCATGGCGAGATCAAGCTGACCCGCGCCAAGTTCTACCGAATCTCCGGGGAGAGCACCCAGCATCGCGGCGTGCAGCCGGACATCGACTTCCCCAGCCTGATCGACCCCGATCTCATCGGCGAAAGCAGTCTCGATAACGCCCTGCCGTGGGACACGGTCCGTAAGGTGCAGTACCGCACCTACGGAGAACCCCGCCAGTACCTGGAGACGCTTCGGACCCGCCACCTCGAGCGAGCCGAGAAGCAGCCGAACTTCCACTACCTCGAGCAGCGCTCCGAGCTGGCAAGCCAACTGCGCCAGCAGCAGACCAGCGTCAGCCTCAACCGTGAACAGCGACAGCGTGAATTGGAGGCTCAGGAGGCCGAGCAGCTCGCCCTCGAGAACGAGCGTCGTCTCGCCCTGGGTCTGGAGCCGCTGGAGGACTGGACCGACGCCCGCGACGAGGAGGAAGACACCGATAACAGCGAGCCCGAGGAAGAGCCGATCGACCGCGCCCAGGTCCTGGAAACGGCCCAGATCCTGCTGGACTACCGCCAGCTGGAAGGCGGCTGGCACTATGCAGAGCTCAACTGAGCTTAGCAGCAGAGCTCAACTGAGCGGAGCGTCTCTTACGCCGCATGACGCAATTCGCCGGGCCCTGGGGTCCGGCGTCTTTCTGTCTGGGCTTGCTGCTGCTGGCTTTCCTGCCGCTTGCTTCACCATCTCATCATGGTTCGGCTCGGACGGGACACGGACCACCCGATAGCCTATCAGTGCTAAAGGCCCACGGATGTCACCATGCCGGCAGAGACAGGAACGGAAAGAAGGATGGCCAGGCAGAATTGGCTCCCCGAACAGGACTCGAACCTGTGACCCAATGATTAACAGTCATTTGCTCTACCAACTGAGCTATCGGGGAATGATGCGGGGGTAACGCGAGGGTGATGCGGCAGGCAGCTAGGAGCGGTTGGCTCCCCGAGCAGGACTCGAACCTGCGACCCAATGATTAACAGTCATTTGCTCTACCAACTGAGCTATCGGGGAATGACCGCATGCCGCACTGTGTTCGCCGCCTCGTACATTGCAGCACGATAAGCGAAGCTGGCTCCCCGAACAGGACTCGAACCTGTGACCCAATGATTAACAGTCATTTGCTCTACCAACTGAGCTATCGGGGAATGACCTCGAACACGGGGCGTAGTATACGGATCGGACCCTCAAGGTCAAGGAGCGATTGGCATTCCGGCCCCTTTCGAGCCGCCCGAAGGCGCCACTAAAAACGCCCGCCGGGCCGAGGCCTGACGGGCGTCTTCGCGTGTCCTGGTGGCTACGCCCTGATTCGAACAGGGGACCCCATCATTATGAGTGATGTGCTCTAACCAGCTGAGCTACGTAGCCTTATCAACAGCTTGCCCGACCTTGGGCCGGGCAACGGAGAAGGATTATGCACGCGGGCCCGGGTCATGGCAAGCCCGCGAGACACTCATCCTCAGATATCGAGCGCGGCCTTCACCGCCGGCAGTGCCGGCTCGCCCTCGAGGGTGTTGACGCCCTCGAGCCAGGCGTCCAGCACCGCCGGGTTGGCCTGCAGATAGGCGCGAGCCGCATCCCGGGGATCCTCGCCCTGGTCCATGATCTCACCCATCAGCTGGTTCTCCATGGTGAGGGTGAACTCGAGATTATTGAGCAGGGTAGCGACGTTGCCGCACTCCTCGGCGTAGCCGCCACGGGTGTTGGTATAGACGGTGGCGCCGCCGAGGTTCGGGCCGAAGTAGTCGTCGGCCCCGGACAGGTAGGCGATGTCGAAGTTGGTGTTCATGGGATGCGGCTCCCAGCCGAGGAACACCATCCACTGTTCATCGGGCGTCCGGGCGCTCAGCTCTGCCAGCATGCCGGCCTCGCTGGAGCTGACCAGCTGCCAGTCGCCGAGGCCGAAGGCATCATCGTCGATCATGTCCTGTATCAGCTGGTTGCCGTCGTTGCCGGCCTCGATGCCGTGGATCTTGCTGTCGAACTTCTCGGCGTTGTCGGCGAGGTCGGCCAACGAGGTGACGCCGGCATCTTGGACGTACTGCGGCACGGCCAGGGTGTACTTGGCCCCCTCGAGGTTGGCTCCCAGGCGGTCGACGTCACCATCCTCGACGTAGGGATCGCTGATCGAGGCCATGGACGGCATCCAGTTGCCCAGAAAGACGTCGAAGTCATTGTTCTTCAGGCCCTGGTAGGCGATCGGCACCGAGACGGTATCGATACCGGCCTCGTAGCCCATGGCCTCGAGCACCTCGGAGGTCAGCGCGGTGGTGGCCGTGATATCGGTCCAGCCGACCTCGGCGAAGCGCACGGTCTCGCAGCTCTCCGGCTCGGCGGCCTGCAGCGGGGAGACGGCGATCCCGAGGGCGGCGGCGCCCACACCGAGGGCCGTGCGACGGTTCAGGGTGGTCATGTTCATGGGAGAGTTCCTCTTGTTGGACATGAAAGTATAGCCGCGATGGCAACGCCACCGGCCGGCAGGGTAATCCGCCATGGCTTCATTGATTGAACGTTCAATAAAGAAATGGCAAGCTGTGCACATGGTAACCATGCTTTGTGCGTTGGTTGCAAGATTGGTTGCAAGATCAATTTCCCGGGAAAGGAGCCAGCAACGGTGCCAAAGGTTGGAATGGAACCCATCCGCCGCGATCAGCTGATCAAGGCGACCATGGCGGCCATCGACGAGGTCGGCCTGGCCGATACGACGGTGATGCGCATCGCCCGCCACGCGGGCGTCTCCGCCGGCATCATCAGTCATTACTTCGGCGGCAAGGACGGCCTGCTGGACGCCACCATGCGCCAGATCCTCAGTGACCTGGGCGATGCAGTGGCAGCGCGGCGGGGCGGTCTCACCACTTCGAGTCCCCGGGCCCATATCGTTGCCATCATCGATGGAAACTTCGACCGCAGCCAGGTCACCGGCCCGGTGGCCAAGACCTGGCTGGCCTTCTGGGCCAGCAGCATGCACAGGCCGAAGCTCGCGCGCCTGCAGCAGGTCAACGACCGGCGCCTCTACTCCAATATCTGCTACCAGTTCCGCCGGCTGATGCCCCGCCAAGAGGCGCGCGCCTCGGCACGGGCCCTGGCCGCATTGATCGATGGCCTGTGGCTGCGCGGCGCCCTGACCCCCGGGGGCCTGGACGGCGACGAGGCGCGCCGCCTGGCCCGGGACTACCTGGACCGCCTGCTCGACACCCGCGACACCCTTTCCCCCGCCTGAACGGAGGCCAACATGGCAACCCTAGACACCCAGACCCTCTACATCGACGGCCGTCACACGGCCGCCACCTCGGGCGAGACCTTCTCCGTGGTGAACCCCTTCGACGGCTCGCTGCTCGCCGAGGTCCACCAGGCCGCCGAGGCCGATGTGGACGCCGCGGTGGCCGCGGCCCGCAAGGGCCAGCGGATCTGGGCGGCCATGACCGGCATGGAGCGCGGCCGCATCCTCCAGCGCGCCGTCGCCCTGCTGCGGGAGCGCAATGACGAGATCGCCGAGCTCGAGACCCGCAACACCGGCAAGCCGATCAGCGAGACCGCGGCCGTGGACGTGGTTACCGGCGCCGACGTGCTCGAGTACTACGCCGGCCTGGCCTCGGCCCTGGAGGGCAGCCAGATTCCGCTGCGCGAGGACTCCTTCGTCTACACCCGCCGGGAGCCGCTGGGCGTGATCGGGTCGATCGGGGCCTGGAACTACCCGATCCAGATCGCCTGCTGGAAGAGCGCCCCGGCGCTGGCCGCCGGTAACGCCGTGGTCTTCAAGCCGAGCGAGGTCACCCCGCTGACCACCATCAAGCTCGCGGAGATCTTCAGCGAGGCCGGCCTGCCCGACGGCGTCTTCAACGTGGTCCAGGGCGATGGTCGAGTTGGCCAGATGCTCACCAGCCACGAGGGCATCGACAAGATCTCCTTCACCGGTGAAGCCCCTACCGGCAAGAAGGTCATGGCCGCAGCCGGCGGGTCGACGCTCAAGGACGTGACCATGGAGCTCGGCGGCAAGTCGCCGCTGATCGTCTTCGCCGATGCCGACCTGGATCGCGCCGCCGATGCCGCGATGATGGCCAACTTCTACTCCAGCGGACAGATCTGCACCAACGGCACCCGGGTGTTCGTGCACGCGAGCATCAAGGAGGCCTTCGAGGCCAGGATCCAGGAGCGCGTCGCCCGCATCAAGGCCGGTGACCCGATGGATCCGGCGATCAATTTCGGCCCGCTGGTCAGCTTCGAGCACCAGGAGAAGGTGCTGTCCTATATCACGCTGGGCAAGCAGGAAGGCGCCCGCGTGCTGGCCGGGGGCGAGGCCTGGGACCAGGGCGACGCAGACGGTATCCACTGGGCCACCGGCGCCTGGGCGGCCCCGACCGTCTTCACCGACTGCACCGACGAGATGCGCATCGTGCGCGAGGAGATCTTCGGGCCGGTGATGTCGATCCTCGCCTTCGACGACGAGGAGGAGGTGATCCGCCGCGCCAACGACACCGAATATGGCCTGGCCGGAGGCGTCTTCACCGAGAGCCTCAACCGCGCCCACCGAGTGATCCAGCGCCTGGAAGCGGGCATCTGCTGGGTCAACACCTGGGGCGAGTCCCCCGCCGAGATGCCGGTGGGCGGCTACAAGCAGTCCGGCGTCGGTCGCGAGAACGGCATCGAGACCCTGGCCCACTATACCCAGACCAAGTCGGTCCAGATCGAGATGGGGCCCTTCGAATCGGTGTTCTGAGCGCCGCGCCACCGC
Organism: Halomonas aquatica; assembly: GCF_040196335.1. NCBI lineage: Bacteria > Pseudomonadati > Pseudomonadota > Gammaproteobacteria > Oceanospirillales > Halomonadaceae > Halomonas > Halomonas aquatica. The sequence goes on from NZ_JBEGCJ010000005.1 coordinate 357,419, forward strand.
TCTGACGCCCCACTTTCCAGGGGTTCCGGGGGTGGGTCGTAGCGAGGGTCCTGTGCCAGGGATGGCATCGGTAGAGCCCAGGGAAGGGTTCACAGCGCCCTAGCGGAGACCTGCCGCCGGAACCTCCCCCATACTGATGTTGCCTTGGGAGACCCCATGTCCCAGACCCGTGAATTCGACTACGTCATCATCGGCGCCGGCTCCGCCGGCAACGTCCTGGCCACCCGGCTCACCGAGGACGAGGGCGTCAGCGTGCTGCTGCTCGAGGCCGGTGGCCCCGACCACCGCTTCGACTTCCGCACCCAGATGCCCGCCGCCCTGGCCTACCCGCTGCAGGGCAAGCGCTACAACTGGGCCTTCGAGACCGACCCGGAGCCCCACATGGACGGCCGGCGCATGGAGTGCGGCCGCGGCAAGGGGCTCGGCGGCTCATCGCTGATCAACGGCATGTGCTACATCCGGGGCAATGCCCTGGACTACGACGGCTGGGCCGCGCGTGAAGGCCTCGAGGACTGGAGCTACGCCGACTGCCTGCCCTACTTCAAGAAGGCCGAGACCCGCGACATCGGCCCCAACGCCTATCATGGCGGTGATGGCCCGGTCAGCGTGACCACTCCGAAAGCCGGCAACAACCCGCTTTACCACACCTTCATCGAGGCGGGACAGCAGGCGGGCTACCCGGCAACCGAAGACGTCAACGGCTACCAGCAGGAAGGCTTCGGCCCCATGGACCGTTTCGTCACGCCCAACGGGCGACGTGCCTCCACGGCGCGGGGCTATCTGGACCAGGCCAAGCCGCGTCCCAACCTGACCATCGAGACCCGCGCCACCACCGACGTCATCACCTTCGAGGGCAAGCGCGCCACCGGCGTGCGTTACCAGCACCGTGGCCAGACCCAGGAGGTCCATGCCCGCCGCGAGGTGCTGCTGTGTGGCGGCGCCATCGCCTCGCCGCAGATCCTGCAGCGCTCGGGCGTAGGCAATCCCGAGTACCTCGCCGAGCTCGACATCCCGGTGGTCCACGACCTGCCCGGGGTGGGCGAGAACCTCCAGGACCACCTGGAGATGTACATCCAGTACGAGTGCACCCAGCCGATCTCTCTCTATCCGGCGCTCAAGTGGTGGAACCAGCCGAAGATCGGCGCCGAGTGGCTGCTGCTAGGCAAGGGAATTGGTGCCAGCAACCAGTTCGAGGCGGCAGGCTTCATACGCTCCAGCGACGAGGAGGAGTGGCCCAACCTGCAGTACCACTTCCTGCCCATCGCCATCAGCTACAACGGCAAGAGCGCGGTCGAGGCCCACGGCTTCCAGGCCCACGTGGGCTCCATGCGCTCCGAGAGCCGCGGGCGCATCCGCCTGACCTCCCGCGATCCCAAGGCAGCGCCCAGCATCCTGTTCAACTACATGTCCACCGAAAAGGACTGGCAAGAGTTCCGTGACGCCATCCGCCTGACCCGCGAGATCATCGCCCAGCCCGCCTTCGACGCCTATCGTGGCCGGGAGGTATCGCCGGGCCCGGAGGTGCAGTCCGATGCTGAGCTGGATGCCTTCGTCCGCGAACATGCAGAGACCGCCTACCACCCCTGCGGCAGCTGTCGCATGGGCAAGGACGAGGGCTCGGTAGTCGATGGCCAGGGCCGGGTGCACGGACTGGAGGGCCTGCGAGTGGTAGACGCCTCGCTGTTTCCGGTGATTCCCACCGGCAACCTCAACGCCCCGACCATCATGCTCGCCGAGAAGATCGCCGACCGGATGCGTGGCCGCGAGCCGCTGCCGCGCTCGAACGCCGCCTACTACGTGGCAGGCGATGCCCCGGCAAGGGAGGAGCCCCGGCGCCGCCTGGCCTGACCACCAACGGCCTCGAGGCCACATGAGAACGACAGACGCCCCGCCCTGCTGACACAGGACGGGGCGTTGTCATGATGGGTGGCCAACATTCAGGCGAAACGATGAACCAAAGGCTGGCCCGTTGCAGAGGAATAGGCTAATCTGCAAGAATTCAAACACACGTTCGAATTATAGACAGAGAGGCTCCATGTTGACCCTGATCCTTATCGTGCTGGCCATGGCCGGCCTGCTGGTGGTGATGCGCCGCGAGGCGGGCGCCCTGCCCACCCTCGTCGTGCTGACCACGACGGGCCTGGCCGGCCTGCTGCTGGGCTCGCCGCTGCTCGGCGTGCTGCTGCTCCTCACCGCCACCGGGGTGGCGGCGGCGGGCCTGCCGGTCCTGCGCACCCGCTGGCTCTCGCCGCGCCTCTTCGCCCTGTTCAAGAAGGCAGCACCCAGGGTCTCGGACACCGAGCGCACCGCGCTCGAGGCCGGCAGCGTGGCCTGGGACGGTGAACTCTTCACGGGGCGCCCCGACTGGCAGGCGCTCCTCGATGTTCGCGACGAGGGCCTCTCGGCAGAAGAGAGCGCCTTCATCGACCACCAGTGCAACGTGGCCGCCGGCATGTGCAATGCCTGGGAAATCGCCCGTGAGAGCGCCGACCTGCCACAGGAGCTGTGGGACTACCTCAAGCAGGAAGGCTTCTTCGGCATGATCATCCCCGAGGAATACGGCGGGCTGGGCTTCTCGGCCAAGGCCCAGTCACTGGTGCTGCAGAAGCTCTCGGTCAGCGAGACCCTGATGGTCACCGTGGGCGTGCCCAATTCCCTGGGCCCGGGCGAGTTGCTGCTCAAGTACGGCACCCAGGAACAGAAGGATCACTACCTGCCGCGGCTGGCGGACGGGCGCGAGATCCCCTGCTTCGGTCTCACCGGCCCCCGCGCGGGCAGTGACGCCACGGCAATTCCCGACACCGGCGTGGTGTGCAGGCAGGTCATCGACGGAGAGGAGGTACTGGGCCTTCGCCTGGACTTCGATAAGCGCTGGATCACCCTGGCGCCCATCGCCAGCGTGGTGGGCCTGGCCTTCCGGCTCTTCGACCCCGACCACCTGCTAGGCGAGGAGAACGACCGTGGCATCACCCTGGCGCTGATTCCCCGCGACACCGAGGGCATGGAAATCGGTCGCCGCCATCACCCCATCGGCAGCCCCTTCATGAACGGGCCGATCAAGGGCAAGGATGTATTCGTGCCTCTGTCCACCATTATCGGAGGGACGGAGATGATCGGCCAGGGCTGGCGGATGCTGGTCGAGTGCCTGTCCATCGGACGCTGCATCACCCTGCCCTCCGGCGCCAGCGGCACCGCCCGCTACGCCCTGGGCTGGAGCGGCGGCTTCGCGCGGATTCGTCGCCAGTTCAACGTGCCGGTGGCGGAGATGGAGGGCATCCAGGAGCCCCTGGCGCGCATGGCGGCCCTGGCCTATATCGCCCGGGCCGCCGTCTATCAGACCGCCAACACCATCGACCACGGCGAGAAGCCGGCGGTGCCCTCGGCCATCCTCAAGAGCCAGCTCACCGAGTTCCAGCGCCAGATCCTCGGCGACGCCATGGACATCCACGGCGGCAAGGCGGTGACCCTGGGGCCGCGCAACTACCTCGGCATCGGCTACAGCGCCAACCCGGTGGCCATCACCGTCGAGGGCGCCAACATCATGACCCGCAACCTGATGATCTTCGGCCAGGGCGCCATCCGCTGCCATCCCTACGTGCTCGAGGAGCTGGCCGCCAAGGATGCCGATGATCTGGCGGCCTTCGATCGGGCCTTCTTCGGTCATGCCGGGCTGATCTTCGGCAACGCCGCCCGCGCCCTCACCCAGGGCCTGGGACTCGGCCACCCGGACGTGCCCTTCGACGAGGTCGCCGCCCCCTATGCCCGAGACATTTCCCGTCTCTCCGCCGGCTTCGGGCTCTGCGCCGATGCCGCCATGGCGAGCCTCGGTTCGACCCTCAAGCAGCGCGAGATGCTCTCCGCCCGTCTCGGCGACGTGCTCTCCAACCTCTACCTCGCCTCGATGACCCTCAAGCATTGGCACGAAGGCAAGCAGGTCGAGGGCGAGGCGGCCCTGCTGCACTATGGCTGCCGGTTCCTGCTGGGCCGCGCCGAGCAGGCCCTGGACGAACTCTTCGACAATCTGCCGAGTCGTGCACTCGGCCGCCTGCTTCGCCTCATCGTGATGCCGGTCGGCCGCCGCTGGAGGCGCCCCCAGGATGCGCTGACCCGCGAGATCGCACAGAACGTCTCCCGGGACACTCCCCTGCGTAGCGACCTGCTTGACGCTACCTGGCAGGAGAATGACGGCAGCCGGGACAACCCGCTTGCCCGCTACAATGACCTGCTGACGACCCAGGAGCGCGCCGAAGGCCTCTATCGTCAGGTCAACAAGGCCTACGCGAAGGGGAAGCTGCCGGCACAGGCGCTGCATCCTGAACAACGGGTGGAGGCCGCCCTGGCGCAGGGACTGATCAGCAGAGAAGACGCCGCCTTCATGCGGGAGCGGGAGGCCGAGGTCCTGGAACTACTCAGCGTGGACGACTTCGCCTACGACGCCTTCGTCGCCGACTCGTCCAGGGTGCTGCGACACCACCCCGCCTGATGCCACCTCTCCGTGTACCGCATCCCAAGACGCCCCGGCCGGCCGCCGGGGCGTCCTGCTACAGTGGCCAGATCCACAGGATCATGGGAATGGCCACCAGGGTGATCACCACCTCCAGCGGCAAACCCATGCGCCAGTAGTCACCGAAGCGGTAGCCGCCGGGCCCCATCACCAGGGTGTTGGACTGATGCCCGATGGGCGTGAGGAAGGCGCAGGAGGCGCTGATCGCCACGGCCATCAGGAAGGCATCCACCGAGACGTCGAAGCCGTGAGCCAGGCTAGCGGCGATGGGCGCCATGAGCACAGCCGCCGCCGCATTGTTGATGACATCGGAGAGCATCATGGTGAGCACGAAGAGCCCCGTCAGGGTCACCACCACCGGCCAGTCACTGCCCAGGGCGAGCAGGCTGTCGGCGATCATCGACGCGCCACCACTGGTCTCCAGCGCCTGTCCCACCGGGATCATCGCGCCGAGCAGCACCAGCACAGGCCCATCGATCGCCTGGTAGCCGTCGCGCAACGGCAGCACGCCCACCAGCAACGAGACCATGGCCGCCGTGGAGAGTGCCACCGCCGCCGGAAGGACATCCAGCAGGATGGCCAGGATGGCCGCGGCGAAGATGGCGAGGGAGATCAGCAGCAGTCGCGGCTGACCGATTGAGAGGTTGCGGCTGGCCAGCGGCAGGCAGCCGAGCATTGTCAGGCTCTCCGAGAGTTCGCTCTCGCCACCCTGCAGCAGCAGCACATCCCCGGCCCGGAAACGAATGTCGCGCAGGCGCTGCTTGAGGCGCCCCCCGTCGCGGGCCACCGCTACCAGGTGCAGGCCGAACTGGTTGTGCAGGCGCAGTTGGGTCACGGTGCGGTTGACCATCGTGGAGTCGTTGCGCACCACGGCCTCCACCAGTTGCAGCCCCTCGGTATCCACTTTCTCCTTGGCGGGCGTCTCCTTCAGGCTCTCTCCGTTCTCCGCTGGCGCCTGAAGGTCATCCTCTTCCTCCTCAGGTTCGGCGCCCACCGCCAGGCCAGCCTTGTCCTCCAGCAGCTTCATCTCATCCGGGCCCGCCTCCACCAGCAGGATGTCTCCCTCGCGCAGGGTCCCGTGGAACGCATGTCCCGCACGGCGCTTGTCGTCGCGGACGACGGCCAGTACCGGGATGGTCTCTTCCAGTTCATGCTGGAGGTCACGCAGCGACCAGCCCACGGCCTTGGCGCCCTCAGGCACGCTGAGCTCCACCAGGTAGTGGGCGGTATCGAACATCTCCTCGGTGGAGGCCTTGCCGGCGCGCTGGGGCACCAGCCGCCAGCCGATCAGCAGAATGAAGGCCAGCCCGGCCAGGGCCACCGCGGCCCCCACCGGAGAGAAGGAGAACATGCCGAAACTCTCCCCCACCACATCGCCGCGATAGCTGGAGATGATGATGTTGGGCGGCGTGCCGATCAGGGTGGTCAGGCCACCGAGCAGGGAGCCGAAGGCCAGCGGCATCAGCAGCATCGACGGCGAAGTATCATGCTCGCGTGCCAGACGCATGGCCACCGGCAACAGCAGCGCCAGGGCACCGACATTGTTCATGAAGCCGGAGAGCACCACCACGGTCCCGGTCAGCGCGGCCAGTTGCAGGAAGAGGCGGTCACCGACCTTCAGCACCTGATCGGCGATCACGTCCACCACACCGGACCGCTCGAAGGCACGGCTGAGCACCAGCACCGCCGCGACCGTGATCACCGCCGGGTGACCAAAGCCCAGGAAGGCCTCCTCGCCCGGCACCAGGCCCAGCATCACCGAGCCGAGCAGCGCCGAGAGCGCCACCAGGTCGTAGCGGAAGTGCCCCCAGACGAAGGCGGCCAGGGTCAGACCCAGGACAATGAAGATCAGCGTGCTGTCGGCCATGACAGCTCCCTGTAGATCAGTGAGGGCTCAAGCACATCAACAGCATGACAGAAAATCCAGCCTTTTCCCCCTCGCCGCTCCGAAGGGGCGACACCCGTCGCGTGGCCGTGTGTCGCTTTTCCTGCCTGGCAGCCCCTAACGCTCGGCGAACGGCAGGGGCTCGGTGCCCCGACGCACCTCGAATACGTTGAGGGTCATGGCCACCAGGGCGTAGTAGCCCAGCACGCCGACCAGCTCGACCACCGCCGGCTCGCCGAAGGCCTCCACGGCCTCGGCATAGAGCACATCATCGACGCGCCGCGTGGTGTAGAGCACCTTGCCCAGGCGATAGACCAGCGCCTCAGCCGCGCGTTCGAAGGCGGGCTCCCGCCGCTCCCGAAGGGCCTCGATCACCGCCTCGCTGACCCCGGCCTCGCGGGCGATGGGCTCATGGATCTGCCACTCGGCCTGGGACTGCCACCAGGCCGCGGTGAAGAGTATCGCCAGCTCCGTCAGCCGCGTCTCGAGCCGGGTCCCGTATCGACAGAAGGCGCCGAGTCGCTGGGCGTGATCGGCCAGTTCCGGGCTGTGGATCCAGGCCAGGAAGGGGCCATCCAGGTTACCGCGGGGGCCACTCAGGATGGCGTCCAGAACGCGGCGCTGATCGGGCGCCATGCTGGCCTCGTCCAGAGGAGAGAGACGGGAATCGATCGACATCGGGCGGGGCTCCGTTAGGTATGGTCGAAGACGGTCTGCAGGGTCGCGTCGAGCTTGTCGACGATCTCGTCCAGGTGGGACTCCTCGAGAATGAAGGGCGGGGCCAGCAGGATATGGTCGCCCCGCTGGCCGTCGATGGTGCCACCCATCGGGTAACACATCAGGCCCTTGTCCATGGCCGTGCGTTTGACCGCCGCGTGGAGCTTGCGCGACGGATCGAACGGCGTCTTGTCGCCGCGGTCGGCCACCAGTTCGATCCCTCGGAAGAGCCCACGCCCGCGGATGTCGCCGACGTAGGGGTGCTCGCCGAAACGCGCCTCAAGGCGCTGCTGCAGCCCCTCGCCCAGGCTGACGACGCGCGACAGCAGGCCGCGTTCCTCGACGGCGCGCTGTACCGCCAGGGCGGCGGCGCAGGCGGTGGCGTGGCCGATGTAGGTGTGCCCGTGCTGGAAGAATCCCGAGCCCTCGGCGATGGCCCGGCGGATGGGCTCACTCACCAGTGTCGCACCGATCGGCTGGTAGCCGGCCCCCAGGCCCTTGGCGATGGTCATCAGGTCCGGGGTCACGCCCTCCTGTTCGGCGGCAAACAGGCTGCCGGTCCGCCCCATGCCGCACATCACCTCGTCGAGGATCAGCAGGATGCCGTGGCGATCGCAGACCTCGCGAATCCGCCTGAAGTAGCCCGGCACCGAAGGGACGGCTCCCAGGGTCGCGCCGACCACCGGCTCGGCGACGAAGGCCATCACGTTCTCCGGCCCCAGGCGCTGGATCTCGGACTCGAGTTCCTCGGCCAGACGCTCGCCGTAGGCCTCCGGGGTCTCGCCGGGGGCCTGATCCCGATAGGCATAGCAAGGACTGACGTGGCTCACCTGAACCAGCAGCGGCTCGAACTGCTGCCGGCGCCAGGCGTTGCCGCCGGTCGCCAGGGCGCCCAGTGTGTTGCCGTGGTAGCTCTGGCGACGCGCGATCAGGTGCTTGCGCTGGGGCTCGCCCCGCTCGATGAAGTACTGGCGCGCCAGCTTGAGGGCCGCCTCCACCGCCTCGGACCCCCCCGAGACGAAATAGACCGACGACAGGCCCGCCGGCGCCCGCTCGACCAGGAAGTCCGCCAGGGCCTCCATCGGCTCGTTGGTGAAGAAGGAGGTGTGGGCATAGGCAAGCCGCCCGACCTGCTCACGCACCGCCTCGATCACCTCGGTATCGCTGTGGCCCAGGCAGGACACCGCGGCGCCGCCACAGGCATCCAGGTAACGACGCCCATCGGCATCGATGAGGTAGGGGCCGTCGCCGCTCACGGCGGTCGGGTACTGTTGCTTCAGATGACGATGGAAGACGTGGCTCATGCTGACCTCACCAGGAAATTTGCAAATCAACTTGTCATTTTTATGTAAAGGAAATATTTTTGCAAATAGATTCGCCACCCGTCTGACGCCACGAGCGACGAGCCCTACAATGCCCCTCCCCCATCGCCACAGGAAGTGCTGATCCCCCCATGATGACTCCCGAGCCCTCTCGACCGGACACCCTCGGCGACCTCCAGCGCCTGCTCGCCCAGATCGAGGACGGCGAGAGCTCGGTACGACTGGGCAAGCGCTCGCGTCAGGTGCTGTCGGCGATGGTCACCGCCCCCCAGCAGGCCGCGGTCTCGTCGATCAGCGACCTTGCGGAGCGCCTGGGCGTCAGCCCCTCGACGCTGTCGCGCCTGGCCCAGCGCCTGGGGTTCGACGGCTTCGCCGGCCTGCAGGCCGTGTTTCGCCGCAACGTCACGGAGGGCAAGAGCTTCTACAGCGATCAAGTCTCCCGCCTGCTGGACAGCGAAGGTGACGGCGATGCCCTCGCACGGCTGGCTCGCCTGGGTCGTCAGGAAAACGCCAATATCGTCGACATGGTGGCAGGTATCGATGGCGAAGCCTTCACGGGGAGCGCCCGGCTGCTGGTGGAGGCTAGGCGGGTGAGGGTTCACGGCATGCGCCAGTTCGCCTCGCTGGCCTCATTCATGGCCTATGGCCTCGGCATGCTGCGTTCCGATGCGGCACCGCTCGACGCCGTCCGGCACGGGGTCGCGGATGCGCTTGCACAGCTCGATGAGGGCGACGTGCTGGTGGTGGTGAGCTGTTTTCCCTATACCCCCAGCGTGGTGGCCACGGCAGAGGTAGCGGCCCGCCAGGGCATAAGCGTCATCGCCCTGACCGACTCCAGCGGATCACCCCTCGCCAAGGTGGCGGATTACAGCTTCGCTGTTCCCAACCACAGCCTGTTCTTCAGCAACAGCATGTGTGCCTTCATGTTGCTGGCCGAGGGACTGCTCTGCGAGGCCGCGAACCTGCTGGGCGATGTCGGATTGACCGCGCTCAAGCGGCGCGAGCAGTTGATCGACGAGCTCCACGACTCGCTGTGATCTCCGCCCACGCCGATTACCGGGGTCATGGCAAGAGGATGGTCGAGCCCGTGGTCTGGCGGCCCTGGAGGGCCTCCTGGGCCTTGCCGGCATCCGCCAGCGGGTAGCGCTGGGCAATGTCGACCTTGACCTTGCCGCTTTCCAGCATCTCGAAGAGCTCGCCGGCCATCCACTCCAGCCGCTCTCGGGTGTCGGCATAGCCGTTGAGGCTCGGACGGGTGACGAACAGGGAACCCTTCTGGTTGAGGATGCCGATGTTGACCCCATCCACCGGGCCGGAGGCGTTGCCGAAGCTGACCATCAGGCTGCGCGGCTTAAGGCAGTCCAGTGAGGTCTCCCAGGTGTCCTTGCCCACCGAGTCGTAGACCACATCACACATGGCGCCGCCGGTCAGCTCGCGCACCCGCTCGACCACGTCCTCCTTCGTGTAGTCGATGGTCGCCCAGGCGCCGTTCTTCTCTGCGAGTGCCGCCTTCTCCGGGGAGCTGACGGTGCCGATCAGCTTCACGCCCAGCGCCTTCGCCCACTGGCAGGCGATGGAGCCGACGCCCCCGGCGGCGGCGTGCCAGAGGATGGTCTCGCCACCCTGCAGGGGTGCGGTCTGGCGCAGCAGGTACTGGACCGTGAGGCCCTTGAGCATGCTGGCCGCGGCGGTCTCGACATCGATGGACTCGGGCAGCACCACCACCTTCTCGGCCGGAAGCACATGCTGCTCGGCGTAGGCCCCCAGCGGCCCCTGAGCATAGGCGACCCGGTCGCCCGCCTTCAGGTGGGTGACGCCCTCGCCAACCGCCTCGACCACGCCGGCCCCTTCGGTGCCGAGCCCCGAGGGCAGCGACGGCGCCGGATAGAGGCCGGTGCGGAAGTAGATGTCGATGAAATTGAGGCCGACCGCCTGATTCCGGACGCGTACCTCTCCGGGGGCCGGCTCGGCCGGCGTGGTGTCGACGAGTTCGAGAACCTCGGGGCCACCGGTACGGGCGAACTGGATGCGCTTGGCCATGGGTGTCGTTTTCCTTTTGATGCTTGCGGGATGGGCCCACCAGTCAAGCGCCGAGCGCCCCACGGGTCAAGTCGCACCCGCTTCAGAGGGTCGCGGGAAAGGATTCCAGTCCGCGGATGAATCGCGCCTTGTAGTCATCGAAGAGCGCGCGGTCGCGCTTTAACGACTGGATCACCGAGGCCTCGTCGAAGCTCAGTGCGCGGGGCAGGTCCTCCAGGGACGAGGCGGGATGCTTGGGCCCGAGACCGATCCGTACCCCGCCCTTGCCGTCCAGCCAGCGGGTGATGCCCGCCTCGACGAAGCGCGCTTCCTGTTCGGGTCCCATGGCATCGATGCGCAATGGCGCCTTGAGTGCCAACTCGGCGACCAGTATCTCGGCCGGCCGGGTCACGGTCTCGCTCTCGAGGTCGGCAAGCAACATCACGGTCATGCTGGTGCCGATCTCATCGAGCACCAGCATGGCCAGCGCCACCGGGCGCGACTGATCATCCACCAGCGCCAGCACCCTTACCGCCTCCTGCTTGACCAGCACCCCCAGGGTGCCGGCGAAGATCGCCAGCGGCACGAGACCGGCGTCCTGACCGTAGGCCTCGGCGCACAACCGGGCCAGACAGGCATCGCGCTGCTGGGGATTCTTGATGTGCACGACTCTCATCTCGGTGTCCTCGCATCGTCGTGTGTTCGGCGCCATCGCCAGGATCGAAAACGCGCAGCCTACCACATCCTGACGCGATCACCGCGACCCGGGCGACCCGCCTCGCCGGATCGGCGTTTCCCGCCGGGGGCCAATGGCGATAGGCTGTAAGCCCCCTGCCGCCAGTGGACGGCGCCTCGCTGACCAGGACGCTCCTGCATGCCTCACCCCGACATCTCACTGCCCCGCCTGATCGCCCATCGCGGCCTCTCCGCCCATGCGCCGGAGAACACCCTCAGTGCCGTGCGAGCCGCCCATGCCGCGGGGGTCGCCTGGGTCGAGCTGGACGTGCAGCTGCTCGGCGACGGGACCCCGGTGATCTGGCACGATGCCACCCTGCGGCGCTGCTCTGACCGTCGCGGCCGACTGTCCGACCTGGACCTGGCCGCGGCGCGACGGCTCGATGCCGGCAGCTGGTTCGGCGACGCCTTCCGCGGCGAGCGCATGGCTACCCTCGAGGAGATGCTGGCCCTGCTCGAGGCGCTGGACATGGGGGTTAACCTGGAGCTCAAGGTGAATCGTGGTCGTGATCCCCGAGCACTGGTCGACGCCGCCCTGCCCCCCGTGATGGAGGCACTGCCGACGTCACGAAGGCTGCTCTCCTCCTTCAACGCCACGGCCCTGGACCATGCCCGCGCACAGGCCGGGAACGAGTCGCTGTCGCTGGGCGTGCTCTTCGAGGGGATCGGCCGTGACTGGCGACGGCAGTGCGAGGCGGTGGAGGCCTACAGCGTGCATGCCGACTGGAAGCGACTTAAGGCGCCGCGCGCCCGAGAGATCACCGAGGCCGGCTATCGGCTGCTCTGCTACACGGCCAACGACCCCGCTGCCTTCGCCCCTCGCTGGGCATGGGGCGTCGATGCAGTGATCAGTGACGACCCATCCCGCTTCGTGCCCTGATCCGGGACGAGACCATGAAGAAAGTGCGCAGAGAGGGCTCAGCGCCGTGGCACGAACACCGGGGCACCATCCACCATGGCGGTGGTCAGTGGTTGGCCATAGAGGCGTTCCAGCACCGTAGGCACCAGCATGACCTCCGCCGGCCCCCAGCAGGCCTCGCCGTCTGGATAGAGCAACAGCAGGTGATCGCACCAGCGCGCCGCCAGGTTGAGATCGTGCAGGCACATCATCACGCCACTGCCCTGGGCGGCCTGCTCGGCGAGCAGGTCCATGATCGCCACCTGATGGTGAAGGTCGAGGTGGTTGGTAGGCTCGTCGGCCAGCCAGGTCTGTGGTGACTGGGTCAGCACCGTGGCCAGGCTGACGCGCTGGCGCTCCCCGCCGGATAGAGTCGAGAGTTCGCGATCGGCCAGATGAGTGAGATCCAGCCGCGCCAGCGCCGCCTCGGCCAGGGCCAGGTCCTCGGGCCCTTCCTGATGCCATGGCGAGAGAAACGGATGGCGACCGATCAGCGCGGTCTCGAGCACCGTGGCCGGGAAGTCGTCGTGGCTGGTCTGGAAGACCATGCCCAGCCGACGCGCCACGGCCCGACGCCCGAGGCGTGCCAGGGGCAGACCAGCGAGGCGCACCTCCCCCGCACGCGGCGCCCTCAGACCGGCGAGGGTATGCAGGAGGGTCGTCTTGCCGGCGCCGTTGGGGCCGAGCACACCCCAGCGCTCCCCCGGCGACACGCGCAGGTCCAGCGGACGCCCTGCCGCTCGCCCGGGAATGTCGATGACCAGACGGTGTGTCTCCAGGGCATCCATCAGCGGCTCCGGTAGAGCAGGTAGAGGAAGCTTGGCACCCCGAGCAGTGCGGTGATCACGCCCACCGGCAGCTGCTGGGGAGCGATCAGGGTCCGCGCCAGGGTATCGGCCAGGGTCAGCAGGGTACCGCCGGCCAGCAGGCTCGCCGGCAGGATCAACCGCTGATCGTTGCCGAGTCGCAGGCGCAGCATGTGCGGCACCATCAGGCCCACGAAGCCGATGCTGCCGGCGGTGGTCACCGCCACGGCCGTCATCAGGCTGGCCAGCAGGTAGAGGGTCCACTCCAGCGGCCGCACCGCCACGCCCAGGGCCATGGCCTGCAGCCCGCCTCGAGCCAGAACGTTGAGGGTACGACCAAGCGGCAGCATGACGACCAGGCTGACGGCGGCCACCGCCAGTACCGGCCAGGGACTGGCCGCGTAGGCCATGTCGCCCATCAGCCAGTAGAGCATGCCGGGCAGCCTTTCCACCGGGCTGATCGCCAGCAGCAAGGTGATCAACGCCCCCCAGCCGGCGGCCATCACCACCCCGGTGAGCAGCAGGCGGGTCGGCGTCCAGCTGCCGGTGCCGTGGGCCAGCCCGAAGACGATCAGCATCGAGGCGAGCGCGCCCCCGAAGGCCGCACCGGCCACCAGGGTCGCGCCGAGGCCCGCCAGCATCGCCGCGAGTGCGGCCACCGCGGCACCGCCGGAGAGCCCCAGCACGTAGGGGTCGGCCAGAGGGTTGCGCAGCAGCACCTGCATCAGCGCACCCGACAGAGCCAGCAGGGCCCCGGTGCCGAAGGCCGCCAGTGCCCGAGGCAGGCGCAGTTCCAGCACCAGGGTGCGATGCAGGGCCTCGCCCTCCCCGTTCAGCACCTCCAGCAGTGCCTCGAACGGGATGGAAACGCTGCCCAGGGCCAGGGACAGCCCCAGCGCCAGCAGCGCGGCCAGGGCCAGCAGGGCCAGGGGCGCGAGACGCGGCCCATGGCCGACTCGGCTAGCGACGATCACGCGCCACCTCCAGGTGCTCGCAGATCTTCCGGGTACCTTCCAGCAGCCGCGGTGTGGCTCGCTGCACCAGGCTGGGGTCGACGACGAAGAGGTTATCGCGGCGTACCGCGGTCATCCGAGCATGGTCGCGCCAGGACTCAAGCCACGGGGACTCGGGGCTGCCCGCCCCACCGGTGAGAATGGCCTCCGGATCCCGGGCCAGCACCGATTCGATGCCGACGCGTGGCACCCCCGCCGATGCCTCGGCGAAGACATTCTCGCCACCACACAGGGCGAGCGCCTGGCTGATCCAGTGTTCGCCATTGATTGTCATCAGCGGTTGCTCCCACACCTGATAGAACACCGGCACCGGCGAAGCGGCACGATACTGCGCGCGCAGCGCCCGGGTATCCTCGCGGAAGGCTGCCGCTGTGGCGGCGGCCGAGGCCTCACTGCCGGCCAGTCGGCCCAGGCGCTCGAGGCTGTCGGCCACGCCCTCGAAGTCCCGGGTCTCGGAGAGGAAGAGCGGAATGCCCAGCCGACGCAGACGATCCAGCTGCTCCCGCGGGTTGCCACTGATCCAGGCCACGACCAGATCCGGCTCGAGGACCAGCAGAGCCTCGAGGTCGAGGCGCTCATGGCTGCCCACCCGCGGCAGCTCGATCGCCGCGGGCGGGTAGTCGCTGAAGCCGACGGTGCCGACCAGTCGTTCACCGGCCCCGGCGGCATAGAGAAGCTCGGTGATGCTCGGCGACAGGGCGACGATGCGCTCGGCCGGCGCCGCCAGGCAGACCTCGTGGTCAGCATCGTCGATGGCGCAGACCTCGGCGGCAGTTGCCTGGCCGGTCAGGCCGCACAGCAGTGCAAGCCAGAGCCCAGACCAGCCGAACAGACGGCGGAGCACCAACGACGCCCTACTGGCCAAAGTGGACGCTGACAAAGGCCGCTCGGCCGGCGTTGATGAAGTCCTTTGCTGTCTCATACTCCTTGTCCAGGGCGTTATCAACTGTCAGACGGGCAGACCACATCGGCGCAAACTCCCAGCCGGCGCGCAGGTTGACAATGCCATAACCTGCTACACGCTCCTGGCTGAACCCATCGATCCTATCGCTTTGCGTAAGCCAGGATGCACCAACATCGAAGTCAGAAATTGAGCGATCGATATCGACCCGAAAACTTCGCTTGGCTCTATTCGGAAGCCTTTCACCAGAATCAGAGTCTTGAGCGTCCGTATAGGTAAGTGCGGCTTGCAATGTCCAACCAGCAAGATCGGTGCCGGCTGAGAGCTCAGCGCCCTTTATCTTCGCACTATCAATATTGTCGAGAGAAGTTCCAGCAGACACAATCAAGTCATCAATATCAGTCTGGTAAACGACGAAGTCCCAGAAATGGTCGCTATATTGGCCACGAATACCAATCTCCGCGGTGGAGGATGACTCGGGCTTCAGGTCAGGATTACCCTCAAATGAATAGCCAAAGCCATAATCAGTGTAAGGAAAGTAAAGCTCGTTGAAACTTGGTGCTCGGTATGCCGTGCCATAGCTGGCCCGAAGGGTATGAAGAGCATCGAGTTCATAGCCTAGCGCCAGACTGCCAGTGACTTTCTCTCTATAAGCCTCGTTGTGGTCGTGTCGAAGGCTAGCCTGGAGCGAAAAAGGATAAAAATCGAGCAGCCCTTGGGCAAATACAGCCAAATTATAACGACTCTCGACATCGTAAGCCCCACTACCCGTATTGCTTCCGCCTACACTATCCTCTGTATGCTCAGCGCCAATAATCAATTCATGGGCATCAATATCAACAGTATTCTTCCATCTAGCCGTTTGAGTCTTTGTAAGGTATGCATCGCTATAAGCAGCTGTTTCCTGCTCGTCTCTTGCATCGCTTAAGGTTAGACGGCTACGCCAATTTTCGGTAACGGGAACCTCACCATAAATACCCGCCACCTGCTGGATATAATCCGTGCTCCCAGCTTCGATCTCTGTCTCACCTTTGCCCCGGAGGGCGATCATGCCAACCTCGGCGCCGTCTTGCAGGGTATGCGAGAGCCGCACCAGGCCGGTGGTGTTGTCGTAGCCCTTGTCGTCGCCATCGCGGCGCACCGGTGCGCCCTCGGTTTCCAAGCGGCTGGCGCCGACATGGTAGCGGGTACCACCCTCGGCGCCGGAGAGGCTGGCACTGACACGCTGGGTCTCGAAGGAGCCACCGCCGACAGAGATGCGTGGCTGGGGAGCGCCCTTTTCCCCTTCCGGGGTGAACAGCTGGACCACGCCCCCCACCGCATCGGCACCGTAAAGGCTGCCCCGGGGGCCGCGCACGATCTCGGCACGCTCGAACATCCGTGGATCGAGAAACTGCCAGGCAGCTCCTCCGGCTGTCGCTGAACGCAGGCGGATGCCATCGATCATAAGCAGACTTTGTTTGTTGGTGGTACCCCGAATATAGATGTTACTGACCTTGCCGAAGCTGCCATTGGTGCTGACATCAACCCCGGGCTGGCCACGCAGCACCTCGGTTATGCTGGCCGGATCCTGGCGACGCAGGCTGGCCTCATCGAGCACGGTGACGGACGACAGACTCTGGTCGGCGGTGCGGGGGGCCAGGGCGGCGGTCACGACCATCGGATTGAGCTCGATGGTGGTGGACGCCTGGTCGGCGGTGGGCGACTGGGCGTGGACGGCCAGCGGAAGCGTGGCTAAGCCAAAGGAGGCAAGGCCAAAAGCGGTATGGTTTCTGATTTTCATGGTATGTCCCTTGCTCACCGTGCTCACCCGCACGGCGTGATGGCATGTTGAGTGCCGAGGCGGCAAGGGGTCGAGGAAGAAGGACAAACGGAGAAGCGGCGCCAGCCCTGCCTCGAGGTTGCCCACCGCAACTCGGCATGAACTCTCGGGCCGGTCTCCGGGCTGACGAGTGAACGCCGGGCATGAAGCAGACCCGACGTCCCGAACGACCGCCTTCCCGTGCAGCAGCACAGTGGCGTGATGGCCGTTCTTTCCTCGATCACCGTTGCGGGGGCAGCGTCGGAATGAGATCACCGACTTCCCGTTTCACTGGTAGATGCTTCCACCAGTACCTGAGAGTGCGGGTAAGCTAGCAACCCCTTGATGACGCGTCAACGCGCACCCTCCGACGGACTGACCAGTCGCGGAGGCTCTGCCGATGAGCTGACAGACCATCGCTTTCGGTATAAACTGATTATTTATACAGCATTCCGGAGCCCAGATGGTTCATTATTCCAACCTCGCCGGGGTGGTCCGCAAGGGCCGCGGCGCCACCTTCGATCCGCATAACCGCTTCGCCCCGACCACCAGCGAGGCGGTCGACGATGGCTGGTGGCAGGAGGAGTCACCGACAAGCCTGGCGACCGAGGTGCGCGAGGAGCGCACACGCAGCGCGCTCGCCTGGAATACTTCCCCCGACCTGCCCTTCGACCGCTCGATCAATCCCTATCGTGGCTGTGAGCATGGCTGCATCTATTGCTATGCCCGGCCGAGCCACGCCTATTGGGACCTCTCGCCGGGGCTGGACTTCGAGACTCGTCTGATCGCCAGTACCGGGCTGACGGAGCGCCTCCAGGAAGAGCTGTGCAAGCCCGGCTACCAGTGCCGGCCCATCAATCTCTCCGGCAACACCGATGCCTACCAACCCCTGGAAGCCCGTTACGCCACCACCCGCGCCATCCTGGTGCTGCTGCTCGAGTGCCGCCATCCAGTGACCCTGTTGACCAAGGGCGGACTGATCCTGCGCGACCTCGACCTGCTGCGGGACCTGGCGAAACGGCGCCTGGTGCGGGTGATGGTCAGCCTGACCAGCCTCGATACCGAGCTGAAGCGCACCCTGGAGCCGCGGGCCGCCTCGCCGACCGCGAGACTGCGAGTGATCCGCACTCTGGCCGAGGCCGGCATCCCGGTGGGCACCCTGGTCTCGCCGGTGATTCCCGGGCTGACCGACCATGAGCTCGAACGCCTGCTCGAGGCCGCCTCGGAGGCCGGTGCCACCACCGCCGGCTGGATGTTGCTGCGCCTGCCCAGAGAGGTCGCGCCGCTGTTCGAGGAATGGCTGGCCACCCACTATCCAGAACGGGCCGGCAAGGTGATGAGCCTCGTCCGCCAGTGCCGCGGTGGAGCGGACTACGATCCACGTTTCGGCAAGCGCATGAAGGGCGAAGGGGTGTTCGCGGAGCTGCTGGAGCAGCGCTTCCAGATGGCTTGCCGCCGCTTCGGACTCAATGACCCTGCGACCCTGGCGGACCAGACACTGGAGACCTCGGCCTTCCGGGCGCCACGCGCCCAGAGTGATCTCTTCGAGCAAGAGTGAGCCCCTCGATCGGAGAGCCGAGTTTGCAAACCACAATTCGCTGCTAAGCTGGAATATCGTAAGGCCTGAAGTGAGAAAACACTTCGGCACGATAACAATACCGGCCCGGCACGCGCACAGGATGTGCCGACCGACGCACGCCAGGAGCACAGCCATGACAAAATTGCCCCCCGATACCAAGACGCGCGGCATCCACGAGCTCTATGCCGAAGATCCCGAGTCGGCGGACCGCGAGCTCTGGGACAGGGAAGTCGATCCTGTCACGCGCCGCGGCTTCCTGAAACGCTCCAGCCTGCTCGCCATGGCGGCCGCCGTGGGTGGATCGATCCCCTTCGCTGACCGCATGCCCGGAGGCTTGATCCCGGCCGCTCTGGCACAGAGCGAGGAACCCTTCACCCTGAAAGGCAAGGAAGGACTGACTGTCCTCAACGACCGTCCCATCAATGCCGAGACGCCGCCTCACCTGCTCGACGACGACGTCACCCCCGGCAAGGTCATGTTCGTCCGCAACAACGGCATCCCGCCTGCCCTGGAAAGCATCGACGTCGCCGCCTGGCAACTGGAGATCGGTGGTGAATCCTGCGTGAACCCGCAGAGCTTCTCCATCGCCGACCTCAAGGAGAGGTTCGAGCACCACACCTACCAGCTCCAGGTGGAATGCGGCGGCAATGGCCGCAGCGAGTATGTGCCCTCGGCCAGCGGCAACCAGTGGACCACAGGCGCGGTAGCCTGCCCGACCTTCACCGGCGTGCGCCTGCGCGATGTCCTGGAGGCCTGCGGCATCAAGGACGATGCCGTCTACATCGGCTACTACGGCGCCGATGCCCATGCCAGCGGCGACCCCAACAAGGACCCGATCTCCCGGGGCGTGCCCATGGAGAAGGCTCTGGAGGACGAATCGCTGATTGCCTGGGCGATGAACGGCGAGGACATCCCCTACCTCAACGGCCACCCGTTGCGGGTGGTCTGTGGCGGCTGGCCGGGCTCAGTCTCCGGCAAGTGGCTGCAGCGCATCGTGATCCGCAACCAGAAGCATGACGGCACCAAGATGGGCGCGCCCTCCTACAGCGTGCCCAAGAACCGCGTCGCGCCGGGCAGCAACGTGCCCTTGGAGGACTTCGTCACCATCGAGTCGATGCCGGTGAAGTCCCTGGTGACCTTCCCGAGGTCCGGAATCGACCATGCCCTCGGCGAGGCCATGACAGTTCGCGGCCATGCCTGGGCCGGCGACCTGGCCGTCAACGAAGTGCACGTCTCCATCGACTTCGGGGCGACCTGGCAGAAGGCCGAGTTGAAGGCCCCGCCCAACCGGCTGGCCTGGCAGCGCTGGACCACCACGGTGGAGTTTCCCGAACAGGGATACTATGAGGTGTGGGCCAAGGCCACCGACGAAAACGGGCACTCCCAGCCCATGGTGGTCCCGGGCTGGAACCCCAAGGGCTATCTCAACAACGCCTGCCATCGTATCGCGGTCCAGGTGGCCTAGGAGGTAGCCATGAAACACTTGCATGTACTTGCCATGCCCGCACTGGGTGTCGCCCTGGCCTGCCTGCCTCTGGCGGCGGGGGCCCAGGAAAAGGATCCGGCATCCGGCCTGATCATGGCGGAAGGCTGGGAGACGGTGCTCGGCAATTGCTCGGCCTGCCACTCGACCAAGCTGGTCACCCAGAACAGCGGCTCCCGGAACCACTGGCAGTACCTGATCCGGTGGATGCAGGAGAAACAGGGGCTCTGGCAGTTCGATGCCGAGACCGAGTCGACCATCCTCGACTACCTGGCGGAAAACTACGGGCCCAAGGAGGGCGCGCGTCGCCCGCCTCTTCCCAGGGCGCTCATGCCGGACAATCCCTACTCGACAGTGGCCGACTCGGGCTGATATCCGAGTTGCCATCCACGAGTTTCCATAGACAACAGGCCCCTCTCGGGGCCTGTTCACATTCAGGTCTGACGAATGAGCTGCGCCCAGACATCAGGCGGAGACCTTGACCTCATACCCGGTGAACTTGCGCAGGTTGATCACGCCACTGTCGAGGATCAGGTACTGTCCCTTGATGCCCAGCAGGGTGCCGTCGACCAGGGGATTCTTGTCCAGATTATGGGAAACCACCTTGGCGGGAAACTCCAGCACCGGGTAGTCGAAGCTCAGCGGCGAGTCATCGAGGACACGGATGGCATCGGCCCCGAAGCGCTCGCGAAGGTTGGCGAGACCGCTCTCCAGACGCGCCAGCAGGCGATCACGCTCGGCGGCCAGGTCGAGGAGCTCGGTGGTTCCCTTGAGCATGGCCCGCCAGTTGGTGCGATCCGAGACCTCCTCCTTGAAGAGCACCTCGACGAATCCCGACTGCTGGCGGGTATCGACCTCGAGGACCGGCAGGGCCTGCACCGCCCCCTGGTCAAGCCAGCGCGTCGGCATCTGGCTGGCCCGGGTGATGCCGACCTTCAGCCCCGAGGCATTGGCCAGGTAGACCACATGGGGCTGGAAGCAGTGGCGCTCGGCCCAGCCGGGCTCGCGACAGGTGCCTTCGAAGAAGTGGCAGAGCTCGGGCTTCATGATGCAGGTGTCGCACTGCGCGAGCTTCTTGAAGCAAGGGTAGCAGTGGCCCTGGGCGAAGCTCTTCCTGGTGGCCCGGCCGCAGTGGGTACAGGCGATGGCCCCCGTCCACTCCAGTCGCAACGGCTTGCCGAGGCAGGCGTTGAGCTCGAGGCGATGCTCGCCGGCCCGCAGCACATAGCGGGCCGGGGCATCAGGTTCGATGGCCATCTTGGTCAGGCAGCCCTGGACCGACGTGGCGGTGTCGATCGACTCAGTCACTGCCGGCATCCCGGGCCAGTCCGGCAAGCTCGGGGGGCACGTCGGTACCGCTGCTGGCGCTGCCGCAGGTGCGACGCTGCAGGTAGCCGACCCGCTGCTCCTCGGGTACCTGGTTTTCCACCTCGTAGCGCATCACCGCTTCCAGGCAGAGCTCGGTCTGCTCGGCGGTGAGCATCCGGCCATCGGGCCACTTGCGCAGCGACACGGCCTGCTTGAGGCTCTCGTAGATGGACGGGGTCATCTGCTGGATCATGCGATCGAAGGACATCTCGCTCATGACGGGTTCTCTCAGGAAGGGGCCTTAAGATAGGCGGCGGGCACGGCCGGAATGATACCAGCCCAGCGCCAGCCCAACGACCAGCCCGCCCAGGTGCGCCTCGTTGGCCACGTTGCCGAACCCTACCATGGCGGCCATGTCGGTCATCGCGAAGACCAGCCAGCCGAGCATGAAGACCACCAGCATCTGGGGCACGAAGAAGCCGCTGCGCGGCGCTCGCCGGGACATCAGCCAGACATAGGCCAGCAGCGCGAAGTCGACGCCGGACATGCCGCCGAACAGCACGGTCCCGGCCGCATACTGGGCCAGGTTGGCGCCGATGCCGGCAACCAGCAGCAGCGTCAGCATCCGAAGGCTACCCTGCAGCGCCTCCACCTGGCGGCCGAAGTACCAGAGCCAGAGCATGTTGAAGATCAGGTGCATCCAGCCAAAGTGCAGGAACGCAGGCGAAAGCAGCCGCCAAACCTGGCCCGAGGCGAGGGTCTCGCCGAGGTTGCCGAAGGCCAGGCCGCCGTTGGCCACGATCACCGGCACGATGGTCAGGGCCGCGACCACCCGATCACCCAGCACGCCCATGACCGCAAAGACCACCAGGCACAGCGCCAGGGCGATGGAGGTCACCGGCACCCGAAGGAAGGGGGCCAGCAGCCGGCCGGACGGGATGCTGCGCACCTGCGGTTCGTCGGGCATCAAGGATTCGCCGCGCTGCCAGCGCTCGATCAGGCGCAGCATCGCGTCTTGCTGCGCCGGGTCAACCAGCCAGAGCACCTGCCCTTGACCCTCCTCAGTGAACCGATGCCCGATGCGATGGGCCCACAGTGCCTGTCGCAACGGGCGGGTATCGACATCGTGGGGCAGCAGGATTACCCGATACATGTTCTCTTTCTCTCCAACGACGGTATCTCCAACGGTTGACGCACCAGCCGTGACGGCACTTGCCGGTCGTGCAAAGAAAAAGTCCGGCGGAGGGGGCCGCCGGACAAGAGCAAGGGGTCTTTCAAGGGAACACTTACTCTGATGACGTCGAGCAACGAGAGTTCATCCTGATGGCATGCTTTTATCGTAAAGAATTGTATCAATCGAAATCGATCTCCCAGGGCTGTGGTCGAGCCTCTTCCTCACGGGGTACGCGAATCCACATGAAGTGATTGGCGTCGAGCTGCTGCTCGCCGCTCCAGCGATAGGCCACCAGACGGCCTAACTTGACGGCGCTGTAGTCAAGGCAGGCGACGTTGGCGGCAGGCAGGGCCGGAATACCCTCGCACCAGTAGTGGCCGATGAAGAGCGGGGGCTGCTCGGGACCATAGTAGCTGAGCCGAGAGCGCTCCTCATCGGAGAGCTCGCGACGCTCGAGGTCTCCGGGAAGGTTGTCGGGCTGGAACACCACGTCCCCCCATGTCTGGGGGTGTCGCGCCCAGAAGTGGGCACGGAAGCTGCGCCGGGTGAAGCCGTCCCCCGACTGGATCTGCACCCCCTCGGGCAGTTGCACGTGGGTCCCGCGCGTCAGGCGGTCGAGGATACGGAACTCACGGGTACCGGGAACCACCGAGGCGGCAAGGAAGTCCTCGTCGATGCGCCCGTCCGGATGGTCATGACGCAGATCATCGACCAGCGAGTGGTCCCAGCACGCATGCACCACCCGCAGGCCGTCGAGTTCGAGACACAGAGGGATCTCCAGGAACCAGGCCAACGCCTCCTCCCACTCCTGGGGGTAGTCGCGATACTGCTCGAGGGTCTCCCGGATGATGCGATTATGTCGTGGGGTGTGCTCACGCAGCCACTCGCGACCCATGCCGGCAGGCGCGTGGTGGCAATAGGCCAGCGCATTGTACTCGTGGTTGCCCATGACGATGTGCGCCTCCCCCGCCTCCACCATGCGCCGGGCGATGGTGACGGCCAGGCGGATACGTGGCCCCCGGTCGATCAGATCCCCGAGGAAGATCACCTTGCGTCGTGGATGCCGGTAGACCCCGCCGCGTTGATGGTAGCCGAGGCGTTCGAGCAGCGAGCCGAGCGTCGCACCGCAGCCGTGCACATCACCGATCAGGTCGTAGCCTTCTAGAGTGCCTTCGAGGGTGCCATCGAGAGTGCCTTGCATGCTTACCTCAGTCGCCCAGACGATTGCTCCAGCCCAGCTTGCTGCGCAGGACCTCGAAGAAATTGTGACCCAGCGGATGCACCAGCTGGACCCGGCGGGGCTTGCGACGGATCACCAGGACATCGTCTGGCTTGGCCACCGCGCGCGTCTGGCCATCACAGCTGATGTGCGGGTAGGTCTGGTTGGTCTCGCCGATGTGGATGCGTATCTCGCTGGCGGCATCGATGACGATGGGTCGGCTCGACAGGGTATGCGGAAACATCGGCACCAGGGTGACGACATCGAGCTTGGGGTGCATGATCGGTCCACCGCCGGACAGCGCGTAGGCCGTGGAACCGGTGGGCGTGGCCACGATCAGGCCGTCACTGCGCTGGCTGTAAACGAACTGGTTGTCGATGAACAGCTCGAACTCGATCATGCGCACCGCCTTGCCCGGATGCAGCACCACCTCGTTCAAGGCATCGCCATTGCCCACCTGGACGCCATCCCGGTAGAGCTCGGCATCCAGCAGGAAGCGCTCCTCGAGCTCGTAGCGCCCCGCGAGGACCTCGCCGACGCGCGCCTCGAGTTCGTCGGGGGAGATGTCGGTGAGAAAGCCGAGTCGCCCGCGATTGACCCCCAGCACCAGGGTGCCGCTGTGGCAGAGGGTCCGGGCGGCCCCCAGCAGGCTGCCGTCACCACCGACCACGATGACCAGATCACAGAGCTCCCCCAGGAGCCGACGACTGGCTTCGGGATGGCCATGGTCGAGCAGCACCGTGGCGGTTCTGTCCTCGATGATGACATGGTAGCCACCGGCTTCGAGGAAGCGGATCAGACGCTTTAGGGTATCGACCACCTTGGCGCTGCCCAGGCGACCGATCAGACCGATGTTCTTGAAGGTTGGCATGAAAAGAGCTCTCGCATCGCGGCCGCTCATTATGGCGATTGGCCACGAGGCGGGCAAACGCCCTCAGGCCGGACTGAGGCTGCGACGCTTCAGCCACCACTCATTGAGGGCCAGGGAACCCACGATGATCGCACCGCCCACTACCAGGCGAAGCAGGTCGGCGTCACGATTCCAGATCACCAGGTTGACCAGCAGGCCCGCAGGGATCAGAAGATTGTTCATGATGGCCAGGGCACCGGCATCGACGCGGGTAGCGCCGAGGTTCCACAGGAAATAGCCTAGCCCCGATGCCGCAAGACCCAGCCACAGCAGTACGCCCCACTGCACCCCGGACGTGGGTAGGCCCGCGGCATTGCCCAGCAGCGCGAAGGCCGGCACGGCCACCACCAGTGCGCCGAGATAGAACCACGCGAACACGCTGTGTCGCGGCAGCGAATCGGGCAGATTCGCCGACAACCGCCGATAGCCCACCTGGCCCAGGGCGAAGCAGAGGTTGGCCCCCTGGACGACCAGAAAACCCGTCCAGAATCCGCTATCTAGGCCTTGGAAGCGAATCACCGCAGCGCCCAGTACCGCCAGCGACGCGGTCAACAGATAGAAGGGAGTGAAGCGGCCGAACAGGGCATCGTCGAGCAGCGCGATGTAGAGCGGCGTGAAGATGGTGAACAGCAGCACCTCCGGCACGGAAAGCAGCAGGAAGGACTGGTAGAAAAAGATATACATCACGCCCAGCTGGACCGCCCCCAGCCCCATCAGGGCCAGGCGCTGACCACCGCGCAGCAGCGAGGGACGCAGGAATGGCAGGAAGACCAGCGTCGCCAGGCCGATGCGCATGAGAACGGAGAAGTAGCTGTCCACCTGGCCGGCCAGGTAGACGCCGATCAGCGAGAACGAGAACGCCCAGAGGACGGTGACGCCGGCGAGAAGGCCCACGGTAAACTCCCGAGAAGTGAAAGGTTGACGGGAAGTATACCTACCCTGGCCGTATAACCAAGTCCACGCTTCCGACCTGCCGCGTCAACGGGATGGGTGACGCAACCACCACACCGCATGCGCAACCCCGGGCAACCAGCCGAGCAGGGTGAGCGCCATACTGACCACCACGCGCCTCTTACCGCCATGAGAGAGCCCGACGGACAGAGGCGGCAACAGCACGGCCATCACGTTCAGAGCGGCTCCGGGCTGGACGACCGCCGCCAATTCCTGGCCCTGATCCTGGTTCTGGTCCACGCGGGGTGACTCGGCCACCCTGCCGACCCTGACGCTGTCTCCGGCAGCCGGGGTGAAGTGCTCTACGGCCGCGCTTGTTTCGTGCTCGAGCGCCCGGCGGTGGGCCTCGTGGTCGATCTTCTGCTCCAGCGCCTCGGCGCCTTCGGCCAGGGTCTCGTGATAGCGCTCCCACTCCTCCCAGTCGAATGGTGTTCCGGCGCGAGGCCGATGCTCACCGGCCTCCCTGGCACGAGACCAGGCCTTCTCCTCCAGGGTATTGGGGCGCTCATGATCACGCTCACCGTCCAGCCCTTTTCGCGCCATGTATTCCCGAGCATCCATGAGTCAGCTCCCTCGATCGTTCCACGCCGGCGCAACCGCCGGTCCATGTGCATGAGTGTGCCATATTGGAGCCTGTAAGCGGGACCGGGTTCCTGAGCGGTGGGCAGCGACCAGGACAGCGTGGGAAACGTTGGCTGGCCCCTTGGCTGGGAAGCTCACGAGTCGACTATGATGGGGAGCGAGACACGGCTGCGCCACGAGACGGCCCCGCGGATGCGGGACGCAGCCCCGGCCATCAACGCTCGGCACAAGGAGATATGCCATGCCCAACAAGGCCCCAACCACCGTCCGCGAGATCATGTCTCGCGACTGCTACCGAGTCACCGGCAAGACCTCGGTCTCCACCCTGGCAGAGGGCCTCGCCTTGCATCGCCTGCCCGGCGTACCCGTGGTCGACGAGCGGGACCACTTGATCGGCTTCATCTCCGAACAGGACGTGATGGGCAAGGTGCTGGAGAGTTCCTATCTCAACGAGGAGCCACCGCTGGTCAGGGAAATGATGCGCAACGAGGTCCTGGCGGTGCCACCCACCAAGAGCATCACCGACCTGGCCCAGGAGATGCTCGGTGCAAAGCCCAAGGTCTATCCGGTGGTCGAGCAAGGCCGACTGGTGGGGATCGTCACACGCCGTGACGTGC
The DNA here is from genome assembly GCF_040196335.1 of Halomonas aquatica. Lineage (NCBI taxonomy): Bacteria > Pseudomonadati > Pseudomonadota > Gammaproteobacteria > Oceanospirillales > Halomonadaceae > Halomonas > Halomonas aquatica. Next base: position 383,843 of record NZ_JBEGCJ010000005.1, read on the forward strand.
TCAGTGCCCTGCTGCGCATGCGCCATTCCTGAGTGACGCCAGCGGCCTTTGACCCTCGGCCTGGTGCCGAATGTCGTCATTTGCCGCACCAGCGCCGGTACCCGAAGACAGCCTGTACCCTTTATAAAGCAAGGCCCGTACAAAGAAAAACCGCCCCATGAGGCATGGGGCGGAAAGATCGATTGTGCAAGCCGAGGCAACAGTGTTAGCGACTGCTATCGCGATGCTGCCTACTCAAGTTCAGACAGCGGTGAGGAGAAAAGTTCGCCGGTCAGCAAAAAATTATGGGCCCCGCCCCCTCGGGCAACGGCACCACGGCCTGGCACGCTTCGGCAAGGCAACGGAAAACAGGAGCTTAGCAACGAAGAGGCAAAAAACTCCAACGGCCGCTTGCAAAGGCTAACCATCTGGTTTTACTATCGAAATCCCCTCGCGGGTGTAGCTCAATGGTAGAGCAGAAGCTTCCCAAGCTTAAGACGAGGGTTCGATTCCCTTCACCCGCTCCAGGCCTTGCGTACCATCTGCACCCTCCTTCCGCGGTACGCGACCAGCGGATCGCGAGCATCTTCGGAAAGCGTCTCTGTATTGGGTGGTAATCCCCAAGAAGCCCCCCTGCTGTCTCATGATGGGGCACCCGCTGGAGACCATACCCTGCAATCTCCCTGATGCGAACCAATGAGAGGCTGTATCACTTCCGCGCAGGTCGCCAAGGGCTTCACCGGCAGGGCGGAACACCGCCACTGACTGTTCAAGTAATCATGAATGTTCAAGCATTCTGGGCTATGATCATCAGCTGAGGCATCAGGAATCTCATACTCGTTCCGATGAAGAAGGCCCTAGCATCGTGAATATTGGCGAGCGATTTAGTGACGGCCATCATGCCAGTGACTGAGCCGAGGTCATACCACACATGAGAGAAATATGGCCGAAGACATGAAGCGTGAAACCCGGCACCGGCCGGCAATGGCTGAGGCCGAGACGAAAGACGCTGACGCGGCCGGCCTCGGTACGATCAAGTCTCTCTCAGATGGCATCAGCTTAAGCTTGGTTCTCATCCTCGCCTCCGTAGCCACCATCTTCGCCGTGGTCTTCTATTCGGCCGAAAGAATAGATCTTTTTGCCAACAATAAGTCGGTTGAGCAGATTGAACGGCTTATAGAGCTGGAGCTCGACGACGTTTCATCAATAAGCCTCGAGTATGGCTGGTGGAATGAAATGGTGGAGGAGGTCATCTATGGCAGGAATATGGAGTGGGCAGAGAGCAACGCTGGCGGATACCTTCAGAAAAACTACGAGATGGACTGGGTATTGAGCCTTGATGCCAACGGGGAACTCGCTCACGGAAAGCATGGCGATGAAACCATAGCATCAATCCCCGCCGCGGTAATGACGCCAGAGCTGAAACAGCTGATCAGTGAGGCCATCCATACTGATTTCAGCGCCCCCAAGCCGGCAAGCGGCATCATCGACATCAATGGAGAGCCGGGTCTGGTTGGCATTACGAGCTTCACGGCCTATGAGCCAACCAACCTTGAGATTGACCGCTCACATGGGGCCTTGATTCTCATCAGGATGCTTGACAGGGAATTCTTGTCAAGATGGTCCGAAGACTTCCAGGTTGGCGAACTGACTTTCATTTCGAAAAATTTCAGAAATAACGATATAAAAATTGAACAATACAACTCTCTTGTCATAAGTAATGTACAAGGAGAAAGTATCGGGCATCTCATCTGGAACTCTGAGTCGGCTGGCAAGAGGTTCCTGAGTCTGGTACTTCCCTGGGCGATAGCCGTCGGAGGGTTTATCCTGCTGTTCAGTGCCATGTTCTACTACAAGCTGCGAAGCTACAGCAGAATCGCTCAGGAACACCTGACAGAGCTGAACTCCAGCCGAAAAACGCTGCTTAGCCTGGCGAAATATGACTTCCTGACCGGCTTAGCAAATCGATCCCTGTTTGTGGACCATGTCTCCCGAGAGATATCCCATTGCATCCGTCACAAAAGAAAGTCTGCGGTAATATACATTGACCTCGATGGATTCAAGTCCGTAAATGATACTCTTGGACACTCCACAGGCGATGAACTGCTATGTCTTGTCGCTGAACAATTGGCTGAAAATGTCAGAAAAGAGGATGTTGTGTCACGTTTCGGCGGCGATGAGTTCTGCATCCTGTTGACCGACATTTCAGAAGATAGCGACATCTATCGCGTTATCGAGAAGATTCACCACCATTTCTCCAGCCCTTTCACGATCGGCGACATGCGGCTGGTTATTGGCGCCAGCCTGGGCATCGTGATCATACCTGATGACACGACTGACTGCTCCAACGTGTTCAGGTTTTCCGATATCGCCATGTATAAAGCGAAATCCATTGGCCAAAATGGCCACTGCTTCTATACGAGCGACATGGAGGAAACCTCCAGGAACAGAACCAGGGTCAAGTCGCAACTTGCAGGCGCCATTGATAGAAACGAGCTTTACCTCGAATATCAACCCATCTATACCTTGAGCGATCGTGAAATAACAGGCATCGAGGCCTTGGCACGCTGGCAGAATGAAGAACTGGGGCAAGTATCACCAGCAGAATTCATTCCCCTGGCAGAAGAAAGCGACATGATTTGCCATATTGGATACTGGGTGTTCGATCGGGCCTTGAACGACCTCGTAAAAATCACACAAGACACGGAAGTTGAGCTCACACTGTCAATCAATATCTCGGCAAGGCAGTTGAGGAGTGACGATTTCCCTTCAAAGATGGAGGAAATTCGAGAAAGACATGGCATCGATCTCTCCAGAATCCGCCTTGAAATAACTGAAAGCTTGTTGATCAGCGAGCATGCCAATGAACATAGTGTTCTTTGCGAGCTATCCGAAAAAGGCTACCGGCTGGCCCTGGATGACTTTGGCACCGGGTATTCCGCCCTAGGCTATCTTCAGCGATACCCGCTGGAGGTGGTAAAGATAGACAAGTCTTTCGTTAGTGATTCCTTGGCATCAAACGCCTTCCTGATCAAGACCATCGTGTACATGGCCGACATGGCCGGAATGACGACCGTGGCCGAGGGAATTGAAACACCGGAGCAGGAGGAGTTCCTCAGCTCCACCGGCTGTATGTACGGACAAGGTTTTCATTTCAGCCGACCGTTGGTGTTAGAAGATACCATTTCACTGCTCAAGGCCAGGCAAAACTCCTTGCTATCCTAGGCCACGCACACCTCCCACACACTGCCGGACCCGGCCTGGAACGGGCCCGACCTCCCGGAGTCGTCAATCATGTACGTGTTTCTGCTGGTCCTCGTTGTCTGCCTGGTGATCTTCGGCGGCATGGTCGCCCTGCTGATGCTCTCTGGCACCCCGCGCTTCCGGACTGAGCCCGAACACCTGATAGAACTCTTCGACAAGGCGCTGGAGAGTCGCGTCAACGAGTCCGAATGGTATGCCGTGGTCGGCTACCCGATTCGCCATGACGACTATCTGGAGGGGATTCGAGGCCGGGCACAGCGGTTGATGGACGAGCACGGGCGGCATGGCCGTCTGACCAGGGGCAAGCCGTTGCTCGACAGCACCGGGCAGGAGGAACTGAAGGCGCTGCGTGACCACCTGGCAGCCCATACCGCCCTCAAGCGCAAGCGCGACTGACACCAAACGTTGAAGGCCCATCCGTCACACTGTGTTGTCATGTACTCGCCATGCCCAGCCGGAGGCCAATCATGCCCAGCGCCATCCGCCAGATCCCGCTCGACACCGCGACCCATCACCACGCTCACGACTTCCACCAGATCGTGATCGGCCTGCGCGGCGAGGCGGAGTTCGATATCGAGGGTCTGGGTGGCTCGATTTCACCCTACTCGGGCTGCATCGTTCCGGCCAACCACATGCACTACTATTCCGGCACTGGCGACAATCACCAGCTGATACTGGACCTTCCTCGGCAGGCCTTCGCCGTGACGGGGCCTCATAGCGAACTGATCAGCCTGTTCGACGCCCCACGCTTCTTTTCGCTCGATACTGCCCTGCAGCACTACCTGGATTTCCTGCTTCAGGAGTTGAGCCTGCTGAGCCGTGAAGGGCCCGTCGCCCCCCTCCACAACGAGCGCATGGCCGGCACCCTGCTGGGCTCGCTGCATGCCCGCCTGGCCAGCGAGCCAGCGACATCCGCCCGCAGCCTCGACCTGGCTGCCCTGGATCGATTCATCGACCGTCACCTGGGCAACACGCTGCGAGTGGCCGACCTGGCCGCGGAGGCCTGCCTGAGTGAGGCACATTTCAGCGAGCGTTTTCGTCAAAGCACCGGACTTTCACCATGGAAGTACGTGATGCGACGCCGACTCGATGGCGCCCGAGCATTGGTGCAGCAGAACCGGTTGCCGCTCTCCGAGGTTGCCGCCCTGACCGGCTTCTCCAGCCAGAGCGCCCTTTCACGTGCATGCCGCCAGGCATTCGGCAGGCCCCCCAGCCAGTTGCGTGGAAGCCTCAGCCCCGGCCCCCTTGAGCCGACCCAGAAGGTCAGCCATGCCTATTAGACGAAGTGGATTTTTCAACCATCACATGGCCATAACCCGGCAAACCGTTAAATTCTACCGGGAAATCGACAAGCAGGACGCCTCTAAGGCTCCTACGCTCTCTATGGGAACCCCGTCACGGCATGAGACGTGTCGTCTCCGGCCGAGAATCGCCCAATGAAGACGGCTCACAACCTGGGGGTTAGATGTTAAACGCCAAGGATATGCTGGCTGGAGAGACCTGGCAGCAAGAACTCGATACCCTGTTCGCGCGTATCAGCGATCACTATGTGGTCGATGAGGAAGCCTTCGTTCGCGAACTGATCGACCTGCTGTCCGCCGATGAGGCTGACTTCAAGGGTACCGCCGACCAGGCGGCTGAACTGGTGCGTGAAGTCCGCGAGATGGACACCGCGGTGGACTCCATCGATGAGCTGCTGCAGCAGTACAGCCTGGACACCCATGAAGGCCTGTTGCTGATGTGCCTCGCCGAGGCCATGCTGCGTATTCCCGACAAGGCCACCGCCGACGGCACCTTCGTCGCACCTGTCGCGTTCGAGATCGATGGCATCGAGGCTCCGGAACGCGAGCAGTTCGGTCCCGTCCTGCATATCGTTCGCCACAAGGCAGGCGAGATCAACAAGGTGGTCGACTCCATCAATTGGCGGGGTTATGGTCTGACCTTCGGCGTGCATAGCCGAAACCAGTCTTTCGCCAACGAGATAGCGAAGAAGATCCGTGCCGGGAACGTCTGCGTCAACCGCAACATCATCGGTGCGGTTGACGGCGTCCAGCCCTCCGGCGGACAAGGGCTCTCTGGTACCGGTCCCAAGGCCGGCGGACCGCACTACCTGCTGCGCTTCGCCACCGAGAAGACCGTGACGGAGAACACCGCCGCCCTGGGTGGCAATGCGTCGCTACTGGCGCTTGGAGACGAGTGAACCTCACTCATCAACACAACAACACGGAAGGCCCCCTATGGTTGATAAAAATGCCGCTACCGGCTTCACCTTCGCGCCCCGCCTGATCGTGATGCTCGCCATCAGCACTCTGGCATGATGCGTAACAATAACCTGTCGGAGCTACTTCCGGCGTAAAGAACTGGAGAGGTTTTATGGCTATTGGTGTCTGGATTAGTCTTTTCGCATATTTTGCGCTCATGATCGCCATCGGCTTTTATGCGATGCGCAAATCCACATCCACGTCCGAAGATTACATGTTGGGTGGCCGACAACTCAGTCCACAGGTGGCGGCCCTGTCGGCCGGCGCATCGGACATGAGCGGCTGGTTGCTGCTGGGTTTGCCCGGGGCAATGTTTGTATCCGGTCTGGGTTCGGCCTGGATCGGTATCGGTCTGCTCGTGGGCGCGTTCTTCAACTGGACGCTGGTCGCACCTCGTCTTCGCGAACAGACGCTTCACTATAACGATGCGATCACCATTCCGGAATTCCTGGGCAACCGGTTCCCGACTCAGGCCATTCCGCTGAGAACGGTATCCGCTGTCGTCATCGTTGTCTTTTTCGCGGTTTACACGGCATCAGGCCTGGTGGCAGGCGGCAAGTTGTTCGAAACCGCGTTTGCCGGACTTTTCAACATCGGTGGCCTGAGTGACTATGCTGCGGGCGTCGTCATCACGCTGGGCGTGGTACTTGCCTATACCGTTGTTGGCGGTTTCCTGGCCGTGAGCATGACGGACTTCGTGCAAGGCTGCATCATGATGCTGGCACTGGTGATCATGCCGGCGGTGGTGCTCTTTGGCGAAGGTGGCGGCGGTTTCGCTCAGGCATCACAGACCTTGAATGACGTCGATCCCACCCTGCTGTCTTGGACGGAGGGACTGACGATCATCGGCTGGCTGTCTGCGGTGACGTGGGGGCTGGGTTATTTCGGTCAACCGCACATCATCGTGCGCTTCATGGCCATCCGCTCTCAGAAGGATGTTCCCATTGCCCGTAACATCGGCATGAGCTGGATGCTGATCTCTCTGATCGGTGCTGTGTCTCTGGGTATTTTCGGCCGGGCCTATGCCGTTCGCAATGGCATGAATGTCGAGGATCCGGAAACGATCTTCGTCATCCTGGCGGACCTGCTGTTCCATCCGCTGATCACCGGCTTCCTCTTTGCCGCACTGCTCGCTGCGATCATGAGCACCATCTCCAGCCAGCTTCTGGTGTCATCTTCCTCACTGACCGAAGACTTCTACCGCCTGTTCCTGCGTAAAGAAGCTTCGGAGAAGGAAACCGTCGGCATTGGCCGCATTTGTGTTGTGCTGGTGGGCCTGGTTGCCGCCGTCATTGCGTCTGACCCGAATTCCAAGGTCCTGGGGCTGGTCAGTAACGCTTGGGCAGGCTTTGGTTCGGCCTTCGGCCCGCTCATCATCCTGTCGCTGATGTGGTCGCGGACGAACGGCGCCGGCGCCCTCGCGGGCATGATTGTGGGTGCCGTCACCGTCATGCTCTGGATTTCGCTGGGCTGGAACGGAGAGTTCATGGGTGGTCCCGGGGTATACGAGATCATTCCTGGCTTCATCGCCGCCTTCATTGCCATCGTGGTGGTGAGCAGTGTGACTGCCGATGCTGGTGAATATCAGCAGATCACTCGCTAAAAGAGCGCGCATGACGCACTCGATGTAGTGAAAGGGGCTCCTGCGGGAGCCCTTTTTATTGGCTGCTGATACATGGCCAACCGAACCAGTATGGCCGCCACGATAACCAGCGCTCTGATCACGAGAGTCACACGACCACGAGAATCACACCCTGGCCTGATCGCCTGGGGTAGGCAACACGAAAGCCGCCCGAGGGCGGCTTTCCTCGTCAAGGGCTCACCCCAGGATGGAGAGGCTCACGATCACCCCCGCGAACACCCACAGGGCCAGGTGACTCCAGGGAGCTCCGGCCTGACGCCAGAGCCAGCCCTCTCCCACCTCGAGCGCCAGCGGTCGCACGAAGGCCGCCCCCAGCGCCCAGGCACCGATCACGATCAGCGGCAACCGCCACACCAACGGCAACGCCTGGATGAGATCGGGACGCAGCAGCAGCCACACCGCCACCCCCGCCGCCAGACATAGCGGCAACATCGCTCCATCGATCATGCCGAGGGCAGACCCGGCACGGAGATTTCGGCCAACCATGAGCGGCTCCGATGACATCACGCTCCTTCAGTGAAGCCGAAACCGGGCCAACTGGCGAGGCGCCAGGCAGGAAAAGAAAAAATTATTATACAAGTATTGTTTGTCGAGCTACTGTTTGTACAGCTATATCGCAAAGAAAGCGCCCTGCTGGGCTATCAGGTTGATAAAAAAGTTCTACAAGACGTTGAAATACACCGTTCCCTAGAATCCCGCATGCGCCAACTCGATGCCTGACGGGCGTAAGCACTCTTGATGAACAAGGAGCATGACCATGAAATCGAAGACTCTGATCGCCACTGCCGCCCTCGCCGCCGCCGGCATCGTCACCACCCAGGTAGCCATGGCCTACCAGGCCGGTGATATCTATGTGCGTGGCGGCATCGCCAAGGCCGAGGTCGCAGACGACAACGGCCGAGTAGCTGGCACAGACCTGAATGTCTCCGACGAGCGCGGATTTGCCTATGGTGTCGGATACCTGTTCAGCGACGCGCTGGGCATCGAGCTCAACGGCACCGAGGCCGTCGAACACGACCTGGCGCTGGGAAATACCGGCATCGGTGGTGTCGATCGCATGCCGATCAACCTGATGGTCAACTACTACCCGCTGGGCGGCACCACCTCCCGGGTACAGCCGTATCTGGGCGCCGGTCTCAACTACACCCATTTCTCCGAGGAGGAACTGGACGGACTGGACATCGACAGTTCTTATGGCTTCGCCGGTCAAGTCGGCGTGGACCTCGCCGTCACGGACTACCTGCTGGTCGGGGCCTTCGCCCGGTATTCGGACGTCAATGCGGATGTCGAGCTGAACGGCAGTGACATTGGCGAGGCCGAGATCGATCCGATGACGATCGGCGGCGGGGTGACCTTCCGCTTCTGACCTTCCTGACAGACATCATCAAACGCCGGGCCAGATGGCCCGGCGTCTTCGTTTTTCGCCTGCAATCCGATGCCGCCAAATTCTTGCGCTGGATCAATGCTGCACCAGCGAGGCATCGCTAGACTGCTGGCATTCTCTAACGCGGCCCGCTGCCGCCCTCCCCAAACCAGGAGTAGACCCATGCAAAAGAATGCCCTTCCCGCCCTGCTCGCCGCCGGCCTTGCCGCCGCCGGCTTCACCGCCAGCACCCAGGCCTTCGCCTATGGCGCCGGCGACGTCTTCACCCGCGTGGGCGTGGCCAAGGTCGAGCCCAAGAGCGACAACGGAAGCCTTGATCTTTCCTTTGCTGATGCGGCTCTCTCTTCACAAGACGTCAACGTTGACGACGACAGCGCCTTTGCTTTCACTCTGGGCTATCGCTTCACCGACAAGCTGGGCATGGAGCTGCTGGCCGCCGAGCCCTTCGACCATGGCTTCCAGGTCGAGGACGTGACGAATGGTTCAACCGATCACCTGCCGCCGACCCTGACACTGCAGTATTACCCTCTGGGCGGCTCGGATGCCCGCGTTCAGCCCTACGCCGGCGTCGGCGTCAACTACACCCGCTTCTCAGACGAGGAGCTAAATAATGGGCTGTCGATCGAGTTGGATGACTCCTGGGGCGCCGCCGGCCAGTTGGGCGTAGACCTGCTGATCGACGACAACTGGGCGCTCAACGCCGCGGCCTGGTACCTTGATATCGACACGGATGCGACCGTGGCCGGCCAGGATGTCGGCACGGTCGAGATCGACCCGGTGGTGGTGATGGCGGGCCTCAGCTTCCGCTTCTGATCGCCCTCTCCCGAACCGTGCAAGGCCCGCCTTACGGCGGGCCTTGTCGCGTCTGGCGTCTGCATCTGGGGCTGAATCAGGACAGCGTTCAGCGCGGGGTATGTCGCGAGAGACCTAGGGCCGCCAGGGTAGCTTCATCCAGCCCGGCCACCGCCTCCACCCCGGCAAGGCGGGCGTGATAATCGGGGGTCAGGAAGGGCTCCCCGGCCAGCAGGTGCACGAGGTACTCCCGGGCCGGCCGCAGCGCTCCGGCGGTGGTGCCCGGCGCGGCGATGTAGACCCAGGACTCGATGGTTCCTTCACGCGTCGCGACCGGCAGGCGATGGCGGTCATACTCGTGGGGATAGCCCTCGAAGGGATCCATGTCCCGGATCTGCCCGGGGTGCTCGAGCTCGAACAGCGCCCCCTCCACCCGTTCACCGGCCGATGCCGACACGTTGGCATGGGCGATGCCCGGCACTTTCGATGCCTTGTCGAAGCGCAGGACATGGTCGTGCAGCACACCTGGCAGCACGCGGCGGGTGCATCCAATCCGGGCGGCGACCCGCGCGGGGTTCATGTTGCTGCCATAGGCGAAATAGTAAGGCATGTGACGGTCTCAATTCTCGGTGACCAGGCGGTCGATCTCCTCGACAACGCGGCACAACAGCAGCCGGTCGCTGGCGCGGGCTCCCTCCTGCGTGAGCCAGGCCTCCACCGCAGGTGCCACGTCGCACTTCACCGGCATCGGCGAACGTGCCTCGACCAGGGCTTCCAGGCGCACGATGAAGACGAAGCGCAGCCACTGGGGCAGGCTCATGGTATCGATGCAGAACGGCTGGACGCTGTCGAAGGCGTCCGGGTCGGGGCGCTCCATACGCCAAAGGCTCGCGGCTTTCATGGTGGCCTCGAGCTCGCGCAACGCGGTCCCGAGTTCGTCGTGAACGGTCGTCATGAACAATCTCTTCGGTGCATGTGGTCCCATTATCCCCGTTCGTCCCCGCCGCTGGCCACCCCGAAGGTTTTCCACCTCTTGAGCTTTTCCACCCCTTGGGCCACGACCACCACCCACCTTTTGCACAGTGCACAGATATCCTGAACGGCCCTGTGGATAAACGCTGGAAAGGTGTCGCCTGCCCACGTCTCATGCGTGATGGCGCCGACTGGTCAGGAAATGATCAGCTCATGTTCGTCGAGGCGACGTCCTCGGGCGGCTGACAGCACCCAGACGGCGCGGTAGAGTGCACGGTTCGTGATACGGAGACAGCATGCAACCTATCAACAGCCTTCATGATTTCTTCCAGCGCAGCGGTGCCGAGGTGAGGCTCTACCACCTGGGTCGGCGGGTCGAACCCTGCGCGCTGGAGACCCTGGCCGCCTTCGAGGCCGGCGAACTGGCCTGGCCGGCGCCGTGGCAGGGAACCGCTCGCCTGGCCATGGTCTTCCGCCTGGGAGACTTGGAAGACCCGCTGATCTGGTTCCTGGCCCTGCCGCTGGATGAGCAGGGTCACATCGACCCGGCCCCGCGAGACGCCTTCGTGCAACGCCTGCTGGAGACCCTCGGCCGTAGCGTGCAGGGCCTCGGCCGTGCCGAGAGCGATGAGATCGACAACCTGATGAAGGATAACCCGCTGGCCTTCAGCCCCTCGCTGCCCTTCCAGGCCGTACTGCATGCCCGCGCCAGCCTGGATGCCGACCTGCCGGCCAGTGAGCACCTGGAACCTGCCGAGGCCTACCTGACCGGGCAGCAGGCGATCGACTGGCGTGCCCTGGGCCTGCAAGGTCTGGCCGATGCCGTGGTGCGCAGCGACGAGACCTCTCGCCGGGCGCTGGCCGCCCACCTCGACGCCCTGCCAAGCGAGGTACTGACCTCGCTGTGCTACTGTCTGGAGCATGTCGATATCGACGTCGACCTGGCACAGGCACTGCGCCGGCGCGGGGAGGCCGCAGGCGCCAGCGGCGATATCGAGACCTTCTGCGCCTGCGTGCGGGCAATGAGTGGCGCCGCGACCGAACAGGCCGGCGCCTGGTTCGATGCCCTGCTCGACGACCCGGATGCCTGCGGCCCCGACCTGCTGGCGGCCATGGCCGGGCGCGGCTGGCACCACCTGGAGGACGCCGAGCGCCTGCCCCGCTTCCTCACGCGCCTGGCCGAGGCCCCCGCGGCCGACTTCATGGCCGTGGCCCGCGACCTGGCGCTGATTCCGCGGCTGCGTCTGCCGCTGCTGATGACGCTACGCGAGGCCGAGGCGGATTCCGCGATTGGCCGACGCCTGGCAGGCCTGTCACGCTGAGCGCAGAAACCTGGGAGCGAGATGATGAAAGAACTGCCCTTTACGCCCAAGGCGGTGATCGGTCGCCGCGAGATGGTCAACCTGCCGGAGCTTCACCTGAGCCTCTGCGCCAAGGCCGACACCGGCGCCCGTACCTCGGCGCTGCATGCCGAGGACATCGAGTCCTTCGAGGAGGATGGCCACCTCTGGGTCAGCTTCACCACCCGCAGCGGAGGCCCCGGCACGCCAGCCCACGTCCACCGCATGCACCTGCACGACAGGCGACAGGTGACAAGCTCCAACGGCCAGGCCGAGTGGCGCTTCGTGATCCGTACGATGATGCAACTGGGCACCATGGAATTCCCGGTGGAACTCAGCCTGACCGACCGCCGCGACATGCGCCACCCCATGCTGCTGGGGCGTCGAGCGCTGCGCCGCCTGCTGGTGGCGCCAGGCGTTGCCTTCCTGCACGGCGAACCCTGACCTTCCCTCTCTCTGTATCGACCCAGGAGTCCTGAATGCATATCGCGCTGCTGTCACGCAATCGCAACCTCTTCTCCACGCAGCGCCTGATCGAGGCGGCCGAGCAACGGGGGCATACCGCACGTGTGGTCGATACCCTGCGCTGCTACATGAGCATCGCCTCGCACCATCCCTCGATCCACTACAAGGGCCAGGAGCTAGAGCCGTTCGATGCGGTTATTCCGCGTATCGGCTCCTCGATCACCTTCTACGGCTGCGCGGTACTGAGACAGTTCGAGATGATGGGCACCTACGTGATCAACGACAACGTGTCCATCACACGATCCCGCGACAAGCTGCGTTCGCTGCAGCTGCTGTCACGCAAGGGGCTGGGGCTGCCGATCACCGGCTTCGCCCACTCCCCGGACGACATCCCCGACTTGATCACCATGGTCCGGGGCGCCCCGCTGGTTATCAAGCTTCTGGAGGGCACCCAGGGGATCGGCGTGGTACTGGCCGAGACCAACCAGGCCGCCGAGAGCGTGATCCAGGCCTTCATGGGCATGAAGGCCAACATCATGGTGCAGGAGTACATCAAGGAGGCGAAGGGCGCCGATATCCGCTGCTTCGTGATCGGCGACAAGGTGGTCGCCTCGATGAAGCGACAGGCCGCCGAGGGGGAGTTTCGCTCCAACCTGCACCGTGGTGGCAGCGCCACCACAATCCGCATCACCCCGGAGGAGCGTTCCACGGCCATCCGGGCCGCCAAGGCCATGGGACTGCGAGTGGCCGGCGTCGACCTGCTGCGATCCAACCATGGCCCGGTGATCATGGAGGTCAACTCCTCGCCGGGCCTGCAGGGCATCGAGACGGCCACCGGCAAGGACATCGCCGGCCTGATCATCGAGCATCTGGAGCGCAACGCCGCCCCGCGGTTCAAGGCCCCGCCCCGCCCCAAGGGATGACAATTTCCCCCTAAGGCTAGCGGGGAACCCCCAATTTATTGAGCCCCGGGGGTGGCAAATGCAGGGCGACAGCCCCACAATCTGCGTCACCGAAGGAGGTGACAACTCATGTTTCTCGACAATCGCCAGGTGGCGATGGACAGCGCCCTCGAGGCGATGGCCGACAGCATCGACTACTTCCAGGACAATATTGAGCGCCTGGACCCCTCTCTGCGTGACACCCTGAAGCCCCACTACGAGGCTCGGGCCAAGTGCATGCAGAAGCTGCAGGATCTGGCGCGCAAGCACCTCAACCTGCTGCCCCGAGACGCCGATGTCGAGCGTGACGACTACATGTGGCTGTGGAGCCGCCTGAAGAGCTTCGTCGGCAACGAGAGCCTGGTGGTGATCGGTGAGCTGCTGGAACAGGAGCGGGTGCTGATGCAGACGCTCTCCACGCTCTTCACGCATCCCCTGCCCGAGACTATCGAGCCGGTCATCGAGAATTGCTGGAAGGACTGTCGGGCTCTGATTCGCGAGCTGTATCGTCTCCAGACGGAGCACCAGAAACACTGAACATCCCCGGCGGCAAGAGCAGGCGATCCTGTTCCCGCGGCATGATGTCCAGCGGCTCCAGCGGCCCCAGGAAATGCGGCTCACGCCCCCACACGTAGAGATCCCCCAGGGTGGCCACCCGAGCTACCCATTCCCGCAGCTTCAATCGCCACAGCCCGGACACCACGTGCTCCGGAGCGGCACAGCCGCGCACCTCGAGGCCTAACGCCTTGCCAATGAACAACGCCCGCGGCAGGTGCCAGTCCTGGGTGATCAGCAGCGCCCGCTCTACACCGAAGACATCCCGTGCCCGCGACAGGGTGTCGAAAGTGCTGAAGCCAGCATAATCCAGGGTCATGTCTTCATCGCGCACGTCGCGACCACGCAGGTCACGCCACATGGTGACCGGCTCGTTGTAGTAGCGGGTACTGTTGTCGCCGGAGATCAGCAGATGGTCGACCAGTCCGAGCTGGATCAGTCGGGAAGCAGCATCCATGCGCCCCTCGAAGTGCGGATTGCGATCCCCGCTGCGCGTCCAGTGAGAAGTGCCGAAGACGATGCCCACGGGTTCGCTGACGCACTGCTGCGGCTCCGCCTCGATGAGGCCAAGGGTCCGGCCCAGCACATAGAAATTGGCCAGCACGAACAGCACCCCTGCCAGGAGCGAGAGCGCTCCCAGCGACATCAGTACCGCCTTGAAGACCTTCCAGACTGGCAGGCGCATGGGTCTCCCCGCAGAAGGCGCTAGAACATCCCCAGTTCCAGCTTTGCCTCGTCGCTCATCATCTCACGACTCCAGGGAGGATCGAACACGATCTCGGTATGAACCTTGCTGATCTGCGGGGCGCCGAGAATCTTGTTGCGGGCGTCGGCAGCTATCACATCGCCCATGCCGCAGCCCGGGGCGGTCAGGGTCATGCGGATGGTGACGATGCGCTCGCCGGTGATCAGCCGCTCGATGCGGCAGCCGTAGACCAGGCCCAGATCGACGATGTTGACGGGGATCTCGGGGTCGAAGCAGGTACGCAGCTGGTCCCATACGAACTGCTCGATCTCCTCCTCCGATGCCTCCTCGGGAAGCGTCGGGCGAGGAAGCGCTTCAAGGCCCAGCGCATCCAGGTTGGCGCCCTCGATGAGGTAGAGGCGGCCCTCGAAGCCCACGCTGACCGTGCTGCCCTTGGCCTGCATCACGCTGACGATGCTGTCCTCCGGCATGGTCACGGCCTTGCCGAACGGAATGGAGATCGCCTCCACGTCGCGCTGAAGGGGCAGCTCCTGCCCCCTGTGAAGGGTGGCAATCTGCTCGATATCGCTCATGTCGCTCCTTGATAATCCTCAGCGCAGCATGCCGACGACGCGCTCGAGCCCCTCGACGAAGACGTCGATCTCCTCGGGCGTGTTGTAGGCGGCGAAGGATGCCCGGCAGGTGGCGTCTACCCCGAACTGCGACAACAGCGGCTGGGCACAGTGGTGACCGGTACGGATCGCCACGCCAAGCTGGTCGATCAGCAGCCCGATGTCCTGGGAGTGCGCGCCGTCGACCACGAAGGAGAGCACACCGGCCTTCTCCGGTGCGGTGCCCAGGATACGCAGTCCCTCGATGCGAAGCACACCCTCGGTGGCGTGCTCGAGTAGCCTCGCTTCCCAGGCGCCGATCAACGGAACGCCGATCTCGCCGACCCACTCGAGGGCACGCCCAAGGGCGATCACCTCGGCGATGGCCGGCGTGCCGGCCTCGAACTTATACGGGATATCGGCGAAGGTGGTGGGTGTCTCGAAGGAGACCGTCTTGATCATCTCGCCGCCGCCCTGCCAGGGATGCATCGCCTCGAGCAGTTCGGCGCGGCCGTAGAGCACGCCAACGCCCGTGGGGCCATAGACCTTGTGGCCGGAGAACGCATAGAAGTCGGCATCGATGTCACGCACGTCGATGACCTGATGGGGCGCGGCCTGGGCACCGTCGACAAGGATCCGTGCCCCATGCTCATGGGCCACACGGGCCATCTCTTGCACCGGGTTGACGGTACCGAACGCATTGGATATGTGGTTCACCGCGACCAGACGGGTGCGCTCGGTGAAGAGGTCGCGATAGGCTGCCATATCCAGCACGCCGCGCTCATCCACCGGAATCACCTTGATCGTGAACCCCAGCTCACCGGCCAGCAGCTGCCAGGGCACGATGTTGGAGTGATGTTCGAGGCGCGAGATCAGCACCTCGTCGCCGGCCGTCAGGTTGGTCCGGCCCCAGGCGTTGGCCACCAGGTTGATCGCCTCGGTGGTGCCACGAGTAAAGACGATCTCGCGAGTCTCTGCCGCATTCAGGAAGGCACGCACGGCCTCACGGGTTCCCTCGAAGGCCGCGGTCGCCTCGTCGGCCAGGGTGTGCAGGCCCCGATGGATGTTGGCGTTGTAACGGCTGTAGTAGTCGTCGAACGCCTCGATCACCTGGCGAGGAGTCTGGGTGGTGGCGGCATTGTCCAGATAGACGAGTGGCCTGCCATGGACCTCCCGGTCGAGGATCGGGAAGTCACGTCGCAGCCTCGACACATCCAGCGTCAGGTCGCTGAAATCGGCCATGCTTACTCCTCGTTCAGGGCCGCAGAGGCTTCCACCAGGCCGGCCAGATTGAAGCGCTCGGGAAGCTTGCCGGCGACCGCGAGCTCGACGCGTTCGGCCACGACATCGAGATCCACCTCATCCATCACCTCACCGGCGAAGGCCAGGGTCAGCAGTCCACGGGCCGTCTGCAGGTCGATGCCGCGGGTGCGCAGGGCAAACACGGCCTCCTCGTCGAGCTGGCCGGTGGTAGCGCCGTGGGCGCACTTCACGTCATCGGCATAGATCTCGAGCTCGGGCTTGGTGTCGATCTCCGCACGATCGGAGAGCAGCAGGTTGGCATTGCTCTGCTCCGCCTCGATCTTCTGGCTGTCGCGCTTGACGATCACCTTGCCGTTGAAGACGCCATGGGCCCGGTCGTCGAGGATGCCCTTGTAGTTCTCGCGCGAGAAGGTGTGCGGCGCGTTGTGGTTGACCAGGGTGTGGTTGTCCACATGCTGGCGGCCCTGGCCGTAGAAGAGGCCGTTGAACTGCGCCTCGGCCCCCTGGCCGTTGAGCTCGGCCACCAGGTCATTGCGCACCAGGCCGCCGCCCAGGTTGAGGTTGAAGGAGGTGTAGCGGCTGTCGCGGGCCTGTTCCACGTGGATGCTGGCCACGTGCAGGTCCTTGAGCGGCGCTTCCTGCAGCTTGTAGTGGGTGAGGATCGCTCCGCGCTCCAGGATGATCTCCTCCACCAGATTGGTGAAGTTGGCGGCGGCGTCCTGACCTACGTGGTGCTCGATCACCGTGGCCTCACTGCGGCCAGCCATCTGGATCAGGATGCGCGGATGGCTCATCACCGCCTGCTCGCCCTCCCGGGAGAGGAACTGCAGGATGATGGGCTTCTCCACCCGGGTCCCCGGCGCCAGGCGCAGCACGGCGCCCTCCTCCATGAAGGCGGTGTTGAGCGCGGCGAAGGCCGAGAACTCCACCCCGGTCAGCCGACCCAGGGGCCCGCCCACTGCCTCATGGTTCTCCTCGAGGGCCGACGAGAGCGGTACCAGTTGCGCGCCGTCGGGCAAGTCGTCGAGCTGGGACAGGGCCGGGGCGAAGACGCCATCGACGAAGGTCAGTCGATGGGCCTCGATCGGCAGCGTCAGCGCCGCCGCACTGGCGGGGGAGAACTCGGCGTCGTCGGCCAGCGCGAAGTCGCCCCGGGCGATGGCACGCACATCGGTGTACTTCCACTCTTCGATGCGGCGATGGGGAAAGCCCATGGCCTCGAAACGCGCGGCACCCGCCTGGCGCCTGGCGGCGATCCAGGTGGGTTCCGGCCCGCGGCCGGCATTGCGCTCGGCGAGACGGTCGAGAAAGGTCTTCACGTCATCACTCATGCAGCAGACTCCTCCTGCAGCCAGTCATAGCCGCGGCTCTCGAGCTCACGTGCCAGATCGGCGTCGCCGCTCTTGACGATGCGGCCGTCGACCAGCACGTGAACGCGATCCGGCACGATATAGTCGAGCAGGCGCTGATAGTGGGTCACCAGCAGGATGGCCCGATCCTCGGCGCGCAGAGAGTTGACACCGTCGGCCACCACCTTCATGGCATCGATGTCGAGGCCGGAGTCGATCTCGTCGAGCATCGCGAGCCTGGGCTGCAGCACCAGCATCTGCAGGATCTCGTTGCGCTTCTTCTCGCCGCCGGAGAAGCCTTCGTTCACGGCCCGCTGCAGGAAGCTGGTGTCCATCTTCATGGAGGCCACCTTCTCCTTGATCAGCTTCATGAACTCCGGCGCCGGAATCTCGCCCAGGCCCTCGGCCTCTCGCTTGGCATTCAGCGCCGCCTTGAGCAGGTAGATGTTCTTCACCCCCGGGATCTCCACAGGGTACTGGAAGCCCAGCAGCAGGCCGGCGCGGGCGCGCTCCTCGATCTCCATCTCGAGCACGTCCTTACCCTCGAAGGTGATCGAGCCCTTCGTCACCTCGTAGCCATCCTTGCCGGCGATCACCGCCGACAGGGTCGACTTGCCGGCCCCGTTGGGGCCCATGATGGCGTGGATTTCACCGGAATTGATGGTCAGATCGAGCCCCTTGAGGATCTCGGAACCCTCGATCGTGACGTGCAGATCCTTGACTTCGAGCATGTTGACTACCTTCTGATCTGGCAGCCGCCGCAGCGGCTCGCATAGATAAATTCGTTTCTCACTCACCCGGAACGCGTCAGGCCGCCTTAGCCGACGGCGCCTTCGAGGGTGACGTTGAGCAGTGCCTCGGCCTCCACGGCGAACTCCATGGGCAGCTCCTGGAAGACGTCCTTGCAGAAGCCGTTGACGATCATGCTGACCGCGTCTTCCTCGGAGATGCCCCGGCTCTGGCAGTAGAAGAGCTGATCCTCGCCGATCTTGGAGGTGGTCGCCTCGTGCTCGACGGTGGCGGTGCTGTTGCCGATCTCCTGATAGGGGAAGGTATGGGCGCCGCACTGGTCGCCGATCAGCAGGGAGTCGCACTGGGTGAAGTTGCGCGCCCCCTTGGCCCGCGGGCCCACCTTCACCAGGCCGCGATAGGACTGGTTGCTGCGGCCGGCAGAGATGCCCTTGGAGATGATGCTGGAGCGGGTGCCCTCGCCGATGTGGATCATCTTGGTGCCGGTGTCGGCCTGCTGACGGCCGTTGGTCACCGCCACGGAGTAGAACTCGCCGATGCTGTCCTTGCCGCGCAGCACGCAGGAGGGATACTTCCAGGTGATGGCGGAGCCGGTCTCGACCTGGGTCCAGCTGATGCGCGAGCGATCGCCGCGGCAGTCGCCACGCTTGGTGACGAAGTTATAGATGCCGCCCTTGCCATTCTCGTCGCCGGGGTACCAGTTCTGCACCGTGGAGTACTTGATGTAGGCATCCTCGAGGGCCACCAGCTCGACCACCGCGGCATGCAGCTGGTTCTCGTCACGCTGGGGCGCGGTGCAACCCTCCAGATACGACACCTGGGCCCGGTCTTCACAGATGATCAGGGTGCGCTCGAACTGCCCGGTGTTCTCGGCGTTGATGCGGAAGTAGGTGGAGAGCTCCATGGGGCAGGTCACCCCCTCCGGCACGAACACGAAGGAGCCGTCGGTGAACACCGCGGAGTTGAGCGCCGCAAAGTAGTTGTCGCCCTGGGGCACCACGCTGCCCAGGTACTGCTTGACCAGCTCCGGGTAATCGCGGATCGCCTCGGAGATGGAGCAGAAGATCACCCCCGCCTCGTAGAGCTTATCCTTGAAGGTGGTGGTCACCGACACCGAGTCGAAGACCGCATCCACCGCCACGCCCGCAAGGGCAGCCCGCTCGTGAAGCGGGATGCCCAGCTTCTCGTAGGTCTCG
Organism: Halomonas aquatica; assembly: GCF_040196335.1. Lineage (NCBI taxonomy): Bacteria > Pseudomonadati > Pseudomonadota > Gammaproteobacteria > Oceanospirillales > Halomonadaceae > Halomonas > Halomonas aquatica. Next base: position 403,292 of record NZ_JBEGCJ010000005.1, read on the forward strand.
AGCAGCTTTGGGTCGACCTCGTCGAGGCTCTGGGGGCGGTCCTCGTCACGCTTGGGGGCGCTGTAGTACGAGATCGACTGGTAGTCGATGGGCGGGTAGTCCAGATGCGCCCAGGAGGGCGGCGTCATCTTGAGCCACTGATGGTAGGCCTTGAGGCGCCACTCCAGCATCCACTCCGGCTCACCCTTCTTGTTCGAGATGAAGGCAATGGTGCTTTCGTCCAGGCCTGGCGGTACCGTGTCGCTCTCGATGTCGGTCACGAAGCCTTCCTTGTAATCGCGACGGACAAGCTGTTCCATTTCCTGACTTGCCATGATGTCTCCCCTCCCGGGCGGTTGGGTCGGCGAGCGAGGCTCGCCTCGGGTAGTGAAATGCGCGGATGCGTCAGGCCTCGGCGGCCAGACTCACACTCTGAATGGGCAACTGTACCGGTAGCTTGATCGGATTCTTGTCGGCCAGGTGGGCCAGGGTCACGCTGTCGAGCAGGTTGCGAATAGCCAGGGACACGCGCTGCCAGTTGTCCGCCACCCCGCAGGTAGCGGCCAGATCACAGTCACCGCCGGCCTGGCTGCACTCGGTCATCGCCACCGGGCCCTCGATGGCAGAGATGATGTCGCTGGCGGTGATCTGCGACGCGGGGCGGGCCAGGGAGTAGCCGCCCTGAGCGCCACGGCGCGACTCCAGCAGGCCTGCACGCACCAGCATCTTGAGGGTCTTGCTGACCGTGGGATGAGGCAGCTGGACCGCCTCGGCAAGCTCCGCGGCGGCCTGGGGCTGCTCCGGGTGACGGGCAATCTGCGCCATCACCACGGCGGCGTAGTCGGTCAGTCGCGAAAGCTTGAGCAAGGCCTCACTCCCCGGGGGAGCATTTCCCCCTCATGTTCGATTGGGGACCATTTTAGTCCTGTATGATTTTGATGTGAAGCCCCGCCGCCCAATCGCCCGGATCACGGCACGTTATCCGCCTCTTTCATGGATGCTGTCATCATTCGCATTCGATGGCCGACCGACCTTTCCCCCGGCTCAGCGCCTCGGTAGCATGTCAAAAAACCGTTTGAGGCAGACCCGATGTCGACATCCTTCATGCTGCTGATCGGTGCCGCATTGACGGTACTTGCCGCCCTTCACTGGCTGGTGTTTCGCCTGGTCAAGCGGGCGATCACCCGATCCTCCCCGGCCGACCGGAGCGTCGACGATTCGGGCCGAGATTGAGCGGCCACAGGAGAAATGATGATGCGCGAGGGTCCGATCACGGTCTTCGGCGGCACCGGGTTTCTCGGTGACGCCATCGTCCGGGAGCTGGTGGAGACGGGCCACCCGGTGCGCATCGCCGCCCGCCACCCGGGGCGGCCTGAGTGGGCCGAAGCGGGGGACATCATCGAACTGGCCGCCGCTGACATCCGTGACGAGGCAAGCGTTGCCGAGGCGCTGGCGGGCGCCAGCGCCGTGGTCAATGCCGTCAGTCTCTATGCGGAGACGCGCGATGCCAGCTTCGAGGCGATCCATGTCACTGGTGCCGGACGGCTGGCCCGTCAGGCCAGGGCGGCCGGCATAGAGCGGCTGGTGCAGGTCTCCGGCATCGGAGCCTCCCATGACTCGCCCTCGGCCTATGTGCGGGCCCGCGCCCGCGGCGAGGATGCCGTGCTGGAGGCCATGCCCAAGGCGATCATCGTGCGCCCCAGCGTGCTGTTCGGACCTCAGGATGCCTTCCTCTCGGGCCTGGAGGGACTGACCCGGCTACCGCTGATTCCGCTGTTCGGTCGCGGCACGACCCGGCTGCAGCCGGTGCATGTGGGGGACGTGGCCCGAGCCATCGCACAGCTCTCGGGCCATCCCGCCACCCAGCGGCGCCTCTTCGAGTTCGGTGGGCCCGACGTGCTGAGCTACCGCGAGATCCTCGAGACGCTCCTCGCCCACCTCAATCGAGAACGGACCCTGGTGCCGATACCCTTCCTCGCATGGCGGCTACTCGCCGCCCTGGCCACATGGCTGCCCGGCCCACCGCTGACCCGCGACCAGGTGATCCTGATGCAGTCCGACAACGTCGCCGACGAGGATGTCGGCGGCTTCCGTGACCTGAAGATCCTGCCTCACTCGCTTTACGAGAGCCTGGCGAGCTGTCTGCCGTCTTCATAGGTGAAACCGGAACCGCACTCGGGGCAGTTGGGCAGGTCACTCATCGAAAATGTCCTGTGCAATATAGATCAAGGCGGAAAGCCTACACCCCCCGCGTCCGAGCCGCTGCAGCCGAGTCATCTCCCAGTCGATCATCGCCCAGTCGCGCACGTGACGGTATGCTCCCGATGAGGATTCGCTGAAGGACGAGGAGACAAGAATGAAGATCGCGATCATGGGCAGCGGCGGCGTGGGCGGCTACTTCGGCGCCCGCCTGGCAGAGGCCGGCGTGGACGTCACCTTCATCGCCCGCGGCGAGCACCTGGCGGCCATCCGTCGCGACGGCCTCGCCGTGTCGAGCGTCGAGGGAGACGTGACCATCGCGCCGGCCAGCGCCAGCGATGACCCGGCCGAGGTGGGCGTGGTGGACGCGGTGATCATGGCGGTGAAGGCCTGGCAGGTCCGCGAGGCCGCCGAGGCGATCCGCCCGATGGTCGGCCCCGCCACCCTGGTGCTGCCGCTGGAGAACGGTGTGGAGGCCGCCGACACCCTGGCCGATGTCCTCGGCGAGTCCGGCGTGCTCGACGGCCTGTGCGGCATCCTTGCCTGGCGCGAGGGGCCGGGCCGGATTCGCCATGCCGGCGTCTCCCCCACCGTGCGCCTGGGGCCCCGACACCCCGATCAGGCCGAGGGCGCCCGGCGCCTGCAGGCCACCCTGGACCGCGCCCCGGGCGTGCGTGCCGAGATCCCCGACGACATACAGGCCGCGGTATGGAGCAAGTTCCAGTTCATCTGCGCGATGAGCGGCATCGGGGCCATCACCCGGGCCCCCATCGGGGTGACCCGCACCCTTCCCGAGACCCGCGCGCTGATCGAGCAGCTGCTCGCCGAGATCGAGGCGGTAGCACGTGCCCGGGGCGTGGCGCTGCCGGAGGACGCCGTGGACCGTGCCATGACGTCCATCGACGCGCTACCGGCCGCGAGCACGGCCTCCATGCAGCGAGACATCTTGGCGGGTCGACCCTCCGAGCTGGAGTCCCAGAACGGGGCGGTGGTGCGCCTGGGCCGAGAGGTCGGCGTCGACACCCCGCTCAACACCATGATCCATGCCGCCCTGCTGCCTCAGGAGCGGACGGCCCGAGCAGACGAGGCGGCAGGCTAGGCCGACGTGTCCTCTGCTGGACCTGCTGTTACCCTGTCGGGCCTTGCCGTGACACCAGGAGGCCCGATGACCCGGCCGCGCATCACCCTCGACGTCTTCAGCGACTACGTCTGCCCGTTCTGCTATCTGGAAGCGCCGGAGCTCGAGGCCCTGGCCGAGCGCTTCAGCGGCGAGGTGGAGATCCGCTGGCGAGCCTTCGAGCTGCGTCCCGAACCCGAGCCGACCCTCGACCCCGATGGCGACTACCTGCACGACGTCTGGCAGCGGGCCGTCTATCCCATGGCGGCCGAGCGCGGCATGACCCTGCGGCTTCCCCGCCTACAGCCGCGCTCGCGGCTGGCCCACGAGGCCAGCGCCTGGGCCGGCGACCAGGAAGGCGTCCGCCCCGGAGCCGGCGATGCCATGCGCACGGCGCTGTTCAAGGGCTTCCTCGAGGAGAGCCTGGACCTGGCCGACCCCGAGGCACTCGCCGGGGTAGCGGAAGGGCTCGGCCTGGACGGCTCAAGCCTGCACCAGGCGCTGGACGAGGGTGACTACCGAGAACAGGTGCTCGCCGACCAGCGGCTCGCCGGCGAGCTAGGCATCGGCGGCGTGCCGGGGCTGCGCTTTTCGCTGGATGGTGAGCACGCCGGCGTACTCGAGGGCGCGCAGCCGCGTCGGCAACTGTTCCTGGCCATGGAGCGATTGCTTGACGCGATGGGCTGATGTGACGGTCCATCACCAAGGTGAGCGGCCCCGATGTCAGCAGCTCAACGACCTGCCGGATCGCCACGCCTGTTCATAAGCCCCTCGCTGCCTGGCCCCTGATATGCCGTAGTCAGATGCATGACCCGCCTCGCCCATATGTCATGCACAACATGGTGCCTTCACGGTGGCCGAACAGAACAGCGTGATCGCCTTCTATCACGAACGGATGCTGGCCCATTAACAGGATATCGAGGTGCCCTTCCTGCCGGGGCGTATGGATAAGCGAATCCGCAGCCTGCTGTCGGGGCTAGGGGTGCCCTGGAAGTATCCCGAAAACCCCGCCAGGCTCACCGCCATTCGGCACCTGCTCGATCTCGAGCCAGTTCACGGAGTGACCTTCGAGACCCGCAGGGCGTCGACGCCTGAGCAGTTGGGGCGCGGCGTCAGGTCAGTGCTCAAGGTGTTCGCCAGTGAAGCGCCACCGGAACCCAGTCAGCGCGGCGTTACCGAGGTGAAAGCCGCAGCGGCCTTTCACTGTGCGGCATTTGTCGAGCATGAGGCCCCGGAGGATGTCGATCAGGCTCGATACCATGGCCAGGACCTGGGGCCGGCATGCCGGAATGCTCGTCCCGGCATGCCGGATCCAGCAGGGTTACTTCACCTCGACCTTGCGGCGATTGGCCTGCTTGCGCTTCGGCAGGGTCAGCTCCAGGACGCCATTGGTGAAACTGGCCTCAGCCTTGTCGGCATCGATCTCGCAGGGCAGTGCCACCGTCCGGGTGAAGGACCCATGAGAGATCTCGGAGTGGAAGTACTCGCCCTCCTCCTTCTTGCTCTCCTCGCGGTGTTCGCCCTTGATGGTCACCGCGCCGTCGGTCACCGAGACGTCGAGTTCCTCGCGATCGAAGCCCGGGGCTTCGGCGCGTACCACCACCTCGGTGTCACGATCAATGACATCGACCTTCGGCATGCCCTTCTCGAAGGCGGCGAATCGCTCCCAGAGGGGATGCTCGCCGCGCATGGAAGGCATCCAGCCGCGATCGAAGAAAGTATCCAGCATCCGATCGAATTCCCGGAACGGACTCATCGCACGCGACGACTCGGGCGCGGAAGTGCCAGAAAAGACCGGAACATCCTTGGAAGCCTTGGTGGGTTTCTTGGCCATGGTCATATCTCCTGATCAGCAGGTCACACTGGACCGGGTCGAAGAGGACGAGTTCGGCACCGCCGGGAAAACCACGCCGGCAGGCGGCTCCGGCCAGCAGCATTAAGAAATGCTCGTCCCAGGATTCAGGATAGCCCCGCCCTACCCGGCCGTGTTGACGCAGATCAACAGGAGTCTCGCCATGCACTGACCGGTAGACGCGACCCTGGCGGCGCGATCCGATCCGCGCCCCGCTCGCCTGTCGCGAGGGTTCAGTCCACTCGTGCCTTGAGCACCGATCCCGCTGAGAACGCCAGCATCAGGAAGGCGCAGCTGAAGAACATCGTCTCGGGCGAGATCGGCTGTCGCAGCCAGAGGGCCGCCGCAACGATCGCCGTGATCGGCTCGAAGCCGTAGAGAATGCCCGCCACCCCGGGGCTCAGAGGTTCGCGCCCGTCGTCGCCATGGGCCACCCCGAGCTGCAGCAGCGCGTACCCGAGGCCCGTGCCGACGGCGCCCGCGAGAATGACATCCCCGTTCCCCGCGGCCTCGAGCAGGCCAGCGATGGTTGTGTCGGTGGTCAGCAGCGCCAGGGCGGCAGCAATGACGCACCCATAGGTAAGATACCAGCCGACGGAGGTCAGATCTTCGTCGGATTCCCTCCCGCGCAGCAGCACGGGCAGCAGACCGTAGATCACACCGCTCAGGACCGCAGCCGAGAGGGTCCAGGAGACCTCCGCACGGGCGTTATGCGCCGAGAGGATCGTGGCGATCAGCGCCACCAGTACGGAGGTCAGGATGAAGACATGCTCTAGGCGCAGGCGACCAGAGGTCTCCACCAGAAAGCCGACGACGGCAGACGTGCCGACGAGGGTGACGATCACGGGTGTCACGTCGTTGGTCTTCAGCGCCAGGCTGTAGAGAAAGATAGTCGCCCAGCCGATCAGCAGGCCGTTACGCAGGAGGGACAGATGCTCCCGAGGGGTGCGCTGGATCGGCACCGCGCCGCGGTTCAGGCGGCAGACCCCGATCACGGCCAGGGCGCCCCAGAAAAGGCGGCCCGTGACAAGCTCGGCGGTACTGAGACCCGTGGCGAAGGCCTCCTCGGTCGGCACGACCACGAGCCCGATCATCGCAGCGCCTGCCGCGAAGTATACGGCGCGGGGGATGGAGAGCGTCATGGGGCCCGCGTGCCATAGAGGAACGGAACGACAAGACGGGAGAAGAGCAAGAGTTCTGTCCTGGTGGCGTCTGTTCCCACAGACAGGAAAGGCATCATGCCGATGGGCACGCAACCGGATAGCGGGAGGCCAGCGATCCGCCGCCCTCATCCGCCTTCCCCCTCGACGGCGACGAACCGTCACCGCCGAGGAGACTCCCCCAAACTAGCACAGCCCTGCCGTGTTGACTCAGATCAACAGGATTCTCACCGTCATCAGGCGCCGCAGGCCGCTACTCACCGATGTCCTCGTGCCACAGTTCTGGAGAGGCCGCGATGAAGGACTCCATCAGCGCGATACACTCGGGATCCTGAAGCACCTGCACCTCCACGCCACGCTCTCTCAGCAGGGCCTCCTCGCCCAGGAAAGTGCGGTTCTCGCCGATCACCACCTTCGGGATGCCATAGAGCAGGATGGCCCCGCTGCACATCGAGCAGGGCGAGAGGGTGGTATAGAGGGTGCTTTCGCGATAGATCTCGGCCGGATGACGGCCGGCATTCTCCAAGGCATCCATCTCGCCGTGCAGCACCGCACTGCCCAACTGAACGCGACGATTGCGGCCACGGCCAAGGATCACCCCGTGGTGCACCAGCACCGAACCGATGGGAATTCCACCTTCGTCGAGACCAAAGCGAGCCTCCTCGAGTGCGGCTTGCATGAAACCTTCCATTTGCTGACTCCCTGCAATGTCATGATGTGCCAAAGCCTACGCCGACCTGTCACCGACACGCCAGGCCTGCTCCCCTGCAGGCCGACCGGGCCCAGCACTGGATGCAGGGCACCGACCATCCCGGCTATGATACAAGTACGTGCCCGCTACCGGGCGCCATCTTACTGCTTCTCGGGAGTCGCCATCGTGGCTAGCCAGACCCGCGTGATCACCTTCTATGACGAGCGAATGCTGGACCACCAGCCCGACATCGAGGTGCCCTTCCTGCCCGACCGCATGGACAAAAGGATCCGTCAGCTGCTCTCCGGGCTCGGCGCCCCCTGGAAATATCCGGAGCATCCGGGACGCCTGAGCGCCATTCTCCAACTGCTGGAGCAGGAACCGATTCCCGGCCTTGTCTTCGAACCTGGGAGAGCCGCCACCCGCGAGCAGCTCGCCCGAGTACATACCACCTCCTACCTGAACGAGATCTTCAGTCTGCGGGGACAGAATGCCTGGCTGGATGTGGATACCACGGCGGTCTCGCCTGGCAGCATCGAGGCCGCCGAAGTGGCCGCCGGCACCTCAATCGCCGCCGTAGAGGCGGTCATGGAGGGCCGAACCGAGACTGCCTTTGCCCTCGTACGCCCACCCGGCCATCATGCCGAGCCGGTGCGGGCGCGTGGCTTCTGCCTGTTCAACAACGTCGCGGTGGCCGCCGCCCACGCGCATGAGGTCCTGGGCTGCCAGCGGGTGATGATCATCGACTGGGACGCCCATCACGGCAACGGGACCCAGGATATCTTCTGGGCCGATCCCGATATCCTGTTCTTCGATATCCATCGCGCCAGCCCCTTCTACCCTGGCTCGGGTCATCTCGATGAGGTCGGCGCCGGCCGCGGCGAGGGCACCATCATCAACGTCCCGGTCCCCGCGGGCAGCGGCGACGAGGCCTACCTCAAGGCCTTCCGCGACATACTGGCCCCCGCGGCGGACTGGTTCCGCCCAGACCTGATCCTGGTCTCGGCGGGCTTCGATCCGCACTGGCACGACCTGGCCCTGAATGTCTCCTACGAGGGATTCGGGGCCATGACCGGCCTGCTTCAGTCGCTCGCCCGCCATCACTGCGACGGCCGCCTGGTTTTCGTGCTGGAAGGTGGCTACAACCTCGAGTCGCTCTCGAAAGGCACCCACGCCGTGCTCTCTGTGCTGGCCGGCGAGACGCCCCCCGAGCCTGGCATCTGCGGGGTGGCCGAGGTGGAGGCAGCCGCGGCCTTCCATCGCAGCGCCTTTGTCGAACAGGATGCGGAAGACGGGGCCGGGGCGCCGGGCACCTGACCATCACAGGCTGCCCCGTCTGGCCCTGGCGCCGCGCTCTCCCCTGCCGGGGATGAACCCTACTGACAGCACGGCTCGGCCCGGCGAGGCACCGGCATGATCCGTCCGCAAGCCTTTGCCAGGCGGAGCCTGCCGCTCCCGAATGGATGAATTACCGATGGACGTATCGCTGCAGAAGGTTACACGAGAGAACTTCGAGTCCGTCATCGCGTTGGAATTGGCGACATCCCAGCGCGACTATTTGGCCGGAAACCTCTATTCCCTTGCCGAATCGTCACTCCACTCGACCTACCGGCCTCGCGCCATTGTCTGCGACGGGGAAGTGGTCGGCTTTCTCATGTATGAGTCGTTCGACCAGCACGGGAGGCCACCGGCCTACAGCATCTTTCGCTTGATGGTCGACCGGCACCACCAGGGCCGAGGCATCGGGTACCGGGCCATGCAGCTCGTGCTGGACGAGATCAGGGCCCAGGGACCCTTCGAGCGAATCGCGATCTGCTATGTGCCCACCAACCGGGTCGCCCGGGATTTCTACGCCAGCCTCGGTTTCCAGGAGGCGGGGCTGAGCGAGGTGACCGGCGAGGTGATCGCTGAGATCCGCAGGTGACGAGGGCCACCGCCGACGCTCCCGATGCTTGACAGGCTTGACCACCGGCTGGCCGATGGCCGACGGATATGGCCGCTGAACGTGGACGGCGGCGGCTTCCAGTGGAATTCCCTTCACACAACGCCTGTTTCGATGCCAGGGCAGAGAGCACACGGCGTAGAGTAGACTCCAACGGAGAGGACGTGTGATGCGACAGGCGCGCTCCAGCGACAGAGGCCATGCGGGTCTCGCGCCGCCGCCAGACGACCACGCTTGAGATCACAGGGGACGCCATGCCGGCCGGGACACCACGACTCTGGCGCAGTCGCCTTAAGAACGGCCTGCAGACCATGCTGATCATGGGCGGGCTGGCCCTGGTGCTGGCGGTGCCCGGCTACCTGCTGGCTGGCGGCGTCGGGCTGCTGGTCAGCCTCGGCGCGGTGGTGGCCGGGGCCCTCGCCAGCAGTTGGGTGCCGGCCCGAATCATCCTGGCCGATGCCGGGGCCGGCCTGCTCGAACGCCACCAGGCGCCGACCCTCTACCGTCTGCTCGACACCCTCTACCGGCGGGCCGGCCTGGGTCGCTCGCCACAGCTCTTCTACACGCCCTCGCCGGACCTCAACGCCTTCGCCGTAGGCACTCGCCACAACGGCGGCATCGCCGTCACCGAGGGCCTGCTGAGCGTGCTGACGCTGCGCGAACTGGCCGGCGTGCTCGCCCATGAGGTCAGCCACCTGCGCCATGGCGATACCCAGGTGATGTCAATGGCCGCGGCCATGACGCGCCTGACCCTCTTTCTCACCACCGTGCTGCAGATCAGCCTGCTGCTGATGCTGCCGATGATCCTGGCCGGGGAGTTCCGGCTGCCCTGGGGGCTGCTGCTGGTCGTGGCGTTCGCCCCGAGCCTCAGTACCCTCCTGCAGCTGGCCCTCTCCCGCAACCGCGAATACACCGCCGACCTGGACGCCGTGGCCCTGACCGGCGACACCGAGGGCCTCGCCTCGGCCCTGGCCGTGCTGGAACACCACCATGGCCGCTGGCTGGCCACCCTGTTCGGGCGCCATCCGCCCACCGGCATCGACTGGCTGCGCACCCATCCCCCGACGCGGGAGCGGATCCGCCGCCTGAAGGCCGCCATGGCGCCGGGCCAGGCCCCCCTGCATGCGCCCCATGGGGACCACGCCGAGGTCCCGCCGGTCATCATCGAACGTCCCAGCCCTGTGGGCCGACGCTACTGGATCCGGCGCCGCTGAGTTGCGCCCAGGTCCGAATGGTGGACTTGGAGGCGGACCTGAGCAGGGCCAGGTCACTATCGCTCAATGACGATGTCGATGATGGTCCGCTGGGTCGCGTCGATGGTGAAACGGACCTGACCGCCAGGCATCACGTCTTGCAACAGACTCGCGGGCTCGACCTGATAGCTCATCACCATCGGCGCCATCAACCCCGGTATCTCCTCGTGATCAATGACGAACCGGCTCGCACGCTTGTCCACGGCGACCACCACGCCGCGTCCTTCATGAAGCCGCTTCTCTTCACCCCCGACGGCGTGCTGCTCCTCGTGAGCATGCGCTTGGCCGCCCTCGCCGATGATGAGCCGGCCGTGCATCCCCATCTCGTCATGCGTCTCCACGTGGCAGTGAAAGTCGAGAGTAATGTCCCGGTCGGGAGTCACGAACCGGGCAACCTGCGTGTCGGGACCGGTGAACTCGAGCGTGAACATGGGATTCAAGCCCGGCAGCATCAGGGCGTGGCGGACCGCATCCACGTTCTCGAAGACGATCTCCACTTCCTCGCAGGGCTCCGCGCGCAGCACGCGGGGCTCGAAGGCGAATACCTCGCCGGCACGCGAAAACCGGGTGCCACCCTGGACCCGAATCCGCCGGAACCCCCGTGGCTTTTCGCATGCGTCGGCGACGATGCGATGACCCTCGATGGAGCTGCGTTGCGGCAAGGGGGGCATCGTCGCCTCCCGGGACACATAGTCGAAAGCGCCACCAATGGGCGCTTTCTCTGACCATCCGTAGGCATACTCCTCGGGAGTCGTGTGGAAGATCTCCGGATCGAAGACGGGGATCTCGCCGCGGTAGTAGGCCGGATCGAAGTATCGATCCAGGCTGGTCGCGACTTTCGGCAATCCATCGGGACCGACGAACTCTTCATAGGTAATGGCCGTTATATCGCCGCCGGGACTGATCCCTTTGTTGGAAACGGTGGACTCCACGTGATCGTGCATGAGCCACACCCCCGGTCCCGAGGCGTAGGTATCGTCGCGGCCCGTTCGGAGCTCGAGATCAACGCGCTGCGCCGCCCCGATCGTGAACACGTCCCGTGTGACCTGTGCCTCCGGCGACAGGGGGTAACCGTCCAAGTGGGTGAGCACCGGGTGATGGCCGTGTGTGTGGAGCTGCATGGTGCGGGCGCCGGCGTTCAGCACCCGCAGCTTGACCCGCTCGTCGGTGTCCACCTCGATCAAGGAATCCCGCAGCGTATAGGGAAATGCGCGACCATTCAGGAGAAAGATGTTGGGGCGATGCTGTGTGGAATCGTATTCCCGGTGCATACGCTGCTCGATCTCGCGGGGATCGTGGTATGCGGCCGGAATACGATTCAAGCGCGCATCGATGTCCATGTAGACGAGCGAGTACTCTCGTTGGTAGTGCTCCTGCGCCGCTTGGCTCAGCTCAGTGATACGCCCCGCGCCCGGAATGAGGCGCGCAAACTCATTGTCGGGCCGATTCGGCTCGATGATGAGCATCCCCACGAGCCCCATGGGCACGTGCACGTCCGGCTGCACATGGCAGTGGTAGAAATGCGTGCCGGGGTTCGTGGCGATGAATTCATAAGTAAATGCCTCCCCCGGGTTTACCGGTGGCTGGGTAAACACGGGCACCCCGTCCATCTCATTGGGATGAATAGTGCCATGCAGATGGATGGTATGCGGAAAATAGTGCGTGTTGCGCAGCGTGATCCTGACGCGGTCGCCCTGCTCCACTCGGATGGTCGGACTCGGGGTGCGCGCCGAGGAGACCATACCCCGTCCTTCAGGAGCGAACACCCAAAAGGTCACGAATTCACCGGGGTAAACTTCCTCCTGGACCTCGATGATTTCCAGGCTGATGTCCACCTCATCGGCATCACCGTCCCCGTCCAGATCCCGCCCGAGTTGCACGGCCTCAGGAACGCCCATGGGCGAAGCCAACTCCACCCCGTGACTCTCGGCCCACGCTTCGCCGAAAACAAACAAGGCCATTAGCGCAAGCAGCGTGCGCATGATCATGAAAACCACCTCCAGAGCACGGGCGGGGACACTCGCGCTCTGGCCCCACCCTCACACTTTCATTCGCGCGGGTGTATTACTGACCCATGTGGTGAAAGTGCAGCATATCGGCCGCGGTTGCGTAGCCGTGTGCGCTGTCGGCCTTGGCAATGGCCCGGGCGTGATCATAGGCTCCCTGCGGCTTCTCGTGGTTATGTTGAGCCGACGAGAGCAGCGACTTGGCATCGTCAAGCAGCGCATGCACGAGCGCCCTATCCTGCTGCTCCATCGACTCTGCCATACCCTCCATGTCTGCAGACACCTTGTCGATGGTCTTCTGGGCTGCTTCGAAATGCTTGGGGCACTCGAAGGCCTGTACCGAACTGGACAACAGTATGGCAATGGGGGTCACGAGAACAAAGGTTAGTATTTTCTTATTCATGTTATTATCTCCCGGCACAAAGTGCGATTTTTAGTAAGGTAAAGCGTTACAGGATATTATCTTTCAGTCAGGCCAGTTCTTTCTTTCGCAGAAAGCCATTTTATAGTCGGCACCTACATTCATGACAGAAATGACGAAAGACCCTCATGCCAATCGACTCTTGAACGATAAGAAGCACCTCAAAGCGTTTTCACGCAGTGTCGTTCGTCAGATACAGCACGCTGGATCAGATTAGTCTAAAGCTGAAAATTAGGCCAGATGCGAAAGCCAAGCACACTCTGATTGTTCCATTTAAGTGCCCCCTCCAGGGCTGCACAAGCTGTAGTGCAGAGATCAGGAGGACGAGAAGAGCAAAGCCGCCCCGGTCATCATCGAACGTCCCGATCCCATGGGCCGACGCCACTGGATCCGGCGCTGCTGAGTTGCGCCGCCAAGGCGCAAGGCCTCATCCTGTCCATTCTGTTCCCACCACGAGAGAGCGTCATGAGCGACACCCCCAAGCCCTGGAACCGCCCCATGCCCGACCCGCAGTTCGACCTGATGCGGCGAATCCTGGCCGCCCCCAGCCCGGTGGGGCTGGAGGGCGCGATGACCTACGGCGTATTGAAGCCCCACTTCGAGGGCTTCGCGCCCGGCGACTGGCAACTGCAACAGTTCAAGGGCCACGCGGGCGTCGTGCTGGACACCCACCCGGGGCGGGACGACCTCTTCAAGGTGATGATCATCGGCCACGCCGACAAGATCCGCATGCAGGTGCGCTCGATCGGCGAGGACGGCAAGATCTGGATCAACACCGACTCCTTCCTGCCTACCACCCTGCTCGGGCACGAGGTCAAGCTGTTCAGCGAGGACCCCGCGGCCCCGGGGCAGTATCGGGTGATCGAGGGCGGCACCGTGGAAGCCCTGGGCGCCATCCACTTCTCCGACCCATCGGTGCGCGACGGCAGCAAGGGCCTGAAGAAGGAGCAGATGTACCTCGACCTGCAGATACACGGCGAGAACAAGAAGCAGCAGGTGCTGAACCTCGGCGTGCGCCCCGGCGATGCCATCCTGCTGAACCGGCCGATCCGCCCGGGCTTCAGCCCTGACACCTTCTACGGCGCCTACCTGGACAACGGCCTGGGCTGCTTCGTCACCGCCGAGGTGGCGCGACTGATCGCCGAGGCGGGCGGTACCGAACAAATCCGCGTGCTGTTCGCCATCGCCAGCTACGAGGAGATCGGCCGCTTCGGCAGCCGGGTGCTGGCCGGCGAGCTCCGGCCAGACGCCATCATCGCCGTGGACGTGAACCACGACTACGTGGCCGCCCCGGGTATCGGCGACCGGCGCATGCAGCCGCTGGAGATGGGCAAGGGATTCACCATGTCGGTGGGCGCCATCGCCAGCGAGCAGCTCAACCGGATCATCGAGACCACCGCCCGGGAACAGGGCATCCCCATGCAGCGCGATATCGTGGGGCCGGACACCGGCACCGACGGCATGGCCGGGGTACTCGCCGCCGTGGACTGCGCCGCCACCTCCATCGGCTTCCCGATCCGCAACATGCACACCATCTCCGAGACCGGGTACACCAAGGACGTGCTAGCGGCGATCCATGCCATCACCCATACCGTCCGGGCCCTGGATGGCCTGTCGGACCCGCACCGCGAGTTCCTCGACAACCATCCGCGCCTCGACCAGGCCGGGCCGCTGGGTCACCAGGGCGCCGACACGCCCGAGGAGAAGAAATAGGCGCTCAGGCGAACGCGCGAAGCACGTCCGCGAGCGCCACTTCCAGCACCGGCGCCAGGGCGATGGCGTTGCTCTCGTGGTCGATGGCGTCGGTGCTCCATACCTCCCCCACGCCGGCGGCCCGGATCACCGCCAGGGCATCACCGGCGAAGAGCGCATGGGTGACGGCCACGTCCACGGACGCCGCTCCGGAGGCCAGCAGCGCCTCGGCGGCGCGGGCGAGGGTGTGACCGGAGCTCGCCACGTCGTCCATCAGCACCACCTGGCGGCCCCGGATGTCGACCTCGGGCAGCGCGATCACCACGTCCCGGTCGCCATTGCGGGTCTTGCGGCCGGTGCCGTGATCGAAACCGGTGATCCCGGCGGCCTGGCGCACCCACTGCAGCGCCTCCTCGTCGGGCCCCAGCAGCAGAGGATTCTCGCGCCTGGCGGCGATCAGCTCGGCCAGGCGCGGGGCACCGGAGAGCGCGATGGCGTGCTCGAGGGGAATGGCCTGGTCGAGGCGATCGATGCGGTGTAGGTGCGGGTCCACGGTGATCACGGCATCGAACAGCTCGGCGAGAAAGCCGCCGATGATGGTCTGGCTGACGATCTCGCCGGGATGGAAGGCGATGTCCTGGCGCATGTAGGCCAGGTAGGGTGCCACCAGCACCAGGCGCCTCACGCCCTGGCGCCGCGCATGGCGGGCCACCAGCAGCAACTCGACGAGCTTGTCGTCGGGACGGTCGAGGCTGCGGTAGAGCACGAGGACCTCCGGGAAGGCTCCCGCCTGATGGTAGGGCAGCGTGAGCTTGAGCTCCTCGTCGGGGAAGCGGTGGCGCTCGACGGGGGCCGCGGGCAACCCGGCGGCATCGGCCAGGCGGCGGGCGGGGCCCGCCTCATCGGGGAAATGCAGCAGCGCGGTGGTCATCAGGCCTCCTGGTCAGAGCTCGACGTTGAGCCGGGTGATCTCGGCCGGGGTGCCCAAGGTGAAGCCGCTGTCGCGCTCGGTGAAGCGGTGCGCGAAGGTCAGCTCATTGGGATAGGCGGCATAGACCCGATAGAGGGGCTGGCCGGCCTCCACGCTGTCGCCTATGCGCACCATCAGGTCGACCCCAGCGCCGATGGCCTTGGGGGCGCCGGCCAGCCGGGCGATGCGCGCCAGCGAGAGGTTGTCGATGGCGGTGACCACGCCGCTCCCGGGGGCCTGCACCTCGAAGGTGTGCGGGGCCAGGGGGGGATGGTCCGCATCGAAGGGCTTCTCGCCCTGGGCACGGATGATGTCCATCATCTTCTGCAGCGCCCGGCCGGAATCGAGGATGTCCCGGGCGATACCAAAGCCGTCACCGCCGCGCATGTCGGGGTCAAACTCGAGCATGCGTCCGGCCAGGCGCAGCGACTTCAGGCGCAGGTCGACGGGGGCCTCAGGGTGGTTAGTAAGCACTTGCATCACGTCCCGGGCCTCCAGGGCCGGGCCGATGCCGCGCCCCACCGGCTGGCTGCCGTCGGTGATCACGACGTCAAGGGTCATCCCCATGCGCTGGGCCACGAACTCGAACAGCTTCCGAAGCCGTCTCGCCTCCGGCATCGAGCGCACCTTGGCATGCGGCCCCACGGGAATGTCGAGCAGCAGGTGGGTGGAGCCGGCGGCCGCCTTCTTGGAGAGGATGGAGGCGACCATCTGCCCCGCCGAGTCGATGGACAGGGGGCGCTCCACCGAGATCAGCACGTCATCGGCGGGGGACAGCTCGCTGGTGCCGCCCCAGGCGATGCATCCCCGGTGGGTCCGGACCAGCTGTCCCAGCTCCTCGAAGGGCAGGTCGACATTCGCCAGCACCTCCATGGTGTCTGCGGTACCCGAGGGCGAGGTGATGGCGCGGGACGAGGTCTTGGGGCAGAGCAGGCCATGGGCCGCGGTGATAGGCACCACCAGCATCGAGGTACGATTGCCGGGTATGCCCCCGATGCAATGCTTGTCCACCACCGGATGCTCGCGCCAGTCGAGCTGTCGACCGACCCGGCTCATGGCGTCGCTGAGGAAGAAGACCTCCTCGCGGTCGAGCTCGTTCTGGTCACAGGCCACCACGAAGGCCGTGAGCTCGATCTTGGAATAGCGCAGTTCGGCAATGTCCTGGATGATGTGACGGAAGTCCTCGCGGTAGAGCCGCTCGCCCCCGATCTTGCGATGCAGGGCGGGAATCGAGGCCGGGGGCTCGGCCTGGGAGACGCTGACCGGATGGCCCTCCTCCACCCCCAGCATGGTGAAGGCGTCCTCGGAGAGGCCGAGCTGCTGGCAGTCGACGATGGCGGTGTCATCCACCACGTTGAGGCTGGCCAGGATGCGTTGGCCGTTGGCGCGGATCTCCACCTTGGAGAGCGCCTGAAAGCCCTCGGCACGATAGAGGGCGCATTCGCGGTGCAGGTAGGCCACGTTCTCGCGGTAGGTGTCGATCCCCACACGGCGTAACGTTAGCGGCGTGAGGGTATCCTCCAGCGGCGCGCTCTCGGGGGAGGTATTGTTCATGAGACCTTCCTTGCTCGGCGCCCGGTGAGCCGGGCACATGTCACCCTGGTGACGGATGGCCCCATCCTAGCAGCGCCCCGCGGGGGCGTCATTTGACCCGCGACATGGCGGGCCGTGGCGACGGAGCAGGGATCACGCTAGGCTGGCGGTACGCCCGACGATAGGAACGCCCAACGTGTTCGCTGCCCCCTTCGATACCGGCCACCTGTGGGCGGTGGCCATCACCACGATCACCGTCCTGGTCTGCATCGTGATGCACTATGAGGTCTCGCTTCGCCTCTGGCAGCGCCTGGAGCGGTCGCGCAACTCCCTGCGGACCCGTTTCCTGATGCTGAGCTTCGTGCTGTTCGGCACCCACGTCGCCCAGATCTGGCTCTTCGCCCTCGCCATGGCCCTGCTCGGCGAGCACCCGCTCAGCGGTGGCCTGGAGGGCCTGGGCACCCTCAAGTTCCTCGATTACGTCTACTTCTCGGCGATCACCTACACCACCCTGGGCTACGGCGACCTGATCCCGACCGGGCCGATGCGCTTCGTTACCGGCACCGAGGCGCTGATCGGCTTCATGCTGATCACCTGGTCGGCCTCGATCACCTTCCTCGAGATGCAGCGTCACTGGTCGGCCCACCGCGAGCGCTGAGGCGCCGTATGCACCGCTACGGGCGACGGCAGTAAGGCCTCGGCCGGCGACTCGAACCAGTGCCGCGAAACGGCCTATGCAGTTTCAGCTGTCGGCCAAAAGCGGATGTTTAGTGAGTTGATATAATGCTCCAAACACCGGCTCAACTCTGCTGCGGCCGCGTGCTTGGGCTCGTTAGACGGCATTAAGCGTCAGTTCACGTCATAGAGAATTTAATATTTCTTTGCGTTTAGCTTCATACTCAGCTTCCGTAATCAGGCTCTTGCCCTTTAGTTCATTAAGGTCACCCAGGCGGGAAGCAACACTCGAACTCCTAGGTGATTTGGTTTTTATGGTTGATTCGTTGCTTGATGGGGCTCCCAATTTAAGTCCAAGTAGTGCAGCTTGCATCTTCGACAGAGCGTCATTCATCGCCCGCTTTCCGGCAACACCATGGTCACTTAAACGCTCAGCTGTTTCAGCGGTACCAACTCCAACAACACGAGGAGCCGCTATTACTGTCCCGCTTTCATCACGAATGCTATTTTCAAGGTCGACGGTGAAATTGGTTGGTGGCCAAGTGAAAAACCCTGTGCTGCCCGAGCTAGTCACTATTTGCGGCTGAATAACATAATCAAGCCCTAGCTGCTTAGTTCGAGAATAATCAGGAGTAGAACGCAACTTCACCACGCCGGAGTAAACATTGGACAACACTCGCTCGTACCCAGTTTCAATGTCACGATATGGGAAGTATCTGACATTGTCTCCTCCGCCACCTGGAGTTGTCACTTCAAGCGAGAGAAGCTCAGAGGGTATGTAATAGCCAACACTCACAGACCTGTTATCAAAACCATGAGATAGGCTCTCAATATTGGCGAGTTCTGGTGCAACATTAATTCGGTGTGCGCACCCGGACAGTGCTCCAACGACAGCAATCGACAAAAATATTTTTAGTAACTTCATTTTCAATTTCCCAATTTTTTCCTGTAATAGCCTAACGCCGCGCTCTGCGGTAACTTTTTAGCGCAGCGGAAAGGTTGTCCGACAGCAGCGCCTGGTTAGCCATTTGAAAGTTGCGATACCCTTTGGATAATCTCTAAAATTTCGCACCTTTCTATGCCATCGTCATTATATTTTGATCTTTCTTTAATTTGCTCAGCTGTCATTTTTGGCCAGAATCGCTCCAATACATCGTCTTTTCTAACCGTCAATGCCGTTGCAATTTTCTTTTTAGCATCACATGTATCTGTATATTCAATAGTCATGTTATGAGAAGCTTGGAAAAGCGCAGGATCCAGATAGTTCTCCGGTTCTCTTTTCCTGGTAAGGAGCGCCATCTTTCCTTGCTCCCTCAGTTCATAAATTTTGGCCACATTCCTTGGGTTCTGAATTGGGTCACCCAAATCAGAATCCATCAGTATTCCCCAATCGAGCCCCAATTGATCAATAAGTTTCTTTGACACCCAGTGTTTTAGATTTCCACAACCACCAATAGGAATGCATGCTATGCCCAGTTCAGACAACGTGCTGCCAATGTCGCCATTATTTCTTAATTGCTCAGAAGAATGGTTAATAAACGTGACATCACTATGACCTTCAACTAATAGAACTCCCTGAGATGACGCAATCTCACTTTCAGGAAGAACTCCTAGACTGTTTGCAACTTTTTCAAGCACGTCATCGGAACCGCTTGTTATTGCAGGAATATTGTTTTCGTCTTTTTCTATGAAACGAATAGACTCTACAGGAAGGAGCCCAGCCAACGCCGGGACGTGTGTTGTTAATAGAATTTGGCAGTCCGGCCTGCATGCCAAAGAAGTCAAGGCTTCAATCAGCATAATCTGATAGCTCGGATGCTGAGAAGTTTCAGGCTCTTCAATAGCATATATAACTTTCGGAGAGCTATTTTCAACTCTAACTTTTTCCGCTTCCGCTCTAAAAAAGTTTAGCAAAATTAATCTTCTAACTCCGCTACCCCGTTTATTAATCGGAACACCACCTTCGCCATCTAAAGTAAAATTAAAGCTCCATTTTGGTTTATCCTTAAATTTTGGCTGTAATTCCGATGCAAGTGCCGGGTCCATTTCTCGTAATTTCTCTTTCGTACGATCAGCAACCTCTAGAACTGATTTTTCAATCTTCTCCTGTAATTCATCAATTTCTTTTTGGAGAGACTTTTTTGCTTGTTCTACAGCAACTTGAATTGGGTTTTTTGCTTCAGGATCAGAATCGCTACTCTCTCTATCGGCTTTGAATAAGGCAAAAGTAGGCATTTCCGACTCAAGTTTTTTATATATGTTTTTGGAGTCTTTTTCTAATGCGCTTACGTCTAAATATAAGTCCGCTAACTCTAAATCGTCAAATTTCTTCCAAATAGCTGAGCGCCATAAACTGGCAACCCGCTTATCCTCTACACTTTCATCGACACCAAGCTCTTTACCGCGAACCTTTAAATCAGATAACTTCAAGCCGTGAAGATCGCCGCCCCCTTCAACGGTAGGGTGCAAGCATCGAATGTAAATATTAGGCGCAGAGATCGCTTTCTGTACCTTATATATTTTTGCTACTTCGATATCACCATGAATATTTAGAAGATACTCAGCCTGAAAACTAGTTGGGTAGTTCTCATCTACGATAATTTCGTCTGATAATTCATCAAAAACACACGAGATCTCTATCTCGCCCTCATCAGCTTTTACATTTTTATCATCACTATCAATTTTTACAGATTTATTATTAAAGAAGATTTCAAGGGCTTCAAGAACTGTAGACTTTCCTGCGTCATTTCTTCCGGTAATACCCGTCAACTCGTCGTCAAATGATATAGAGGTTGTTTCTTTATAGCCCCTAAAGTTTTTTATTTTTACTTCCTTGAGTCGCATGACACCACCTTTACTTTGGTTGAGTGGCTAATAGATATTACACTGCGTGCTCGATATTTCACTTAAACATGCATGAACGTTCAACAATATTATTTTGCATGCTCACCTACCCCATAACTTTCTGAAATGCCAAAATATTAAAAATAACTCGGCAGCATTGCAACGAATAACGTGCTCACGTCCTTTTCCGGGATGTCGGTTCCGGGTCGAAAACGATCCTTCATTCGCGCCGATAAAGGCATGCCCTCGAACCCCATTGCCGTGGGCGGATTTCAAGCGCGACCGTTCTAAAGTAGTTGCTGGCTGTGGCATCCCTGCTGCCCCACTGCATGGCCAATCATGGCCCCATCGTAGCCGCAATATCCTAATATTGCCCGCCTGATGTGACGTTCTTGGCGTTGTTGTATCCGATGTCTTATTCGGTGTGCGCCATCTCCTACAGCCTGCGTCGTTATTGACGACAAGAGCGGCATCGTGGGTCGGCTCTTTCACTGTTCCAGGGCAAACACGAAGCGAGCCCGCGTCGTAAAACGACGCGGGCCCGTCTTTCCTGCCGAGGCGCGACGAGGCGCCGCCAACCTCAGCCGCGCTGGTAGGTGCCGACCAGGCGGTTCATGCCGATAATGTTCGGCTCGATCTGCTTGAGCAGCTCGGGCAGCGAGAGGCCTTGCGGCAGGTCGGTGGCCTTGTCCAGTGCCAGCACCCAGAAGTAGTAGTGGTGAACGCCGTGGCCCTCTGGCGGCATGGGTCCGCCGTAGCCCGGCTTGCCCATGTCGTTGATGCCGGAGGTGCCCTGGCCGCTGTTCTCCTCGAGCGAGGTCGTGGAGGCCGGCAGGTTGTAGAGCACCCAGTGCACGAAGCCATAGGTGCCGTTCTGCACCAGAGGGGCATCCGGGTCGTGGCAGATCAGCGCGAAGCCCTTGGTGCCCTCCGGGGCGCCCTGCCAGGAGAGCGCCGGCGAGGTGTCCTTGCCCTCTCCGGTGTGTTGCGTGGGAATGGAGCCCCCCGCCGCGAAGGCGGAGCTGTCCAACTGCATGGTCGAGAGTGCAAAGGCCATGATGATCAACCTCCCTGGATATCAAGTTGTCGGGGTGACGGCGCCGACTCAGCGTCGGAGAAAGCCCGGCGCCTGTCAACGCTCCCCGGCCATGGCATGATGGCCGGCAGCCACCAGTTCAACCCGGGAGACCACCATGCCTCGCCTGCTTATCGTCGCCCATGCACCCTCGCCCAACACCCTCGGGCTGCGGGAAGCCGCGGAGCGCGGCGCCCGCCACCCGGACATCGAGGCCGTGGAGGTGGTGGTCAAGCCGCCGCTGGAGGCGGGCCCCGAAGACGTGCTGACCTGCGATGCCATCCTGCTCGGCACCACCGAGAACCTGGGCACCATGAGCGGCGCCCTCAAGGACTTCTTCGATCGCAGCTACTACCCCGTGCTGGAAGAGAAGCAGGGCCTGCCCTGCGCCCTCTACGTGCGCGCCGGCCACGACGGCACGGGTACCCGGCGAGCGGTGGAGAGTATCGTCACCGGCCTGCGCTGGAAGTGGGTGCAGGCGCCGCTGATCCTGCGCGGTGACTGGCAGCAGAGGTTCGTCGATCAGGTGGAGGAGCTGGGCATGACGATGGCCGCAGGACTCGACGGCGGCATCCTCTAGCCCGTATCAAACGAAAGTCTGTTTTTCGCGACTAAAGTTGATGGCCCCATTGCCCCTTTACACGGACGCATCATGCTATACCTCAAGGGTGTCGAATCAACAGCAGGAAACATAGAAGAAACGGCTGATTGAGCACATACTGAAAAACAACACAGAACCAAAGACATCACTCCAAGCAACAGCACCAAGAACCAGCAGTAAGAACCAGCAGTAAGAAAACGAACAACAACCGCCACGCAGGCGCAATCCTGTCGGCCAGACATCTCGGGGCAGCCCCTGGCTTTCCCCCCGGTCCCTCCTTTGGTCCAGGGTCCCCTGGTTGGCTATCTCGCATGAGGTGCTTCATGAAATCATCCGCCAGACTCCTGGCTGCCTTCCTGGGCAGTCTGCTGCTCTCGGGCCCGATCGCGGCACAGGACCAGGAGCCCCTGGTCATCGCCACCGCCAGCCCGGCAGGGGTCTACCATGTAGTCGGGCGAGCATTATGTCGCACCCTGAAGGAGCCCTGTCGGGCGCAGCCCACCGATGGCTCCAGCGCCAACCTGAGGGCCCTGCAACGAGGCGAGCTGAAGATCGCCCTGGCTCAGTCCGACCTCCACCTCTACGCCACCCTGGGTACGGAGGGATTCCTGAAGGATGGGCCGGACCCGAAGCTGCGATCGATCTTCTCGCTGCACAACGAACCATTCTCCCTGGTGGTGCGCCGGGACTCCGGCATCAAGAGCCTTAATGACATCACCGGGCACTCGGTGAACATCGGCAACCCGGGCTCGGGACAGCGCGGCACCATGCTGCGGCTGATGGATGCCCGCGGCTGGAGCCGTAGCGACTTCCGCTCGATCCACAACCTGCCGGCCGACCAGCAGGCGCTGGAGCTATGTCACGGCAACATCGACGCCATGGTCTATACCGTGGGTCATCCCAACGCGTCGGTGGCCAAGGCCATCCGAATGTGCGATGCCGTCCTGGTGGACGTGGAGGGCGACACCATCGACCTGCTGGTGGGTGCCTACCCCTACTTCACGCGCGCCTGGATTCCCGCCGACATCTATGGCGTGGACCAGCCGGCCGTGCACACCTTCGGGGTCAAGGGCACCCTCGTCGCCTCGGCGGACACCGATCCCGACGTGGTCTACCAGCTGGTAGCCGCGGTCTTCGAGGACTTCGCCCGCTTCAAGGCCTCGCATCCGGCACTCGGTGCACTGACGCCCGAGGAGATGATCCGTGACGGGCTCACCGCGCCCCTGCACGAGGGCGCCCTGCGCTACTACCGCGAGCAGGGATGGATCGAGGAGGAGGACATGGCCGCCGTGACCGACTGACCGCCCCCACGCCAGGCACAGGAACCACAACACAGGACGGCACCCCAAGGGGTGCCGTCCTGTGTTGTGGCAAGTGTTGTGGCAAGGCCATGGGGTGGGGTGTCGAGGCTATCTCAACCGCTCGAACACCGTGGCCACACCCTGCCCCATGCCGATGCACATGGTGGCCAGGCCCAGGCTGGTATCGCGCTCCTGCATCACGTTGAGCAGGGTGGTGCTGATGCGCGCCCCCGAGCAGCCCAGCGGATGACCCAGGGCGATGGCCCCGCCGTGGAGGTTGACCTTCTCGTCCATGGCGTCGCGCAGGCCCAGGTCTTTCAGCACCGGCAGGGCCTGGGCGGCGAAGGCCTCGTTGAGCTCCACGGTCTGGATGTCCTCGATGGTCAGGCCGGCGGCCTTGAGGGCCTTCTTCGAGGCCGGCACAGGCCCGTAGCCCATGATGGAAGCGTCACAGCCCGCCACACCGGTGGAGAGGATGCGGGCGACAGGCTCGAGCCCCAGGGCCTGGGCACGCTCGGCGCTCATCACTACCATGCCGGCCGCCCCCACGGAGAGGGCCGAGGAGGTACCGGCGGTGACCGTGCCGCTGCGCGGGTCGAAGGCCGGCTTGAGTTCGGCCATCTTCTCCAGGCTGGCGTCGGCGCGGATCACCTCATCGCGATCGACCCGGACCCGGAAGCCGCGCGCATCGTGGCCCTCGATCCCGACGATCTCGCTGTCGAAGCCGCCGTTCTCCATGGCCGCCTGTGCCCGCTGGTGGGAGCGCACGCCGAAGGCATCCTGCTGCTCGCGGGAGATGCCGTGCATCTTGCCCAGCAGTTCGGCGGTCAGGCCCATCATCATGGCCGCCTTGGCCAAGTGCTTGCTGGCCGCAGGATTGACGTCGACGCCATGGGTCATGCCGACATGTTCCATGTGCTCGACGCCACCGATGAGGTAGACGTCACCCATGCCGGCCTGGATGTTGGCTGCGGCGATGTGCAGCGCGCTCATGGAGGACCCGCACAGGCGATTGACCGTCTGGGCCGGCACGCTGCGCGGGATGCCGGTGAGGATCGCCGCGTTGCGCGCGATGTTCATGCCCTGCTCCAGGGTCTGGTTGACGCAGCCCCAGATCACGTCGTCAACCTCGGCAGGGTCGAGCCCCGGGTTGCGGTCGAGAAGCGCCTGCATCACCGACGCGGACAGGTTCTCGGCACGCACGTGCCGGAAGGCCCCGTTCCTGGCCTTGGCCATGGCGGAACGGGCACAGTCGACCACCACCACGTCTCTCGGATTCACATTCATCGATAACTCCTTGAATTACTGACCGTCACTGGCTGACCGTTCGTGGTGGAATCAGTCCCCTGACCCGGCGGGGTAGAAGCGCTCGCCGGCGGCGGCCATCTCGCGCAACCTCTCGGTGGGCGCATAGAGCGGTCCCAACTCCTCGGCCAGGCGATCGGCCTGCTCGACGAAGGCCGAGAGGCCCATGGCGTCGATGTAGCGCAGGGCACCGCCGCGGAAGGGGGGGAAGCCGATGCCGTAGATCAGGGCCATGTCGGCCTCGGCCGGGCTGCCCACGATGTCGTCCTCGAGGCAGCGCACGGTCTCCAGGCACAGCGGCACCATCATGCGGGCGATGATCTCCTCGTCTGAGAACTCGCGGCTCTCCTTCGCCACGCCCCGGACCAGCGCGATGGCCGCCTCGTCGCGCACCTTCTGCGGCTTGCCTTTCCTGTCTTCCTCGTAGGCGTAGAAGCCCTTGGCATTCTTCTGGCCCAGGCGGTCGTTCTCGAACATCACCTGGATGGCGCTCTTGCCCTTGCCGTCTCCCCGGTCGCCGGCCATGCCGGCCATCCGTTCCGGGAAGCCCTCGGCCATCACCTCGCCGGCGTGCACGGCGGTGTCCATGCCGACCACGTCGAGCAGGTAGGCGGGCCCCATGGGCCAGCCGAACCGCTCCATGACCTTGTCGACGCGCTGGAAGTCGGCGCCCTGCTCCACCAGTTGGCTGAAGCCGCCGAAGTAGGGAAAGAGCACCCGGTTGACCAGGAACCCGGGGCAGTCGTTGACCACGATGGGTGTCTTGCCCATGGCGCGGGCATAGGCCACGGTCGCCGCCACGGCGGCGTCACCGGTCTTCTCGCCGCGGATGACCTCGACCAGCGGCATGCGGTGCACCGGGTTGAAGAAGTGCATGCCGCAGAAGTTCTCGGGCCGCTTCAGGTTTTCGGCCAGGCGATTTATCGAGATGGTCGAGGTGTTGGAGGCGAGGATGGTGTCCTCGGTCACCTGCCCCTCCACCTCGGTGAGCACCGCGTCCTTGACCTTCGGGTTCTCGACAACGGCCTCGACCACCAGGTCGACGCCACCGAAGTCACCGTAGGAGAGGGTCGGGCGGATGTTGGTGAGCTTCTCGGCCATCTGGGCGGTGGTGAGCTTGCCGCGCTCGACCTGCTTGGCGAAGAGCTTGCGCGCCTCCTTGAGCCCCAGCTCAATGGCATCGTTCTTGATGTCCTTCATCAGGATCGGCGTGCCCCTGGAGGCGCTCTGGTAGGCGATTCCGCCGCCCATGATGCCGGCCCCCAGCACCGCGGCCCGGTTGACCGGGCGGGCCTGGCGGGCGTAGCGGCTGCCCTTCTTCTTGACCACCTGGTCGTTCATGAACAGCCCGACCAGGTTGAAGGCCACGTCGCCCATGGCCAGCTTGACGAAGGACTTGCCCTCGATGGCCTGGGCCCGGTCACGCCGCTCGCCGGCGCCCTTCTGGATGACCTTGATGGCCTCCACCGGCGCCGGATAGTGCGGACCCGCCTTGCCGGCCACATAGCCCTTGGCGGTCTCGAAGGCCATCATCTGCTCGATGGCGTCCAGCTTGAGCGGCGAGGTCTTCTCGTCACGGCGGGCCCGGTGGTCGAGCTCGCCGCCGTTGGCACGATTCAGGATATCCAGGGCCGCCGCCTCGAGTTCCTCCGCGGGCACCACCGCATCCACGGCCCCCACCTTCAGGGCCGCGTCGGCCCGGTTCTCGGTGCCGCCGGCGATCCACTCGATGGCATTGTCGGCACCGATGATCCGCGGCAGGCGCACGCAACCACCCCAGCCCGGCACGATGCCGAGCTTGGTCTCGGGCAGGCCGATCTTCGCGGACTCGGCCATGACGCGGAAGTCTGTGGTCAGGCTGAGCTCGCAGCCGCCGCCCAGCGCCAGGCCGTTGATCGCGGTGACGGTCGGGAACGGCAGGTCCTCGATGGCGTTGAAGATGCCGTGCACGGTCTCCAGCATACGCTGCAGCACCTCTCCGCCCTGCTCGAACATGCCGTGGAACTCGGTGATGTCGGCACCGACGATGAAGGCCTCCTTGGCGCTGCCGATCACCAGTCCCTTAAGGCCCCGCTCGGAACGGATCGCCTCGACGGCCTGGCCCAGCTCCTCGACCACGGCGCTGGAGAGCGTATTGACGGACTCGTCCTTCAGGTCGATGGTGAGCATGGCGATATCCCCGCCCCCTCCATCGAGACCACGCGCCACCGTGATGGCATTGCCTTGATAGATCATCCATCCATCTCCATGCAAGAATTCATACGGCCGTTTGATTTTTGACAGCTTGAGGGAGTGATACGTCAACGTCAAGCCCATTCACAAAGGATGGCATCTCCATGCCGACTCACTAAAGCTTGGATCATGCTGGTAGGATTCGGCCATGACTCGAGAGCCCAGGATCGACACTTACCGCACCCCCGCATCGCCTGACGGCGGGCCCCCGCCGCATCTGGACGCCTGGCAGGCACGCACCGATCGCCTGGTGAAGCGCATCCGGCCCTGGAGCTGGCTGTGGCCCCCGATGGCCCTCTTGACCGGCCTTTGCAGCTTCTTTCTGGTGGAGCGGCAGCAGTGGCTGGGGGGCATTCTGGCCCTCGGGATGCTGATGGTCTGGATACTCCTGCTGTCGGAGAGCCTGATCGGCCGCATGCTGATCCGGCGCGGCTACCCGAGACTGCCCCGCGGGCTGACCACCTTCATTACCCAGCTGATCCACCAGGAGACTCTGTTCTTCACCCTGCCCTTCCTGCTCGCCACCACAGTATGGCGCAGCGGCCAGGCGCTCTTCACCCTGGTGATAATGGCCATGGCACTGCTGTCGATACTCGATCCGCTCTACTATCGGTTGGCAGGGCGACTTCGCTGGCTCTACTTCGCCTTCCACGCCCAGTGCGTCTTCATTGTGGTGCTCGTCACCCTGCCCACCCTGCTGCACCTGACCACCGGCCAGAGCCTGGTGCTGGCCATCCTCGCCATGGTGCTGTTCAGCCTGCCGAGCTTGATGCGCCTGCTGCGACCGATGACCACGCCTCGCTATCTGGCGATGCTGGCCCTGCTTCCCCTGATGGCCGGCGGCGCCTGGATGGGCCGCGCCTGGGTGCCACCGGTCAGCCTGTGGATCTCGGGCAGCGCCCTCTCCCCCGCTTTCGATACCGAGACTCGCAGCCCGCTGGGCAGCACGCGACTGGTGCCGACAGCGCTGACCGGCCAGGGGCTCTATGCCTACACGGCGATCCATGCGCCGCGCGGCTTGCGCGAGGAGGTCGTGCACGTCTGGCGGCAGGAGGGGGTGGAGGTCGACCGCATTCCGCTGGAGATCCAGGGCGGACGAGCGGAAGGCTATCGGTCCTGGAGTCACAAGCAGAACTTCCCCACGGACCCGAGCGGTGCATGGCGCATCGACGTGATGACCGACAGCGGCCAGCGCATCGGGGTGCTGCGCTTCACCGTCAGCGAGGATGGGGAGGTGGCCACCCTGGCCGATGGCAGTATCCAATCGCCCCTCGGCATTCCGGGCCTGGATATCCGCCGGCTCCTGCCGAAGTCCGAGACAGCCGAGACCCCGTCCTCCGGCGACGCGATCGGAGAGCCCGGGGCGGAAATGACGGACGGTGAGGCAACCCCCGCCGACGAGGCGAAGACTGCCCAAGCGAGTGCCACGCAGGACGCACCGGAAAAGGGCGATGAGTCCACGACGCCCACTTCCTCCTCGGCGCAGGAGTGACCGGCGCGCAAGCGACGGCGCCATCGGCACAATGATAAGCCTGCTTGCATTCCACGCAGGTGCTTCGGACAATCCGAGCAGGCTTCCTGTGGATGCATTGCCCATGCCCCAGAACATCGGCTTCCAGCTGTCTCGCGTGCCACGCCTGTGGCGCGCCGTCCTCGACCGCCGCCTGGCCCCTCTGGGCCTGACCCAGACGCGCTGGATCACCCTCTACCACCTTTGGCGGCTCGGCGACGGCCAACCCCAGTGCGACCTGGCCAAGGCCATCGGCGTCGAGGCGCCCTCCCTGGTCCGCACCCTGGACCAACTGTCCGAGCAGGGGCTGATCGAACGTCGTGGCTGCGAGCAGGATCGCCGCACCAAGCGGATCTTCCTGACCCCCGAGGCCACGCCGCTGCTGCAGAAGATCGATGCGTTGGTCAGCCAGGCCCGTTCCGAGATGCTGGCCGGCCTCGAGGACGAGGACGTGGCGCAGCTGGCGAACCTGCTGTCGCGCATCGAGGAGAACGGCCTGGCGATCCAGGCCCGTGAAGCGCAGGAGTGATCTGATTCAGCGTGGCTTCGAGGGGGGACGGGGACGACCGCCCGGCCGGTCGGGTTTTCCCGAGAGAGCATCGCGCAGGACGGTCATTCGCTCCATGATCGGTGCCAGGTCCTCGACCTCCAGGGATTCCGCCCACCACAGGGTGAGGGCATGGGCGCCGGACTCCAGCACCACCGCATCCTCGGGCAGACCCTCCAGAACGGCCTCGAGTCGCGCTTGGGCCGAGGCCGGCAACGGGCGAAGGGGCTCGATACGCCACCGCCAGCCCTCCATGAAGGGCTTGAGCGAGGGGCTGGCCACCTCGTCGCGCACCAGCACGAAGTCGGGCCCAGGCTGCAACTGGGCATAGGGCCAGCGATAGGCCGCCATGGAAACGCCCGGCTCATGGAGCGGCGGCGTCTCGAGCCTCACCGTCACGTCCGCCTGCCGAGCAGCCGCGCGCAGGTTGCCCATGCGCTTCTGGCCGCGTGACGGCTTGAGCCACATCGCCGGGGCGAAGACCAGGGCGACGATGACGATGATCAGCAACCAGACCATGATGACCTCCTTCGGAAATATTGACGCAAGTCGTTGTCTTGTCTTGCAAGGCGTCCTAGAGTTGAGGCATCACCAGATACGCTGGACGCTGTACGGAGAGTCACACCATGAGCAACGAATATCGTCATGTCCTGGTCGCCGTCGATCTGACCAAGGACTCCCACAAGGTCCTCGAACGCGCGATGCAGATCGCCGATCGCAACAAGGCCAAGCTGTCCATCATGCATACCCTGGAGCCACTGGGATTTGCCTATGGCGGCGACATCCCCATGGACCTCACCAGCATTCAGGACCAGCTCGACGAACACGCCAAGCAGCGGCTCGCCGAGATCGCCGAAACCCATGTTTCCAGCGAGAACCAGCATGTGCTGGTCGGCATGCCCGACACCGAGATCCATCGTTTCTCAGAGGAGCATGATGTCGACCTGATCGTGGTCGGCTCCCACGGCCGTCACGGCTTCGCCCTGCTGCTGGGCTCCACCTCCACCGGCGTGCTGCATGGCGCCCGGTGCGACGTGCTCGCCGTGCGGGTGGGTGCCAAGAGCGAGGAGTAGTCTGCTCGCCGTCTCACCGGAAAGGCGCCCACTGGGCGCCTTTCTTGTGCAAGGGGCCTCCTCATCGGTCAGCGGATAATCTCGCCCGTCGTTCTGCAGACACCGCTGTGCCGACACCGCTGCCACGGTCATTCGCCGGCGGCCATCGCCTCCAGTTCCATCCACCGTTCCATGGCCGCCTCCAGCTCGGCCTGAGTATCGTTCAGCGACTGAAGGGTCGCGGTGACGGCCTCGGCATCCTGCTGATAGAAGGCCGGCGCGCCCACCTGCTCCTCGAAGGCCGCCACTTCCCCCTCGAGGCGTTCGATCTCGGCGGGCAGGCCGTCTAGCTCGCGCTGAAGCTTGTAGGAGAGCTTGACCGGGCGTGGTGTCGAGGCGGTGCCGGAAGACGCCCCAGCCTGGTCCTGGCTGTCGCTCACCGCCGGGGCCGACGGCTCGGCGCCCTGGCGTGCCGCCCCCTCCCAGGGGGCCGGCGGCAACCTCCCCCCTTGGCGGACCCAGTCGCTGTATCCACCCACGTACTCGCGCACCCGACCCTCGCCCTCGAAGGCCAGCACGCTGGTCACCACGTTGTCCATGAAGGCCCGGTCGTGGGAAACCAGCAGCAGGGTGCCGTCGAAGTCGAGCAGCAACTCCTCGAGCAGTTCCAGGGTTTCGACGTCGAGGTCGTTGGTAGGCTCGTCGAGCACCAGCACGTTGGCCGGCTGGGTGAAGAGCTTGGCCAACAGCAGGCGGTTGGATTCGCCGCCAGAGAGCGCCTTGACCGGCTGGCGCACCCGGTCCGGGGTGAACAGGAAGTCCTGCAGGTAGCTCATCACGTGACGGTCACGGCCGCCCACGGTGATGCGGTCACTGCCCTGAGCCACGTTGTCGTAGACGGTCTTCTGGGGTTCCAGGCCGGCGCGCAGCTGGTCGAAGTAGGCCACCTTCAGCTTGGTCCCGAGAAGTACCTTGCCCTCGCTGGGCTCCAGCTCACCTAGCAGGACCTTGAGCAGGGTGGTCTTGCCGGCGCCATTGCGGCCGATGAAGCCGATGCGGTCGCCGCGCTGGATCTCCAGGCTGAGGTCGTCGATCACCACCTCATCACCGAAGCGGTGGGTGACGTGATCGAGCTCCACGACCCGCTTGCCGCTGCGGGCGCCGCTGTCCACGGACAGCGCGGCCTTGCCCTGACGCTCGCGACGCTCGCTGCGCTCATGGCGCAGCTGCTGCAGGGCCCGCACCCGGCCCTCGTTGCGGGTCCGTCGTGCCTTGATGCCCTGGCGGATCCAGGCCTCCTCGCGGGCGAGCTTCTTGTCGAACTCGGCGTTCTCCCGGGCCTCGACCTCCAGCTCGTGGTTCTTCTGCTCCTGATAGGCGGCATAGTCGCCCGGATAGCGTCCCAGGCGTCCGCGGTCGAGCTCGAGAATCGCCGTCGCAAGCTTCGACAGGAAGGCACGGTCGTGGGTGATGAACAGCACCGCGCCATTGAAGTCGGCGAGCTGCTCCTCCAGCCAGGAAATGGTGTCAAGGTCCAGATGGTTGGTGGGCTCGTCGAGCAGCAGCAGGTCTGGCTCGGCAACCAGGGCCCTTGCCAGCGCCACACGACGACGCCAGCCACCGGAGAGGTCGCTCATCTCGGCCTCCTCGGGCAGCCCCAGCCGGGTCAGGACGACGTCGATGCGCTGGTGGAAGGACCAGCCGTCGATGGCCTCGATACGGGTCTGCAGCCTGGCCATGCGTTCCATGTCCGGGTCGGCCTCGTGGATCAGGTGATGGTACTCGGAGAGCAGCTCACCCGCCTCGGGGAGGCCCTGGGCCACCACGTCGAAGATCGTCTGACCGGAGGCATCCGGCAGTTCCTGGGCGAGCACGCCGATCTTAAGTCCCGGCGCGCGCCAGATGCTGCCGCCATCGGCCTGGACCTCTCCGGCCACGATCTTCAGCAGGGTCGACTTGCCGGTGCCGTTGCGTCCCACCAGGGCGAGGCGCTCGCCCTTCTCCAGCACCAGGTCGGCGCCGTCGAGCAGCACTTGGGTACCATAGGCCAGTTGCAGCTGTTCCAGACGTAGCAGGGTCACGCGTTCACCTCTTCATTCAACGAGGGCGCTAGTGTAACGCATGGCCGGGCCGGCGTGGCCCCACCCCACCACTCCCGGGTACAATGCGCGCCCGCTTTCAAAGGAGTGTTCCGCCGTGGCCGACGCAACGCCCCCCTTCGATGACGTGCTGCCCGAGGCGCTGAGGTTCCGTTCACCGGCCTCGCTGGTGGATATCGGCGCCAACCTGACCCACGAGAGCTTCACCCGCGACCTCGAGGCGACGATCCAGCGCGCGCGAGCCGCCAACGTGACCACCCTGATCCTCACCGGCACCGACCGGGAGCACGCCGAGCAGGCCGTGGCCCTGGCCCGGCGCCACCCGGGGCTCTACGCCACCGCCGGCGTGCACCCCCACGACGCCAGCCAGTGGGACCCGACGCTGGAGGCCGCCATGCGCGACCTGCATCGCCTGCCCGAGGTGGTGGCAGTGGGCGAGTGCGGCCTGGACTTCAACCGCAACTTCTCCACCCCCGCAGAGCAGGAGCACGCCCTGGAAGCCCAGCTAGGCCTCGCGGCGGAGAGCGGGAAGCCGCTGTTTCTCCATGAGCGGGATGCCGGGAGACGCATGCGCGAGATGCTGCATGCCTGGCGCGACGACATCGGGGACGCCGTGATCCACTGTTTCACCGCCGACCGCGAGACGCTCTTCGGCTACCGTGACCTCGACCTGCACATCGGCCTGACCGGCTGGCTCTGCGACGAGCGACGCGGTCACCACCTGCGCGACCTGGTGGGCGAGATTCCCCTGGACCGATTGATGGTAGAAACCGACTGTCCCTACCTGCTGCCGCGCAATTTACCTGCCAAACTCAAGGGAAGACGGCACGAGCCGGCCCTGCTGCCCTGGATCGTCAGGGAGATCGCCCACTGGCGGGGCATGGCCGAGGCCGACCTGGCCCGCGCCACCACGGCCACCGCCTGCGCCTTCTTCCGCCTGGCGCCTGGCGAGACGCACCACGACATCGAACACGAGGAATCCTGACATGGCCGGTTCCGGCATCAACGAGACGCCCGGCTTCATTGCGGTAGAGACCGGCGACGACAATGGCCTGCCACTGGCGATCGCCTGGACGCTGCCCGACGGACGCATCAAGCACACCCTGATCCAGCCCGACGATGACTGGCTCGAAAACGAGATGGTCTCGCTGGGCGGTTACAGTCTGGAGGAGCTCAACAGCATCGGGGTGAGCCCGCTGGACGTGATCCGCGAGCTGGAGAACGATCACTTCAGCGAGACCCTCTACACAGCGGGGGTCAGCGACGATGAAGCGGCCATTTCACGCATCTTCGACACCTACGGCCTCGACCCCTTCGTGGAGCTGGCACCGGCCGAAAGCCTCTACCGAGACCTGGGACCCGGCGACTGGGCCCGTGCCCGAGGCGACCTGTTCAGCGAGATGGGGCTCGAACCGCTTCGGCCGGAGCACGAGGTAGAGGTGATGCTCTACCTGCACCAGCGTCTCGTCCCGGGTGGCGAGGCCCACGAAGCCACCCCGTTCGATGGCCGCCTGATGGAGGGTGACGACCTCGAGGACTGAGGAGCAGCGCTGTTCTACAGGGCTGTCGTTAAGGACTATCCTCCAGGGCTGTCGTCCTGACCATCCCGCCGGAGGCCGCCCCGAGAAGACGGCGTCCCTCGGCCACGGCGGCCTGAAGGCTGGCTCCCTCCCGGTAGAAGGCCGAGAGGGCAAGGCGGAAGGCCTCCGCACGCCCCGACAGGCCCTCGTTCAGGTAGCGCTGGGCGCGCGCCTCGACCCGCGACTGGAAGCCCACACGATCGACCTCCACCTCACCCAGATTGTCGACGCTGACGTTGAAGGGCAGGTCACAGGCCTGCGAAAAGAGCAGCTCAAGGGCCTGTGGCGCCACCTCGACTGTCTCGAACTGGCGTTGCTGGAGGGCATCGCGGCCATCCGGCTGGTACCAGTAACCGTAGTCCTCGAGCTCGCGGCGCCTGACCCCGGCGATGCACCAGTGGCTGGCCTCGTGCAGGGCGCTGGCGAAGAAGCCGCGGGCGAAGATCACCCGATGCCAGGGGGACGCCTCATCTGCCGGCAGATAGAGCGGTTCGTCTTCCCCCCGGACGAGGCGCGTAGTGAAGGTCTCCTGGAAGAGACCGTCGAACAGGGCGATGACATCCTTGAGTCGGTGGGTCACGCTGGCTCCCGGAAGTCGCAAATGGAGGGCATTATAGGCGCTGGGTGGACGGAGCGAAAATCGCTGCCGACTGATAGACTGCCCGTCCTCCCGGCGCTCGTCGCGCACCGACGGCGCCCTCTCCTCTGCTGCATGGAGCCGTTACTTGGTGCCGTTTTCTTCACGCCTGCTGGCCACCAGCCGCAGGGAAACCTCCTCGCTGATGCGCCTGGCCCTGCCGATCTGCGGGGCACAGCTGGCTCAGGCAGGCATGAGTGTCGTCGACGTGATGATGACCGGACGGCTCAGCGCCACGGACCTGGCGGCGGTCTCGGTCGGCTCAAGTCTGTGGATGCCGCTGATGCTGTTCATGACCGGCACCCTGATGGGACTGACGCCCATCGTCGCTCAACTGCTCGGCGGCGGACGCACCGCTGGCATTCGGCCCAATGTGCATCAGGCGCTCTGGGTGGCCCTTGCACTGGGCATCATCGCCGCGGTGCTGCTGTGGAGCGCGGTGATGCCGCTCTTCCGTCTGATGGCGGTCCCCGAAGAGGTCGCCACACGCGCCGCGGCCTACCTGGCTGCCGTGGCCTTCGGCATGCCCGGAGTGGCGCTGTTCCAGGCGCTGCGCGCCTTCTCCGACGGCATGAACCATACCCGGCCCTCCCTGTGGATCAGCCTGGTGGGACTCGGCGTGAACATCCCCTGCAATTTCGTGCTGATCTACGGCGGCGAGGGACTGACGGGACTTTTCGGTGACTGGCTGCCCAACTGGCTGCAGGGCCTGCCGGCCCTCGGCGCCCTGGGCTGCGGCATCGCCACGGCGATCTCCATGTGGGTGATGAGCCTGGCCATGTTCGCCTATACCCGCCGTTCCCGGGCCTATGGCGACATCGATCTCTGGCGGCCCCTCTCCCCGCCCCGCTGGTCGCTCATCGCCGAACTGCTGCGCGTGGGCGCTCCGATCGGCGTGGCGATCTTTTTCGAGGTCACGTTGTTCACGCTGATCGCCCTCTTCGTCGCCAGCCTCGGCGAGATCACCGTGGCGGCTCACCAGATCGCGCTCAACTACACCTCCATCCTGTTCATGCTGCCCCTGTCGCTTGGCATGGCGCTGACCGTGAGGGTAGGCAATACCCTCGGGCAAGGCCGCCACGACCATGCCCGCCTGGTGGCCTGGAACGGCATCCTGGTGTCCCTGGCCGTAGCGGGACTGAACAGCCTGCTGCTGTGGCTCACTGCCGAGCCGGTGATCGCGCTTTACACTCACAACAGCGAGGTGGCGAGCCTGACCCTGTCGCTGGTCGTCCTGGCCATGGTCTACCAGGTGTCGGACTCGCTGCAGGTCAATCTGGCCGGGGCTCTGCGCGGCTACAAGGACACCCGCATCATCATGCTGATCACCCTGCTGGCCTACTGGCTGGTGGGGCTGGGAGGCGGTCACTGGCTGGGACGCTACGGCCTGTCCGGATGGTTCGACCCACTGGGCGTGCATGGTTACTGGATCGGCCTGGTCGCCGGCTTGACCACCGCAGCGTTTCTGTTGGGCGAGCGGCTGAGGCGCATGAGCAAGGCGATGGCTCATGCCAGCAGCGAGGTTCCCGATGATTGAGGTCCAGCGTCTGGCCCGTGGCATGCTGCTCGTCATGATCCTGTCGATCCTGGCCGGCTGCGGCGATGGCGAAACCGAGGCACTGCTGGAGGACTACCAACAGCGACTGGCCGAGACACTCGGGCTCGAGGCACCACACCGTTCGTCCCCGGACAATATCGGCGCCTTCCCGGAGCGAGACCAGCGGGTACTGGAGGTCACCGAGACCCGCGAAGGTATGCTCGACATCTACGCCCTGCGCGGTTGCCACATCGCCAACCTGGTGGCGGGGCGCAACAACCAGCTGGGCCGGGTGGCCCCACCCAGCCAACGTTGGCTCTATGAGCTTGATCTGTGGCGACAGCTGGCTGCCTGCTGGAATAGCGAAGTGCCCTCGGAACTCTCCGATGACAGCCGGGAACGCCTGTCCCGTCTCATCGCCATCAAGACCCGGCAGCTGCCCAGGGTGAGCTGGAATGCCCTGTTCGCCTCCGAGGAGTGGGTCAAGAACTTCTCCCGGGCAAGCTCGGTCCTTTCTCCCGAGGCCCTCGGCGAGGCTCGGCTTCGCAGCACGGCCCTGATCTATCTGCGCAAGGTGACCCTGCACCAGTTCGACCCGGAGTGGGCAGCCGATTCGGCCATCCTGGAGGGCCATTTCAAGACCCTTCAGGAGCGTCCGTTCTCTGCCGAACTGCTGCGCACCCTGCTGCTGGCCGAACGGCGACTGAACGAGGCCTCGGGGCTCATCGAGGCGGCGCTTGCTCGCACCGATGAGGAGGCGTGTCCCGGCTCGATCGATCGTCTGACCGATTCTCCCGAGGCCACCCGGCTGGCGGCGTGGCTGCAGGACCTCGACCAGTCTGCTCGGCACTGGCTCGGAGCCATCGATGCCCTGCTTGAGGCCCAGATAGCGCCCCCGACGACGGTCACCGATTATCGGCGACGGTGGCTGTCACTGACCCATTCCAAGGCGCCCCTGCCGGCCTTTACGGAGGCCCGCGCGCATCACGAGGCGCTTCGATCCCGATGGGCCCGTCAGTGTCAATGAGCCCTCGGGGGTTAACCTGTGCAATGACTATGTGCTATTGATGAGACGACAGTGACGCAGTGCGCTGCTTACCAGGCCTAGGCCGTGACCATGCAGCACTTGGAGGGACATCATGGGAATCCCGCAGTCACCCCGCAGCGCCCAGGTCATCGACCTCGAGGCCATGCGCCAACGCCAGCTGGCAAGACGCAGGCTGGTACGCCTATCACCAGAGCTGGACAACCTGGAAATGGTCTACCAGCTCGCATCGGATTCCGACACCCTGTACGGCATGCCCCTGCTGGCATGGGGGCTGCAGGAAGATGGCGAGGTGGTGGGCCTGGTGCCCTGGATGGAGGCCCTCACGCCCTGCCATCGTCTCGACGACACCGAGCACGGCCAATTCATCGGCTATCGTGACCCGGAAACCGAAGAGCTCTTCGACCAGCCCCCCGAACACAAGGTGCTGGAACTCGAGCACGCCGCCGCCTACTTCGACTATGAAGAGACCGACGAGACCACGATGATCCAGCAGCTTCCGGAGACGCAGGGGACCCACGCCCTGTGCATGGACGAGGGGGACGCTCCCTGGCAGCTCAAGCAGGTCTTCGGCTGGCGCCTCTACAGCGACGGCGCGGTGGAGGCCCTGCTCGCCGACGAGCGGCTCGCCAGGACCACCCCGATCCTGCCCGGCGATCCCTGTCTCTATCCCGGCCACAGCCAGCACCGGGTGGTCTACTTCTTCCAGCGTCAGATCGCCAACCGCATCCGGCAAGAGGATCCCACCACCCTCGAGGCCTTGGCCCTGATGGTCATGCCCGACATCGACGTTGAACCTACCGCTGAGTGACGGGCTGGCCGCCTCTCAGCCGAGACGGATAAAGTAGAGGTAACTTCCATCTTCTTCCTGCTGGATCAGGAGCTCATGTCCGAGGAAACTGCAGAACTTGGGAATATCACGTGTCGTGGCTGGATCGCTGGCCACCACCTTGAGCACTTCTCCAGGCTGCATGTCGCGAACCTTGTTATGCATCAGCATGATCGGTTCAGGACAGTAGAGCCCGGTGGTATCGAGCTGAGCATCACAGGCCGGCAGGGAATCCGCGGAATCAACCATCGATGACCTCGTTGAAGGACAGGTAAGCAGGAGAGTAACTGGATGATCAAGATCATTATCGAACGTCGCATCATGCCCGGCCTGGAGGAGGAATACGAGGAGGCCGCAAGGGACGCCATGCGCCAATCCCTCGGCGCTCCCGGCTTCGTCGGAGGCGAGAGCCTCGTCGAACTCGGCCACAGCGACCGACGTCTGATGATCACCAAGTGGCGGGACTTGCGCGCCTGGAAGGAGTGGTACCAGAGCGAGGCCCGCGGACGGGTCATGCAGGGCATGCTGCCGCTGCTGACCGAGGAGGAGAGCATCCGGATCTACGAGGCAACGGCCTACTGACGTTTGCCGCCACGGCTCAGTCCAGCAGCCGCACGTGCACCGTCACCTCCTCGCGATCATGGTAGAGGTGGCGACACGCCACCTCCGCCCGTACACCGGCCTCGGCGAGGGCCGACTCGAGGCGTGACAGGCAGTCTGCGACCTCCTGCCAGCGCCGCTTCATCGGTAGCTTGAGGTTGAACACCGCCTCCCGACACCAGCGTCGTACCAGCCAGCGCTGCACCATCGACATCACCCGCGACGGCTTGTCGACGATATCGCACACCAGCCAGTCGAGCCGTCCGGGGGGTTCCCAGACGAAACCGTCCTCGCGCAGATGTTCCACCAACCCGGTGGCCATAAGCCCCTTGTCCATGGGGCCGTTGTCGATGGCATAGACATGCATGCCGCGCTGCACCAGCTGCCAGGTCCACCCCCCCGGAGCCGCCCCCAGATCGGCCGCCTGCATGCCCTCCCCTAGTCGCTCTTCCCATTCGCCTCTCGGGACGAACTCGTGCCAGGCCTCCTCCAGCTTGAGCGTGGAACGGCTGGGGGCAGCATGGGGAAAACGTAACCGCCGTATGCCGCCCACAACCTCGCTGCGATTGCCGGGAAAGCTCATGCCCAGTTGGACCCGATCCCCCTCGCTCCACAGCAGGTGCAGCCGTCGTCCGCCCGCCTTTCGCCGCAAGGCACCGCGCTTCTTGAGCAGCGACTCCAGGGGTCGCTTCAGCGCCTTGATCAGGCCGGCCAGGGCCTTGGCATCGTTGGTGTCCGGCGTCTCCTGCCAGACCGAGTCGAAGCTCCAGCCGCTGGCCTCCACCTGGTCGAGGATGGGGGTCAGCCGGTCCTCACGGGAGAGGGAGAGCGGGGACAGGGCCACCAGGCTCTGGCGGGCAAACACCAGGCTTTCCAGCGGCAGGGCCCGATGCAGCCTGTTGGCCGGCTCATCTCCGTCGACCATGAAGCGGACGAAACCCGCCTCCGGCCGATACTCCGTCGTGCCGGGCCAGCCCAGGGCGGCGGCCTTGTCGGTGATCTCGGCGGCAAGATCCGGCTCGAAGCCGGGACGGCAGTAGAGCAGCAGTTCACTTGCCACGGTCATGGTGCTCCCTTCTCGACTTTGCCTGGCGCGAGTCAGACGCCAGCAGTTCCTCGATGTCCTTCAACTGTACATTGAGGGCATTGGTGGAGATCTGGATCTCCCAGAGGGAATAGATCAGGGAGACGGATAGCAGGACCAGGCTGGTCCCGAACAGCACCACCCCCAGCAGCTCGAGAGAGAGGAAGAGGGCAAACATGGAGAGGGTGCAGAGCAGGAAGCTCAGGACGCCGGCCAGCTGCATCCGCTTGGTCAGGGAGATACGCTTGCGCAGCAGCAGGATCTGCGTGGCATTTGCCTCCTGGTGCCGGTTGCGTTCTTCATCAGCCAGCTTGCGGATCAACTGGGCCAGGGTGAGGAAGCGATTGGTATAGGCCAGCAGCAGCAACGAGATGGCGGGAAACAGCAGGGCTGGAGTGGTCAGCGTCATGGACAATCTCCGCAGGTCATTCGTAAGCGCATGATAACAGGTGAGACTTTAAGGGTCTGAATATGAAAAAACCCCGAGTTCAGTGAACTCGGGGTTTTCTCGGAATAGGTGCCTGACGATGACCTACTCTCGCATGGGGAGACCCCACACTACCATCGGCGCTGAGCGGTTTCACTGCTGAGTTCGGCAAGGGATCAGGTGGTTCCCGCACGCTATGGTCGTCAGGCGAAA
>NZ_JBEGCJ010000006.1:0-170959 GCF_040196335.1 Halomonas aquatica
GGCCTCGAGGATGATCACCACATCACCATCCTCGACGCTGTCGCCCTCGCGAACATTGACCTTGAAGATGTTGCCGGCCAGCGGCGCGGTGATGGTCTCGCCCGATGAGGCGGCAGGGGCCGGAGGCGCACTCGCGGCCAATTGGCTACCGCCCTGCTCGCTTACCCGACCGATCTCGCCGCCTTCGGCGACTTCGACCACGTACTGCTTGCCGTTGACAGTGACGGTGTAGGTCTCCGGACCCGCCGGCGCCTTGGCCTCGGCCCTCTGAGCAGACACCGGCTGGCTGGCGCCGGCGTCGGGAGCCTGGGGCGCGGGTTCGAAGGCATCGGGGTTGTCGCGATTCTGGAGAAACTTCAGACCGATCTGCGGGAAGAGCGCATAGGTGAGGACGTCATCGATCTCGCGCTCCCCCTCGGCCAGGCGGATGCCCTTGGCCTTGGCCTTCTCCTTGAGCTCGGCGGTCATCTTGTCCATCTCGGGATCGAGCCGGTCGGCCGGACGACAGGTGATCGGTTCACCTCCTTCCAGAACTCTCGCCTGCAGTTCCTTGTTGAACGAGGCCGGGGCGGCGCCATACTCCCCCTTGAGCAGCGCCTGGACCTCCTTGGAGATCGACTTGTAGCGCTCGCCCATCATCACGTTCATCACCGCCTGGGTGCCCACGATCTGAGAGGTCGGGGTGACCAGGGGAATGAAGCCCAGATCCTCGCGCACGCGCGGAATCTCCTGGAGCACGTCGTCGAGCTTGTCGCCGGCACCCTGTTCCTTGAGCTGGCCTTCCATGTTGGTGAGCATGCCGCCCGGCACCTGGGCGATCAGGATCCGCGAGTCGATGCCCTTGAGCGATCCCTCGAAGGCGGAATATTTCTTGCGGACTTCTCGGAAGTAGGCGGCGATCTCCTCGAGCAGCTCCAGGTCCAGGCCGGTATCGCGCTCGGTGCCCTGAAGGATGGCGACCATGGATTCGGTCGGGCTGTGGCCGTAGGTCATCGACATGGAGGAGATCGCCGTGTCGACGTTGTCGATGCCCGCCTCGGCGGCCTTGAGGGCCGTGGCGGTGGAGAGTCCTGTAGTGGCATGACAGTGCATGTTGATCGGGATATCCACGGCCTTCTTGAGCTTGGTGACCAGCTCATAGGCATCGTAGGGCTTGAGCAGGCCGGCCATGTCCTTGATCGCCAGTGAGTCGGCTCCCATGGCGGCGATGGACTTGCCGAGCTCGACCCAGCCGTCCAGGGTATGCACCGGGCTCACCGTGTAGGAGAGGGTGCCCTGGGCGTGGCCTTCCACGTTGCGCACGGCCTGGATGGCACGCTCGAGGTTGCGCGGGTCATTCATGGCATCGAAGACACGGAACACGTCGACCCCGTTGGTCTTCGCCCGCTCGACGAACTTGTCCACGAGATCATCGCCGTAGTGGCGGTAGCCGAGCAGGTTCTGACCCCTCAGCAGCATCTGCTGAGGGGTGTTGGGCATCGCCTCCTTCAACGCCCGTATCCGCTCCCACGGATCCTCGCCGAGGTAGCGGATACAGGCGTCGAAGGTGGCACCGCCCCAGGATTCCAGGGACCAGAAGCCGACACGGTCGAGTTTCTCGGCGATCGGCAGCATGTCGTCCAGGCGCATGCGGGTAGCGAACAACGACTGGTGGGCATCTCGCAGGACGACATCGGTGATGCCAAGTGGGCGTGTCTTGTCATTCATGGTGGTGACCTTGTCGATATGAATGGAAGGAGAAAGGGGGTACGGTCGACTCAGCGCCGGTGCCGGTGGCGATAGCGATGCACCGCCGCGCTGATGACCACGGTGATATCATCGTCCTGGCGAGAGCCTGCTCGGGGACCGGCGGGAGCGGCCGGCTCGGGGAAGAAGCGACCGATCGTCTTCGACATCAGCGTGGTCACTCCCACCAGGACGGTAAGAAAAACAAAGACAAACCCCATGCCCAGGCCCATCAGGGCAATGCCCTCATGTATCAGCTGCGTGTCCTGCATGCGAATTCTCCTGATTCTTGCGCCAAGTTTGGCCCGCTCAGGCATGAAAAACCGACTTGCGCATTATTTAGGATCATATAACCTGCCACACCCCGGACAGATTGCAATGGCGCCATGGTGGAACTCAGCGTTGTTAATTTACTACATGATGGGCGAATCGGACTAGCGCCCATGGAAGGGGTCATCGATGCAGTGACCCGCGACCTGCTGACTCGCCCCCCGGGATTCGACTGGGTGGTGACCGAGTTCGTGCGCGTCGTCGATGCCCGGCTTCCACCCCGCGTCTTCCATAAGCACTGCCCTGAGCTTCATGCCTCCGGGGTACCCGCCACCCCAAGCGGCGTCCCCGTGACACTACAGTTGCTGGGATCGGACCCCGAGGCGCTCGCGGCCAATGCCCTCCAGGCCCTGCGACTCGGCGCCACCGGCCTGGATCTCAATTTCGGCTGTCCGGCCAAGATGGTCAATCGCCACGATGGCGGCGCCTCGCTGCTCCGGGACCCGCGTCGCGTCCATGCCGCCGTGGAGGCGGTACACCTGGCCGTGGGCGACGAGATCCCGGTGACCGCCAAGATCCGCCTGGGCTTCGCCGACCGCCGCCAGGCGCTGGCCTGCGCCCTGGCGACACAGGACGCGGGCGCCCAGCGACTGGTGGTCCACGGCCGCACACGCGACGAAGGCTATCGCCCACCCGCCCACTGGGAGTGGATCGGCCGGATCCGCCAGCGCCTCTCCATTCCGGTAGTGGCCAACGGCGACATCTGGTCCCTGGAAGACTACTGGAAGGCGCGTACGCTCTCCGGCTGCCGCGACGTGATGCTGGGTCGCGGCGCACTGGCCGACCCCCGACTGGCCGCCCGCATCCGCCACTGGCAGGCCACCGGCGAACGACTGCCAGAAACGCCCTGGGCTGTCCGAGCGGAGATCCTCGCCGAATTTGCTGCAATGCAGCGTAGCACACTTCCCGATCGTGTCGTCACCTCCCTGCTCAAGCAATGGCTCAACCATATGCGCCAACGTGACAAAGAGGCAGCGTGGCGCTTCCAGGCCCTGAAACGCATCACTGACCTGGACACCTTGCTCGATGGCCTGGCCAGCGCCTCGGCCGGGGTGACTGCCGCGACGGCCCTGACCGCATAGCCTCTACCCCAACCGCGAGCACCAAGCCCCAGGGCGCGACACTGCACACAGCCATGATCCGGACAAAAAAGGGGCGCACGTCGCAAAGCGACGGCGCCCCAAACGATCGCGGAAC
Organism: Halomonas aquatica; assembly: GCF_040196335.1. Classification (NCBI taxonomy): domain Bacteria; kingdom Pseudomonadati; phylum Pseudomonadota; class Gammaproteobacteria; order Oceanospirillales; family Halomonadaceae; genus Halomonas; species Halomonas aquatica. The sequence goes on from NZ_JBEGCJ010000006.1 coordinate 3,253, forward strand.
CGGGCCCCTCCCTGGGCAGGTCCGGTCCAGCTAGCGAGAAAACATCGACACAAAAACAGAAGACCCGCCCTCATGATGAGGACGGGTCGAAATCTGGCGCGCCCGGGAGGATTCGAACCTCCGACCACCTGATTCGTAGTCAGGTACTCTATCCAGCTGAGCTACGGGCGCGTGAGGCAACGAGGAGACTCATTGCGAGGATGGCACGGCGACGTGGCCGATCACACCCGTTGTCAAGATGGCGCGCCCGGGAGGATTCGAACCTCCGACCACCTGATTCGTAGTCAGGTACTCTATCCAGCTGAGCTACGGGCGCTCTATCTTCGCATATCGACGATGGCGGAGAGGGAGGGATTCGAACCCTCGAAGAGGCTATAAACCCCTTACTCCCTTAGCAGGGGAGCGCCTTCAGCCACTCGGCCACCTCTCCCTCGTCGACACGGTGCGTATCCTACCGTTTTAGAAGGCCATTGTCCAGTGAACCCGGCGATTTTTCGATGCGCATACGCGCCGGCACTTCTCGCGATTCATCCGGCACGAGCTATGCGCCTATGTCGCTCTCGAGGTCAGGCTCGGACTTCTCACGCTGGATACGCTGGTAGATCTCTTCCCGATGCACGGCGACATCCTTGGGAGCATTGACGCCAATGCGAACCTGATTGCCCTTGACGCCAAGGACGGTCACGGTGACGTCATCACCGATCATCAGGGTTTCGCCGACGCGGCGGGTCAGGATGAGCATGACTGATCTCCTTCTCAGACTTCTGGCTACGGGATGCTCGCCGGCAGGGGCGACGTTGTTGCATTGTGCGCCAACTCGTCGTCCCTGACCAATGCTGCCAACTCATGACACTCCAGTGCCACATTGAAAGATAGCACTGTGGCACCCGTGTCGGCGACCTTCCCCAGAAGCGTAGAAGGTGTCGGCAACTCGAGGGAGCCGTTATTCCTGCTCGATATCGCGCTTGTCGAGACCGAAGGCCTTGTGCAGCGCCTTGACGGCCAGCTCCATGTGCTTCTCATCGATCACCACGGATATCTTGATCTCGGAGGTGGAGACCATGCGGATGTTGATGTTCTCGTCGGCCAGCACACGGAAGAACTTCGAGGCCACACCGGCATGGGAGCGCATGCCCACGCCCACCAGCGAGACCTTGGCGATGTTGTCGTCACCGCGCAGTTCACCGCCGCCAAGATCAGGAAGCACCTGATCCTGGAGGATCTTCATGGTCTGCTTGTAGTCGCCCTTGGCCACCGTGAAGGTGAAGTCGGTGTAGTCACCGGCCGGCGCCACGTTCTGGACTATCATGTCGACCTCGATGTTGGCATCGGCGATCGGGCCCAGGATGCGCGAAGCCACGCCCGGCACATCGGGGGTGTTGAGCAGGGTCAGCTTGGCTTCGTTGGCGGTGAAGGCGATACCGGAGATCAGCGGTTCTTCCATGGAATCCTCGTCTTGGTCGGAGTCAGCAACGATCAGGGTGCCGGGGCCATCCTCGAAGCTGGACAGCACGCGCAGCGCGACATTGTACTTGCCGGCGAATTCGACGGCACGGATCTGCAGGACCTTGGAGCCGAGGCTCGCCAGTTCCAGCATCTCCTCGACGGTGATGGTATCGAGACGCTGGGCCCTGGAGCAGACCCGCGGGTCGGTGGTGTAGACACCGTCGACGTCGGTGTAGATCTGGCACTCGTCGGCCTTGAGCGCGGCGGCCAGGGCCACGCCGGTGGTGTCGGACCCGCCACGACCGAGGGTGGTGATGTTGCCCTCCTCGTCGACGCCCTGAAAGCCGGCGACCACGACCACCTGGCCATCGTCCAAGTCGGCCTGGAGCTCGTCGGTCTCGATGCGCTGGATGCGCGCCTTGGTGTGCGCGCTGTCGGTCTGGATGCCCACCTGGGAACCGGTATAGGAGGTCGCCGGCACGCCCAGCTTGTGCAGGGCCATGGCCAGCAGCGAGATGGTGACCTGCTCGCCGGTGGAGACCAGCATGTCCATCTCGCGCGGGGTCGGCTCGTCATTGATCTCGTTGGCCATGCCGATCAGGCGGTTGGTCTCGCCGCTCATGGCGGAGACCACGACCACGATCTGGTGGCCGTTGTCACGAAAGCCCTTGACCTTCTCGGCCACGGCCTTGATGCGCTCCACGGAGCCCACCGAGGTGCCGCCGAATTTCTGTACGTATAGTGCCATATGCCGATTTCCCTCGTCTGTCGAATGCGGGTAGCGCTCGGATGAGTGAAGGGTGAGTGAACATGACGAGGGCCGGGGCATCGCTGCCACCGGCCCTGTCGCCCATTACTGCAGTCGCTCCTCGACCCAAGCGGGCACGCTTTCCAGCGCCCCCGGCAGCGCAGAGACGTCGCTGCCGCCGGCCTGGGCCATGTCCGCCCGGCCGCCGCCCTTGCCGCCGACCTGAGCCGCCACGTGATTGACCAGCTCTCCGGCCTTGACCCGACCGGTGAGGTCATCGGTCACGCCGGCGATCAGGCTGACCTTGCCGGACTCGGCATCGGCCACGCCCAGCACCACGATGCCGGATCCCAGTTTGTTCTTGAGCTGATCGAGCATGCCGCGAAGCTCCTTGCCGGCCACGCCATCGAGGCGCTTGGCCAGCACCTTGACGCCCTTGACCTCATGGGCCTCGTTGATCATGTCGTTGCCTGCGGCGCTAGCCAGCTTGGCCTTGAGCCGCTCGAGTTCCTTCTCCAGGGTGCGGTTTCGCTCGAGGAGCGAGTCGACTCGCTCCTCCGCCTGCTCAGGCTTGGCCTTGAGACGCTCGCCGATGCGGTTCAGGCGAGACTCCTGTTCCCTGAACCAGGCCAGCGCTCCCTCGCCGGTAATCGCCTCGATACGGCGCACGCCGCTGGCGATACCCGCCTCGCCGACGATATGGAAGCAGCCGATATCACCGCTGCGCCCTACGTGAGTACCACCGCACAGCTCGATGGAGAAGTCATCGGCGCCGATCGTCAGCACCCTCACGCTGTCGGCATACTTGGCCTCGAACAGCGCCGCCGCACCCCTGGCCTTTGCCTCGTCGAGGGTCATCTGCTCGATGTGGGTCGCAGCGTTCGCGAGTATCTGTTCATTGACCAGGCGCTCCACCTCGGCCAGCTGCTCGTCCGTCATCGGCTCGAAGTGGCTGAAGTCGAAGCGCAGCCGCTCGGGCGTGACCAGCGAGCCCTTCTGCTGGACATGGTCGCCGAGCACCATCCGCAACGCCTTGTGCATCAGGTGGGTCGCCGAGTGATTGCGCACGGTGGCACCGCGCAGGCGCGCGTCCACCCTTGGGTGTACCTCTGCTCCCACGGCCAGCTCTCCCTCGAGCAGAACACCGTGGTGCAGGTGATGGCCGGCCTGTTTCTGAGTGTCGGTGACCAGCAAGCGCCCCCCCTCGAGCTCCAGGTAGCCGGTATCGCCCACCTGGCCGCCGGACTCGCCATAGAAGGGGGTGCGATCCAGCACCACGACACCGTGCTGCTCGGGCTCAAGCCGCGCCAGGGGATTGCCCTCGCGGTCGACGATCGCGGTGACCGTGGCACGATCCTCCAGATGATCATAGCCGGTGAAGGTGGTCTCGCCCTCGAGGTCGAGGCCCGCCGCGTAGTCAGCACCGAACTGACTGGCCGCCCGTGCACGCTCGCGCTGGGCCTCCAGTTCGCGTTCGAAGCCCAATTGGTCGAGGCTGACGTCACGCTCGCGGCAGACGTCGGCAGTCAGGTCATAGGGGAAGCCGTAGGTGTCGTAGAGCTTGAACACCGTATGTCCGGGCAACGTATCGCCCTCGAGCCCGGCTAGGGCCTCCTCGAGCAGGCCCATGCCATGCTCCAGGGTGCGGGCGAACTGCTCCTCTTCCTTCAGCAGCACGCGCTCGATCTGGTGGCGCGCCTGGCGCAGCTCGGGAAAGGCCTCGCCCATCTCCGCGTCCAGCGCCCCCACCAGCTTGTGGAAGAAGTTGCCACGGGCCCCCAGCTTGTGGCCATGGCGGATGGCGCGACGGATGATCCGGCGCAGCACGTAGCCACGACCCTCGTTGGAGGGCATCACCCCGTCGGCCACCAGGAAGGCGCAGGAGCGGATATGGTCGGCGATCACCCGCAGCGAGGGGGTGGTGGTGTCGGCGTGACCGGTGGCACGCGCCGCGGCTTCCAGCAGGTTCTGGAAGAGGTCTATCTCGTAGTTGGAGTGCACGCCCTGCATCACCGCGGCGATGCGCTCCAGGCCCATCCCGGTATCGATGGAGGGCTTGGGCAGTGCATTGAGGTTGCCCGTCGCATCACGATCGAACTGCATGAACACCAGGTTCCAGATCTCGATGTAGCGGTCGCCGTCCTCTTCGGGGCTGCCGGGAGGGCCACCCCACACCTCGGGACCGTGATCGAAGAAGATTTCGGAGCTCGGCCCGCAGGGACCGGTATCCCCCATCTGCCAGAAGTTGTCCTCGTCGAGTTTCGAGAAACGCTCGGGGTCGATGCCCATCTCATCCTTCCAGATGCGCTCGGCCTCGTCATCGCTGATGTGAACCGTGACCCAGAGCTTCTCCCTCGGCAGACCCAGTACCTCGGTCAGGAAGTTCCAGGCAAAATGGATGGCATCGCGCTTGAAGTAGTCGCCGAAGCTGAAGTTGCCCAGCATCTCGAAGAAGGTGTGGTGGCGAGCGGTATAGCCGACGTTGTCCAGGTCGTTGTGCTTGCCACCGGCGCGGACGCAACGCTGGGAGGAAGTGGCACGCACGTAAGGGCGCGGGTCGCGTCCCAGGAAGACGTCCTTGAACGGCACCATACCGGCATTGGTGAACAGCAGGGTCGGGTCGTTGCCCGGCACCAGGGAGCTGGAGGGCACGACGGTATGGCCTTGCTCCTCGAAGAAACTCAGGAAAGCCTGTCTGATGTCTGCGCTTTTCATGGGGTATCCGTGGCGATGAGCATGGTGACCCGGTGGGCAGGCAGTGGGTCGGCAGGCGGCGTATCGACGCCGGAATCGGCTCGCCACTGCGCCACAGGAGTGCCACCCGGGGCATTCGCAAAGGGAGCCATTATAGCGCAGTTGTCAATCGACTGAAGGGGCAAGGCCTGATCCGGCGACAGGCCTGCGAGGGGCTGCGGTGAACCCTTACCCGGGCGCTACCGACTCCATACCTGGTACAGGATCTCTTCTTCAGCTTGTCCCCGCCCCTAGTACTAGCTGTGATCTGTCGCCGAATCCCAGGCATGTTCCAGGGCATGGCGCACCTGATCGAAGTCGAAACCGCGGCTTGCCAGGAAGCGTTCGCGGCGGGCGCGTTCGCGAGGGATGTCGCCCGGGCCGGAAAAACGCCGCGAGAGCGCATCGCAGGCGAGGGCGAACCAGTCGCCTTCGCCACGTTGCGCGGCCTCGTCGAAGGCGAGACGGATCTCCTCCCGATCGAGGCCGCGCCGCTCCAGCTCGAGGCGGATCTTCAGCGGCCCCTGGCCGCGCAGGATGCGTGAACGCAGGAAGCTCTCGGCGAAGCGTGTATCACTCTGCAGTCCCTCCTCGGCCAGGGCATCGAGGCAGCCGGCGATGGCCTCGGCCTCGTGCCCCTTCGCCACCAGCCGCTCGGCCAGCTCGTGGCGCGAGTACTCCCGCCGAGCCAGCAGGCGGATGGCGTCGTCCCGGGGCCTCGACTCGTCACCAAGGGGGGATGAGCCGAACATGGTCTACAGCCGATCGTCGCCGCGGTCGTCCTCGGCGACCACCACGTCGTCGACGGCCTCCTCCCGCTTTGGCTCCACCGGGGCGAGCAACTGGGCGCGGATCTGGGTCTCGATCTCCTCCATCACCGCCGGATTGTCCTCGAGGAACTGCGCGGCATTGGCCTTGCCCTGGCCGATCTTGTTGCCCTGATAGCTGTACCAGGCGCCCGCCTTGTCGACCAGCTTGCACTGCACGCCCAGGTCGACCACCTCACCGGCATGGTAGATGCCCTTGCCATAGAGGATCTGGAACTCGGCCTGGCGGAACGGCGGCGCCACCTTGTTCTTGACCACCTTGACCCGGGTCTCGTTGCCGGTCACCTCGTCGCCCTGCTTGACCGAGCCGGTGCGGCGGATATCCAGCCGCACGCTGGAGTAGAACTTCAGCGCGTTGCCGCCGGTGGTCGTCTCGGGGCTGCCGAACATCACCCCGATCTTCATGCGGATCTGGTTGATGAACACCACCATGCAGTTGGCGTTCTTGATGTTGCCGGTGATCTTGCGCAGGGCCTGAGACATCAGGCGCGCCTGCAGGCCGACGTGGGAGTCGCCCATCTCACCCTCTATCTCGGCTCGCGGCGTCAGCGCCGCCACCGAGTCGATGATGATCACGTCGACGCCTCCGGAACGTACCAGCATGTCGCAGATCTCGAGGGCCTGCTCGCCGGTGTCCGGCTGAGAGACCAGCAGGTCATCGAGGTTGACGCCGAGCTTCTCGGCGTAGCTCGGGTCGAGGGCATGCTCGGCATCGATGAAGGCGCAGGTCTTGCCCTGCTTCTGGGCCTGGGCGATCACCGAGAGGGTCAGGGTGGTCTTGCCCGAGGATTCGGGACCGAAGATCTCGACCACCCGACCCAGCGGCAGCCCGCCGATGCCGAGTGCGATGTCCAGGCCCAGCGAGCCGGTAGAGACGGATGGCATCACCACGCGGGGAGCATCGCCCAGGCGCATCACGGCGCCCTTGCCGAACTGGCGCTCGATCTGGGAGAGGGCGGCATTCAGTGCCTTGTTGCGGTTTTCGTCCTGAGCCATGAAGGAACTCCTGAGAGATAGCGAATGAAGATGACGATGCCGGTAACTACTGTATGACTGAACAGTAGTATGGCGAAAAATTCCCGCCGCGACCAGCACCAACGCCACCTTGGTACGAGCCGGGGGGAGGTCAGGGACGCTCCAGCCGCCGCACCAGGCCGATCAGTGCCTCGCGCACGGCCTGCTCACGCACCGAGGCGCGGTCGCCGGGATAGAGATGGCACTCCGTCTCGGCCCCTTCGGCATCTCCCCAGGCCAGCCAGACGGTCCCCACGGGCTTGTCGTCACTGCCGCCGCCGGGGCCGGCCACCCCGCTGATCGCCACCCCGAGCCCGGCACCGCTATCACGACAGGCACCGGCCACCATCGCCTCGACGACCTCGCGACTCACCGCGCCATGCTCGACCAGCAGCGCTTCCGGCACCCCGAGCAGTCGGTTCTTGGCACCGTTGGAATAGGTCACATAGCCGGTCTCGAACCACTCGGAACTGCCGGCCACGGCCGTGATGGCACTGGCCACGCCGCCGCCAGTGCAGGACTCCGCCGCGGTGACCGTGATGCCCCGCTCGCGACAGGCTCGCCCCAAGCGCTCGGCGAGGGCGAACAGGTCGAGGCTGGCCAGGTGGGCGGCACGGGTCGACATGGGGAAACTCCTGAGCGTTCGGGTCGGCCGGGTCGGATGCCGGCCGCGCGTGAGCGGTGACTTTTCCGTACAATAACGGCTTTGTCAGCGACATGCATGGCGTGCCCGACGCCTGCCCTTCGCCACTCGCCAGCACAGGAAGCCCATGTCACAGGCCAGCGCCCAGCATACCCCCATGATGAGCCAGTACCTGAAGATCAAGCGCGAGCACCCCGACGTGCTGCTCTTCTATCGCATGGGCGACTTCTACGAGCTGTTCTTCGATGATGCGCGACGGGCCGCCGCCCTGCTGGACATCACCCTCACCCAGCGCGGCCAGTCCGCGGGCCAGCCGATCCCCATGGCCGGCGTGCCATACCACAGCGCCGAAGGTTACCTGGCTCGCCTGGTGGCCGCCGGCGAGTCAGTGGCGATCTGCGAACAGATCGGCGACCCGGCAGCCTCCAAGGGGCCGGTGGAGCGTCGCGTGGTGCGCATCGTCACCCCCGGCACCCTCTACGACGAGGCCCTGCTGGATGCCCGTCGCGACAACCTGCTGGTCGCCGTGGCACCGCTCAGCGAGCGTTGGGGGCTGGCCTGGCTGGAGCTTTCCAGCGGCCGCTTCAGCCTGCTGGAGGTGGAAGGCGAGAGCGAGATGCTTGCCGAGCTGCAACGTCTGGACCCCGCCGAGCTGCTCATCGCCGAGAGCCTGGCCCTGCCGCCTGCCCTGGAGGGCCGCCGCGGCCTGCGACGCCAGAGCGACTGGCTGTTCGACCTCGAGACCGGGACGCGCACCCTGTGCGATCAGTTCCAGGTCCAGGACCTGCGCGGCTTCGGCTGCGCCCACCTGGAGGCCGCCATCACCGCCGCCGGGGTGCTGATCGACTATGCCCGCGATACCCAGCGCACGGCCCTGCCCCACGTCACCGCCATCGGCGTGGAGAGCCGCGACGACACCGTGGTGATCGATGCGGCCAGCCGACGCAACCTGGAAATCGACGTCAACCTCGGCGGCAGCGCCGACAACACCCTGGCCAGCGTGCTCGACACCACGGCCACGGCCATGGGGTCGCGGCTGCTCAAGCGTTGGCTGAACCGACCGCTGCGCGACCGCGATCAGGTCGGCGCCCGCCAGGCGGCGGTGGCGCTGCTGCTCGACGACGATGGTTTTGAAACCCTGCGTGACTCGCTCAAGGCGATCGGCGACGTCGAACGCATCCTGGCGCGGGTGGCCCTCTACAGCGCACGACCACGCGACCTGGCCCGCCTGCGAGACGCCCTGATCGCCCTGCCCCACCTCGAGGCCGAGCTCGAGCCCTACGTCGAGGGCACGACGCTGGACGAGCTCAGGCGCCATATCCACCCCTATCCGGAACTCGCCGATACCCTGACCCGTGCCCTGGTGGAGAATCCACCGGTGGTGATCCGCGACGGCGGGGTGATCGCCGCGGGTTTCGACGCCGAGCTCGACGAGCACCGCGGGCTCGCGGAGCATGCCGGCGACTACCTGGTGCGACTGGAGACCCGGGAACGTGAGCGCACCGGGCTGCCGGGGCTCAAGGTCGGCTACAACCGGGTCCACGGCTACTACATCGAGATCCCTCGCGCCCAGGCCCGGGAGGCCCCCGTGGACTACGTGCGCCGCCAGACCCTGAAGAACGCCGAACGCTTCATCATCCCCGAGCTCAAGGAGTTCGAGGACAAGGCACTCTCGGCGAAGTCCCGGGCGCTGGCCCGGGAGAAGCTGCTCTACGACGGCCTGCTCGACACCCTGAATGCCGAGCTCGCCGCGCTGCAGGACACAGGCCGGGCCCTGGCGGGGCTGGACGTGCTGTGCGCCTTCGCAGAACGCGCCAGGGCACTCGAGTTCGTGCGCCCGGCCCTGCCCGAGTCGCCGGGCATCGAGATCCGCGGCGGGCGCCACCCTGTCGTCGAGCAGGTCAGCGAGGCGCCCTTCGTGCCCAACGACCTGGTCATGGATGATGCGCGAAGGATGCTGGTCATCACCGGTCCCAACATGGGCGGCAAGTCCACCTACATGCGCCAGGCGGCGCTGATCACTCTGCTGGCCCATACCGGCAGCTTCGTGCCGGCAGATGCGGCCGCCATCGGGCCGGTGGACCGCATCTTCACCCGAATCGGCTCCTCGGACGACCTCGCCGGCGGGCGCTCCACCTTCATGGTGGAGATGACCGAGACCGCCAACATCCTGCACAACGCCACCGACCACAGCCTGGTACTGATGGACGAGATCGGCCGCGGCACCAGTACCTTCGATGGGCTCTCGCTGGCCTGGGCCAGCGCCGAGCACCTGACCCGCTCACGAGCCTTCACCCTCTTCGCCACCCACTATTTCGAGATGACGGCCCTGGCCGAGCAGGCCGAGGGAGTGGCCAACGTGCACCTGACAGCCGCGGAACACCGTGACGGGATCGTCTTCATGCATCGGGTGGAGGACGGCCCGGCCAGCCAGAGCTACGGCCTGCAGGTGGCCCAGCTCGCCGGCGTGCCCCAGGGCGTGATCGCCCGTGCCCGCGAGAAGCTGGCCACCCTGGAGCAACAGGAGATCGATCAGGGCAGCCGGCTGCCGGCTGCCGCAACGGGCGGCGAGGGCGCCACGAGCGCTCCTCGGCAGGCCGACCTCTTTGCCAGCACGCCCCACCCGCTGGTCGAGCAGCTCGGTGGCCTGAACCCCGACGAATTATCACCTCGTCAGGCCCTGGAGCTGCTCTATCGCTGGAAAGAGACGCTGTGAATGGCCGACAATGGCGCCCTGACCCGCTTGCGGGCGCCTCTCGCCACGACTAGAATCGCTCGACAAAAAATCATAAATTATAAGAAATAATTTTCTTATATCAATTTTTCATCTATGACTAGCGGCCGCGCCCTGCCCCGGCCAGAGAATGGGAGACTGGCATGACATTCGTCGTCACCGAGAACTGCATCAAGTGCAAGTACACCGACTGTGTCGAGGTCTGCCCGGTGGACTGCTTCTACGAAGGCCCCAATTTCCTGGTGATCCACCCCGACGAGTGCATCGACTGCGCGTTGTGCGAGCCGGAGTGTCCTGCCGAGGCGATCTTCTCGGAGGACGAGCTGCCGGATGGTCAGGAGGCCTTCATCGAGCTCAATGCCGAACTGGCCGAGGTATGGCCCAATATCAGCGAGAAGAAGGACCCACCGGAAGATTCAGAGGAGTGGGACGGCAAACCGGGCAAGCTGGAGCTGCTCGAGCGCTGAGCCGGCGAGCGCCGGAAACGATTCCGCCGGATGTCTCTCGACATCCGGCGGCGTCGTTCTGCCCTGAGTGAAGAAGGAGAACACTCGGTCAACAAGGCGGCCCGCAGGCCGCCCGCTCCCAGCCAATCCTTGGGCGGTTCCTTCCGCCCGACTCCCGTGATGTCTTCCCTGCCAGGGAGCGGCGTCCTGCCGCACCTAGCGCATCACCTCAAACATCCCGTTGCTTCAAACATCCCGTTGCATCCTGCCGGAAGAGCCTTCCCGCTCTTCCATGTCCCGTACTCATTTTGGCATAGCAACATGGCCGCACAACCACGCTGATCAATGTTCGAGTCGTCCTCTTCACCCTGGCCGACCCAGTGCGATGATCGATAATGAACTTGTAAATCAATCAACTATAAAGGGCCGACCCCATGAAGGATCGGCCCTTTCCGACGTATTGATAGCGAATGTCTTCAGCACCTTGTAGGCAATCTCTTACACGAGATCACACAAAAGATAACACTAGTTTGCTTACTTCATTCGCTCACTGGCCCTTGATCGCGGAGCGTCCCGGGTAGTCGACCAGCTCGCCCAGCTCCTGCTCGATCACCAGCAGGCGGTTGTACTTGGCGACGCGATCCGAGCGGCACAGCGAGCCGGTCTTGATCTGGCCGGCGCAGGTGCCCACCGCCAGGTCGGCGATGGTGGTGTCCTCGGTCTCGCCGCTGCGATGGGAAATCACCGCGGTGAAGCCGGCATCCTGAGCCATGCGGACGGCGTCCAGGGTCTCGGAGAGCGAGCCAATCTGGTTAAACTTGATCAGGATGGAGTTGCCGATCTGTTCGTCGATCCCACGCTTGAGAATCTTGGTGTTGGTGACGAAGAGGTCGTCGCCCACCAGTTGGACCCTGTCGCCGAGCTTGTCGGTCAGTGCCTTCCAGCCATCCCAGTCGGACTCGTCCATGCCGTCTTCGATGGAGACGATCGGGTACTGGTCGGCGAGCTCGGCCAGGTAGTCGACGAAGCCCGCCGCATCGAAGCTCTTGCCTTCTCCCGCCAGGTTGTACTTCCCGTCCTTGAAGAACTCGCTGGAGGCGCAGTCCAGGGCCAGGGTCACGTCACGGTCGAGCACATAGCCAGCGTCGGAGACGGCCTGCTTGATCACGGCCAGGGCATCGGCGTTGGAAGCGAGATTCGGCGCGAACCCTCCCTCGTCACCCACCGAGGTGGAAAGTCCACGACCGGAAAGCACCTTCTTCAGGGCATGGAAGATCTCGGCGCCCATTCGCAGGCCCTCGCGGAAGTTCGGTGCCCCCACGGGCTGGATCATGAACTCCTGGATGTCGACGTTGTTGTCGGCATGCTCGCCACCGTTGAGGATGTTCATCATCGGCACCGGCATCCGGTAGTGGCCCGGCTGGCCGTAGAGCTCGGCAATATGGGCGTAGAGCGGCACGCCCTTGGCGTTGGCGGCAGCCTTGGCGGCAGCCAGGGAGACCGCAAGGATGGCATTGGCGCCCAGGTTGGCCTTGTTGTCGGTGTCGTCCAGCGCCAGCATGGCATCGTCCAGGCCACGCTGATCGCGGGCATCCATGCCGACCAGGCGTTCTCGGATAGCGTTATTGACGGCCTCCACTGCCTTCAACACGCCTTTCCCAAGGTAGCGACTCTTGTCGCCGTCACGCAGCTCCAGGGCCTCACGGGAGCCGGTGGAGGCGCCGCTGGGAGCACAGGCCACACCGATGGCACCGCTCTCCAGGCGCACCTCGGCCTGTACGGTAGGGTTGCCGCGTGAGTCCAGCACCTCGAGGGCGCGGATGTCGACGATGTTGGTCATCTTGTGGGTCCTTGTCGTGTCAGCGTTGAGAAGAATCAGGAGATCTCGAAGGGGGCGAATCCCTTCACCAGATCATCGATGGCCTTCAGCTGGGCCAGGAAGGGCTCCAGTCGATCCAGCGGCAGGGCGCAGGGTCCGTCGCACTTGGCGTTGTCGGGGTCGGGATGGGCCTCCAGGAAGAGTCCCGCCAGGCCAACCGCCACGCCGGCTCGGGCCAGCTCGGCGACCTGCTGCCGCCGGCCGCCAGCACTGTCGGCCCGCCCACCCGGGCGCTGCAGGGAGTGCGTGACATCGAAGAAGACGGGGTAGCCCGTCTGCTTCATGTCACCGAAACCGAGCATGTCGACGATCAGGTTGTTGTAGCCGAAGCTGGACCCGCGCTCGCACAGCAACAGCCGGTCGTTGCCGGCCTCCTCGCACTTGCGCAGGATATGGCGCATCTCCTGGGGGGCCAGGAACTGTGGCTTCTTGATGTTGATCACCGCCCCGGTCTCGGCCATGGCCACCACCAGATCGGTCTGGCGCGCCAGGAAGGCCGGCAGCTGGATGATGTCCGCGACCTCGGCCGCAGGGGCGGCCTGCCAGGCTTCGTGCACGTCGGTGATGATCGGCACCCCGAAACGCTCCTTCACCTCGGCCAGTATCTCCAGCCCCTTCTCGAGGCCGGGGCCCCGGAAGGAGTGGATGGAACTGCGGTTGGCCTTGTCGAAGCTGGCCTTGAAGACGTAGGGCATGCCGAGACGACCTGTCACCTCGACATAGGTCTCGGCCACCTCGAGGGCGAGCTCGCGGGACTCCAGCACGTTCATGCCGCCGAGCAGCATGAGCGGGAGGGCATTACCGGCCTTGAGGCCGGCAATACTGACGTGACGTTCCTGGTTCGGGCCTTGGGGGTGCGACATCGGCCTCACTCCTGGTGGGAGGACTGGGCACGGATCCGTGCCGCCTTGTGCTCCACCGCCGCATTGACGAAGCCGGTGAACAGCGGATGGCCATCACGGGGCGTGGAGGTGAACTCCGGATGGAACTGACAGGCGACGTACCAGGGGTGATCCGGAAGCTCGACCACCTCCACCAGGGAGTTGTCGACGCTCTTGCCCGAGACCACCAGGCCCGCCTGTTCGAGTTCATCGATGAACTGGTTGTTGACCTCGAAGCGGTGGCGATGGCGTTCGATGATCTCGTCCCTGCCATACGCCTCGCGGGTCTTGCTGCCGGCCTTGAGCTGACAGACCTGACCGCCCAGACGCATGGTCCCCCCCAGATCGGAGGCGGCATCGCGCAGCTCGACCCGGCCCTCGGGGCTCAGCCACTCGGTGATCAGGCCCACGACCGGGTGCTGGGTATCATGGGTGAACTCGGTGGAATTGGCGTCTTCCCAGCCAGCCACATGGCGGGCGAACTCGATCACCGCCACCTGCATGCCGAGGCAGATGCCGAGGTAGGGGATGCCGTTCTCGCGGGCGAAGCGGGCCGTGGCAATCTTCCCCTCCACGCCACGCTCCCCGAAGCCGCCAGGCACCAGGATGGCGTCCTTGCCGGCCAGGCGCTCGGTGCCGTCGCGTTCGATATCCTCGGAGTCGATATAGTCGACATTGACCTTGATCCGAGTCTGGATGCCGGCATGGATCAGCGCCTCGTTGAGCGACTTGTAGGCATCGAGCAGTTCCATGTACTTGCCGACCATGGCGATGTTGATCGACTTCAGCGGGTTGAGCTTGGCATCGAGCACCTTCACCCATTCGCCTAGGTCCGCTTCGCCGGGCTCCAGTCGCAGCTTTTCACAGACGATGTCATCGAGGCCGTGCTCGTGGAGCATCAGCGGGATACGGTAGATGGTGTCGGCATCCTGAAGCGGAATGACGGCACGCTCCTCGACGTTGGTGAAGAGCGCGATCTTGCGCCGCTCGGTCTCCTCGAGCTCCACCTCGCTGCGGCAGATCAGGATATCCGGCTGGATACCGATGGAACGCAATTCCTTGACGCTGTGCTGGGTCGGCTTGGTCTTGGTCTCGCCGGCCGTCTTGATGAAGGGCACCAGGGTCAGGTGCATGAAGATCGCCCGGCTCGCGCCCAGCTCGCTTCTGATCTGGCGGATCGACTCCAGGAACGGCAGCGACTCGATGTCGCCCACGGTGCCACCGATCTCGACCAGTGCCACGTCGAAACCCTCGCCACCGGCATAGACTCGACGCTTTATCTCATCGGTGATGTGGGGGATCACCTGCACGGTGCCGCCCAGGTAGTCGCCACGGCGCTCCTTGCGCAGCACGTTCTCGTAGACACGCCCGGTGGTGAAATTGTTGGCCTGGGACATCTTCGTGCGGATGAAGCGCTCATAGTGACCCAGGTCGAGATCGGTCTCGGCGCCATCCTCGGTGACGAACACCTCGCCATGCTGGAAGGGACTCATGGTGCCCGGATCCACGTTGATGTAGGGATCGAGCTTGAGCATGGTGACCTTGAGGCCGCGTGCCTCGAGAATCGCCGCCAGCGAGGCCGACGCGATGCCCTTGCCGAGAGAGGACACAACGCCGCCGGTCACGAAGATATATCGTGTCATGGAGAACCTGTCGAAACGTGATCGGTAGGCACGGCAGGAAGCCGGGCCAGGATGGGACGACAGACTAGCAGAATGCGACCAAGGGCTCAATTTCAGCGCCGAGCAGGATGGAGCCTCCGCTGCAGGTACCCGGCAAGCGGTGCGAGGCTAGCGGCACCCGGGGCAGGTCATAGAGGGTGTTCTACGCCAGGGTGAGGAGCACCGCTCCGAACGGGCTGGCCATGGATGGCCAGCACCGGACCTGCAAGCGGAGCGGGACGCGAGAGCGCAGCAGGGCATCGGTAGCGCCCAGGGAGGAGTTCACAGCGCCCCCTCGTAGACCTGTCGCCGGGAAAGCCGCGGGGGCAAAAGCCACCGAAACCGGCGGCTTCGAGTCGTCGAGGCCTCACACCCCCAGATAGTCGAGGATGCCCTCTCCGGCCTGGCGCCCCTCGTAGATCGCGGTGACCACCAGGTCGGAGCCGCGCACCATATCGCCTCCGGCGAAGATCTTCTCGTTGGTGGTCTGGAAGGAATGGGTGCCCCCCTCCTCCGGCGCCTTGACCCGTCCGCGCTCGTCGAGCTCGATGCCTACGGTATCGAACCAGGGTGCCGGGCTCGGCTGGAAGCCGAAGGCCACGATCACGGCGTCGGCGGGGATGACCTCCTCTGAGCCGGGGACCACTTCCGGACGCTGGCGACCGTTCTCGTCGGGCTCGCCGAGCCGAGTTCGCACCACCTTCACGCCCTCGACCTTGCCCTCGCCGACCACGGCCACGGGCTGCCGGTTGAACAGGAACTCCACGCCCTCCTCACGAGCGTTGGCCACCTCGCGCTTGGAGCCCGGCATGTTCTCCTCGTCACGACGATAGGCGCAGGTCACGCTGGACGCCCCCTGCCGAATGGCCGTGCGATTGCAGTCCATGGCGGTGTCACCGCCGCCCAGCACCACCACCTGCTGGCCCTTCAGCGAGGTAAACTCGTGAGGGTCCTTCTCGAAGCCCAGGCAGTGGTTGACGTTGGCGATCAGGTAATCGAGGGCCTTGTGCACGCCGGGCAGGTCCTCGCCGGGAAAGCCACCCTCCATGTACTTGTAGGTGCCCATGCCAAGGAAGACGGCATCGTATTCCTCGAGCAGGGTATCGAAGGCAATGTCCTTGCCCACCTCGACGCCCAGGCAGAATTCCATGCCCATCTCCTCGAAGACCGCACGACGTCGCTCCATGACCGTCTTGTCCAGCTTGAACTCCGGGATGCCGAAGGTGAGCAGGCCGCCGATTTCCGGGTACTTGTCGAACACCACCGGCTTGACGCCGTTACGCACCAGGATGTCGGCGCAGCCCAGGCCCGCCGGGCCGGCACCGATCACAGCGACCTTGCGGCCAGTCGGGGTGACCCGGGAGAGGTCCGGACGCCAGCCCATGGCAAAGGCCGTGTCGGTGATGTATTTCTCCACCGAGCCGATGGTCACGGCGCCGAAGCCGTCGTTGAGGGTGCAGGCGCCCTCGCAGAGGCGGTCCTGGGGGCAGACCCTTCCGCACACCTCGGGGAGGGAGTTGGTGCGGTGGCACATTTCCACCGCCTCCAGGATATTGCCCTCGCTGACCAGCTG
The DNA here is from genome assembly GCF_040196335.1 of Halomonas aquatica. Lineage (NCBI taxonomy): Bacteria > Pseudomonadati > Pseudomonadota > Gammaproteobacteria > Oceanospirillales > Halomonadaceae > Halomonas > Halomonas aquatica. Next base: position 19,838 of record NZ_JBEGCJ010000006.1, read on the forward strand.
CAGCCAGTTGGGAATGTAGTTGTGGACCGGGCACTTCCACTCGCAGTAAGGATTGCCGCAATGCAGGCAGCGATGCGCCTGCCCGGCCGCCTCCTGGGGCTTGTAGGGTTCATAGATCTCGGCGAACTCCCGTGCCCGGGTTCGCGCCGCTTTCTTCTGCGGGTCCTGGCGACCCACATCGATGAACTGGAAATCGTTGCTCAGACGGTTTGCCATGAAAATCTTCCTCTAGAACGAACCTGATCGGGACGCCAACACCTCACTCATTCCGGCCTGCGCCGAGATTCGGCCAGCAGGCCGTTGAGGCTGGCCGCCTTGGGCTTCACCAGCCAGAAATGGCGGACGAAGTCACTGAAATCCTCGAGGATCGCCCGGCCGCGCTCGGAGCCGGTCTCTGCGACGAATTCCTCGACGACCTCCCGCAGGTGCCGCCGGTAGGCCTCCATGGCCTCGGTGTTCACTCGGTGGATCTCCACCAGTTCATGGTTATATTTGTCGACGAAGGTGCGGTCCTCATCGAGCACGTAGGCGAAACCACCGGTCATGCCCGCACCGAAGTTGATGCCGACCTCGCCCAGCACACAGATCATCCCGCCGGTCATGTACTCACCACAGTGGTCGCCGGCCCCCTCGATTACCGCATGGGCACCGGAGTTGCGCACGGCGAAACGCTCGCCGGCGGTCCCGGCGGCAAACAGCTTGCCCCCGGTGGCGCCGTACAGGCAGGTGTTGCCGATGATCGCGGTCCGATGACTCTCGAAGGTGCTACCGGCCGGCGGCACGATCACGACCCTGCCGCCATTCATGCCCTTACCCACGTAGTCGTTGGCGTCGCCTTCCAGGTAGAGGTGCAGGCCACGGGCGTTGAACACCCCGAAGCTCTGGCCGGCCACGCCCTTGAAGCGGGCCGTGACCGGGGCATCCTCGAGTCCCGCCTCGCCATAGCGCTTGGCGATGGCGCCGGAAATCAGCGCCCCCACGGAGCGATCGCAGTTGGTGATGGTGAAGTCGAACTCACCACCGGACTTCGCCTCGATGACATCCTTCAGAGCCTCGAGGACCTCCTGGTTCTTGGCACCCGGGTCGTGGGGCACGTTGCGGCTGACCCGGCAGAACTGGGGAGCATCCTCGGGCACGAAGTCATTGCCCAGCAGTCCCGACAGGTCGAGCTTGCGCTGGGAAGCGGTGACGCCCTCGATCACTTCGAGCAGGTCGGTGCGGCCGATCAGGTCGGTCAGCTGGCGCACCCCCAGCAGGGCCATCAGCTCGCGCACCTCCTCGGCGATGAAGCGGAAGTAGTGCTTGACCATGTCCACGGTACCGCGGAAGTGCTCGTCGCGCAGGTACTGCATCTGAGTGGCGACACCGGTGGCGCAGTTGTTGAGATGGCAGATGCGCAGGTACTTGCAGCCCAGCGCCACCATGGGCGCGGTGCCGAAACCGAAGCTCTCGGCGCCGAGGATCGCCGCCTTCACCACGTCGAGGCCGGTCTTGAGGCCGCCGTCGGTCTGCAGGCGAATCTTGTCGCGCAGGCCGTTGATGCGCAGCGCCTGATGCACCTCGGGCAGGCCGAGCTCCCAGGGGCTGCCGGCATGCTTGATCGAGGTCAAGGGGCTGGCCGCGGTGCCGCCGTCATAGCCGGACACGGTGATCAGGTCGGCATAGGCCTTGGCCACGCCGGTGGCGATGGTGCCGATACCGGGCTCGGAGACCAGCTTCACCGAGACCTGGGCGTCCGGGTTGACCTGCTTGAGGTCAAAGATCAGCTGCGCCAGGTCCTCGATGGAGTAGATATCATGGTGCGGCGGCGGCGAGATCAGGGTCACGCCCGGCACCGAATAGCGCAGCCGAGCGATCAACTCGTTGACCTTGCCGCCGGGCAGTTGGCCGCCCTCGCCGGGTTTGGCGCCCTGGGCCACCTTGATCTGCAGCACCTCGGCATTGACCAGGTAGGCCGGAGTCACGCCGAAGCGCCCGGAGGCGATCTGCTTGATCTTGGAGCTTCTGATGGTGCCGTAGCGGGCCGGATCCTCGCCCCCCTCGCCGGAGTTGGAGCGCCCGCCGGCCTCGTTCATGGCCTGGGCCAGCGCCTCGTGGGCCTCCGGGGAAAGCGCCCCGAGGCTCATGCCGGCACTGTCGAAGCGCGGCAGCAGGTCCTCGATCGCCTCGACTTCCTCCATCGGCAACGGCTCGATGGCAGGCTTGAGCGTCAACAGATCACGGAGGGTCGCGGGCGAACGCTCGTTGACCAGCCGGGCAAACTTCTTCCACTTGGCGTAGTCGCCCTCCTGGACGGCTTCCTGGAGAGAGGTCACCACATCGGGGTTGTAGGCGTGGTATTCATGGCCATGGACATACTTCATCAGACCGCCCTGGGAGATACCCTTGCGGGGCGTCCAGGCCTCTCGCCCCTGCAGCTCCTGCTGCAGCTGAAGCTCGCTGAACCCCGTCCCCTCGATACGCGACGCCATGCCGGTGAAGCAGAGATCGACCACCTCCGAGGAGAGGCCCACCGCCTCGAACAGTTGGGAGCCGCGATAGGAAGCCAGCGTCGAGATCCCCATCTTGGAGAGGATCTTGTAGAGCCCCTTCTGTAACCCCTTGCGGTAGTTCTCGCGAGCATCGGCCGGATTGCCGACCAGTTCGCCGCTGTGATGCATGTCGGCCATGACCTGATAGGCAAGCCACGGGAATACCGCGGTGGCTCCCACGCCGAACAGCACCGCCATCTGGTGGGCATCGCGGGCATAGCCGGTCTCGACCACCAGGTTGGCCCGCGGGCGAAGCGCCAGGCGACCCAGATGGTGGTGGACGGCCCCCACGGCCAGCGCCGCATGGATGGGGACCTGCCCCTTGTCCAGCTCGGCATCCGAAAGCACCAGGATCACCTTGCCATCGAGGACGGCCTGCTCGGCCTGGCGGCACAGCTCATGGATCGCGCCCTTGAGGCCGACCTCCTGGGGGTCGTAGCCGAGCGGCAGGACATGGCTCGAGAAGGCCGGGTCATCTTGGTTCATCAGGGCGGCAAACTTGCGCGGCGAGAGGACCGGCGTGGTCAGGATGATGCGGTGGGCATGGTCCGGGGTCGCCTGGAAGACGTTGAGTTCTGCGCCGATGCAGGTCTCCAGCGACATCACGATCGCCTCGCGCAGCGGGTCGATGGCGGGATTGGTGACCTGGGCGAACTTCTGGCGAAAATAGTCGGTGAGCAGCCGCTGCTTGCCGGAAAGCACCGCCATGGGCGTATCGTCGCCCATGGAACCCACGGCTTCCTGGCCACTCTCGGCCAGCGGACGCAGCACCTGGTCGCGCTCCTCGAAGCTGACCTGGAACATCTTCTGCTGGGAGAGCAGGGCGGCTGCATCCATGGAATGGAAGCTGGCGAGTTCGGTCAGTGCCGACTCGAGATACTGGGCCTCCTGCTTCAACCAGCGCTTGTAGGGATAGGCGGACTTCAGACGCTCGTCGATGTCGGCGGTGTGCAGCACTTCACCGGTCTCGGTGTCCACGGCCAGGATCTGACCCGGGCCGACCCGCCCCTTGGCCACCACGTCCTCAGGCCGGTAGGCGTAGGTACCGATCTCGGAGGCCAGCGTGATATAGCCGTTCTTGGTGATCACCCAGCGGGCCGGGCGAAGACCATTGCGGTCGAGCATGCAGACCGCCTGCCTGCCATCGGTCATCACCACGCCGGCCGGGCCATCCCAGGGCTCCATGTGCATGGAGTTGTATTCGTAGAAGGCGCGCAGGTCGGCATCCATGAGCTCCACGTTCTGCCAGGCCGGCGGCACCATCATGCGCACGGCACGGTGGAGTTCCATGCCACCGGTCAGCAGCACCTCGAGCATGTTGTCCATGCTCGAGGAGTCGGAGCCGGTGGTATTGACGATTTCGTCTAGGCCGGCGATCTCGGGCAGCCGCTCACTGATGAAGTTTTCCTTGCGGGAATTCGCCCAGCCGCGGTTGGCCTCGACGGTATTGATCTCGCCGTTGTGGGCCAGCAGGCGGAATGGCTGGGCCAAGGGCCAGCGTGGTGCGGTATTGGTGGAAAAGCGCTGGTGGAAGACGCAGATCGCAGTTTCCATGCGCTCATCGCCCAGGTCCCGGTAGAAGGCCGGCAGATCCACCGGCATCACCAGGCCCTTGTAGGAGAGCACCTCGCTGGAGAGCGAGCAGACGTAGAAGTCCTCCTCGTCGCGCAGCTTCTCCTCGGCACGACGGCGGGCCATGTAGAGATCGACGTCGAAGTGGTCGGCCCCGTCGGCACCCGGCTCCACGAACACCTGGCGGATGCGCGGCAGGCAGTCCAGGGCCATGGGGCCGCAGACGCTGGCATCCACAGGTACCTCGCGCCACCCTGCCACCCGCAGGCCGCGAGCCTCGAGTTCGGCGACGAGGGTATCGAGAACACGACTCTCGCGAGCATCATCATCGGGCAGGAAGACCACCCCCACGGCGTAACGCTCACCCAAGGCCACGCCCAGCGCCTCTCGGGCAGCCTCGCGCATGAAGCCATCCGGCATCTGCAGCAACAGACCACAGCCATCACCGGTCTTGCCGTCGGCGGCGATACCGCCCCGGTGGGTCATGCAGGTCAAGGACTCGATGGCGGTCTTGAGCAGGTCGTGACTGACCTGACCCTCCATATGGGCGATCAGACCGAACCCACAGTTGTCACGGAACTCGCCGGGCTGATGAAGACCTCTGTTCATGGGCGTGCCTCGGATTAATAAATTGTATTCGCAGTCGTCTCATGGTATAAATGCCGGTTTTTCATTTTTTCATACCCCACTGAGGAAGGGCGAAAGACTGCTCGGCAAAAGGCCGACCAGCATAGCCAGAGGCACACCTTCGCGCAATATTCCCACCCCGAGGCGAGACTGAAAATTACCGGAAAATCCGATACTTGCATCGACAAACAAGGAAAAACCCCCGCAAACTCAATAGCTTGCAAAAAGCCTGGAGCATCCGTCGGCGCACAGGATCGATCATTAGACTTTGGTCCACGAACACCCACCCTTCCCATGCCGATGCAGCATAAGGCATACAGATCCATACGCTCAGCGAAGGACAGGACGCCATCTCGCCCTCCTCCTTGCCCTCCTCTCACTTGCCCTCCTCTCACGACGACGCCCGCGAAAGGCGGGCGTCGGAACATCGGGTGGCAACCGCGGGGATCATCGACGAGGAAAGGCCTCGATCAGTGCAGCCAGGGTCTCGGGTGGCGTCTCGTCATGGATGCAGGCATCCCCCAGCGCGCGCAACAGGATCAGTCGCAGACGGCTGTCGAGGTTCTTCTTGTCCAGCCGCATGATGGCAAGAAAGTCGTCCACACCCATCTCGGCCGGGGCCGCCAGCGGCAGGCCGGCGGCCTCGACAATCGCCCGGGCACGAGCCACATCACCCTCCGTGAGCCAGCCCAGCCGGCACGAGAGCTCCGCGGCCATCAGCATGCCGGCGCCGACTGCCTCGCCATGCAACCACTGGCCATACCCCTGATGGGCCTCGATGGCATGCCCGAAGGTATGCCCCAGGTTGAGCAGCGCCCGAACCCCCTGCTCGGTCTCGTCCTCGGCGACGATCTCGGCCTTGAGCAAGCAGCTGCGCTCGATGGCTCTGGTCAGGGCGGCGACGTCGAGGCCCCGCAAGGCTGGCATCTCGGCTTCGAGCCAGGCCAGGAAATCGGCGTCACGGATCAGACCGTACTTGACCACCTCGGCAAGCCCCGCGGAGAGCTCCCGCGGCGGCAACGTCGCCAGGGTGTCGGTATCGATCAGCACCGCCCGGGGCTGCCAGAAGGCGCCGATCATGTTCTTGCCCCGTGGATGGTTCACTCCGGTCTTGCCGCCCACCGAGGAATCGACCTGGGCGAGCAGCGTGGTCGGCACCTGCACGAAGGCCACCCCGCGCTGATAGCAGGCGGCGGCGAAGCCGACCATGTCCCCGGTCACCCCGCCCCCGAGGGCAATCAGGGTGCAGTGCCGATTGAAACCTGCCGCGAGCAGGGCATCCCAGATACGCTCCACGCTGGCCAGCGTCTTGGTAGCCTCGCCGTCGGGCAGCACCAGCGTTCGCACCTCAAGGTCATCGGCCAGCCCCCGTGTCAGGCGATCCAGGTAGAGCGGTGCCACCGTCTCGTTGGTGACCACCATGACCTGGCGTCCTGCCAGGTGCGGCGCGAGCCATTGGGGGTCACCCAGCAGCCCGGGGCCGATATGGATGGGATAGCTGCGATCGCCCAGCGCCACCTCCAGGATGGACGGGGAATGAAGGACATCGGTCATGGATTCAGGCCTTGCATTGCAGGGGGTCGACCAGGCGCGTCACGCGTCGCACGATCTCGTTGACCACGGCACGCGGGCCGCGCCGGTCGGTGCGCACCACCACATCGGCGGTGGCACGGTAGAGGGGGTCGCGCAACGCGAACATGTCACGCAGCACGGCCTCCCGGTCGGGCCGCTGCAGCAGGGGCCGGTTGCGGTCCTTGGCGGTACGGCGCAACTGCTGCTCCACGGTGGTGAGCAGGTAGATGACGGTTCCGCTCTCGCGCAGTACCCGCCGGTTCTCCTCCCGCAGCACTGCCCCGCCACCGGTAGCAATGACCACGTCCTCGTGGCGGGTCAACTCACGAATCATCTGGGTCTCGCGGTCGCGGAAGCCCGCCTCTCCCTCGACGTCGAAGATCCACGGGATGTCGGCGCCACAGCGGGCCTGGATCTCGTGGTCGCTGTCGAAGAACTCGCGTGACAGTTCGGCCGCCAGAAGGCGGCCGATGGTGCTCTTTCCTGCCCCCATGGGGCCGATCAGTATCAGGTTGGGTAGTGCCTGCATCAGCGAATGGCCAGGTTGTCATCCAGTATTCGGGGCGTGATGAATACCAGCAACTCTACCTTATCATTGGTGGTCTCGGTATAGCGGAAGAGGTGGCCCAGCACCGGCAGGTCCCCAAGGAAGGGCGTTTTGGATAGTTCGCGGGCCTCCTCGGTGGTGAGGATGCCGCCCAGCACCACGGTCTCGCCGTTGCCCACCAGCACCTGGGTCTTGATCTCATTGGTGTCGATGGAAGGCACCCCGCTGATGGTCTCGCCCACCGAATCGTTGTTGATCACCAGGTCCATGATGATGCGGTTGTCCGGGGTGATCTGCGGCGTCACTTCGAGTGCCAGCACGGCTTCCTTGAACTGGGTGTCGGTGGCCCCGCTGGAAGTCGCCTCCTGGTAGGCAATCTCGGTGCCCTGCTTGATGGTCGCAGTGCTCTGGTTGGCGGTGATCACCCGGGGCTGGGAGATGGTCTGAGTCAATCCCTCAGTCTCCAGGGCACGCAGCTCCAGGTCGAGCAGGATATCGCCAGAGAGATAGCCGAAGCTGAAGGCGGTGGGATTAAAACCGCTCCCCATGTCCACAGCCAGGCCGCCATTGGCCACACTGCCGGCCGCCGCACCGGCGACGTCGAACCGGCCGTCGACGATGCGATCGGGAGATGACGCCCCCCAGTTGACACCCAGCCTTCGGGTGGCATTGTCGCTGGCGATGACGATGCGCGCCTCGATCTGAACCTGGCGAACGGCCACGTCCAGTCGATCCAGGGTGGCCAGGATAGAATCGATCTGCTCGGCGGTGTCCTGCAACAAAAGGGTATTGGTGCGCGGATCGACGGCGACCCGACCGCGATCGGTAAGCAGGCCGAAGCCTGTGCCGCTTCGCAGCAGACTGGCCAGATCGCTGGCCTTGGCATACTTCACCTGGATGTACTCGGTCTCCAGCGGGGCCAGGGTCTCGAGCTGCTCGCGGGATTCCAGCTCCTGGCGCTCCAGGTTGGCCAGCTCCGCGGCCGGGGCCACCACGATGACGTTGCCCTGCTGGCGACTGGCCAGGCCATGGCTCTTGAGCACCAGGTCCAGAGCCTGGTCCCAGGGCACATCCTGCAGGTTGAGGGTGACGCGGCCGGTGACGCTGTCGCTGGCCACCAGGTTGAGGCCGGTGAAATCGGCGATGATGGCCAGCACCGAGCGCACCTCGATGTCCTGGAAGTTCAGGGTAATGCGATCGCCGGTATAGGGGAACTGCTCGCGGACGCGCTCCTCCTGCTGCGCCTGGGTGACCGGTTGGGCCTCGATGGTCAGCTGGCGGCCGCTCTGTGTGGAGAGCATGGCGTACCTGCCATCGGCCTGGATCTCCAGGGTCACACCGTCACGTCCGACGCGGGGGGTGATGCGCCGTAACGGTGTGCCGAAGTCGCTGACGTCGTAGACCTGATCCAGGGAGGCCGGCAGTTCGACCCCGCGCAGCTCGGCGACGATGCGCTTGCCGCTCTCGCGCACTCGGGCATCCACGCCGGTGCGGTCGAAGGTCACGACCAGGCGGCCGGCCCCGTCGCTTCCACGGCGAAAGTCGATGTCCTGGATGCTCGGCTGGCTGAATGCCTGAGTCGAAACCGGCGTCGCTTGCGATATGGAGGTGGTAGTCGAGGCGGCCACCGGCGAGGCACTCGCCATCGCCGGCTGGCCAGCCCCGCCACCGATGGAGAGCATCAGGCGATCACCCTGCTGGCGAGTATCGTAGGGCAAGGGGCCTTCCAGTTCGAATACCAGCCGCGTGCGCGACCCGGCTTCCAGGGCCGTGACCCGTTCGACCCCCCCCATACCGAGCTCCTCACGCCGGCGCTCTAGCGAGCTGGCGGTATCCATCAGGTCGATGGTCAGCCGAGCCGGTTCGTCGAGGCGATAGCCGCGAACCTCAGGCACCGGCCCGCTGAAGTCGAGCTCCACCTCCAACGCCCCATCAGCGCCCTGCCGGAACGACAGGTCGGTAAGGGTGGAGGCCGCCATGGCGGCCGTGGAGACCGCCAGCAGCGACAAGATTGCGAGACCACGAATCATCGGTTGCATTGTTCCCTTCCCCCTGCGGGCCTCTGCCGCCTCCTGCCTGGCGGCATGGCATCATGTTGTCTAATTGTTGAGCGCAAGCTGGGTGCTGCGTTCGATCCAGCCGCCCCGCCCCGTGGGCACGATCTCCACCAGCTGCACCGAGGCGTCGGTGATGCCGATGATGCGCCCGAAATCGGAGCCCATGTGGTTGCCCGTACGCAGGCGATGAACCTTACCCTCCGGCGCCTTGATCAGGGCCGAGGGCTCGCCGCCCACCGTGAGGGTGCCCACCAACTCGAGCTGGCTGAGATCATAGGCCTCGAGGGGTTCGCGGGGACGCGTCTCGTCGGGTGCCAGGTCGGTGTTTACTCCCCCTCCACCAGGCCTGTCTTCGGGTTCGGGCAAGCGCGCCTGGAAGGGGCTGCGCTCATCGGCGAAATAGTAGTCCACCGAGGCATAGGTCGGCATGGGAGGCACCGGCTCCAGGGTCACCTCGCCGGGGTCCGTCCGCATCGAAACCAACTCCTGCTCAAGCCCGGAGAGGTTCGCATCGCTACAGGCGCCCAGCGCGAACAGCAGTGCCAGAAGAGGGCCTCTGGTCAGCCAGCGGTTCATGGCGCTCCCTCCTTGGCAGTCTCCTGGGGCGGCCGATAGCTGTAGGTCTTGGCCAGCATCGACAGCTGCAGCCGGTTACCGGCGGGCGACAGGCTGAAATCGTGTTGGGTGACGATGCGAGGCAGATCCGCGACACTGGCAATGAAGGCGGCGATACGGTGATAGTCACCCTGCACCCGGATATCGAAGGGTCGCTCGACGTAGAACTCGCTGTTGGCCGGACTGCGCAGGCGAATGAAGTCGATGGACAGCTGGTTATCGATCGCCGCCTCGCTGATGTCATCGATCAGCGACGGTATCTCCGGGCCGCCGGGGAGCATGGCCACCAAGCCCGCGAGGCGCTCGTCCAGCTCCTCGACCTGCTCGCGCAGCGCCGGAAGGTTGGCGGCCTTGGCCGACTTGCTTCGATAGTCGCGCAACAGTCGCTGCTCCTCTTGCTGCGCCTGCTTGAGCTCATCGACCTTGGGCGCGGCCAGATACCAGTACATGCCGGCGACGGTCAGGCCCACCACCAGCAGGCAGCAGATCAACTGCAACAGGAAGGGCCAGGTACCGGATTCCTTGACGTCCAGCTCGCCCCATTCCAGGTCGCGCAGCCGACGAAATTCCGTGGACAGATTCATGGCGCCTCCGTGCCTTCTATTCCATCGGCATTTTCTCCGACGGGCATATGCTGGTTGACGCTGAGGTTGAAACTGCGCAACTCGTTGGCAGCGGATTCCACCTGGGAGAGCACCGGCACGTCGAAGACCGACGATGCTTCCAACTGGCGCAGCTGATCCGAGACCCGACGATTATCCTCGGCCAGGCCGGAAAGCCTCAGCTGGTCGCCCTGGCGATCGAGCTTGGAGTAGTAGACACCCTCCTCCAGGCTATCCACCAGAGCATTGAAGACATGCACCGTCTGCGGTCGACCTACCTGAAGCCGCTCGAAGACCTCGATCTGGCGCTTCAGGGAGGCGGCCTGTTCCTCGTACTGGCTAACCGCGCGAATATCGCGATCCAGCTCGGTCATCCTGGCCGTGATCAGTTGATGACGCTGCTGCTGATCGGCCAGACGCTGATCGAGGTACAAGATGCTTCCATAACCGGCACCCAGACCTATCACTGCGCTCAGCGCCATGGCCAGGGCGAACCGCTTGGTGCGACGGGCACGCTCTTCTTCCCGCCAGGGGAGCAGGTTGATCTCGATGGTCATCATTTGCCTGCCCTCATCGCCAGGCCGCAAGCCGTGAGCATGGCCGGAGCATCACCGGCCAGGGTCGGAACATCGATGCGGGAATTCACCGTCATGCGCCGGAAGGGGTTGGCGATCACCACCTCCATGCCGCTCTCCTCTGCCAGGCGTTCGGCCAGACCCGGCAACACGCTGGTTCCGCCCGCCAGGATCATCCGATGCACTTCCTGCTTTCGCCCGGAGGTATAGTAGAGCTGTAGCGAGCGCCCCACCTGCTGGACCAGGGTGTCGCGGAAGGGGTCGAGCACGCTGCGCTGGTAGTCATCGGGCAGGCCGCCACGCTTCTTGGCCAGGCCCGCCTCCTCGAGGGTCAGCCCGTAGCGGTTTCGGATCTCGTCGGTCAACTGGCGGCCGCCGAACACGGTATCGCGGCTATAGATGACTCGCCCCTCACGCAGCACATGGAAGGCGTTCATGGTAGCGCCGATATCGACCAGGGCCACGCAGTCCGGCTCGCTCTCTTCACTATCTGCCGCCAGTTGATGCCGAAGCTCCTGAAAGGCCCGCTCCATGGCGAAGGTCTCGACATCCACGGCCGACGGAGTGAGACCCGCCTGCATCACGGCCTCGGTCAGTTGGCTGACATCCTGGATACGGCAGGCCACCAGCAGCACGTCCTGCTGGTCGCCGAAGCGCGAATTGATGCCGAGCCGCTGGAAGTCCAAGGCCACCTCGTTGAACGGAAACGGGATATGCCTGTCGGAATCCAGTTGAATGCGCGCCTCGATCTCAAGATCGTCGAGCGAGGCGGGCAGACTGAGGGTCTTGGTGATGGCGGCACTGGCGGGTACGGCCACGACGGCATTGCGAGACGCCGGTCGCGCATGATCCACGGCGCGCTTGAGGGCGTCCACCACGGCGGGCATGTCGCGGATTCGTCGTTCCACCACGGCACCTTCGCGCAATGGCCGCACGGCGTAGCTTTCAACCTGGTAGTGACCACCAGCGCGTATCAGTTCGATGACCTTGACGGTTGCCGACGTGATATCGACACCGACCAGTCCCTTGCCGGATGCTCTAAGTCGCATCTTGAGTCATGCCCCTGCCTGATCCATGCGGCGTACCGCGTATTATGATTATTCACTGCAAACCGGGGGGGAGCACATCAGCCTCATCATACCCGGGTCCGTAATCGAAGGTTACATGATATATCCTAATTTCACATGTATGAGTGTGTCTCCACAAGTCAACGCTGGTGACCACCTCTTCAGGTTCCTATAATGGCCGCCGCGAGGGAAGGCGATTTCATCGCCACCACTCCGTTTCCGTCCCCCGCTCCTGTTCCCGGCATGGATATCGCGTTTTCATGAAGTTACTCAAAACCCTGGTTATTTCTTTCCTCTGGCTGCTGATCTCGCTATCCACCGCCGGGGTACTGGGCGTGGTGGGTGCCGCGCTCTATTTCGCCCCCGGCCTGCCTGATGTGCGCCAGCTCCAGGACTTCGAGCTGCAGACCCCGCTGCGCATCTTCACCCGCGACGGCAAGTTGATCGGAGAATTCGGCGAGGAACGCCGCACCCCGGTGGAGTATGCAGAGATCCCCGAGGAGCTCATCGAGGCCCTGCTGGCCGCCGAGGACGCCGCCTACTTCGACCATGCCGGCGTTGATCCGAAGGGGCTGGCGCGGGCCGCGGTGCAACTGCTGGCCAGCGGCGGCGACATCCAGTCCGGGGGCTCGACGATCACCATGCAGGTGGCGCGCAACTACCTGCTTACGCTGGACCAGACATTCACCCGCAAGATCCGCGAGATCCTGCTGGCCCTGCAGATGGAGCAGATCCTATCCAAGGAGGAGATCCTCGAGCTCTACGTCAACAAGATCTACCTCGGCAACCGTGCCTACGGCATCGCCGCGGCCTCGGAGGTCTACTATGACCGACCGATGGCCGAGCTGACCCTGGCCGAGAAGGCGATGATTGCCGGCCTGCCCAAGGCGCCCTCTGCGTTCAACCCGCTGGCCAATGCCGAACGGGCCCTGATCCGTCGCAACTGGATCCTGTTCCGCATGCGGGAACTCGGCTTCATCGACGAGGCCGACTACGAGAATGCCGTGCAGGCGCCGGTCACCGCCCGTCGCCACGTGGCCCAGGTCGAGGTGGAAGCCGACTACGTGTCGGAGATGGCACGACAGTTCGCCCTCGACCGCTATGGCGACCGGGCCTATACCGGCGGTTATCGCATCCACACCACCCTGGACAGCGAGCTTCAGCCGCTGGCCGGCAGGGCCCTGGCCGGCGGGCTGATCGAGTACGACACTCGCCATGGCTGGCGCGGCCCGGAGCAGACCGACCTACCGCGCAGCCTTGCAGAAGCCCAGGAGCGAACCGACCGAGAGGGACTCGAAGAGGAACTCGCCGAGTCGCCGGAGATCATGCAGACCGCACGCCGCGCCGCCGAGCGCAGCCAGGCCGAGATCGAGGGCATCGATGGCGACGTCAGCAACTGGCTGCAGGTACTGGAACGCACCCCGGTGTATGGCCCGCTTCAGCCTGGCATCGTGGTGGAGGGCGACGGGCGTGAGATGCAGGTACTGGCTCGCGGCGGGGAGTTACACACCCTCGACTGGGCAGGCCTGGAGTGGGCCCGCCCCTATCGAAGTGCAGAGAGTCGAGGTGCCGCTCCCGGTTCGGCGGGCGAGATTGCCAGCCGAGGAGACCTTGTGCGCATCCTGCAGCGTGAGGATGGCAGCTGGCGTCTCTCCCAGCGCCCCGATGCCGAGGGATCGCTGGTGGTGATGGCCCCCGACACCGGGGCCATCCTGGCCTTGCAGGGCGGCTTCGACTTCGATGCCAGCAAGTTCAATCGTGCCACCCAGGCGCGCCGGCAGGCCGGCTCGATCTTCAAGCCCTTCATCTATCTGGCGGCGATCGAGAGTGGCGAGATGAACCCGGCGAGCGTGGTCAACGATGCCCCGGTAGTGATGCAGGACGGCAGCAATGAGCTATGGCGCCCCGCCAACTCCAGCGGTGACTTCCTCGGTCCGACCCGGCTAAGGGTTGGCCTGGCGAGATCGCGCAATCTCATCACCATCCGCGTGCTTCAGTCCCTGGGGCTGGAGCGCACCATCGACTTCCTCGAAGGTTTCGGCTTCGATCCCGACCAGCTGCCGCGGGGACTCTCCCTGGCGCTGGGGAGCGCCAGCCTGACCCCGCTGGAGATGACCAACGCCTACGCGGTACTGGCCAATGGCGGCTTCAAGGTATCCCCCTGGTTCATCGACCGCGTGACCCGTGGCGACGACACCTCCGCCGTCGACGAGGCCGCTCCGCGCGTCGCTTGCCGCGACTGCCGCGATGGCCAGGAGACGGTCGAGATCGACGGCGAGACCTACGAGGTTGCGCCCAGGGTAGCCGACCCCGCGGCCGTCTATATCCTCCGCGACATGCTGCGCGACGTCGTCGAACAAGGCACCGCTCGCCGCGCCCTGGCACTCGAACGCAGCGACATCGTGGGCAAGACCGGCACCACGAATGACCAGCGAGATGCCTGGTTTGCCGGCTTCAACACCGACCTGGTGACCACCACCTGGGTGGGAAAGGACAACAACGAGAGCACTGCCGAGTACGGCTCACAGGCCGCCTTGCCGATCTGGATGGATTTCATGGGCCAGGCCCTGGCCGGGCAGCCTGAGCGGTGGCCCGACCGGCCGGAGCGGGTGGTCACCGAAAGGGTCGACCCCGACACCGGTCGCCGACTGCGCGACGACCAGGGCGGCGGCATCGAGGAGCTGTTCATGGCGGAACACCTGCCCGGCTTCCAGCCCCGCCGGGTCGAGCAGGAAGTCGAGCGCGAGAGCGGCTCCCAGGGTACCGGCGCCTACGAGGCCATCTTCTAGCCCACACCGCTCACAGCACCGCCGCCGCCTCTAAACAACAGAACAGCGGGCAGGCCTCACCCGAGGCCGCCCTTCACCGCTCCAAAGACAAAGACAAAGACAAAGACGCCGGCCCCAGGGCCGGCGTCGTCATGTAAGGCAAAAGTCGTCGAAGGCTCAGCTGCCGTAGACGTCATCCACGGACTTCAGGGGGTAGTGGGAGGGATAGGGCTTGCGCGCCACCCCGGAATCCACCGCTGCCTGTGCCACGGCCGCCGTGACCCGGTCCAGCAGACGAACGTCCACCGGGGTGGGAATGATGTAATTCGGCCCGAAGGTCATCTCATCCATCTCGTAGGCCTCCAGCACCTCTGGGGGAACCGGCTCGCGGGCCAGGTCCTTCAGCGCATGGACGGCGGCAATCTTCATTTCCTCGTTGATGCGGGTGGCACGCACATCCAGCGCCCCACGGAAGATGAAGGGAAAGCCCAGCACGTTGTTGACCTGGTTGGGAAAATCGGAACGGCCGGTCGCCATGATCACATCCGGGCGGGTCTCACGAGCCAGGTCGGGATGGATCTCGGGGTCCGGGTTGGTGCAGGCGAAGACCACGGGGTTGGGGGCCATGCTGCGAATATGATCGGCACTCATCAGCCCGGGACCCGAGAGCCCGACGAACACGTCGGCTCCCTCGATGGCATCCGCCAGGGTACGCTTGTCGGTCTCCACGGCGAACATCGCCTTGTACTGATTCAGGTCCTCGCGACCGCTGTGGATCACCCCCTTGCGGTCGAGCATCACGATGTTCTCGGGATGCGCGCCACAGGACACCAGCAGTTTCATGCAGGCAATGGCAGCCGCACCGGCGCCCAGGCAGACGATACGGGCGCTGTCCAAGGACTTGCCGGCGATATCCAGGGCATTGAGCATACCCGCGGCCGTGACGATGGCCGTGCCGTGCTGGTCGTCATGGAACACCGGGATGCTGCACTGCTCGACCAGCGCCTGCTCGATCTCGAAGCACTCGGGCGCCTTGATGTCCTCGAGGTTAATGCCACCCCAGGTGTCGGCGATGCGCGCCACGGTGTCAATGAAGGCCTGCGGACTCTCGGCATTGACCTCGATATCCACCGAGTTGATGCCGGCGAAACACTTGAACAGCACTCCCTTGCCCTCCATCACCGGCTTGCTCGCCAGGGGGCCGAGGTTGCCGAGGCCAAGGATGGCACTGCCGTCGGAAATCACCGCCACCAGGTTTCCCTTGCCGGTATAGAGGTAGGCATTTTCCGGGTCATTGGCAATCTCGCGAACCGGTTCCGCCACGCCAGGGCTATAGGCCAGGGACAGGTCCCGAGCGCTGGCGGTCGGTTTGGTGAGCTCAACCGACAGTTTTCCAGGGAAAGGTTTCGCGTGGTAGTCCAGTGCCGCCTGCTTCTTCGCGTCCGTCATGCTGAGAGTGTCCGGTTACCGATCATGGGCAGAGTAGTGTATACAACAAGGCCGAGGCGCTCAACTTGCCCAACATCCGCACCGTTACACGCTCTTTTGAAGACGTTGGCATCCATTTGCCGAAACCCATGACGGAATTCCCCAGCCATGACGTCTCGCCAATCCTTGACGGGGCGGCGGGCGTAAAGAGCCGCCATCGAGAGTCAGCCATGAAGAAACCCGCCTCGGTGGGCGGGCTTCTCGACGATGCGTTGGGCCGATCGGCTCAACGCTTGATGGCGGCACCGAAGCGCTTGTTGAAGCGTTCGACGCGACCACCGGTGGTCGCCTGCTTCTGCTTGCCGGTGTAGAAGGGGTGGCACTGGGAGCAGACGTCCAGGGAGAAGTCATGGCCAGAGGTGGTGCCGACCTCGAAGTTGGCGCCGCAGGAACAGGTCACGTTGACCGTCTTGTAATCCGGGTGGATACCTTGTTTCATCTTGAGCCTCACGAAGCTGTATGCCGCCACCTGATCTTCTGCCAGGTACCGCATACGGGTTGTCTGTACATGCGAACCGGTTGCCGCCACGCACTCAGGGTGTCCGCAGCGGCGGAACATTCTAGCAGAGCCGACGCCGGAGGCCAATTGCCCGATTCTCCTCACCAGCCCGTACCACGCGTACTCGGCGTCGCCGTACCCTCGCCGCTGCGCCGACTGTTCGACTACCGCCCCTGCCGCGAAGTGCCCCCTGGCGGCTGGCAGCCGGGGCTGCGCGTGCAGGTGCCCTTCGGCCGCCGCCAGGTCGTCGGCGTGGTGGTGGAGTGCCGGGAAACCAGCGAGCTGCCGCTCTCGGGCCTCAAGCCGGTGGACGCCTGCCTCGACGATGCGCCACTGCCGGCAGACTGGCTCTGGCTGTGCCGCTTCACCGCTCGCTACTACCAGCACGCCCTCGGCGACACTCTGCACCAGGCCATGCCGGTGCTGCTGCGCCAGGGCCGCGCCCTGGAGGCACGCACCCGCGAGCGCTGGTGCGTGACCGAGGCCGGCCAGCAGGACGTACCTCCTGGCCTCGGCCGGGCCCCCCGCCAGGCCGAGCTGCTGGCCATGCTGCGCCAGCACCCCCACGGCCTGGTCAGCCAGGCGATCCTCGCCCAGTCGTTCACCCGTGAGCAGTTGCGCGCGCTGGTCGACAAGGGCCTGATCGTTCGCCATGAGGAACCGCTCTCCGCCACTGCACCAAGCGATGGCGACCGGCTCCTGGCCGAGCCCGCCCTGCCCCTCAATCGCGAGCAGGCCACAGCGCTCGGTACACTGCATCAGCGGCTGGACGGCTTCCACCCCTGCCTGCTGCACGGGGTCACCGGAAGTGGCAAGACCGAGGTCTACCTGCAACTCATCGAGGCCGTCATCGGTCGCCACCGCCAGGCCCTGGTGCTGGTCCCCGAGATCGGCCTGACGCCCCAGACCCTGGCCCGCTTCCGCAGCCGCTTCCGGGTGCCGGTGGTGGCGCTTCACTCAGGGCTCACCGACCACGAGCGCCTCGACGCCTGGGAGGCGGCCGCCAGCGGCCGGGCACCCATCATCATCGGCACCCGCTCGGCGATCTTCACGCCCCTCGCCCGCCCGGGGGTGATCATCGTCGACGAGGAGCATGACGGCTCCTTCAAGCAGCAGGATGGACTTCGCTACCACGCCCGCGACCTCGCGGTGGCCCGCGCCCACCATCACCGCATCCCGCTGCTGCTGGGCAGTGCCACACCGTCGCTGGAGACCCTGCAGCGGGCACTGCATGATGACTACAGCCACTTGCGCCTGACCCGCCGCGCCAGCCGCCATGCCCCGGCACGCCTTGAGCTCGTCGACCTGCGCGGCCGCCACCGCCAGGGCGGACTGATTCCGCCGGTGACCGAGACGATCCGCGAGACCCTCGCCGCCGGCCACCAGGTGCTGGTCTTCATCAACCGCCGTGGCTTCGCCCCCACTCTCGCCTGCCACGCCTGCGGCTGGCTGGCCGAGTGCGACCACTGCGATGCGCGTATGACCCTGCACCGCCACCCACCGTTGCTGGCATGCCACCATTGCGACCGCCGCCGCGCCCTACCCGATGCCTGCCCGGAGTGCCAGAGCATCGACCTGCGCCCGCTGGGCAGCGGTACCGAGCGCACCGAGGAGACCCTGACGACCCTCTTCCCCGAGACGCCCGTCCACCGAATCGACCGCGACAGCACCCGACGACGCGACGCCCTGGAGCAGGTGCTGGCCGAGGTCCGCCGCGGCGAGCCCTGCCTGCTGGTGGGCACCCAGATGCTGGCCAAGGGCCACCACCTGCCCCATGTCACCCTGGTGGTGGTGATCAACGCCGATGCCGGTCTCTATGCCAGCGATTTCCGGGCGCTGGAGCACAGCGCCCAGCTGCTCGAGCAGGTGGCGGGCCGCGCCGGCCGTGCCGCCTACCCCGGCCGGGTGCTGGTACAGACGATGCACACCGACGACCCGCATCTGCGCCTGCTGGCCGATAGCGGCTATGATGCCCTGGCCGCGCAGTTGCTGGAGGAGCGTCGCGCCGCCCGGCTGCCCCCCTTCCGCTTCCTGGCCCTGCTTCGCCTGGAGGCACCCCGCGAGGAGGCGGTGACCGGCCTGGGCAGCCTGGCAGCCGAGGCCCTGCGAGGCTGGATCGGCGAGCGCAGCCTCGACGTCGACTGCCTCGGGCCGGTCCCGGCTCCCATGGAGCGTCGCCAGAACCGCTACCACCTGCAGTTGATGCTCGCCGCCGACCGCCGCAGCCGGCTCCATGAGGCCGGGGCCTGGCTGATCGCCTGGCTCGAGGGCCGCCCTGAGGCTCGACGGGTGAGGTGGTCGCTGGACATCGACCCGCAGACCCTCGCCTGAGCCACACCTTTAAAGCCCGGCGCCGATTGCCGATAATGACGCCCCAGACTCGCCCGGCGGTCGCCCCGCACCGCCCACGCCACAGGACACCGGACACTTCCATGAAAGAGACCATCATCGCGCTGCTCGAGGGCGCTCTGGACAACCTTCGCCAGCAAGGCGTCCTGCCCGCCGACATCGCGCCCGCCATCAAGGTCGACCCGACCCGCGACAAGGTTCATGGCGACTACGCCACCAACCTAGCTCTGATGCTGGCGAAGCCGGCCGGCAGAAAGCCTCGTGAGCTGGCCGAGGCGCTGGTCGCAGCGCTTCCGAAGAGCGACGCCGTGCAGAAGGTGGAAATCGCAGGCCCAGGCTTCGTCAACTTCTTCGCCGCCACCGACGCCGCCGCCCAGGTGGTGCGCCATGTGCTCGAGGCCGGCGATGCCTTCGGCCGCAACCTGACCGGCCAGGGTCGACGGGTACAGGTGGAGTTCGTCTCCGCCAACCCTACCGGGCCGCTGCACGTCGGCCATGGTCGCGGGGCGGCGATCGGCGACTCCATCTGCCGGCTGCTGGAGGCTACCGGACATGAGGTGACCCGCGAGTTCTACTACAACGACGCCGGGGCCCAGATCACCAACCTGGCGGGCTCTGTCCAGGCCCGGGTGCAGGGCATCGATCCGGGCGACGCCGGCTGGCCCGAGGACGGCTATCGCGGCGGCTACATCATCGATGTGGCGAATGCCTACCTGGCCGGCGAGACCGTGCATGCCGACGACCGCCACGTCACCGGCGCCGGCGACCCGGACGACCTCGAGGCCATCCGAGACTTCGCCGTGGCCTACCTGCGCCGCGAGCAGGATCTGGACCTCAAGGCCTTCGGCGTCGAGTTCGATGTCTATTTCCTGGAATCCTCGCTCTACGAGCAGGGCAAGGTCGAGGCCACGGTCCGGCGGCTGATCGAGAAGGGCCATACCTTCGAACAGGACGGCGCCCTGTGGCTACGCACCACCGACTTCGGTGACGACAAGGACCGGGTGATGCGCAAGAGCGACGGCAACTTCACCTACTTCCTGCCCGACGTTGCCTACCACCTCGACAAGTGGGAGCGCGGCTTCGAGACGGTGATCAACGAGCAGGGAGCCGACCACCACTCCACCGTGACTCGGGTGCGCGCCGGCCTTCAGGCCCTCGAGGCCGGCATTCCAGAGGGCTGGCCCGACTATGTGCTGCACCAGATGGTGATGGTCACCCGCTCCGGGGTCGAGGTGAAACTCTCCAAGCGCGCCGGCAGCTACGTCACCGTGCGCGACCTGATCGACGAGGTGGGCCGCGACGCCACGCGCTTCTTCCTGGCCGCCCGGCGCGCCGATTCGCAGCTAACCTTCGATATCGACCTGGCCCGTTCCCAGTCCAACGACAACCCGGTCTACTACGTTCAGTATGCCCACGCCCGAGTCTGCAGCATGCAGCGCCGCGCCGAAGCCGACGACCGGGCCTTCGACCATGCCCGGGCCATGGAGCAGCTCGCCCTGCTCGACAGCGACCAGGAGAAGGCGCTGCTCAATCGCCTGGCCCGCTACCCCGAAGTGGTCCAGCATGCCGCCGCCGCCCACGAGCCGCAGCAGATCGCCCAGTACCTGCTCGACCTCGCCGCCGATTTCCACACCTGCTACAACGCGGTGAAAGTGATGGTCGACGACGACGAGCTGCGCAACGCCCGCCTGGCTCTGGGCCTGGCCACGCGCCAGGTCCTTCGCAACGGGCTGGACCTGATGGGTGTCGGCGCGCCCGAGGAGATGTAAGCCATGGCCACCCGCAAGCAGCCAGCGAAGAAGCGCGGCGCCACCAGCAGCCCGCGCCGCCGTTCCGCACCGTCCCAGCGCCAGGGCCTCCCGGGGTGGCTGTGGGGGCTGGCCGGCCTGGTGGCCGGCTTCCTGCTGGCCCAGCATCAGCAGGGCATTGCCCCCTGGCAGGAGGGGAGTGACTCTCCGCTGGCCACTGTGCTGACCAAGCCGGAGAGTGGCCAGCCGACTCGAGAAGACAACCCGGACGATGAGCCCGAGGCGCCGCCGATGCCGACCTTCGAGTTCTACACTCTCCTGCCGGAATCCGAGGTGATCGCCCCGGGGGGCAAGGTGCCGATCTCCACGGCGACGCCGCCGGAACGCCCCCAGCAGGCCGACCCGACCGTCGACGACGACCCCGTCGCCCAGTTGATCGCCGCCCACCTGGATGCCGACAGCGAGGCACAGGACGAGGCTCAGCAAGCCCCGCCACCGGAGCCGACGGCGGCCGATACCCGTTTCATGCTGCAGGCCGCTTCCTTCCGCGAGGCCGGCGATGCCAGCCGGCTCGCGGGCCGACTGCGGGACTTCGGCCTGCTCGCCAAGATCAGCGAGGTCAAGGCCGGCGGCGGCGATACCTGGCACCGTGTCCAGGTCGGCCCCTACAGTGACCGGCGCGAGCTCAACCGCGCCCAGGACCTGATGATTACCCAGGGCATCGAGCCGCTGCTCATCCAGCTGCAGAACTGACCCGCCACTCCCGGGGGCGCGACCAAGGTTGAATTCCGCGCCAGGTGCCCGCACTTCTCCCCTGAGTTCACCCCGGCGCCCGGGCCTTCCCGAGGCGCCGCCAGTCATCGGGAGTCTTCCCCTTCCGCAAGGAGTCCCCTCCATGACCACGATCGTTTCCGTGCGACGCGGCGACCAGGTGGCGTTGGCCGGTGACGGCCAGGTCTCGCTGGGCAATACCGTGATGAAGGGCAACGCCAGCAAGGTGCGTCGCCTCTACCACGGCCAGGTGCTGGCCGGCTTCGCCGGCGGCACCGCCGACGCCTTCACGCTCTTCGAGCGCTTCGAGGCCCAGCTCGAGAAGTACCAGGGCAACCTGGTCAAAGCCGCCGTGGAGCTGGCCAAGGACTGGCGCACCGACCGTGCCCTGCGCCGCCTCGAGGCCCTGCTCGCCGTGGCCAACAAGGACGCTTCGCTGATCATCACCGGCAACGGCGACGTGGTGGAGCCCGAACGGGGCATCATCGCCATCGGCTCCGGCGGGAACTATGCCCTGTCCGCCGCTCGCGCCCTGCTGGAGAATACCGACCTCTCCGCCCGCGAGATCACCGAGAAGTCCCTGGCCATTGCCGGCGACATCTGCGTGTTCACCAATCACAACGTCACCCTGGAAGAGCTCTGACCATGACCCGGATGACCCCCCGCGAGATCGTCCATGCGCTGGACCAGTACATCGTCGGCCAGCAGGACGCCAAGCGCGCCGTGGCCGTGGCCCTGCGCAACCGCTGGCGCCGCATGCAGCTCGACGGCGAGCTGCGCCATGAAGTGACGCCCAAGAATATCCTGATGATCGGCCCCACCGGCGTGGGCAAGACCGAGATCGCCCGACGCCTGGCCAAGCTGGCCGGCGCCCCCTTCATCAAGGTGGAGGCCACCAAGTTCACCGAGGTGGGCTACGTGGGCCGCGACGTGGAGTCGATCATCCGCGACCTGACCGAGGCCGCCATCAAGCTGGTGCGCGAGCAGGCCAAGGCCGAGGTGGGCCACCGTGCCGAGGACGCCGCCGAGGAGCGCATCCTCGACGCCCTGCTGCCGCCCCCTCGCGGCCAGGAGGACGAACCGCGCCAGGACAGCTCGACCCGCCAGATCTTCCGCAAGAAGCTGCGCGAGGGCCAGCTCGACGACAAGGAGATCGACATCGAGGTCACCCCCCAGGGTCCCGGCGTCGACATCACGACCCCGCCCGGCATGGAGGAGATGACCAGCCAGCTGCAGAACCTCTTCGCCGGAATGGGCAAGCAGAAGAGCGAGACACGCCGGGTCTCGGTGAAGGACGCCTTCGGCCTGCTGCGCGACGAGGAAGCAGGCAAGCTGGTCAACGAGGACGACATCAAGAGCCGAGCCGTCGAGGCGGTGGAACAGAACGGCATCGTCTTCCTCGACGAGATCGACAAGGTCTGCAAGGGCAGCGGCCAGTCCAGCGGCGGCGAGGTCTCCCGCGAGGGCGTGCAACGCGACCTGTTGCCGCTGATCGAGGGCTCCACGGTCTCCACCAAGTACGGCATGGTCAAGACCGACCACATCCTGTTCATCGCCTCGGGGGCCTTCCACCTGTCGCGTCCCTCGGACCTGATTCCCGAGTTGCAGGGCCGCCTTCCGATCCGCGTAGAGCTCAACGCCCTGACGCCGGACGACTTCAAGCGCATCCTTACCGAGCCCTCCGCGGCCCTGACCAAGCAGTACCAGGCCTTGCTGGCCACCGAAGGGCTCGAGGTCGACTTCACCGAGGACGGCATCGCGCGCATCGCCGAGATCGCCTGGAAGGTCAACGAGGGGACGGAGAACATCGGCGCTCGCCGCCTGCACACCGTGATGGAGCGACTGCTGGAGGAGGCTTCCTACCTGGGCGGCGACTTCGGCAGCCCGCTGACCATCGACGCCGCCTACGTGGACTCACAACTCGGCGAACTGGCGATGGACGAGGACCTGTCTCGGTATATCCTCTAACCCTAGTCTCAACCCGTCGCCTTGTGCTGAAAGGGCAACAGGTTGCGCGGCGCCGACGACAGGTCGTCGCGGAGGTCATTTGCCAGGTATGGCAAATGCAGCGCCCAGGGAAGGGTTCACAGCGCCGCCGCCAAGGCCCGTCACCGGGAAAGCCCCTCATCTCAAACGCCTGAGCGGAGCACCATCATGACAGTCCCGATTCCCACCAAGGTGCACTACCACCGCAAGGAGCGCGAACTCGAGCTCACCTACGCCGAAGGGGAGTCCTACCGGCTCTCGGTGGAGTACCTGCGCGTCTTCTCGCCCTCCGCAGAGGTCCGCGGCCATGGCCCCGATTCCGCCACCCTGCAGGTGGGGAAGAAGGACGTGGGCCTGAAGAACATCACCCAGACCGGCCGGTACGCCCTCAAGCTGCATTTCGACGATGGCCATGACAGCGGCCTCTACAGCTGGGACTACCTCCACGACCTGATCCGACGCCGCGAGGCCAACTGGGCCGACTACCTGCGCCGACTCGAGGAGGCAGGCGCCTCGCGGGAGCCGCTGGGCATCGAAATCAAGCAGCTCTGACACCGAGCGTCTTCGTCGACTCTTCCGGCGACATGCGCCGGGCCTGACCATCGAGGGGGCGCTGTGAACCCCTTCCTGGGCGCTACCGATGCCATCCCTGGCATAGGACCCCCTCTCCTGTCCGTCCCCGGCGCCCTCGTGGATCGAGCCATGTGACGCTCCCCGTCAAGACAATCGACATCGGGGAGGGCTACAATAGCGCCCATCGGCGAGGCCGCAAGGCCCGCCCCCACCGCAGCGATTCGGGAGCCCCACGGCATGAGCGCCAGTGACAAGCACACCACCCACTTCGGCTATCAGGACGTCCCGGTCGAGGAGAAGGCTTCCCGCGTGGCTCATGTCTTCGACTCGGTGGCGGCCCGCTACGACATCATGAACGACCTGATGTCGATGGGGATCCATCGCCTGTGGAAACGCCTGGCCATCGAGCGCTCCGGCGTGCGGCCCGGCCACAGCGTGCTCGACATCGCCGGCGGTACCGGCGACCTGACGTTGAAGTTCTCGCGCATGGTGGGCCCCCGGGGCCGGGTGGTGCTGGCCGACATCAACGAATCCATGCTGCGGGTCGGTCGCGACAAGCTGCTCGACAACGGCGTCGGCGGCAACGTCGAGTACGTGCAGGCCAACGCGGAATGCCTGCCTTTCCCCGACAACAGCTTCGACTGCATCACCATCGCCTTCGGCCTGCGCAACGTCACCGACAAGGATGCCGCCCTGCGCTCCATGGCGCGGGTACTCAAACCGGGGGGGAGACTGCTGGTGCTGGAGTTCTCCAAGCCGGGCAACCCCCTGTTCTCCAGGGCCTACGATGAGTACTCCTTCCGCCTGTTGCCGAAGATCGGCGAACTGGTGGCCAACGACGCCGACAGCTACCGCTACCTGGCCGAATCGATCCGCATGCACCCCGACCAGGAGACCCTCAAGTCCATGATGGAGGCCGCCGGGCTCGAGCGGGTCGAGTACACCAACCTCACCGGGGGCATCGTCGCCCTGCACCGCGGCATCAAGCTGTGAGGGCATGATGTCGCTATCTCCCACCCTGCTGCTGGCCGGCCTCGAGCGCACCCTGAATGCCCTGATTTCCCGGGACCCGGCGGCCCCGTCGCGCCTGGCCCGGCTGGCCGGCCACCGAATCCTGCTGCGCCTGGAGCGGCCCGCCCTGGCGCTGGCCATCCACTTTCATCCGGCGGGTCTCGACCTGCTGCGCCCCGATGACACCACCGGGGAAGGCTTCGACGCGGTCGTCGAGCTGGATGCAGAGACCCTCGGCGAGCTGCTCGGGGGAGCCTCCATCGAACGCCTGATGTTCCAGGGCAAGCTAGCCGTGCGCGGTCGGGTCCACCTCCTGGAAACGACCCGCGACCTGTTGCTCGACCTGGACCTGGACTGGGAAGGCGAGCTCGCCCGCTGGCTTGGCGACCTCCCGGCCCACAGCCTCGCCGAAGGAGTGCGCAGCCTCTCACGATGGGGGTTGCGCACCCGGCAGGAATTCTGCGCCGACGTGGGCGAGTACGTCTTTGAGGAGGCGCGCCTGCTGCCGGGGCGCCACCAGCTCGAGGCGATGCGCGACCACATGACCGAGGTGGAGATCGCCACCGACCGTCTCGAGGCCCGCCTGGCACGACTGCGCCGCCGCCTGGCCGCCGCGGAGACGGCCTCATGATCCTTCGGCTCGTACGTATCTTTTGGGTGATGACCCGTTTTCGGCTGGACACCCTGCTGCCCCTGGAGCGGCTACCCTGGTGGCTGCGCTGCCTGTTCAAGCTCTCGCCGCTTCGCCTGGTGCCGATCGGCGAGCGATCCCGGGGCGAGCGCCTGCGCCTCGCCCTGGAGTCCCTCGGGCCGATCTTCGTCAAGTTCGGCCAGATGCTGTCGACCCGGCGCGACCTGCTGCCCGAGGACATCGCCGACGAGCTCCAGCGCCTCCAGGACCAGGTACCGCCCTTCCCCGGCCACCAGGCCATGGCCCTGGTGGAGGAGGCGCTCGCCATGTCCCTGGAGGATGCCTTCGCCAGCTTCGAGCCGGAGCCCCTGGCCTCGGCCTCCGTCGCCCAGGTGCATGCCGCGCGGCTGCACGGCGGGGAGGCCGTGGTAGTCAAGGTCATACGCCCGGGAATCGAACGGGTGATGCGCCAAGACATGGCGCTGATGTACCGCTTCGCCAGAGTGCTGGCGCGGATCCCCGAGGCGCGCCGGCTGCGCCCCGTGGAGGTGGTCCGCGACTACGAGGGTACCCTCTTCGACGAGCTCGACCTGACCAAGGAGGCCGCCAATACCTCCCAGCTCAAGCGCAACTTCAAGAATTCGCCACTGCTCTACGTGCCGGCCATCCACTGGGAGCTGACCCACCGCCGGGTGATGGTCCAGGAGCGGATCTACGGAGTGCCGGTGGCCGATACTGCGGCGCTGATCGCCCAGGGCACCAACCTCAAGAAGCTCGCCGAGCGCGGCGTGGAGATCTTCTTCACCCAGGTGTTCCGCGACAACTTCTTCCATGCCGACATGCATCCGGGCAACATCTTCATCTCCTATGAGCACCCCGAGGATCCCCAGTACATCGCCATCGACTGCGGCATCGTCGGCAGTCTGACTCGCGAGGACCAGGACTACCTGGCACGCAACCTGCTGGCCTTCTTCCATCAGGACTACTATGAGGTGGCCGCCCTGCACATCGAGTCCGGCTGGGTGGGAGAGGCGACCCGGGCCAACGAGTTCGCCGCGGCGATCCGCACGGTATGCGAGCCGATCCTCGAGAAGCCGCTCAAGGACATCTCCTTCGGCCAGGTGCTACTGGGCCTCTTCCAGACCGCACGGCGCTTCAACATGGAGGTGCAGCCCCAACTGGTCCTGCTGCAGAAGACCCTGCTCAACATCGAGGGTCTGGGGCGCCAGCTCTACCCTGACCTGGACCTCTGGAGCACCGCCAAGCCCTACCTGGAGCGCTGGATGAAGGAACGAGCCGGCGCGCGCGGCTTGCTGGAGTCATTCAAGCGCGAGGCGCCTGAGCTTTCTCGCCACCTTCCGGAGCTGCCGGTGCTCGCCCACCAGGCGCTGGCTCGCGCCGAGCAGGAGCACCGCCAGCGCCGGCGCCAGGCCGATGCCACGGGCGACATCTCCCGGCAGCTGGCCAGTCAGGCCAGCCGCCAGCGGCGGCTGCGCCTGGGCCTGCTGCTGGTGGCAGCCGCGCTGGCCTGGCAGCCGCTGTCCCAGTGGGCCGGGGGCCAACCCTGGCAGGCCCTGGCCGCTGCAGGCCTGGGCCTTGTGCTGCTGGCCTGGCATTGATGGCACGATCTGGTCTTCCACTCCCTGCAACGGAAACTTCGTCCATGAGCGATACCCTCGACCGCCTTCACGCCATCCTCGAGCAGCGCCGCGAGGCTGACCCCGACAGTTCCTATGTGGCCAGCTTGCATCACCGGGGCTTGAACAAGATACTCGAGAAGGTCGGCGAGGAAGCCACCGAGACCCTGCTGGCGGCCAAGGATGCCGAGCAAGGCGATGAGGTGGCCCGACAAGCTTTGATCGCCGAAACGGCCGACCTGTGGTTTCATAGCCTGGTAATGCTCTCGCATCTGGGCCTCGACCATAGGATGGTGCTCGACGAGTTGGCCCGCCGCTTCGGCGTCTCCGGCCACGACGAGAAGGCCGCAAGGGAAACGAATTAGTCTCAACCGGCCCTTCCGGGTCACCCCGGAACCCCAACCTGAGGAAGCAACTATGTTAGGCGGTATCAGTATCTGGCAGCTGCTGATCGTTCTCGGCATCATCATCCTGATCTTCGGCACCAAGAAGCTGCGCAATGTGGGCGGCGACCTCGGTGGGGCCGTCAAGGGCTTCAAGAAGGCCATGCACGAGGAAGAGAAAGGCGAGAACGAGAAGGCCGAGGATGACCCCCAGGCCAAGGTCAGCCTTGACGACGAGGTCAACACCTACGACGTCAAGGCCGAGCAGAACGCCAAGGACCCGGAAGAGCGCAAGTAACCCGCCATGTTCGATATGGGCTTTCTCGAACTGATGCTCATCGGCGTGGTGGGCCTGCTGGTGCTCGGTCCCGAGCGCCTGCCCAAGGCCGCGCGCACAATGGGGCTATGGATCGGCAAGATCAAGCGCACCGTCTCGGGCATGCAACGCGAGATCAGTGCCCAGCTCGATGCCGAGGAACTGCGCCAGAAGCTCAACGAGCAGGAGAAGAAGCTCGAAGAGGGCGTCCAGCAGGTCAAGCGCGACGTGGAAAGCATCGCCGACGACGAGGGGCACTCATCGACCTCGGTGGCAGACGGAGCCGCCAAGGCACGGCCTGCGCCTCCAGAGAAGCCTCCCGAAAAGCGCCTCGATGACGCCCTCGCGGGCGCCCGGAACGCCGATGACAGCCCCCAGGCCCCCACGGAAGACTCCTCCGCCGACAAGGATCCCGCCTCCCGATGAGCAAGACCGGTGAACCCCAGGAACACAACCAGGCCCCACTGATCGAGCACCTCATCGAGCTGCGTTCGCGATTGATGCGGGCGGTGATCGCGATCCTGGTGATCTTCCTCGGGCTCTATTCCTTCGCCAATGACATCTACTCGTTCGTCGCCCAGCCGCTGATGGCGCTGTTGCCGGAAGGCTCGCAGATGATCGCCACCGAGGTGGCCTCGCCCTTCCTGGCGCCCTTCAAGCTGACTCTGGTGGTCGCGGTGTTTGCCGCGGTCCCCTATGTGCTGCACCAGGCCTGGTCATTCGTGGCCCCTGGGCTCTACGACAACGAGAAGGCGCTCGCGCTGCCGATACTCGCCTCCAGCGTGGCGCTGTTCTACGGCGGCGCCGCCTTCGCCTACTACGTGGTCTTCCCGCTACTGTTCCAGTTCTTCACCCAGACCGGGCCAGAAGACGTGGCGGTGATGACCGACATCAACCAGTACCTGAACTTCGTCCTCAAGCTGTTCTTCGCCTTCGGGGTGGCCTTCGAGATCCCCATCGCCACCTTCCTGCTGGTCCTGTCGGGCGCCACCACGGTGGAGAGCCTGTCGAAGAAGCGCCCCTACGTGGTGCTGGGCTGCTTCGTCATCGGCATGCTGCTCACCCCCCCGGACGTGGTATCGCAGAGCCTGCTGGCGGTTCCCATGTACCTGCTCTACGAGGTGGGCCTGCTGTTCGGCCGCCTGGTCCGCCGCAAGCGGGAGAAGGACGAGGAAGACGAGGAGGCATAGCGCCAAGCGGCCAGCAGGATGATATCTGCCTCCAAAAAGTAGACCCCGAGGCCATGGTCTCGGGGTCTACATTTAGCTCGGCGCTGCTAACTCGGCACTTACAGATCCATCAACTCGTCGATACGATCGACCAGCTTGAAGATGCCGGTCGCTGCCTCGCTGATGCGGGTCGCCAGCATGTAGGCCGGTGTCGTCACCACCCGGTTCTCGAAGTCCAGCACGATGTCCTCCACCCCGCAACTGCGGTGCAGGCCGCCCATGGCGCTGATCGCCCCGGCGACGCCGGGATCGCTGCCCACGGTCACGGCGATGCCGGGACCGAGCAGGCGCGGCACCAGCACCGGGCTGATGCATATCAGGCCGATCGGCTTGCGCGCCTCATGGAAGCCGGACAGCGCCTCGGTCAGCTCGTCGATCACCTGCATGGCGTCTCCCGCCAAGGCAAAGTCCGAGAGGTTCTTGGCGACCCCGAAGCCGCCGGGGAGGATCACCGCATCGAAGTCATCGGCCTCCAGCTCATCAAGGGGCGATATCGCACCGCGGGCCAGGCGAGCCGACTCGGTCAGCACGTTGCGGGTCTCTCCCTCGGCCACCTCGTTGCTGCGATGATCGATGACATGATGCTGTTCGATATCAGGGGCGAAGCAACGATAGCCCAGGCCCAGCTGGTCGAGGCGCAGCAGGGTCAGGGTGGTCTCGTAGATCTCGGATCCGTCCTGCACCCCGCATCCCGAGAGGATGACCGCCACCTGTTTGCTCATGCCTTTCTCCTTGAAGGTAGGCGCCTGTCGAAGCCAGGCCCTAGAATCGCAAAGCCTTCACTTTAGAGAGTCGGCCGAGGCGCGACAAGGTGCGGCTTTCGACGCTTGTCGACACTGATATACTCCAGGACATTCGACCTTGTTGTCATCCTATCGTCATTCCCGACCGCCATCATTACGCCATGGCGGCCCCGATTGCCACTGCCGGAGAGACGCCTTGAGCTTCACGACCACACGCCAGTTCCCGACCTCCCGTCTACGCCGCATGCGCCGCGACGACTTCTCTCGCCGCATGATGCGCGAGCATACCCTGACCGCCGCCGACCTGATCTGGCCGGTCTTCGTGCTGGAGGGCGAGGGTCAGCGTGAGGCGGTGCCCTCCATGCCCGGCGTGGAGCGGCTGTCACTCGACCTGCTGATCGAGGAGGCCCGTGAGGCCTTCGAACTCGGCATCCCCGCCATGGCGCTGTTTCCCGTGGTCGGCAAGGAGCTGAAGACGGAGCTGGCCGAGGAAGCCTTCAACGCCAATGGCCTGGTGCAGCGCAGCGTGCGTGCCCTCAAGGAGGCCATCCCGGGCCTCGGCCTCATCACCGATGTGGCACTCGACCCCTACACCAGCCATGGCCAGGATGGGATCCTCGACGAGGCAGGCTACGTGCACAACGACCGGACCGTAGAGACCCTGCTCAAGCAGGCCCTCTCCCATGCCGAGGCCGGCGCCGATGTGGTGGCTCCCTCGGACATGATGGACGGGCGTATCGGGTCGATCCGCCAGGTACTGGAGCAGGAACAGCTGGTCAACACTCGGATCATGGCCTATAGCGCCAAGTATGCCTCGCGCTACTACGGTCCCTTCCGCGACGCCGTGGGCTCCGCCGGCAATCTGGGCAAGGCCGACAAGACCACCTACCAGATGGACCCGGGCAATGGTGACGAGGCCCTCCATGAGGTGGCCATGGACGTGGCCGAGGGCGCCGACATGGTGATGATCAAGCCCGGCATGCCCTACCTGGACGTGGTGCGCCGAGTGAAGGATGAACTGAGGGTACCCACCTTCGCCTACCAGGTGAGCGGCGAGTACGCTATGCACATGGCCGCCTTCGAGAACGGCTGGCTGGAGGCAGACGAGGTCATCCTCGAGTCGCTGCTCTGCTTCAAGCGCGCTGGTGCCGACGGTGTGCTCACCTACTTCGCCAAGCGGGCAGCCCGACTGCTCGCATGATAGCCGCCGGGAGGATCGCCACCCTTCCGCATGATGTCAGGGACACCCCATGGACGAGACCAGCGACCACGCCCCGCGGTACGACACGCTCCCCCATGCGCAGCAAAGCGAGCTTCCCGACCCGCCAGCCCCCCGGCTGAACCAGACCCGCACGGGCATCAAGCCCAAGGCACTGCCGGACCCGGAGGCGGATCTCGCCGACCCCGGTCTCTACTTCAACCGGGAGCTCTCGCACCTGCAGTTCAACGTCCGGGTGCTGGAACAGGCCCTGGACGAGGCCCACCCGCTGCTCAACCGGCTGATGTTCCTGCTGATCTTCTCGTCCAACATGGACGAGTTTTTCGAGATCCGCGTAGCCGGCCTGAAGCACCAGGTGCTGCTGGGCGACGAGTCCACCGGCGCCGATGGACGCACCCCCCGCTCGGTGCTGGCCGAGATCGCCCGGATCGCCCATGAGCAGGTGGCCAGGCAGCACCGCATCCTCAACGAGGTGCTGATCCCCGCGCTGGAGGCCCAGCGGCTGCGCTTTCGCCGGCGCGGGGACTGGAGCGACGCCCAGCGTGCCTGGGTCCAGGACTACTTCGCCTCCGAGATCATGCCGGTGATCAGCCCCATAGGCCTGGACCCGTCCCACCCCTTCCCCCGGCTGGTCAACAAGAGCCTCAACTTCATCGTCCAGCTGGAGGGCAAGGATGCGTTCGGTCGCGAGGGAGGCCTGGCCATCCTGCCGGCGCCGCGCTCTTTGCCTCGAGTGATCTCCCTTCCCCCCGATCTCTGCGAACAGGGCTTCAGCGAGTACATCTTCCTGTCGTCGATGATCCATGCCCATGCCGAGGAGGTCTTCCCCGGCATGGCGGTGCTCTGCTGTTACCAGTTCCGCCTGACCCGCAACGCCGATCTGTCAGTGGACCCCGAGGAAGTCTCCGACCTGGCCTCGGCACTGCGCGGCGAGCTGCTGTCGCGGCGCTACGGCAGCGGGGTCCGACTGGAGGTGGCCGACAACTGTCCCGACGAGCTCACCAACTTCCTGCTCAGGCAGTTCCATCTCGAGGAAGCCGACCTCTACCGGGTCAACGGCCCGGTCAACCTGACGCGCATGATGTCGGTACTCAATGACGTGGACCGTCCCGAACTGCTCTATCGGCCCTTTACGCCCGGCCTGCCCAAGTCACTGCGCAAGGCCGACAGCATGCTGGCCGCGATTGCCGAGGACGATATCCTGCTCCACCACCCCTTCCAGTCCTTCTCGCCGGTGGAAAAGATGCTCGGGGAGGCCGCCCGGGACCCGGACGTGCTGGCCATCAAGCAGACCCTCTATCGCACCGGCGCCGACTCCCCCATCGTCAACGCCCTGGTGGAGGCCGCCGGCAACGGCAAGGAGGTCACGGTGGTGATCGAATTGCGGGCTCGCTTCGACGAGGCCGACAATCTGGCGCTGGCCTCGCGACTGCAGGAGGCCGGCGCCATCGTCACCTACGGGGTGATGGCCTACAAGACCCATGCCAAGATGATGCACATCGTGCGTCGCGAACGGGGCAGGCTGCGCCATTATGCCCACCTGGGCACCGGCAACTACCATTCGAAGACCGCCAGGCTCTACACCGACTACAGCCTGCTCACGGCCGACCCCGTACTGTGTGCCGACGTACACAAGGTCTTCCAGCAGCTCACCGGCATGGGCCGGGCCCGACATATCGAGAAGCTGCTGCATGCTCCCTTCACCCTGCACGAGCAGATGATGGCCAGGATCGACCGGGAGGCCGAGCATGCCCGCAGGGGCAGGCGCGCTCACCTGATCATCAAGTGCAACTCGCTCACCGAACCCAGGCTGATCCAGGCTCTCTACCGAGCTTCCCGGGCCGGAGTGGAATGCGACCTGATCATCCGCGGCATGTGCTGCCTGCGACCGGGGCTGCCGGGAATCTCCGAGACCATCCGGGTGCGCTCGGTCATCGGTCGCTTCCTGGAGCACACCCGGGTCTTCCATTTCCACAACGACGGCAAGCCCGAGACCTGGGGATCCAGCGCAGACTTCATGGCCCGCAACATGTTCCATCGGGTGGAGACCTGTTTCCCGTTACTGGACAGGAAACTGGCCGCCCGAGTCCGCAAGGACCTCGAGACCTATCTGGTGGATAACTGCCAGAGCTGGTTGCTGGGCAGCGATGGCCTCTACGTGAAGCAGCAGCCCGTCAATGCCGCGCCGATCAGCGCCCAGGAGACCCTGCTCTTTGCCTATGCCGCCAAGGCCTGATCATTGGCGGCCAGCCCCAGCGCCTCGGCCACGGCGAGGCCGTCAAGGGTGACGGCCGCGTGGACGTCTCGTATCAGCCCTTGCGAAAGTCCCCCAGGTCCTCCGGGTCGAGACCCTCGACGCGTTCGGGAAGCCCCTTCTCCCGCCGGGCGTGCCGCACCACCTCACGCTCGGCGAGCAGCTCGGCATTGTCGTCGAGGGTGCGGCCCTCGAGCTTGGACAGCTGGTCCATGCCCTGGTGATAGAAGGCCAGCACCGCCAGCGCTGCGGCGTCGCCCTCCCCCATGCCCCGGCGCAGGGCCGGCAGGTAGGCGCTCACCCGGGCCAGGTGATGTTTGAGGCGCCACACATAGCGGATACCGGACATCCAGGGGCGTTGTCGCAGCGCCGCGAATACCAGGCTGGTCGTGACCAGGCCCAGCAGCACGCCCAGGGCATTGAGCCAGAAACTGGCACCGAAGGCCGCGATGAGCAGCTGAGAGAACAGCAGGCCGAAGACGATCAGCTGGCCGGCCATGGCCAGGCCTACCAGGCGTGAGAGACGACGGTAGGTGGCGGGGTCGTGGTGTTCGAGGTGAAACGTCATGGTCAGCCTTTCAGGTGGCCCGCAGGCGCTCCGCTGCGGTCGTCAACAGGTTCTCGGTGGTCTCCCAGCCGATACAGGCGTCGGTCACCGAGACGCCGTAACGCAGGCGCCCCGGGACGAGGGGCTGCTTTCCTTCGTGCAGGTGGCTCTCGATCATCAGGCCCACCAGGGAGGCATCCCCGGCCTGGCGCTGGCCCAGGACATCGAGCAGCACCTCGCTCTGGCGACGGTGGTCCTTGCGGGCATTGGCGTGGCTGCAGTCCACCATCATGCGCGGGGCGAGGCCGGCCTCCTGGAGGGCCCGCCGGGCCGCCAGGACATGGGCGGCCGAATAGTTGGGCTCGTCGTGGCCGCCACGCAGTACCAGGTGAGTGTGGGGATTGCCGGGGGTCTCTTGGGCCATGGGTCGGCCGTCCTCGGCCATCGCGAAGTAGCGATGGGAATGCGCGGCGGACTGCATGGCCTCCAGCGCGATCTGACACTCGCCGCTGGTGGCATTCTTGAAGCCGACAGCGGCCTCCAGGCCGCTGGCGAGCTCACGGTGCAACTGGGACTCGGTGGTCCGGGCACCGATGGCGACCCAACTCAGCAGGTCGTCCAGATAGGGTGCCAGCATCGGCTGCAGCAGCTCGGTGGCCACCGGCAGATCGAGTGCGGCGATCTCGCGCATCAGCGAGCGAGAAGCATGAAGGCCTCGGGACATGTCCCCGCTGCCATCCAGATCCGGGTCATAGGCGAGCCCCTTCCACCCCACGGTGGTCCGCGGCTTCTCGATGTAGACGCGCATCACGATCAGCAGGCGATCGGCGACCTTCGGGGCCAGTTCGGCCAGGCGGCGGGCATAGTCCAGGGCGGCCTCGGGATCGTCGACGGAACAGGGCCCGACCACCACGAGCAGGCGGTGATCCTGGCCGTCGAGAATGGCGCGGATCGCCCGGCGGTGGGCCGCCACTCGCTCGCCGAGGGCCGGCGAGAGGGGCAGGTCACGGCAAAGCTCGCCGGGGGTGGGCAGCGACGAGGCGGCATCATAGGTGGCGGGAGCCAGGGAAACGGGGGCATTCATGGGCATCGACTCCGGGTAGCGATCATGCATCGTGTCTGTCGGGAGCCACCGACCTCGCTACGGCCGGGCGTGGCAGAGTGAGCCGACCGCAACCCGCTAAATCGCCAATAGTCGTAATGGCCCGTGAAACCCCGGGTCAGACGAATGGCGATGGATGCGGTCATGGTCTCTCCTCGATGTCATCTGTGTGGTCGGGTGCCGTGAAATGCACAACCCCCGGGCGGGGTTGCCGTCCGGGGGTTGTGGGAGGGAGGCAACCAAGGGGGCGTGCCTCCTGGCGCTGTCCTCTATGCCGCTCAGGACATGGCCACCGGCACGCCGTCGCTAAACCAGCCGCCATGCCAACCATCATGGCCCCTTGCATCCGGCCCGCCAGCCCACGGCACGCCGAGACGCCGGGCGTCGTCGAGAGTGCGAATGAGGCGGTCAGCGGTCGGTGCCATGGTCATCTCCTGAGCAGTGACTCCATCGTGCCGTATCGAGGCGGCCTCGGCAAGATGCGCCGAGGGCCACGGCGATCAGCCGGTGGCGAGCTGGATCCAGCCGATGGTCGCCGGCAGGGCGCTCATGCCCAACAGGACCACCAGGCCCAGGAAGACGGCCAGCAGGCCGCTGTCGTCCTTGAAGTTCTCGTCGTGTCCCGCCATCTCGTGTTCCTCTTCGGAGTGATCGTCAGGGTGGCCTTCATTCTAGCGGAGATGCCGCCCACCATCGACCGGCAGCGTGATGCCCGTCACGAAGCGGTTGTCGAGCAGGTAGCGCAGGCTCTGATAGATCACCCCGGGCCCCGGGATCATCTCCATGGCCGACTTGGCGCGGGCCTTCTCGGCATAGGCCGCGTCGTCGCCCTCGTTAAGCATGATCATCGCCGGAGCGATGGCGTTGACCTGGATCGAGGGCGCAAACATGGCCGCGAAGGAGAGCGTCAGGTTATCCAGACCCGCCTTGGTGGCGGCGTAGGCGGCGTGCTTCCTGGAACCCTTCTGCACCACGTAGTCGGTCATGTGGACGATGTCGCGCTGGGGTTCGCTGCACGCCTCGAGCAGCTCGCGGGCGTGCAGGTTGATCAGGTAGGGCGCCAGCATGTGCACCCGGAACAGCCGCTCGAAGTTGGCGCCGGCCTCGTCGCCGCTGCTGTCCGGCGCCCAGTCGCTGGCGTTGTGCACGATGGCCCGCAGCGAAGACGTCTCGGCCCGAAGCCGCTCGATGAAGTCGAGGATGCCCGCCTCGGTCGAGAAGTCCGCCGGCAAGGTGACGATGCCCCGAGCCCGCAGCGCATCGAGCTCCTCGCGCTCGCGCCGATAGCTGATGATCACCGGATGACCATCGTCACGCAGGCGCTCGGCACAGTGACGCCCCAGGCGCTGGGCACCACCGGTGATCAGGATCGGCGAGGCGCTCATGACCGGCCTTCCCTCACCAGGCTACCCGCGGTGGGCACGATGGGGTCACGGGGGGCGTAGGCGAAGACGTCCGAGAAGACCCGCGTGGCCTCGAGACCCAGCGACGCCAGCACGTCCACGCAGGCATAGACCATGCCCGGGGAGCCGGAGACATAGACATCATGCCCGGAGACATCCTCGAGGGACGCCGCGAGGGCCTGGTCGATGCGACCGCGGTGGCCGCAGACACGCTCACCCTCGATGGGCTGCTCGGGCACAACCTCGGTCACGGCATGGAAACGGACTCCAGGATGATCATCGGCCCACTCCCGAGGCAGGCGCTCCAGATAGAGGTCGCGCCGCTCCCGTGCCGCCCACCAGAGGTCGATCTCGCGGGCGGGGTCGTCATGCAACGCCGCCTCGATGATTGCCTTCATCTGCGAGAAGCCCGTACCGGCGGCAATCAGCAGCAGTGGGCGCCTGCTGTAAGGATCTAGCATGCAGTCGCCTCCGGGCAGACGCACGGTCAGCCGCTCGGCCACCTGCATCAGTTCGCGCAGCCGCGCGGAGTTGTCCCGCTCCGGCCAGTGCTGGATGTGCAGCTCGATCATGCCATCGCCGCCGTGGGCGTTGGCAATGGAGAACGGTACCCAGATGTCCTCGGCGAGCTTGAGCTCCAGGTACTGGCCGGGGTCATGGGCCACGGCCTCGGGGCGGCCCTCCAGCTGGACGCGGAAGACGTCCGGGTTGAGGTCCTCGACCTCGATGACCTGGCAGGTCAGGGTCCTTGGCGTCATGAATGCCTCGTGTCGTTGTCAGGGGAAAGCGTGATGCCCAGTTCGTTCCAGCGTTCGCTGACGCGGGCCTTGACGGCCTCGTCCATGACGATGGGCGTGCCCCACTCGCGGTCGGTCTCGCCGGGCCACTTGCCGGTCGCGTCCAGGCCCATCTTGGAGCCCAGCCCGGCCACGGGGGAAGCGAAGTCCAGATAGTCGATGGGCGTGTTCTCCACCATCACGGTGTCCCGGGCGGGATCCATGCGGGTGGTGATGGCCCAGATCACGTCCTTCCAGTCGCGGGCGTCGACGTCGTCGTCGAGGACCACCACGAACTTGGTGTACATGAACTGGCGCAGAAAGCTCCACACGCCCATCATCACGCGCTTGGCATGCCCCGGGTACTGCTTCTTCATGGTCACCACCGCCATGCGGTAGGAGCAGCCCTCGGGCGGCAGGTAGAAGTCCACGATCTCGGGGAACTGGCGGCGCAGGATCGGCACGAATACCTCGTTGAGCGCCAGCCCCAGGATCGCCGGCTCGTCGGGCGGCCGGCCGGTATAGGTGGAGTGATAGATGGCGTTCTCGCGCATGGTCATGCGCGTCACGGTGAATACCGGGAACTGCTCGACCTCGTTGTAGTAACCGGTATGGTCGCCATAGGGGCCCTCGGGCGCCGTGTCGTCAGGGTAGATGAAGCCCTCGAGTATGATCTCGGCCGACGCCGGCACCTGGAGGTCGGCATGGCCGCACTTGACGAGCTCCGTGCGCGAGCCGCGCAGGAGTCCCGCGAAGGCATACTCGGAGAGGCTGTCCGGCACCGGCGTCACGGCCCCCAGGATGGTGGCCGGGTCGGCCCCCAGCGCCACCGCCACAGGGAAGGGCTCCCCGGGATGGGCCTTGCGAAACTCCTGGAAGTCCAGGGCCCCGCCGCGGTGGGAGAGCCAGCGCATGATCAAGCGATTCTTCCCGAGCTTCTGCTGGCGGTAGATACCGAGATTCTGGCGGGTCTTGTGGGGCCCGCGGGTGATCACCAGCGGCCAGGTGACCAGCGGCGCGACATCCCCCGGCCAGCAGTGCTGGATCGGCAGGCGATCGAGGTCGACCTCGTCGCCCTCATAGACGAGCGCCTGGACCGGGGCCGAGCGCACCATCTTCGGGCCCATGCTCATCACCTGCTTGAAGATCGGCAGCTTGCTCCAGGCATCGCGGAAACCCTTGGGAGGCTCCGGCTCCTTGAGGAAGGCCAGCAGCTCGCCCACCTCGCGCAGGGCGGCCACCGAGTCCTGGCCCATGCCCATGGCCACCCGCCTCGGCGTGCCGAACAGGTTACCGAGCAGGGGCATGGTATGACCCTTGACGTTCTCGAACAGCAGTGCCGGCCCGCCGGCGCGCAGGGTGCGGTCACAGATCTCGGTGATCTCGAGGTAGGGGTCCACCTCGGCGGTGATGCGCTTGAGCTCGCCCTGGGCCTCGAGCACCGCAATGAACTCGCGCAGGTCGTGGTACTTCATTCGGATTTCCCGACTCCAGACGACGAAAGGGGCAGCATAGCATGCTACCCCCCTTATTCCTCGTACAACGTTTGCACAGCTTTTCTACGCCGTTGCCGCGCGGGCGCGCTTTAGCGCCGCTTCATGGCCTCGAAGAACTCGAGGTTAGTCTTGGTATCCTTCAGGCGGTCGATCAGGAACTCGGTGGCCGCCGTATCGTCCATGGGGTTCAGCAGCTTGCGCAGGATCCACATGCGCTGCATCTCCTCTTCGGAGGCCAGCAGGTCCTCGCGTCTAGTGCCGGATCGGCGGATGTTGATCGCCGGATAGACACGACGCTCGGCCAGCTTGCGGTCGAGATGGGCCTCCATGTTGCCGGTGCCCTTGAACTCCTCGAAGATCACCTCATCCATCTTGGAGCCGGTATCGACCAGGGCCGTGGCGATGATGGTCAGGCTGCCGCCCTCCTCGATGTTACGCGCCGCACCGAAGAAGCGCTTGGGCTTCTCCAGGGCGTGGGCGTCGACACCGCCGGTAAGCACCTTGCCTGAGCTCGGCACCACGGTGTTGTAGGCACGGGCCAGGCGGGTGATGGAGTCGAGCAGGATCACCACGTCCTTCTTGTGCTCGACCAGGCGCTTGGCCTTCTCGATGACCATCTCGGCCACCTGGACGTGACGGGCCGGCGGCTCGTCGAAGGTCGAGGCCACCACCTCGCCGCGCACGGTGCGCGACATCTCCGTCACCTCTTCCGGGCGCTCGTCGATCAGCAGCACGATCAGATGGCAGTCCGGGTCGTTGCGAGTGATGGAGGTGGCGATGTTCTGCAGCATCAGGGTCTTGCCCGCCTTGGGCGGGGAGACCAGCAGGCCGCGCTGGCCCTTGCCGATGGGCGCGGTGAGATCGATGATTCGGGCGGTGAGGTCCTCCGTGGAGCCGTTGCCGATCTCCATGCGCAGCCGCTCCTGGGGGAACAGCGGCGTGAGGTTCTCGAAGAGGATCTTGTGCTTGGCATTCTCCGGCTTGTCGAAGTTGATCTCGCTGACCTTGAGCAGCGCGAAGTAACGCTCCCCTTCCTTCGGCGGACGAATCTTGCCGGAAATGGAATCACCCTTGCGCAAGTTGAAGCGACGGATCTGCGAGGGAGAGACATAGATGTCGTCGGGGCCGGCCAGATAGGAACTGTCGGCACTGCGCAGGAAGCCGAATCCATCCTGAAGGATCTCCAGCACGCCATCACCGAAGATCGGCTCACCGCTCTTGGCATGCTTCTTGAGGATGGCGAAGATGATGTCCTGCTTGCGGGAACGCGCCAGGTTGTCGATGCCCATCTCGCGGGCAAGCTCCAGAAGCTCCGGAACTGGCTTTTGCTTGAGTTCGGTAAGATTCATCGGTGTGTTCAGAATTTGCTCGTGGAAGCCGGGCGGCAGTGCGCCGTGAGGAAAGACAGGAGGCGAGAGACGCCCTGTGGATGCGTTCAGAGCCCTGACAGGCTACCTCTCGTCATGATGCATCGAATGGCCATGGGCGGGCGACCGCAAACTGGGGGTTGCCGGGCCGATATCGGAGCGAGGAAGCAGGTTCGTCTTAAACTGATCAGCGGTTCCGGGCATGTGGCCGGGATCGCAGGCTGATGCAGTGGGCTGTCTGACGACTTGGAACTGACCGCGACGGGATCGCCGTGAAACGGTCGGGGTACATTCGGAACAAGCGAACGCCCCGATATTAGTCAAGGCCGGCGACAAACGCAAGCCCTGCCGCAGGGCCCCTCGTTGGGCAATTGACAAGACCGGATGCCGCCCGCAACCTCGTTGCCCATAGCCTATTAGGACTCGCCATGACAGCGCCACCGGATCGGTTCGCCGCCGCCAGCGAACCCGCGACCGCCACCGAACCCCGCCGCCTTGCCGCCATCGACCTGGGCTCCAACAGCTTCCACCTGCTGGTCGCCAACTATCAGGACGACCGACTGCAGGTGGTCGCCCGGCTCGGCGAGAAGGTGCAGCTGGCCGCCGGACTCGACGAGGACGGCTTCCTCGGCGAGGAAGCCATGAGCCGGGCACTCGACTGCCTGGCCCGCTTCGCCCCCTTCCTCGAGGGCATCCGCCGCGGCGACCTGCGTGTGGTCGGCACCAATGCCCTGCGCGATGCGCGCAACAGCCAGGTCCTGATCGAGCGCGCCGAGGCGCTGCTGGGTAGCCGCCTCGAGATCATCGCCGGACGTGAGGAGGCTCGCCTGATCTACCTGGGAGCGGCCCATGCGGTGGCCGAGAATGGGCGCCGGCTGATCATCGACATCGGCGGCGGTTCCACCGAGTTCATCATCGGCGAACGCTTCGAGCCGCTGGCACTTGAGAGCCTGCGGATGGGCTGCGTGACCTTCACCCAGCGCTTCTTCGACACCGGCGAGGTCAGCGAGAAGCGCATGCGACGCGCCGAGCTGGCGGCCCTCTCGGAGCTGGCCAACATCCGGCGTCCCTACCTGCAACTTGGCTGGAGCGACCCGGTGGGTTCCAGCGGCACCATCAAGGCGTCTGCCGCAGTGATCGCGGCGGCAGGCAAGGGGCCCGAGGGGATCATCACCCGCCAGGAATTGATGGACCTGCGCAGGCAACTGATCAAGTTCAAGCACCTGGACAAGGTCGCCATGGCCGGACTCAAGGCCGACCGCTCCCGGGTCTTCCCGGCGGGCGTGGCGATCCTGGTTGCCGTCTTCGAAGCCTTCGACCTCCAGCAGATGCGCTTTGCCGACGGCGCACTGCGCGAGGGTGTGCTCTATGACATGGTGGGACGCAACAGCCCCGAGGATTCGCGTCTCAAGACCCTGGACGGCCTGGCCCGCAACTACCGAGTGGATGGCCGCCAGGCGGACAACGTGGCCACCACGGCTCTCG
Source organism: Halomonas aquatica (assembly GCF_040196335.1). Classification (NCBI taxonomy): domain Bacteria; kingdom Pseudomonadati; phylum Pseudomonadota; class Gammaproteobacteria; order Oceanospirillales; family Halomonadaceae; genus Halomonas; species Halomonas aquatica. The sequence continues at coordinate 61,384 of NZ_JBEGCJ010000006.1, forward strand.
GATTGTTCGATCAGGTGCGCGAGGCCTGGAAGCTGGACGACGATCAGGCTCGCTTCCTCGACTGGGGGAGTCGGCTACACGAGGTGGGGCTGGCCATCTCCCACAGCCAGTTCCACCGCCACGGCGCCTACCTGCTGGAACACTCGGACCTGGCCGGGTTCTCGCGCCCGGAGCAGCGTTTGCTGGCCTTCCTGGTCCGCGCTCACCGGCGCAAGTTCCCGGTCAAGGAGTGGCAGGCACTGCCCGCCACCGAACGGCGTCCGCACGCCCGACTGGCCCGCCTGCTGCGCCTGGCCGTCCTGATCAACCACTCTCGCCCCGAACAGCCGCCGGCCACGCCGCGACTCGCGGCCGACGGCGAGGCGCTGCACCTGACTCTCGCCGGCGAGGATGACCCGGCCCTGCTGATCAACGACCTGGAGCAGGAGGCCGCCTACCAGGCGAGTGCCGGCTTCTCCCTGACGCCGTCACGCGCCTGACCAGCCCTCGGCCACGACCCACCAGCGACCAGGGGGTTCCAGCACCGCCACCGCCTCCTCGCCCTGATGAACCACCAGCAGCCGCTCACGCTCCCAGGGCGGCATTCCAAGTTCCTGCAGCAGCCGCTTGAGGTCTCGCCGACCGCGGCCGGCCAACCGCAGACGCTCACTACCCTGACGCGGCATCACTCTCAGTCGGACCGGAGCGCCGTCATCCCGGCCCAGCACGACCCGCAGCTCCCCCTGGGGCGTAACCAGCGGCGCCTGCCCGTCCCATTCGCCCCGCCAATCGGACGCCAAGGCGGCGACAGGGGCATTCAGCAGGTAGAGATACCCCCGCCATACCCGCGCCTCGGCCCGGGGCCAGGACACCTTCACCTCGGCATCCGCACGGGCATCGAGCTGGGCGAGCAGGGCCTCGAGCCGCCGTGCGGGCGGCGTCGGCAGGCCCTGACGCTGGCAGGCATGGCGGATCAGCAGCCGTCGGCGCGGAGCGGATAGCGTCTCCAGTCCTTCCATGGGCAATCGTCGGGTATCGGCGCCGAGACGTTCGAGATCCAGCCCGGCGAGCTCGTCGAGCAGGCCATCGGCCTCCCCGGCCAGCGCCGCACTGCGGGCCAGGGCTCGGACGGCACCGGGCCAGCGGGTCTCGAGCAACGGCAGCACGCTCAGGCGCAGAAAGTTGCGATCCAGGCTCTCGTCCTCGTTTGAGGGGTCCTCCACCCAGGCCAACCCGCGGCGCCTCGCCTCGGCCTCGAGCGTGGTCCGCGACACGCCCAGCAACGGGCGCTCGAGGCGACGCCCCCGCCAGTCACGGCCTGGCGGCATGCCCGCCAGGCCACGCACCCCGCTGCCACGCAGGGCGGCCAGCAGGAAGGTCTCGGCCTGGTCGTCACCATGCTGGGCCAGCCAGAGAGTCTCGCCCGGCGCCATGCAGCGGGCGAAGGCCGCGTAACGCGCCTCGCGGGCCGCGCCCTCGAGCCCCTGCCCGGCGGCCAGGTCGACCGCGATGCGCTCGATGGAGAGGGGCACGCCGAGCCGTGAAGCCAGCCGCCGGCAGTGGCGCTCGAAGCCATCGGCGGCGGCCTGCAGGCCATGATGGACGTGAAGGGCCCGCAGGGGGCGCGGATGGCGCCGGCAGGCCTGTGCCGCCAGGGTCAGCAGCAGGGAGGAGTCCAGGCCGCCCGACAGGGCGACCCAGACGCAACGCCCCGGCGGGGTCAGGGCCAGGGCGTCATCGATCAAGGGCTGTAGCGCGTCTGCATCGCGCACGAGGGCTTACACCGGCGCGCCGTAGCTCATCAGGCGTTCGTAACGACGCTCCATCAGTTGCTCCATGTCCATCGACTCCAGGCGATCGAGGCTCGCCAGCAGCGATGACTTGACACGCTCGGCGGTGGTCACCGGGTGCAGGTGTGCGCCACCCAGCGGCTCAGGGATCAGGGTGTCGACCAGGCCCAGTTCCTTGAGGCGCTCGGCGGTGATGCCCATGGCCTGGGCCGCATCAGGCGCCTTCTCGGCGCTCTTCCACAGGATGGAGGCACAGCCCTCGGGGGAGATCACCGAATAGGTGGAATACTGCAACATGGCCAGCTCGTCGCAGACGCCGATGGCGAGCGCGCCGCCCGAGCCGCCCTCGCCCACCACCGTGGCCAGGATGGGGGTCCTGAGCCGCGACATCACCGCCAGGTTATGGGCGATGGCCTCGGACTGGCCCCGTTCCTCGGCGTCGATGCCGGGGTAAGCGCCGGGGGTATCGATGAAGGTCAGTACCGGCATCTTGAAACGCTCGGCCATCTCCATCAGCCGGCACGCCTTGCGATATCCCTCGGGGCGCGGCATGCCGAAGTTGCGGCGCACCTTCTCCTTCACGTCGCGACCCTTCTGGTGGCCGATCACCATCACCGGCCTGTCGTCGAGTCGGGCGACCCCTCCGACGATGGCTGGATCGTCGGCGAAGTGGCGGTCGCCATGGAGCTCGTCGAAATCGCTGAAGAGGTGCTCCAGGTAATCCAGGGTGTAAGGCCGCCGGGGATGACGCGAGAGCTGGGAGACCTGCCAGGGGGTCAGGTCCTTGAAGATGGACTCGGTGAGCTTGCGGCTCTTCTCCTCGAGGCGACCGATCTCGTCACTGAGATTGACCTGGCTGTCGTTGCCGACCAGCCGCAGCTCCTCGATCTTGGCCTGGAGCTCGGCGATGGGCTGTTCGAAGTCAAGATAGTTGGGATTCATTGGCCAGACGCCTTGTCGTGTTTCACTACCCGTCCCGAGATCGAGAGGGTAGCGCGAAGGATTAGCATGGCAGGCATTATCGCACCCTCAACGCAAGGCGCAAGGCGACTCGGCCGCAGCGATTTGCCGTGCCGCGAGACGGCGCCGGCGGCAGGCCTCAAGGAGGCGCCGTAAATACCTCCCTGTACGCTACCGGCGCCATCCCTGGCGCAGGACCTCCTTGCCGGCCTCCCCCGGCACCTCAAAGCGCGGTGACGCAGGTCGTTCCCGCTCATGCTCAGCGGTACTTGAGGCGCACACCATCCTGCCCCTGCACCTCGCGCAGCACCGTGAGCAGCTCGTCGGAGGGCGTGACCCGCCACTCCTCGGCGAGCTCCATCCATCCCGAGGCCTCGGCGTTGCGGTACTTGAGGCGCACCGGCAGGCCTGCCCCGTCGCGGAAGGGCGAGAGGCTCGCACGCAGGCTGTCCACCAGGCGGCCATTGAGACGAGCGCCATCCAGGGAGAGCTCCACCGCCTGTCCAAAGCGGCTGCGCGCCTCGACCATGGGGGTGACCTCCTTGCCACGCATGCGCAGGCCACCGGAATAGTCGTCGCTTGCGACCTCGCCCTCGACGATCATCACCTGATCGGCCTCGATGCGCCCCCGCAGCTGGTCGTATAGCTCGCCGAACAGCGAAGCCTCGATGCGCCCGGTCCTGTCGTCCAGCGTGACGAAGGCCATGGTGTCGCCGCGTTTGGATTTCATGGTCCGCACCGCGACCACCAGCCCGGCCACCCGCTGGGGCTCCCGGGACGGTTTGAGGTCGACGATGCGGGTCGAGACGAAGCGCGCGAGCTCCTGCTCGTACTCGTCGATGGGGTGACCCGTCAGGTAGAGCCCCAGGGTCTCCTTCTCGCCGGCCAGGCGCTCCTTGTCGGTCCACTCTCGGGCCCGGCGATAGTCGCCGTAGGCATCCTTCTCGGCATCGTCCGGTGCGGCGAAGGCCTCGCCGAACATGTCCACCATGCCCAGGTTCTGGTTGGACTGGTTCTGGGCCGCGGCCTTCAGGGCATCCTCCAGCGCCGCGGCAAGCACCGCGCGGCTCGGCCCCAGGGTGTCCAGGGCGCCTGCGCGGATCAGCGCCTCCAGGGTGCGCTTGTTCATGCGCTTCGGGTCGACCCGGCGACAGAAGTCGAAGAGGTCCTCGAAGGGGCCCTCCGACTCCCGAGCCTCGACGATGGCACCGATCGGACCCTCGCCGACCCCACGAATCGCGCCCAGGCCGTACACCACCCTGGCCTGGTCGTCGACGGTGAAGCGGTAGCCACCGACGTTGACGTCGGGGGGCGTCACCGTGAGCCCCTGGTGGCGGCACTCCTCGATCAACGGCACCACCTTGTCGAGGTTGTCCATCTCGGTGGACATCACCGCGGCCATGAAGGGCCCGGGATAGTGCGCCTTGAGCCAGGCGGTCTGGTAGGAGACCAGCGCATAGGCCGCCGAGTGGGACTTGTTGAAGCCATAGCCCGCAAACTTCTCCACCAGGTCGAAGATGTTGCCGGCCAGATCCTTGTCGATGCCGTTGGCCGCGCAGCCCTCCATGAAGCCCGCGCGCTGCTTGGCCATCTCCTCGGGCTTCTTCTTGCCCATGGCCCGGCGCAGCATGTCGGCCTGGCCCAGGCTGTAGCCGGCCATCACCTGGGCGATCTGCATCACCTGCTCCTGGTAGAGGATGATGCCGTAGGTGGGGCCGAGCACCGGCTTGAGTAACTCGTGCTGGTAGTCCGGGTGGGGATAGGAAATCTCCGCCCGACCGTGCTTGCGGTTGATGAAGTCGTCCACCATCCCCGACTGCAGGGGCCCCGGACGGAACAGCGCCACCAAGGCGATCATGTCCTCCAGGGAATCGGGCAGCAGGCGCTTGATGAGTTCCTTCATGCCGCGGGACTCGAGCTGGAAGACCGCCGTGGTCTCGGCCTTCTTGAGCATCTCGAAGGTGGGCGCGTCATCCAGCGGGATGGTGTCGATGTCCAGCGACCCCTTGTCCTCGGTGGCCCGCACCTTGTCGACCATCTCCAGCGCCCAGTCGATGATGGTCAGGGTGCGCAGGCCCAGGAAGTCGAACTTGACCAGGCCGGCGTCCTCGATATCGTTCTTGTCGAACTGTACCACCAGGCCGTTGCCCTCCTCGTCGCACAAGAGCGGCGAGAAGTCAGTGAGCTTGGTGGGCGCTATCACCACCCCGCCCGCGTGCTTGCCGGTGCCCCGGGTGATGCCCTCGAGCTTGAGCGCCATCTCCCAAATTTCGGCGGCCTCGTCGTCGGCCTCGATGAACTCCTTGAGCGCCGGCTCGGCCTCGATGGCCTTGGCCAGGGTCATGCCCACCTCGAAGGGGATCAGCTTGGAGAGCTTGTCGCCCAGCGAATAGGGCCTGCCCTGGGCGCGGGCCACGTCGCGCACCACCGCCTTGGCGGCCATGGTTCCGAAGGTGACGATCTGCGAGACGGCGTCCCGGCCGTAACGGTCGGCCACATAGTCGATGACCCGGTCACGCTTCTCCATGCAGAAGTCGACGTCGAAGTCGGGCATCGAGACCCGCTCGGGGTTGAGGAAACGCTCGAACAGCAGGTCGTAGCCGATGGGGTCGAGATCGGTGATCTTCTGGGCGTAGGCCACCAGCGAGCCGGCACCGGAGCCGCGCCCCGGCCCCACCGGGACGTCGTTGTCCTTGGCCCACTGGATGAAGTCCATCACGATCAGGAAGTAGCCGGGAAAGCCCATCTGGATGATGATGTCGAGCTCGAAGTCGAGGCGCTTACGATAGCGGACATCGATCTCGGCATACTCGGCCCCGTTCCGCGGATAGCGCTCGGCCGGGAAGAGAACGTCCAGGCGCTCGGTAAGGCCGTCGTGGGAGATCTTGCGGAAGAACTCGTCCTGGGTCAGCCCCTCGGGGATCTCGAACTCGGGCAGAAAGATCTCGCCCAGGCGCACTTCCACATTGCAGCGTGCCGCGATCATCACGCTGTTCTCGAGCGCCTCGGGAATATCGGAGAACAGCTCGGCCATCTCCTCGGGGCTCTTGAGGTACTGCTCTTCGGTGTAGCGCCGCTCGCGACGCTTGTCGTCCAGCGCCTTGCCCTCGCCGATGGCCACCCGGGTCTCGTGGGCCCAGAAATCCTCCCTGGCGAGAAAGCGAACGTCGTTGGTGGCCACCACCGGGGTGCCGGTCTCGATGGCCAGGTCCACAGAGAGATGCACACACTCCTCTTCCAGGGGACGGCCGGTGCGAGTCAGTTCCAGGTAGAATCGCCCCGGGAAGGCGGCATTCCACTCCTCGAGCAGGAGGTTGGCCTCGTCATGGTGGTCGCTGAGCAGGTGTCGGCCGACCTCGCCTTCCCGACCGCCGGAGAGCGCAATCAGTCCCTCGCTCTGCTCAAGCACCCAGGCCTTGTCGAGCAGGGCCTGGCCTTGGCGCTGACCGTGCATCCACCCGCGGGAGATCAGCTCGGTGAGGTTGCGGTAGCCGGTCTCGTCCATGGCCAGCAGGGTCAGGCGATAGGGGTGCTCCTCGTCATGGGGATTGGCCAACCAAAGGTCGCTGCCGATGATCGGCTTGAGCCCCGCGCCCTGGGCACCCTTGTAGAACTTGACCAGACCGAAGAGGTTCGTCTCGTCAGTCAGCGTCAGGGCCGGCAGGCCCTGATCCACGGCGGCCTGGACCAGTGGCTTGAGACGCACCAGGCCGTCGACAAGGGAGAACTCGCTGTGTACGCGAAGATGAACGAAGGGTGCAGTCATGGCGAACTCAGGCATAGCGGTTGTGGGTCAACACGGAGAAAGAAATCGTCGACACGGTAGTAACGCAAAGCTGGTGGGAGTCAGGCCCCGGGATGCCGGGCCTCTCTTGGCCAACACTAATCGATCTTCACTGACCAACCTTCAGAGTAGCGCCAGCTGGCGCTTGACGGGCGCGAAGGATCGACGATGCTCGGGCAGCGCTCCCAGGCGCTCCAGGGCGGCCAGGTGCTCGCGGGTCGGGTAGCCCTTGTGGCGGGCGAAACCGTACTCGGGATGCCGGGCGTCCAGGGCCACCATGCCCGCGTCGCGCTCCACCTTGGCGAGTATCGAGGCGGCGGCGATGGCGGGATGGCGGGCATCGCCCTTGACCACCGCCTGGCCGGGGACATGATGCCCGGGCAGGCGATTGCCGTCCACCAGCAGGTACTCCGGCCCCGGGACCAGGGCGTCGATGGCCCGGCGCATGGCGAGATGGGTAGCATGATAGATGTTGAGCGCATCGATCTCGGCGGCGCTGGCCTCGGCCAGGGCGAAGGCCAGCGCCCTCTCGCGGATCTCGCCACATAGCGCCTCGCGTCGACGGGCCGTGAGCGCCTTGGAGTCATCGAGACCCTCGATAGGCCGTTCGGGATCCAGGATCACCGCCGCGGCGACCACCGGGCCGATCAGGGGGCCCCGGCCGACCTCGTCGACCCCGGCCAGGCGATTCCCCGCATAGTCGATCACCAGCGGCGGCAGCGCCTTTCTGTTCATGGCCGGCCCTTCATGTCCGGACCTTCATGACGGGACCCTCTTGGAGAGCCTTCATCACCGGCCCTCGCCGGAGGCGACCTCGCCCGCCTCGGGGGCGACGCTCGCCGGCAGGGCCTGCCCCGCCACCAGCGCCTCGATGGCCTCGCAGGCACGGCGACTGGCATCACGCTGCAGGCCGGCATGGATCGCGGCGAAACGCTCCTCCAGCGCCATCCGGCCTGCGTCATCATCGAGTATCTCGCCGAGCCGGGCGGCGATGGCCTCCGGACTCGCCGCCTCCTGGATCAGCTCCGGCACCAGGGTCTCCCTGGCGATCAGGTTGGGCAACGAGATCCACTCGGTCCTGACCAGCCGTTTCGCCAGCCAGTGGGTCGCCGGTGCCATGCGATAGGCCACCAGCATGGCGCGGTGGCAGAGCATCGCCTCCAGGGCCGCGGTGCCGGAGGCGAGCAGCACCGCATCGCTTGCCACCATGGCCTCTCGCGACCGCCCGTCGAGCAGGATGACTCGCCCCTGCAGTGCCGGATGGGCCTCCAGCAATGTCTCGAGTTCGTCCCGGCGCGCCGGGGTGGCAGCGGGGATCACCACTTTCAGCGCGGGACGCTCCCGGCAGAGGCGCTCGACGGCATCGAGGAAGGCCCCTCCCAGGAAGCGGATCTCATTGGCTCGCGAGCCCGGCAGCACGGCCAGCAGTGGAGCAGTCTCTCCTTCTTGATGCCCCGCCAACCCGAGCTCTCGCCTGGCCGCCTCACGGTCATTTTCCAGTGGCAGCTCATCGGCCAAGGGATGGCCGACGAAGGCCACGGGGACTCGGTGGCGAGCATAGAAGGCGGCCTCGAAGGGCAGGAAGGTGAGCATGGCATCGACGGCTCGACTGATGCCCTTGACGCGCCCCTGCCGCCAGGCCCAGACAGAGGGGCTGACGTAGTGAGCGGTGGTAAGGCCGGCCTCGCGCAGCTGCCGCTCGAGGCCCAGGTTGAAGTCCGGGGCATCGATGCCGACCATGATGTCCGGCTGCCAGGCCAGGGCATCGCGCCTGAGTGCGCGGCGCACCCTCACCAGCCCTGGCAGGTGCTTGAGGACCTCCACGAGGCCCATCACCGAGAGAGTCTCGAGGGGAAAGCGACTGTCGATGCCCTCCGCGATCATGCGCGGGCCGCCGATGCCGCGGAAGTCGATGTCCGGATGGCGCGCCTTGAGTGCACGCATCAGGCCGGCTCCCAGCAGGTCCCCCGAGAGCTCGCCGGCGACGAGATAGACGCGACGGATCGTCATGACCGCGCTCCACTCAGCGGATGATGCCGCGGGTCGAGACCTCGATGGAGGCGGCGAAGGCCTCGGTCTCGGGCAGCGCGAAGCGCGCACGAATCTGGCCCAGCGCCTGCTCCGTGGTCAGACCCTGGCGGTAGACCAGCTTGTAGCTCTCGCTCAGGGCCCGGATGGCCTCCTTCGAGAAGCCGCGGCGCTTGAGCCCCACCAGGTTGAGGCCGTGGACCTGTGCCGGGTTGCCGTTGATCATCACACAGGCCGGGGTATCCTTGGTGATGATCGAGCCACCACCCGCCATGGCGTGGTCACCGAAGTGGCAGAATTGGTGGATCGCCGAGAGGCCGCCGATGATCACGAAATCCCCCATCTTCACGTGACCGGCGAGCGTCACCTGGTTGGCGAGGATGCAGTCGTCGCCGATCACGCAGTCATGGCCCACGTGCACGTAGGCCATGAAGAGGTTGCGCGACCCGATGGAAGTCTCGCCACGGTCCTGGACGGTGCCGCGATGCAGGGTGGCGCCTTCGCGGATGACATTGTCGTCGCCCATCACCAGGCGAGTCGGCTCGCCGGCATACTTCTTGTCCTGACAATCCTCACCCACCGAGGCGAACTGGAAGATGCGGGTGCGCGCGCCCAGCACGGTGGGCCCCTTGATCACGACATGGGGGCCGATCCGGCTGCCGGCCCCGATCTCGACATCGGGCCCGACCACCGTGAAGGGGCCGACCTCGACATCATCGGCCAGCCGCGCCGCGGGATCGATGAGGGCGGTGGGGTGTATCAAGCGACCTTCCTCTCGGCACAGGTGATATCGGCCTCGCAGGCCAGCTCGCCGCCGACGGTGGCCCGACAGGCGAACTTCCAGATGCCTCTCTTGGTTCGCTCGACCCTGGCCTCCAGCACCAGCTGGTCGCCGGGCATCACCGGTCGCTTGAAGCGCACGTTGTCGCTGGCGACGAGGTAGTAGACATAGCCGTCAGCGGGCAACTTGTTGACGGTCTTGAAGCCGAGTATGCCACAGGCCTGGGCCAGGGCCTCGACCACCAGCACGCCGGGCATGATCGGATGGTGCGGGAAGTGGCCGTTGAAGAAGGGCTCGTTGATGCTGACATTCTTGTAGGCAACGATGGATTCCCCCAGCGTGATCTCCGTGACCCGATCCACCAGCAGGAAGGGGTAGCGGTGGGGCAGATATTCACGAATCTCGTTGATGTCCATTACCATCGTAGCGACCTCTGAAATGACAGAATACCCTTCCCTCGGAGGGGCAAGGCCGGCACTCTGGCGCCGGCGAAGACAGGCAGTGGATTATACCGCTCTGTGATGGGGCCTCAACCGCTGCGACCGGCCTTCTCGAGCCGTAACAGTCGCCGGGCGATGTCATCGAGCTGCTTGAAGCGCACCGCATTGCGACGCCACTGGGCGTTGTCCATGGCGCCGGTGCCCGACGAGTAGATGCCGGGTTCGAGGATCGAATTGGTTACCAGGCTCATGCCGGTGACCTGCACCCCATCGGTGATGGTCAGGTGACCGGAGAGACCGACGCCGCCCCCCAGCATGCAGTGCTTGCCCACCCGGGTAGAGCCGGCGATGCCCACGCAGCCTGCCAGGGCACTGTGGTCACCGATCTGCACGTTGTGGGCGATCTGCACCTGACTGTCGATCTTGACGTCATCGCCGATAACGGTGTCGCCGAGGGCACCGCGATCGATGCTCGAGCAGCTGCCCACCTCGACGTCATCGCCCAGCACCACGCCACCCAGCTGGGCTATCTTGTGCCAGCGCCCGCCATCATGGGCGAAGCCGAAACCATCACCGCCGATTACGCAGCCGCTGTGCAGGATGGCCCGGTGACCGATCACCACCCCATGGCAGACGGTGACATTGGCATGCAGGCGCGATCCGGGGCCGATGCGAGAATCCGCACCCACCACGCAGCCCGGGCCGACGACCACCTCGTCACCCAGCTCGACCCCGGCCTCGACCACCGCCTGGGGGCCGATGGCCACGTTATCGCCGAGGCGAACGTCATCGGCGACCACCGCCGTGGGATGAATGCCGGCCGGGGTGCGCCCGGCCAGGGGGTCGAAGAGGAGTGAGAGCTCGGCATAGCCCAGGTAAGGATTATCCAGCTCCAGGCATGCCACCGGGCAGGACCCCCCATGCTCCGGGGCCAGCAGCACCGCTGCAGCCCGCGTCTCCGGCAGATCCTTGAGGTAGGCTCGGTTGGCGAGGAAGGCTACCTGATCCGGCTCGGCATCCCGCAGCGTGGCCAGGCCGCTTACCCGCCGCTCGCCGTCACCCTTCAGGCGAGCTCCCAGGCGCTCGGCGATCTCGGCCAGTGTCAGGATTCGGGCGTCTTGGTTCATGGAGACTCGCTGTCGTAGGGGCGGACGGCCGGCTTAGTAGAGGCTATTGAGGATCTCGGTGACTTCCGCGGTCAGGTTCTGCAGGTCCTCCTCGGCATGCAGCACCCCCTCCGGGTCCACCAGCACCTCGACGCCATGCCGATCGATGACCTGCTGTACCGCCTGGTCCAGCCGCGGTTCTGCCTCCTGGAGGAACGCCTGCTCGGCCTGCTGTCGTGCCTGGCCGATCTCCCGACGCAGCTGCTCGAAGCGCTGACCCTTACGCTGAAACTCCTGGAGGATGGTGCGCCGATCGGTCTCGGTCATGCTCTCGCCCGGCTGCTGAAGGCGCTGCTGCATCCGCTGGAGTTCCTCGCCCAGGGCCTCGGCCTCCCGCTGCTGGCCGACGAGCCGGTTGCGCAGCTGGTTCATGGAACGCTGGGCGGCGTCGGTCTCCATCAGCGCGGCACGCCAGTCTAGCACGGCCACCTCGGCGGCCTGGGCCGGCAGGGTGACGACGGCCAGAAGACCGAGACAAAGGGCGGCGAACAGCGTGCGCATGCTAGGGGACTCCTCGAGGAAGGACCGGATCAGAAGGTCTGACCCAGCGAGAACTGGAAGAACTGGGTGTCGTCACCCTCCTTGTCGTTGAGCGGCTCGGCGACGCTGAAGGTCAGCGGGCCCACCGGCGTCAGCCAGGAGAGCCCGATCCCCGCGCTGTAGCGCAGCTCGCCCAGGTCCACCCCGGATTCACACTGCTGGCGGTCGGCATCATCCTCGAGCACCGGATAGCAAGAGGTGAGGAAGGTGTTGCCGGCATCCAGAAACAGCGAGGCCTGGAGGGAGCGCTGGTCCTCGACGAAGGGCATCGGGAAGAGTACCTCGGCGCTGCCCTCCACCAGAATATTGCCGCCCAGGGTGCGATCCTCGCCGCCCGCCTCTCTCTGGGACGTGGTGGGCGTGCCCAGGGTGTTGCCAGTGAAGCCGCGCACCGAGCCAAGACCGCCGGAGAAGAAGTTCTCGTAGAACGGATAGGGGTCGTTGCCGACGGTGTCGGCATAGCCCAGCTCGCCGCTGAACTTCAGGCCCCAGGTCTGCTCCTCGTTGAACGGGAATAACTGGCGGGCTCGAGCCCGCAGCTTGTAGTACTCGGCATCACTGCCCGGCACCGCAGTTTCCAGCGACAGGCGCTGATAATTACCGGCGGTTGGCATGATGCCGCGGTTGAGGTTGTTGCGGGTCCAGCTGGCGGTCAGCTTCAGGCTCTGGGCGTCGCTCCCCTGCTCATCGACATAACGCTGGATCTCGGAGGCGGTGTCACGATAGGTCTCGATGGACAGGTCCTCGACACTGGCCCCGAAGTTCATCCGGGTCAGCTCGTTGACCGGGTAGCCGAAGTTGATGCCTCCACCGTAGGCGTCGGTGGAGTAGGTCGAGATGTCGGAATCCTCGTAGTCGGTCTCGCGGTAGAAGAGGTTGTAGCCGCGGGAGATGCCGTCCAGGGTCCAGTAGGGATCGGTGAAGCCGAAGTTGAGGCTGGTGAAGGTGTCGCTGCGCTGGGCGCCGACGTTGACCCGGTTCCCCGTGCCCAGGAAGTTGTTCTGGGACAGCGAGGCACCATAGATGACCCCGGCGCTCTGGGAGAAGCCGATGCTGGCGGAGATCGAGCCCGAAGGCTGCTCCTCCACCGTGTAGGTGACATCGAGCTTGTCGGGCTGGCCGGCCACGGGACGCGTCTCCACGTCGACCTGCTTGAAGAAGCCCAGGCGCTCCAGGCGCTGGCGCGAGCGGCTGATCGACTCGGTGGAGGCCGGTGCCCCCTCCATCTGGATCATCTCGCGCCGCAGCACCTCGTCCTGGGTGGTGGTGTTGCCGGTAAACTCGATGCGTCGCACATAGGCGCGCCGGCCGGGCTCGACCCGGAAGGTCAGGTCCACGGTATCGCCTGACGTGGCGACCTCGGGAATGCCGTCGACATTGGCGAAGGCGAAGCCCTCGGCGCCGAGTCGCGAGCGCAGTGCTTCCGATGAGGCGGTGACGTCGCTGCGCGAGAAGATCTCGCCACTCTCCACTTCCAGCAGCTGACGGGCCTCGCGCTCGGCGATCCTCAGATCACCGGAGAAACGGATGTCCCCGAGGCGATACTGGTTGCCCTCGTCGATGTTCACGGTGACGAAGATCCGAGACTTGTCAGGGCTGATCGAGACCTGTGAAGACTCGATGTTGAAGTTCACGTAGCCGCGATCCAGATAGAAGGAGCGCAGCCTTTCCAGGTCGCCGGCCAGCGCCTCACGGGAATACTCATCGCTCGAGAACCAGCCGAAGAACCAGCCCGGGGTGTCCTCGAGCTCGAAGACTTCCTTAAGATCCTCGTCGTCGAAATCACGGTTGCCGACGATGTTAATCTGACGAATCTTGGCGACCGCCCCTTCGTCTATGTCGATGTTGACCTGAACCTGGCCCGCGCCCACTTCCTCGACGGAGGTGTCGATGCGCGCACTGTAGCGACCCTGGGCCTGGTAGACGCCTTCCAGTTCACGCTGGATCTCCTCGAGAGTGGAGAGCTGCAGGACCTGCCCCTCGTCCAGGCCGGCCTGCTTGAGGCCGTCGCGCAGGTCCTCGTCGGGGATCTGGCTGTTGCCCTCGATGTCGAGTCGCGCGATGGTCGGCCGCTCGACCACCTGGATGATCAGCACGTCACCCTCACGGGCCAGGCTGACGTCCTCGAAAAGGCCCGTGGCGAAGAGCTCACGGGCCGCCTCGGCCAGGTCTCGCTCATCGACCCGGTCGCGAGCACTGACAGGGAAGGCATTGAAAACGGAGGCGGGAGAGACCCGCTGAAGTCCCTCAACCCTTATGTCGGAAACGTCGAAAGATTCCGCCAGTGCCGCCTGGGCACCAGCGAGCAGGAATGCCGCCAATCCGATGGTCTTGATATTCATGCAGTCGATTCGCTCGCGTTGATCTGCCGTCCTGTCCAGACTGGCACCATATACATTTGTACTGGCCACTGACAAGCCGACGCCCGGCTACCAGAGCCGCATCAGGTCGAAATAGAGGGCCATCAGCATCAGGGTGCCGACGAGGGCCAGGCCGATGCGCAAGCCCACCGCCTGGGCCTGTTCGGATACCGGGCGGCCCCGGACCACCTCCACCAGGTAATAAAGCAGGTGGCCGCCATCGAGCACCGGGATCGGCAGCAGGTTCAGCACCCCCAGGCTGATCGAGAGGTAGGCCAGGAAGCTGACGAAGCTCTCGAGGCCACTGCGCGCGGAATCGCCTGCAATCCGGGCGATGGTGATGGGGCCGGAGAGGTTGCTCGGCGAAATCAGCCCCACCACCATCTTGCGAATGGCCCCCAGGGTCAGCACCGTCATCTCACCGGTCCGCGACAATGACTGCCCGACGGCGGCCAGGGGACCGTAGCGGATCTCACGGCGATATTCGTCGGGCCAGGAGACGGCTTCGACGCCGACGCCGATGTAGCCGACGGTCACGCCCGCCTCCAGTTCGTTGCGACGGGGCATGAGAGGGAATGAGCGCCGTTCGCCGTCACGCAGCACCGCGACCTCGAGGAGCTCACCGGGACTGGCGCGGATGTGGTCGACGAAGGCCGACCAGTCCGCCACCGGCTCGCCATCTATCGCCACCACCTCGTCACCGGCCTGCAGGCCTGCCTCGGCGGCGGCCTCGCCCTCGACCACCTGGCCCAGCACCGCAGGGATCTCGGGCCGCCAGGGGGCCACCCCCAGGGTCGTCAGCGGACGCGGTGGATCCTGGCGCACCAGCCACTCCTCCACCGGCAGTCGATAGGTCTGCGGGACAGCGGTGACATCGTCGCGCGCCTCCACCTCGAGCTCACCACTGGCGCCGATGGCCGCCACCAGCTTGAGATTGATATCGTCCCAGGAGCGAACTGCCGCGCCCTGCACCGCGGTGATCTCCTGTCCCGCCGCGAGACCGCCGCGGCTGGCCGGAGAATCCGGCGCCACGCTACCGATCACCGGTGCCACCGTGGTGGTGCCTGCCACGAACAGCGCCCAGTAGGCGACAATGGCCAGCAGGAAGTTGGCCAGGGGCCCGGCGGAGACGACGGCGATGCGCTGCCAGACCGTCTTGTTGTTGAAGGCAAGGTGCCGTTCGGAAGGGTCGACGGGGCCCTCGCGCTCGTCGAGCATCTTGACGTAGCCCCCCAGCGGGATGGCAGCCACCGCGAACTCTGTGCCGTGGCGATCCCGGCACGACCACAGCGGCTTGCCGAAGCCCACCGAGAAGCGCAGCACCTTCACGCCACAGCGCCGTGCCACCCAGAAGTGGCCGAACTCGTGGAAGGTGATCAACAGGCCGAGCACCACGATGACGGCCAACACGTTCTGGATCAGGCCCACGACAGTCTCCTTGCAGTCAACAGCATCGAAGCGCGAGCGTCATTGCCGCGCCAACCCGGCAAGCGCCTCTTGCCGGGCGAGGGAATCGGCGTCGAGGATGGTCTCGAGATCCCCGGCGGACTCGACCGGGCGCGCATCGAGCACCCTAGCCACCAGGTCGCCGATGCCGGTGAAACCGAGGCGGCCGGCGAGAAACGCATCCACTGCCACCTCGTTGGCGGCATTGAGTACCGCCGGTGCCGTTCCCCCCGCCGCCATGGCCTCACGGGCCAGACGCAGGCAGGGAAAGGCGGGCTCGTCGGCGGGCTCGAAGTCGAGCCGTGCGATCTGGAAGAGGTCCAGTGGCTCAACCCCGGCCTCGATGCGCTCCGGCCAGGACAGCCCATAGGCGATGGGAGTGCGCATGTCCGGGTTGCCCAACTGCGCAATCACCGAACCATCGCTGTAGGCCGCCATCGAGTGGATCACGCTCTGCGGATGCACCACCACCTGAATCTGGTCGGGGCGGGCATCGAAGAGCCAGCACGCCTCGATCAGCTCGAGCCCCTTGTTCATCAGGGTGGCGCTATCCACCGAGATCTTTCGCCCCATGGACCAGTTGGGATGGGCACAGGCCTGGTCGGGGGTCACGGCAGCGAGGTCGGCATGCGTCCAGCCGCGGAAGGGGCCACCGGAGGCGGTCAGCAGCAGCTGTGTCACCCCGTGTTGCGCCAGGCCGCCGCGATGCTCGACGGGTAGACACTGATAGATGGCATTATGTTCGGAATCGATAGGCAGCAGGGTGGCGTCATGGCGTGCCACCGCGTCCATGAACAGCGCCCCGGACATCACCAGGGCCTCCTTGTTGGCCAGTAATATCCGCTTGCCGGCGCGCACGGCGGCGAGCGTCGGCAGCAGGCCGGCGGCACCGACGATGGCCGCCATCACGGTGTCCACCTCGGCGGCCTCGGCCACCTCGACGAGGGCCTCGGTCCCGGCGCGAACTTCGGTCGCGAGCCCCGCCTCGGCGAGGCGCTCGCGCAGCCAGGCGGCATCGCCCTCACCGTCGAGCACGGCCACCGCCGGCCGGTGGACCCGGCACTGGGCCAACAGCGCCTCCCGGGAGCGATGGGCGGTCAACGCATGCACCCGGTAGCGAGTCGGGTGAAGGGCGAGCACCTCCAGGGTACTGGTGCCGATGGAGCCGGTCGCGCCCAGCACGGTCACGTGACGAAGGGTCACAGCAGGCCCCCGTGCAGCAGGGCGAACAGCGGGACTGCGGCCGTCAGGCTGTCGACCCGGTCGAGTACCCCGCCATGGCCCGGCAGCAGCCGGCTGGAATCCTTGATGCCACGGTGGCGCTTGAGCATGCTTTCCAGCAGATCCCCCAGCACCGAGGCCAGGGTCACCACCAGGGTCGCCGCCAGCAGCGCGAGGCCCCCGGCGAGACCGAGTTCCAGCCAGGTCGCGAAGACGACCGCCAGCACGGCGGTGACGGCGAGGCCACCGGCGACGCCCTCCCACGTCTTGCCGGGGCTGACACTGGGAGCCAGCTTGTGTCGGCCGAGGGCTCGGCCGACGAAGTAGGCGCCGATATCGGCTCCCCACACCAGCAGCAGCACGAAGAGCAACCAGGCGGCACCGCTGTCATGCAGGACGTTGAAACCCACCCAGGTCGGCAGCAGTACCCAGAGCCCCATGGCCAGGCGCATGGTGGTCGACTGCCACTGCTCGAGGCGTTCGGGATAACCGGTCACCCAGTAGAGGTTGGCCAGCCAGCCCAGCGCTCCCAGCCATAGCGGCCAGGCGGCCCAGGCGACGCCGGTGGACCAGCACAGCGCCATCAGCAAGGCCAGGCCGGCCACCGGCAGCAGACGACGGGCCGGAGAGGCGATACCGGCGAGGTTGGCCCACTCCCAGGCCCCCAGCAGCACGATGGCCGCGGTGAACAGTCCGAAGCCCGTGCCCTGAAGGCCGAACAGGCCGAACAGGGCCAGGGGCGCCAGCCAGGCCGCGGTGATGATTCGTTGTCTCAGCACGTTGCTAACCACCCTGCTGCGCCTCGAGCTGTTCGTCGGTCATGCCGAAGCGACGCTGACGACCCTGAAAGTCGGACAGGGCGCGGTCGAAGGCCTCGCCGTCGAAGTCGGGCCACAGCACTGGCGTGAAATGGAGCTCGGCATAGGCCATCTGCCAGAGCAGGAAGTTGGAGATCCGCTGCTCGCCGCTGGTACGGATGCAAAAGTCCACCGGCGCATCACCGGACAGGCTGACCTCCTCGTCCATGGACTGCTCGTCGATCGACTCGGGGTCGAGCTGGCCTGCGGCGACCCGCTCTGCCAGCCGGCGAGCGGCACCGGCGATGTCCCAGCGACCACCGTAGTTCGCCGCGATCACCAGGTGAAGGCCCGTGTTATCCCGGGTCAGCGCCTCGGCGCTGTCGATGTGCTTCTGGATCGAGGATGAGAAGCCGCTGCGGTCACCGATCACCGAGAGTCGAATGCCGTGCCGGTGCAGCTTCTTCACTTCGCGCTGGAGCGCCATGAGGAAGAGTTCCATCAGGGCATTGACCTCGCTGGCGGGACGCTTCCAGTTCTCGCTGGAGAAGGCGAACAGCGTGAGGGTCTCGATGCCGCGTTCAGCGGCGCGACGGATCACGGCACGCACCGCCTCGACGCCGGCATGATGGCCGCGGATGCCGGAGAGGCCGCGAGCCTTCGCCCAGCGATTGTTGCCGTCCATGATGATGGCGACATGGCGCGGCAGCGGGGCCTCGGCGAAAGTGGGCCCGTGATCGGGGGGTGCCGCGGGACGGGGAGACTGCGGTGACGTCATGATGTCTCGCATGGCGGGGTAAGAGCATGAAGGCCGACGAGCCACGGGCCGAGTGCCCGCGACTCATCGAGGGACGATCCGGCGGCACCGCTTGCCGGTGCCGCCCGCCGTCCTCAGACCTGCATCAGGTCATGTTCCTTGGACTCCAGCGCCTTGTCGATCTCGGCGACGATGCTGTCGGTAAGCTTCTGGATGGCATCCTCGGCCCCGTGCTGCTCATCCTCGGTGATCTCCTTCTCCTTGAGCAGAGACTTGAAATCGCCGTTGGCATCGCGGCGCACGTTGCGCACCGCCACACGGGCATGCTCGGCTTCCTGACGGGCCTGCTTGATGTACCCCTTGCGGGTCTCCTCGGTGAGCATCGGCATCGGCACGCGGATCACGTTGCCGGCGCTCGCCGGGTTGAGCCCCAGATCGGAGGTCATGATGGCCTTCTCGATCTTGGGAACCATCTGTTGCTCCCAGGGCACCACGGCCAGGGTCCGGGCATCCTCGACATTGATCGAGGCCACCTGGTTGAGCGGCACCTGTCCACCGTAGTACTCGACGGTCACCGCATCCAGAATACTGGGGTGCGCCCGGCCGGTGCGGATCTTGTTGAAATTGGAGTGAAGGCCCTCAAGGCTCTTCTTCATGCGGCTTTCCGCATCCTTCTTGATGTCGTCAATCACTGTCTCACCCTCTGTCAATCAGCGTGCCTTCCTTGCCGCCCACCACCAGGTTCAGCAGGGCGCCAGGCTTGTTCATGTTGAAGACCCGCACCGGCATGTCATGGTCACGCACCAGGCAGATGGCGGTCAAATCCATCACCCCGAGCTTCTGTTCAAGCGCATCATCATAGGACAGCTGCTCGTACTTGACCGCATCGGCGTGCTTGACCGGATCCTTGTCGTAGACCCCATCCACCTTGGTGGCCTTGACCACCACGTCGGCATCGATCTCGATGCCGCGCAGGCAGGCCGCGGAATCGGTGGTGAAGAACGGGTTTCCCGTGCCGGCCGAGAACAGTACCACGTCGCCGGACGTCAGGTAGCGTATGGCGGTACGGCGGTCGTAATGTTCCACCACGCCGCTCATGGGAATCGCCGACATCACCCGCGAACGGATGTTGGAGCGCTCCAGGGCGTCGCGCATGGCCAGGGCGTTCATCACCGTGGCCAGCATGCCCATGTGATCACCGGTGACCCGGTCCATGCCCGCCTCGTGCAGGGCCGCACCGCGGAACAGGTTGCCGCCACCGACCACGATACCGACCTGGACGCCGATACCCACCAACTGGCCGATCTCCAGCGCCAGGCGATCCAGCACCTTGGGATCGATGCCGAACTCGGCATCTCCGGTCAGGGCCTCACCGGAGAGCTTGAGCAGGATGCGCTTGTACTTGGATACCTCGGTGCGAGACTTCTCGGGCTTGCTGGGGGCAGGTTGGGCGGCACTGGTCATGGGGTGTCTCCGGGATTCTCGACGCATGGGACCTGATGGGTGGCCGGATGCACCGGCCGGACACGCGAAGGCGTGCGCTCGCGCGCACGCCTTCTTCACACTGGAACTTGAGACCTCAGCTGCGCTTGGCCTGTTCCATCACTTCCTTGGCGAAGTCGACCTCTTCCTTCTCGATGCCCTCGCCCACCTCGAAGCGGGTGAAGCCGATCACCTCGCCGCCGGCGGCCTTGACGAACTCGGCCACGGACTGGTCGGGGTTCTTGACGAAGGGCTGCTCGGTCAGGCTGTTCTCGGCCAGGTACTTCTTCAGGCGGCCCTGGACCATCTTCTCGGCGATCTGCTCCGGCTTGCCGGCCATGTCCGGCTGGGCCAGGATGATCGCCTTCTCGGCGTCCAGCTGCTCCTGGGGCATATCCTCGGGAAGCGCCACGGCCGGGTTAATGGCGGCGACGTGCATCGCGACGTCCTTGGCCGCCTGGGCATTGCCGCCCTTCAGGGTGGTCAGCACGCCGATGCGGCCACCGTGGACGTACTCGCCCACCAGATTGCCCTCGCCGGCCTCGACGACGACGCAGCGACGCACGCCGATGTTCTCGCCGATCTTCTGCACCAGTTGCTCGCGAGCGGTCTCGAGGTCGCCTTCCATCACGGCGGCCACGTCCTCGCTCTTGGCGCTGAAGAAGGCGTCGGCGATCTTGTCGGTGAATGCCTTGAAGTTGTCGTCACGTGCGACGAAGTCGGTCTCGGAGTTGATCTCGACCATCACGCCGTAACTGCCGTCCTCGGCCACACGGGTGACCACGGCGCCTTCGGCGGCGGTGCGGCCGGCCTTCTTGGCGGCCTTGAGGCCGGAATTCTTGCGCAGGTTCTCGATGGCCTGCTCAATGTCACCATCGGTCTCGGTGAGTGCCTTCTTGCACTCCATCATGCCGAGCCCGGTACGCTCGCGCAGTTCCTTGACCTGGGAGGCGCTGATAGCTGCCATGGTAGTGTCCTCTGAAATGGTTCGACCTGGATAAAACGCGGAAAAAAGAGAGAAAAGGGGGCCTGGGCCCCCTTTCGCCTGTCCGGCGAGCCGCCACCTGGGTGGCGGCATACGGGCCGGCCCAGGCGGGCCGACGATCACTCGGCGGCGGCGTCGTCCTGGGTCTCTTCGGCTGCGGCTTCGGCCTCGGTGACCTCGACGAACTCGTCGGGACGACCTTCCTTCGCACGGGCGCAGGCGTCGGCGACGGACCTGACGTAAATCTGGATGGCGCGGATGGAGTCATCGTTGCCCGGGATGACGTAATCGACGCCATCGGGATCGGAGTTGGTGTCCACCACACCGATGACCGGGATGCCCAGCTTGTTCGCCTCGTTGATGGCGATGCGCTCGTGATCGACGTCGATCACGAAGAGGGCATCGGGCAGGCCGCCCATTTCCTTGATACCACCCACGGACCGCTCGAGCTTGTCCTGCTCGCGGGTCGCCATCAGCACTTCCTTCTTGGTCAGCTTCTCGAAGGTGCCGTCCTCGTGCATGGCCTCGAGTTCGCGCAGGCGCTTGATGGAAACGCGGATGGTCTTGTAGTTGGTCAGCATGCCGCCGAGCCAGCGGTGGTTGACGAACGGCTGACCGACGCGGTTCGCCTCTTCCTTGATGATCTTGCTCGCGCTGCGCTTGGTGCCGACGAACATGATCTTGTTGTTGGACGCTGCCATCTTCTCGACCACATCGATGGCCTCATTGAGGGCCGGCAGAGTGTGCTCGAGGTTGATGATGTGGATCTTGTTACGGGCGCCGAAGATGTACTTGCTCATCTTCGGATTCCAGTACTTGGTCTGGTGACCGAAGTGAGCACCTGCCTTCAGCAGGTCACGCATATTGACGTGTGCCATGGATGACTCCTGGAAAATCGGGTTAGGCCTCCACGCACCCCATGGATCCGACCGCCGGGGTGAACCGACAGCACCCGGGACCATGTGACGGTGCATGTGTGTTTTCAAGGCATTGCATTGATTGACGCGCCTTCCCGAGCCTCGCCGAGATGCCGAATGATCGACGGGGCTCCGCGATTGCAGGAAAGCGCGCAGCTTTATACCATAGATGGCTTCAGAGATGAAGTCGCCCGTTGCCTGCCCCTGCCGATGTCCGGGCACCACTACCCCTGATTCGAGATTCCATGAACGTAACCATCAAGACGCCCGACGAGATCGAGAAGATGCGCGAGGCGGGCCGCCAGGCCGCCAGCGTGTTCGAGATGATCATCCCGCATGTGAAGGCCGGCGTGAGCACCGGCGAGCTGGATCGGCTCTGCCACGCCTACATCGTCGACGAACTGGGCTCCACTCCCGCGCCGCTGGACTACCACGGCTTCCCCAAGTCGATCTGTACCTCGATCAACCACGTGGTCTGCCACGGCATCCCGGATGACGCCAAGAAGCTCAAGAAGGGCGACATCATGAACATCGACATCACCGTGAAGACCGCCGACGGTTATCACGGCGACACCAGCATGATGTTCATCATCGGCGAGAGCATCCAGGGGGAGCGCCTCTGCCGGGTCACCCAGGAGTGCCTCTACCACAGCATCGCGCTGGTCCGTCCGGGCGTGCACCTGTCCGAACTGGCCCGGGCCATCCAGTCCCACGCCGAGGCCAACGGCTACTCGGTGGTGCGTGACTTCTGCGGCCACGGCATCGGCGCGGGGTTTCACGAGGACCCCCAGATCCTGCACTACGACGGCTATGCCCCCGAGGCCGACATCGCTCTGGAGGAAGGCATGTGCTTCACCATCGAGCCAATGATCAACGTCGGGGACTATCGTACCAAGGTGCTGCGCGACGGCTGGACGGCCGTGACCAAGGACAAGGGCCTCACCGCCCAGTGGGAGCACACGCTGCTGGTCACCGCGACGGGGGTGGAGGTGCTCACCGCCCGCCACGGCGAAGACCTTTCCTTCCTCGACCACTGAGTCGACGCCATGCTGCTGCACCATTATCGCTTCGTCCCCGACGACAGTCTCTTCGATGTCGAGGCCTTCCGGGCCGAGCTCACCGGCGACCGCTCCCCCATCGCCCCCTTCAAGTCGGCACTGCGCGGCATCCAGGCCCGCCTCGACGAACGCTTCCGCGCCGGCGCCGATATCCGCGATCTGGTGCACGGCCGAGCCTGGTGCCTGGACCGTCTGCTGGCCATCGCCTGGGAGCAGCACGACTGGCCCGATGACGGTGTGGCACTGCTCGCCGTGGGGGGCTATGGCCGCGGCGAGTTGCACCCCCATTCCGACGTCGACCTGCTGTTGCTGCTCGAGCATGAGGATGATGCCCCCTACCGGGAGCCGCTGACCGCCTTCATCACCTTTCTGTGGGACATCGGCCTGGAGATCGGCCACAGCGTGCGTTCGCTCGCCGACTGCGAACGCGAGGCCGACGCCGACGTGACGGTGATCACCAACCTGCTCGAGACTCGCACCCTGGCAGGCCCCGAGAAGCTGCGCGAGGCGATGCACGCTCGACTCGCCACCGACCGGCTGTGGCCGGCGGACCGCTTCTTCGAGGCCAAGTGGCAGGAGCAGATCAGCCGCCACTACCGCTACAACAACTCCGAGTACCACCTCGAGCCCAACATCAAGAGCTCGCCCGGCGGACTGCGCGACATCCAGATGATCGGCTGGGTGGCCAAGCGCCATTTCGGCACTCAACGTTACGAGGATCTGGTCGCCGGCGGCTTCATGAACGACGCCGAACTGCGCATCCTCAGCCAGGGCCAGGCCTTTCTCTGGCAGGTACGCTATGCCCTGCACACCCTCACCGACCGGCCCGAGGACCGACTGCTGTTCGACCATCAGCGCACCATCGCCGAGCTGTTCGGCTTCCGCGACACCCCAGAGCGACTGGCCGTCGAGCAGTTCATGAAGCGCTACTACCGCCATGTCACGGCACTGGCCGGGCTGAACGACATGCTGCTGCAGCACTTCGACGAGGCCATCCTGCATGCTGGCCAGGCGCTCCCCACGGTGACGCTCAATGAGCGCTTCGAGATCAAGGGGGGCTACATCCAGGCCCGCTCACGCAACGTCTTCCACAGGCGTCCCTCGGCGCTGCTCGAGCTCTTCCTACTGATGGCCGAGCACCCGGAGATCGAAGGGGTGCGCGCCGCCACCATCCGCCTGATCCGTGACAACCGCCACCAGATCGACGACCTCTATCGCGACGACCTCCGCCACCAGAGCCTGTTCATGGCCCTGCTGCGCTCCGGCGGAAACGTCGCCCGCCAGCTGCGACGCATGAACCGTTACGGCCTGCTCGGCAAGTACCTGCCCGAGTTCGGCCAGGCCGTGGGGTTGATGCAGCACGACCTCTTCCATATCTACACCGTGGACGCCCACACCCTGCGACTGCTCAAGTGCATCCACGGCTTTCGCAAGCCCGAGGCCCGGGAGGAGTTCCCGGTGGCCGCCAACCTGATCCACCAGCTGCCCAAACTGGAGCTTCTCTGGATCGCCGGGCTCTACCACGATATCGGCAAGGGCCGCGGAGGGGACCATTCGACCCTGGGCGCCCGGGATGCCGAGCAGTTCTGCGAGCGCCACGGGCTCTCAAGCCGCGACACCCGCCTGGTCAGCTGGCTGGTGGAACATCACCTGATGATGTCCATGGTGGCCCAGAAGCGTGACATCTCCGACCCGGACGTGATCGCCGAGTTCGCCCGCCTGGTGGGCGACGAGACCCGCCTCGACTACCTCTACGTGCTGACGGTGGCCGACATCAATGCTACCAACCCGACCCTGTGGAACGGCTGGCGAGCCTCGTTGCTGCGCCAGCTGCACGGTGAGACCAAGCGGGCCCTGCGCCGCGGTCTGGAGAACCCGCTGGAACGCAACGACTGGGTGCAGGAGACTCGCAGCGAGGCCCACTCGCTGCTGGCCACGGTGGGCGCCGACATGACGCGGGTCGACCAGCTCTGGGAGTCACTGGGAGAGGACTTCTTCCTGCAGTACGCGCCCAGCGAGATCGCCTGGCAGACTCAGGGCATACTCGATCACGGAGACAGTCAGCAGCCGCTGATCCTGATCAACGCCCCCACCAACGACATGGCCGAGGGCGGCACCAAGGTCTTCATCCACACCCGCTCCGTGGACGACCTCTTCGCCGCCACCGCCGCCGCTATGGACCAGTTGGGGCTGTCGATCCACGATGCCCGCATCGCCACGTCCAGCAACGACTGGACGCTGAACACCTTCATCGTGCTGGACGATCATGGTCAGGCGATCCGCGAGCGCGACCGCATCGAGACGATCCGCCGCCACCTGGTGGAGGAGCTCGACGACCCGGACGACTACCCGCAGATCGTCACCCGGCACACGCCGCGCCAGCTCAAGCACTTCCGTGTGCCCACCGAGGTCAGCATCGAGCAGGACCCGGCCAATGACCGCACCCTGCTCGAGCTCGTCGCTCCCGACCGCCCCGGCCTGCTGGCCCGGGTGGGGCGCATCTTCATGGAGCAGGACATCGCGCTGTCGGCGGCCAAGATCGCCACCCTCGGCGAGCGGGTCGAGGACGTCTTCTTCATCACCGACAAGGCCGGCGCACCGCTCACCGATCCGGGGCGCCAGCAGCAGCTGCGCGAGCGCCTCATCGAGGTCCTGTCCGTCCCCGAGTGAGGCTCCGGGACGCCCGGCGTTTGAGGCCACACCGGGGGTTCCCTATAATCTACGCCCTCCCTGCCCTCGTGCCTCACCCCGCACGAGGGTCATAACGGATAACGACGCCGCCATGAACCCCGATCTCGACGCCCTCAAGCCCTACCCCTTCGAGAAGCTCACGGCCCTCAAGGCCGGCGTGACGCCGCCCGCAGGGCTATCGCCCATCCCGCTGACCATCGGCGAGCCACAGCATGCGCCCTACGCCGCCGCGCTCGAGACGCTCCATGCCCACCAGCAGGCCTTCGCCCGCTACCCGGCCACGGCCGGCATCCCCGAGTTGCGCCGCGCCATCACCGACTGGGCGACCCTGCGCTTCGGGCTGGCGGGCCTCGACGCCGAGCACCAGGTGCTGCCGGTGAACGGCACCCGGGAGGCACTCTTCGCCTTCGTGCAGGCGGCACTGGACCGCACTCGCCCCGCCCGGGTGGCCATGCCCAATCCTTTCTACCAGATCTACGAGGGGGCGACCCTGCTCGCCGGCGGCCAGCCGCTCTATCTGGACTGCGGCGCAGAGACAGACTTCCGCCCGGATCTTGATGCGGTGCCGGCCGAGACCTGGCGCGACGTCCAGTTGGTGTTCCTCTGCTCGCCGGGCAACCCGACCGGTGCGGTGACGCCGCTGGCGGAATTCGAACGGCTGATCGAGCTCGCCGACGAGCATGACTTCATCATCGCCTCGGACGAGTGCTACTCCGAGCTCTATCTCGACGAGGCAACACCACCCCCGGGGCTCCTCGAGGCCTGTGCGCGCCTGGGTCGCCACGACTACCGGCGCTGCCTGGTGTTCCACTCGCTTTCCAAACGCTCCAATCTGCCGGGACTTCGTTCGGGCTTCGTGGCCGGTGACGCCAGCCTGATCGCGCCCTTCAAGCGCTTTCGAACCTATCACGGCTGCGCCATGTCGCTGCCGCTGCAGCACGCCTCGATCACCGCCTGGAGCGATGAGGCCCACGTGCGGGCCAACCGCGACGCCTACCGCGAGAAGTTCGCCGTGGTCACCGAGATCCTCGCCCCGGTGCTGGACTTCCCCACCCCCGAGGCGAGCTTCTACCTGTGGCCGGCGGTGCCCGGCGGTGATGATGAGGCCTTCACCCGTGCCCTCTACGCCGAGGAGAACGTCGGCGTGCTGCCAGGCAGCTACATGGGACGCCCGGGACGCCATGGCGTGAATCCCGGCGCCGGGCGCCTGCGCCTGGCCCTGGTGGCCGAGGTGGAGGCCACCGCCGAGGCCGCGCGCCGGATCCGCCGCTTCATCGAGAGGAGTCCCCGATGCTGACGCTCTACGTGATCAAGAACTGCGACACTTGCCGCCGTGCCCGCAAGGCCCTGGAGGGTAAGGGCACTCCCTACCAGGTCCATGACCTGCGCGAGGATGGCCTCTCGGCACCGCTGCTGGAACACATCCTGCACCGGGTGCCGATCATGGAGGCGCTCAACAAGCGCAGCACCACCTGGCGACAGCTGAGTGATGCCGACAAGGCAGACCTCGATGCCAACACGGCCCGCGAGCTACTGCTCTCGCACCCCACCCTGCTCAAGCGACCGCTGCTCGACACCGGCGGCGAGATCCGCGTCGGCTACCGCGACGGCGACTACGACTCACTCTAGGGGCTAAGGCCCCTCCCCCACGCTTTCAAAGGACACCTTCCCATGCTGAGCTTTGCACTCGGAATCGGCACCCAGAACACCCAGGGCGACTGGCTGGAGATCTACTATCCGGCGCCGCTGCTCGACCCGGATGAGAGCCTGGTGGCCGCCGCCGCCAAGGTGCTCGACGCCCCCGACGGCAATGCCGCGGTCAGCTTCCTGCCCGAGCACTGCGGCGAACTGGCCGCTGCGCTCAAGGCCGCCGGCCACCCGGAACAGGCCGAGCTGGCAGACGCCCTGGCGGCCAGCCAGCGGCCGCTGGTGGCGATATTCCTCGACGTGGACACCCCGCCCCAGAGCGCCCCGGAGGTCTACCTCAAGCTGCACCTGCTGTCCCATCGCCTGGTCAAGCCCCACGGCCTGGACCTCACCGGCATGTTCGGCCTGCTGCGCAACATCGCCTGGTCCAGCGAGGGGGCAATCGACATCGAGGAGCTCCCGGCCCGCCGCCTCAAGGCCCGCCTGGAGGGTCGCCCGCTCTCCGTGGACTGCGTCGACAAGTTCCCCAAGATGACCGACTACGTGGTGCCCAGTGGCGTACGCATCGGCGACACCGCCCGGGTGCGCCTGGGGGCCTACCTCGGCGAGGGCACCACGGTGATGCACGAGGGCTTCGTCAACTTCAACGCCGGCACCGAGGGGCCGGGCATGATCGAGGGTCGCATCTCCGCCGGCGTGATGGTCGGCAAGGGCTCGGACCTCGGCGGCGGCTGCTCCACCATGGGCACCCTCTCCGGAGGCGGCAACATCGTCATCAAGGTCGGCGAGGGCTGCCTGATCGGCGCCAATGCCGGTATCGGCATCCCGCTGGGGGATCGCTGCACCGTGGAGGCCGGCCTCTACATCACCGCCGGGGCCAAGGTCACCGTGCTCGACGACCAGGGCCAGGTCGCCGACACTGTGGCCGCCCGCGACCTCGC
Organism: Halomonas aquatica; assembly: GCF_040196335.1. Taxonomy (NCBI): domain Bacteria; kingdom Pseudomonadati; phylum Pseudomonadota; class Gammaproteobacteria; order Oceanospirillales; family Halomonadaceae; genus Halomonas; species Halomonas aquatica. The sequence goes on from NZ_JBEGCJ010000006.1 coordinate 89,154, forward strand.
CGGCCAGGACGACCTGCTGCTGCGTCGCAACTCCCAGAACGGGCGCATCGAGTGCCTCACCAACAAGAGCGCCATCGCACTGAACGAGGCGTTGCATGCCAACAACTGAGGCGCAAGGGCTCTCGCCGACCCTGGCGCTCGCCTTCGAGCTGATCCGCCGCCCCTCGGTAACGCCGGATGACCTGGGCTGCCAGGCGCTGATGATCGAGCGCCTGGAGGCGCTCGGCTTCCATGTCGAGCGCCTGCCCTTCGGGGACGTGGAGAACTTCTGGGCGACCCGTGGCCACCATGGCCCGCTGCTGGCCTTCGCGGGCCACACCGACGTGGTCCCCAGCGGCCCTCACACCCGCTGGGACTTCCCACCCTTCGAGCCCTGCATCGATGACGAGGGCATGCTGAGGGGGCGCGGTGCCGCCGACATGAAGGGCAGCCTGGCGGCGATGATCACCGCGGTGGAGCGCTTCGTGTCGGCTCATCCGGACCACCACGGGCGAATCGGCTTCCTGATCACCTCCGATGAGGAGGGCCCGGCCATCGACGGCACCCGCGCCGTGGTCGAGCACCTGCGCGAGACCCACGACCGCCTCGACTACTGCATCGTCGGCGAGCCCTCCTCCACCGACCGTCTCGGCGACGTGATCAAGAACGGCCGGCGTGGCTCCCTGGGCGGCGTGCTGCACGTCCGGGGGGTCCAGGGGCATGTGGCCTACCCCCACCTGGCGCGCAACCCAATCCACCAGGCGATGCCAGCACTCGACGCCCTGGCCCGTGAGCACTGGGACGCCGGCAACGCCTTCTTTCCCGCCACCAGCTTCCAGATCTCCAACCTCCGCTCGGGCACCGGTGCCACCAATGTCATCCCCGGCGATGTGGAGGTGGTGTTCAACTTCCGCTTCTCCACCGAGGTGACCCACGAGCAGCTCAAGGTTCGCACCGAGGCGATGCTCGATGCCCATGGCCTGCACTACCAGCTGGACTGGACGCTCAACGGCGAACCCTTCCTGACCGCCGAAGGGGAACTGGTGGAGGCCGCGGTGGCCGGCGTGGAGGATGCCATGGGGTATCAACCGACACTCTCCACCTCGGGGGGCACCTCCGACGGACGCTTCATCGCCACCCTTGGCAGCCAGGTGGTCGAGCTCGGCCCCTGCAATGCCACCATCCACCAGGTCAACGAGCGGGTGCTGGCCGCCGATCTCGACGACCTCAGCCGGGTCTACGAGGCGGTCCTCGCCAGGCTGTTCGTCGACGGCACGACACGACCCTGAGGCGCCCATGGAATCCTATCCCGATATCGAGATCTATCTGGCCCGCGGCGACATCGAGCGCCTGGATGCCTGGCTGCACCAGGCCATCGGGGCCGAACCACTGGCGCCCGCCGGCAAGCGGCAGTGGCGCACCCGCGGACGGCGGGGCGAGGCGGAGGTGCCGGTGCTGCTGATGGAGAAGGCCGCCGACGGCTTCGCCAGCCTGTGGCTCGACAGCCCGCATACGCCTTGGGCCACAGACACGGAGTGCGCCCGGGAGGCCGCCCCGCGCCTGGGCTGCGAGGTCCGCTGCTCGCTGGGAGGCTGGCAGCCTGGAGACGACCCGGACCGCTTCCTGCAGGTACTGCCCGATGGCACCGAGCAGGCCATCGACTGGCCCGATTCCGGGCAGTGAGGCCCAGAAACGACATCGCCCCGCCGAAGCGGGGCGATGCGTCTAAAGGCTTGCATCCAGAGGTGTTTCCAAGCCAGAAGCTGCCGAGCGATGGCCCAGGCGCTTCGACTCAGGTAATCACCGTGACGTCGTCGGCTTGCAGCCCCCGCTCGTTCTGGATGATGTGGTAGCGCACCTTCTGGCCCTCGGCCAGGGTACGATGCCCACGCCCGCGGATGGCACGGAAGTGCACGAAGACATCCTCGCCATCGTCCCGGGTGATGAAGCCGTAGCCCTTGTTGACGTTGAACCACTTGACCTCGCCGATCTCGCGATCGTCGTCCTCGACCTCGGCCAGGTTGACCAGCTGCGGCGTCAGCGCATTGACCGACAGGGTGGCGATCAGCAGCAGCAGGAAGACCGCCACCACGGCGGCGAAATAGACCACGGCCACGCCGCCGACCTCGAGGCTGGTAAACAGCTCACGGGACAGCAGGCCGCCGGTGAGGTAGACGAACAGGGCAATCAGCAACGGGGCCGGCGCGGCCAGCAACAGACTGATGAGACTGCAACGAAACACGACCTTTCTATTCATGGACCTGTAAAACTCTCTGATAGTGGTGAAAGGAAGAAAGGGACCATCATGCATGAGGGTGTCACGTTGAATGGTGACACGCAGCGCAAGGATTCTATCATGAGCGATGAGACGACGCCTGAGGAACTGGCACGCCGCCAGGAGGCCCTGGAAAGCCGGATCGCCTACCAGGAGCACTGGCTCGACACTCTGGACGCGGCCATTGCCGACCAGGAAAAACGCATGACACGGCTCGAGCGGATCAATGCGCTGATGCAGGAGCGGCTGCGCGACCAGCGACAGGCGCTGCAGGACAGCGACACGGCGACTCCTCGCCCCAAGGACGAACTGCCGCCGCACTATTAACTGCCGCCGCACCATGAGTAGTTAGCCCAGTGACAGATAGCCCAGGGACGGGTTCACAGTGCCTCCTCCATGGGCCGGCACCCCGGGGCCTGTCGCCGAATACGCCGCAACAGGCCTGGGGTTCGCGCTTACAGCTCGTCCAGGTAGCGCTCGGCGTCCAGCGCCGCCATGCAACCGGTGCCGGCGGAGGTCACGGCCTGGCGATAGACATGGTCCATGACGTCGCCGGCGGCGAACACGCCCGGCACGCTGGTGGCGGTGGCGTTGCCCTCGAGTCCTGACTTGACGGTGATGTAGCCGCCGGCCATCTCGAGCTGCCCCTCGAAGATGCCGGTGTTGGGGCTGTGGCCGATGGCGATGAAGACTCCCGGCGCCAACAGCTCCTTCGTCTCGCCGGTCTCGGTGGAGCGAAGCCGAACGCCAGTCACGCCGCTGTTGTCGCCCAGCACCTCGTCGAGGGTCTGATTCCACTCGAGCACCACGTTGCCGTTCTCCGCCTTCTCGTACAGCTTGTCCTGGAGGATCTTCTCGGCCCGCAGGCCGTCGCGGCGATGCACCAGGGTCACCTTCGAGGCGATATTGGAGAGGTAGAGCGCCTCTTCCACGGCGGTGTTGCCCCCGCCCACCACCACGACCTCCTGCTTGCGGTAGAAGAAGCCATCGCAGGTGGCACAGGCCGAGACCCCCTGCCCCATGAACGCCTGCTCCGAGTCGAGCCCCAGGTAGCGGGCACTGGCGCCGGTGGCGATGATCAGGGCGTCGCAGGTGTAGGTGCCGTTGTCACCCTTGAGGGTGATGGGCCGGTCCCGCAGCTCCACCTCGTGGACATGGTCGAAGAGCACCTCGGTATCGAAGCGCTCGGCATGGCGCTTCATGCGCTCCATGAGCTCGGGGCCCTGGACACCGGCATCGTCCCCTGGCCAGTTGTCGACGTCGGTGGTGGTGGTCAGCTGGCCCCCGGCCTGGATGCCGGTGATCAGCAGGGGCTTGAGGTTGGCACGGGCCGCATAGACGGCAGCCGTGTAGCCGGCGGGACCGGAGCCCAGGATGATCAGGCGTTCGTGACGCGCTTCGCTCATGAGATGACCTCGTGGAGTCGGGAATGGCACAGTGGACTGGGCGATGCCGACACATGCCGACATGGCGCAGGCCGCTGGACGGTGTCCATGGTGCCCCCTGCCGGCCCGTCGGGCCAGCCCGTAGAGCATCGCCGGCACGACAAGCGCTGGCTAGAGCACGTCGTCGTCGCGCCCCAGCGCGAGCGAGCTGAGTTCGCCGCTGACCGGCGACACCTCGATGCGCAGCTGGATCGGGGCGCAGCACCGCGGGCAGTCCTCCCAGGTGGCGTGGCTGCCCTGGGAAAGATCGACCAGCAGGTCAAATGGGGTGTCGCAGTAGGGGCAATTCACCCCATGGGATTCGAGGTCTTCCTCGTTCATTCGATCTTCCGCCGCCAGCCTGCCGTGTTGCCGCAATATGGAGTGACGGGCCCGCCATTTCAAGGGCGCCCCGCGACCGACGGCCAGGGGCGGTGCTTGAAAACGCCTTCTATCATGACCAAATACCAAGGAGGTACCAGGACGGTGAACCTCACTCCCCGCGATGCGACAGGAGGACTGACAGCATGAGCAACGAGCCCATACCGGATACCCTGCAGACACTGGATGCCGGCGGTAAGACCTACCACTTCCACAGCCTGCCCAAGGCCGCCGAGGCGCTCGGCGACATTGGACGACTGCCCAAGACGCTGAAGACACTGCTGGAGAACCAGTTGCGTTTCGCCGATGACGAGAGCGTCGCCCGAGAGGACATGCAGGCGCTGGTGGACTGGCAGCAGGAGGCCCGTTCCACCCGGGAGATTGGCTATCGTCCAGCACGCGTGCTGATGCAGGACTTCACAGGCGTGCCGGGGGTGGTCGACCTAGCCTCGATGCGCGCCGCGGTGGCCAAGCTCGGCGAGGATCCCGAGCGCATCAATCCGCTGTCGCCCGTCGACCTGGTCATCGACCACTCGGTGATGGTCGACAAGTTCGGCAACCCCGCTGCGTTCAAGGACAACGTCGCCATCGAGATGGAGCGCAACCACGAGCGCTACGAGTTCCTGCGCTGGGGTCAGCAGGCCTTCGACAACTTCCGCGTGGTGCCGCCTGGCACCGGCATCTGCCACCAGGTCAACCTGGAGTACCTGGGCAAGACCGTGTGGACCAAGGAAGAGGACGGCAAGACCTTCGCCTATCCGGACACCCTGGTGGGCACCGACTCCCACACCACCATGATCAACGGCCTGGGCGTGCTGGGCTGGGGCGTGGGCGGCATCGAGGCCGAAGCGGCGATGCTCGGCCAGCCGGTGTCGATGCTGATTCCCGAGGTGGTCGGCTTCAAGCTGACCGGCAAGCTCAAGGAAGGCATCACCGCCACCGACCTGGTGCTGACCGTCACACAGATGCTGCGCAAGCGCGGCGTGGTCGGCAAGTTCGTCGAGTTCTACGGTGACGGCCTGGATGACCTGCCGCTCGCCGACCGGGCCACCATCGCCAACATGGCGCCCGAATACGGTGCCACCTGCGGCTTCTTCCCGGTCGACGACGAGACCCTCAACTACCTGCGCCTCACCGGTCGCGACGACGACCAGGTCTCACTGGTCGAGGCCTACAGCAAGGCTCAGGGCCTGTGGCGCGAGACCGGCGACGAGCCGATCTTCACCGACACCCTGGCACTGGACATGGGTGAGGTCGAGGCCAGCCTGGCCGGCCCCAAGCGCCCTCAGGACCGGGTCGCCCTGAAGGACATGAAGACCACCTTCGAGACGCTGCTGGGCGACGGCGACAACAAGGCCTCGGAGGAAGATCAGGGCAAGTGGCAATCCGAGGGCGGCCAGACCGCCGTGGGCGTCGAGAACAGCTACGAGCACCCCACCAGCCAGGACGTCGACCTCGACGGCAAGAGCTTCAGGCTCGACCCGGGGGCCGTGGTGATTGCCGCCATCACGTCCTGCACCAACACCTCCAACCCCAGCGTGATGATGGCCGCCGGCCTGCTGGCGCGTAACGCCCTCGCCAAGGGCCTGAAGACCCAGCCCTGGGTCAAGACCTCGCTGGCGCCCGGCTCCAAGGTCGTCACCGACTACCTGGCCGCCGGCGGCGTCGATGATGACCTGGATGCGCTGGGTTTCAACCTGGTCGGCTATGGCTGCACCACCTGCATCGGTAACTCCGGGCCGCTGGCCGACCCCATCGAGAAGGCCATCAACGACGGCGACATGACCGTCGCCTCGGTGCTCTCGGGCAACCGAAACTTCGAGGGCCGCGTGCATCCGCTGGTCAAGACCAACTGGCTCGCCTCGCCGCCCCTGGTGGTGGCCTATGCCCTGGCCGGCAACGTGCGCACGGATCTCTCCACGGAGCCGCTGGGCACCGGCAGCGACGGCCAGCCGGTCTATCTCTCCGACATCTGGCCCTCGCAGGCCGAGATCGCCAAGGCGGTGGAGCAGGTCAAGACCGAGATGTATCGCAAGGAGTACGCCGAGGTCTTCGACGGCGACGACGTCTGGAAGTCCATCGACGTGCCGCAGAGTGAGGTCTACGAGTGGTCCGATGCGTCCACCTACATCCAGCACCCGCCCTTCTTCGAGGGCATGGGCCGCACCCCTGACGCCATCGAGGACGTCAAGGACGCCAGGATGCTCGCCATGCTGGGTGACTCGGTGACCACCGACCACATCTCCCCGGCCGGCTCCATCAAGCCCGACAGCCCCGCAGGGCGCTACCTGCAGGAGCGCGGCGTCAAGCCGGTGGACTTCAACTCCTATGGCTCGCGGCGCGGCAACCACGAGGTCATGATGCGCGGCACCTTCGCCAACGTGCGCATCCAGAACGAGATGCTCGACGGCGTGGTCGGCGGCGAGACGCGTCACGTACCCTCCGGCAAACAGATGGCCATCTACGATGCTGCCATGCAATACCAGCAGGAAGGCACGCCGCTGGTCGTGATCGCCGGCAAGGAGTACGGCACCGGCTCCAGCCGCGACTGGGCCGCTAAGGGTACCCGCCTGCTCGGGGTCCGCGCGGTACTGGCCGAGTCCTACGAGCGCATCCACCGCTCCAACCTGATCGGCATGGGCGTGGTGCCGCTGCAGTTCCCGGAGGGCGAGAGCCGCAAGACCCTGGGCCTGACCGGCGACGAGACGGTCTCCATCGAGGGACTCTCCGAGCTCAGCCCGGGCGGCCGGGTCAAGGTGACCATCGCCTCCGACAAGGGCGAGAAGAAGCTCGATGCGCTGTGCCGCATAGATACCGCCAATGAACTGGAGTACTACCGCCATGGCGGCATCCTGCACTACGTGCTGCGCAAGATGATCGGGTCGGCCTGACCGGAAGGCAGCGTCACGACAGCAGCAAATAGGCCCCGCCGGTTGCCCGGCGGGGCCTTTTTCATGCCCGTTCCCGACTCCGATTCAGTAGGAGCGGCGGCGATAACCCCGATACTCCGGCGTCCAGCTGCTGCGCTCGATGGACTCGCGCAGCTTGATGCCGTTGGTCTTCAATGCCACGCCTTCTCCCTGAGCCTGGGCGGCCACGTCGAAGGCGATGATCTGAGAGAGCTCACGGATTTGAGAGAGCGGCGGCAGCAGCGCGCCCACCCCTTCCTTGACTAGCGGCGCCTCGCGGGCCAGCGCACGTGACGAGGCCATCAGCATGGCATCGGTGACACGCTTTGCCCCGGCCGCCACCACGCCGAGGCCGATGCCCGGGAAGATGTAGGCATTGTTGCACTGGGCGATGGGGATGCTGCGGCCGTCGTGTTCCACCGGCGGGAAGGGGCTACCGGTGGCCACCAGGGCCTGACCATCGGTCCAGCGGATCACGTCCTCGGGCACCGCCTCGGCCCGGGATGTCGGGTTGGAGAGCGGCATGATCAGCGGCATCTCGCAGTTGGCGTGCATGGCCCGGACCACCTCCTCGGTGAAGATGCCCGGCATTCCGCAGACCCCGATCAGCACCGTGGGCTCGATACGGCGAACCACCTCGAGCAACGATTGGCCATCCCAGTCGGCCACTTCCTCCGGGGCATGGGCCAGGCGGGCCTGGAAGTCGCGAAGCCAGGCCTGCTCGGAGGTGACCAGCCCCTCGCGATCGACCATGTAGACGCGGGAGCGCGCCTCCTTCTCGGTCAAGCCCTCGGCCTGCATGGTCACCACCACCTGCTCGGCGATGCCGCAGCCGGCCGAGCCGGCGCCCACGAACACCACCCGCTGTCGGCCGATCCCCTCGTCACGAGCCTGACAGGCCGCCATCAGGGTTCCCACAACGACGGAGGCCGTCCCCTGGACGTCATCGTTGAAGCAGCACAGCTCGTCGCGATAGCGTTCCAGCAGCGGCAGCGCATTGGCCTGGGCAAAGTCCTCGAACTGCAGCAGCACGCCCGGCCAGCGACGCTTCACCGCGACGATGAATTCCGCCATGAAGGCGTCGTATTCCTCCTGGGAGACCCGACGGTGACGCCAACCCATGTACATGGGATCGTCGAGCAGCGCCTGATTGTTGGTGCCCACATCGAGCATGATCGGCTGGGTGTAAGCCGGGCTGATGCCTCCGCAGGCGGTATAGAGCGCCAGCTTGCCGATGGGGATGCCCATGCCCCCGATCCCCTGATCGCCGAGCCCCAGGATGCGCTCGCCGTCGGTGACCACGATCACCTTCACCTTGTCCTTGGTGGAACTGTGCAGGATGTCGTCCATGCGATCGCGGTCGGGGTAGGCAATGAAGAGACCGCGGTGATTGCGGTAGATGTTGGAGAACTCCTCGCACGCCTTGCCGACGGTGGGGGTGTAGATGATCGGCAGCATCTCCTCGAGGTGCTCGATGACCAGCCGGTAGTAGAGGGTCTCGTTGTCGTCCTGTATCGCACGCAGGTAGATGTGCTTGTCCAGATCGTTCTGGCACTGGCTGTACTGGCGATAGGCCCGTTCCGCCTGTTCCTCGATGGTCTCCACGTTCTGTGGCAACAGGCCGATCAGGTTGAACTCCAGGCGCTCCTCACGACTGAAGGCACTGCCCTTGTTGAGCAGCGGCATCTCGAGCAACGGTGGACCGGCATAGGGAATGAATAGGGGGCGCTTTTGTTCGATGGTCATATCTCGCCTCGATACGGTGACAGGAACGTGCCGTTGGCGCTCTGTCGGCGCCATCACAGGTACTCTACCACGCCGAAAACGAGGACGCCCCGGCCTTGGGCCGGGGCGTCTGCGATGCTGGCGACAAAAGGCTCAGCAGCCCTTCGCCGCTGGCAGCCGCGCGGCTTGTCCCTCGAAGAAGAAGGGCCTGAGCTTCACCCCGAGCATGTTGCCGGCAAAGGCCGCCACCAGCCACACCCAGCCATGCAGGCTGCCCGAGGCGATGCCCCCGAAGTAGGCGCCGATATTGCAGCCAAACGCCAGGCGGGCGCCATAGCCCAGCAGGACGCCGCCGATCACGGCGGCCAGCAGGGACCTCGCCGGGATGCGCAGGTTGGGGGCGAACTTGCCGGCCAGGGAGGCCGCGATAAAGGCACCGACCATGATGCCGACGTTCATCACCGTGGTGATATCTCCCCACACGCTGGCCTCGAGGGCGTTCGCATTCCATGAGAATTGCCAGTAGCCCCACTGGCTGACATCACCTCCCAGGAACTCGAAGCCCTTGGCGCCCCAGAGCGCGAAGGCAGAGGTCACGCCCCAGGGGCGACCGGCCAGGGACAAGGTAGCGAAGTTGAGCAGCGCCAGCGCCACGGCGCCGAACAGCAGTGGCCAGGGCCCGGTGAGCCAGCGCCGGTTGCCGGCATCGATCCGGGACACCTGCTCCAGCCCGCCGTGGCGACGCCGCTCCATCACCACGGTGAGCCCCGCGATGGCGGCGAACAGCACCAGGCTGACCACGATGCCGCCCGTGGCGCCCAGGCTCTTCACCAGCGAGACCGGCTGGAAGGCCGGCAGGCTCTGCCACCAGGTGAAGTGAGCGGTGCCTATCACCGAGCCGACCACGAAGAACAGCAGAGTGACCAGCATGCGGGCATTTCCGCCACCGGCCGTGAAAAGGGTGCCCGAAGCACAGCCACCGCCAAGCTGCATGCCGAGCCCGAAGAGGAAGGCACCGACGACCACCGACACACCGATAGGCGCCACGAAACCGTAGACGGACTGGCCGAACAGGCTGCCGGCCGAGAGCGCCGGAAAGAACAGCACCACGGCGATGGCCAGCATCACCATCTGGGCGCGCAGGCCACGGCCGCGACGCTCGGTGATGAAGACCCGCCAGGCGGCGGTGAAACCGAAGGCGGCATGGTAGAGCACCATGCCGAGCAGACCACCCACCGCCATCAGCGCCCCGAGGCGCACGCCGAAGGCGGACCCCACCACCAGGGCGCCGAGCAGCAGGCCAGTGGCGGCGATGGCGGGCAGGGCAAGACGGGGACGTCTGGTCAGCGCAAAGTCACTCATGGCGAATCCTTCAGGATCATCTGGGCCGGGAGCCCCGGGGAAGACGAGCAGACTAACGAATCCCGAGAAGAACGTGAAATCATCTAATGGACGGTTTTCATTCGATCCGGGCATAAAAAAGGGCCGACCCCTCAGGGGGCCAGCCCGAGGCCATGGCCGTCGCTCAGATGACGCTTAGACGAAGCGCCCGAGGCCCGCCGCCTGGCGCAGGCGGTCCATGAAAGGGGCCGCCTCGGCGCGGGCCCGCTCGGCGCCCTTGAGCAGCACCTGCTCGATATGGCCGGGGTCCTCCATCAGCGCCTGGTAGCGCTCACGGGGCTCGCGCAGCTGCCCGTTGAGGAGCTCGAAGACGCGGTTCTTGGCCTCGCCCCAGCCGATGCCGTTGGCATAATCGCTGCGCATGGCCTCGGTCTCGTCGGGTGTCGCGAAGGCAGAAAAGATCTGGAAGAGCGTGCAGCTCGATGGATCCTTGGGCTCACCGGGCTCCAGGGAGTTGGTCTTGATCTTGCGGACCAGCTTCTGGAGCTTCTTCTCCGAGACGAACAGCGGGATGGTGTTGTTGTAGCTCTTGGACATCTTGCGTCCATCGAGGCCGCCCAGCACCTCCACCCGCTCGTCCACCACCGCATCGGGCTGGGTGAAGTACTGGCCCTTGTAGAGGTGGTTGAAGCGTCCGGCGATGTCGCGCGCCATCTCGATGTGCTGGATCTGGTCGCGTCCCACCGGCACCTTGTGGGCATTGAACATCAGGATGTCGGCCGCCATGAGCACCGGGTAGCCGAACAGCCCCATGGTGACACCCTTGTCCGGGTCCTGGTTGCCGGCGGCCTCGTTCTCGGCCACCGCCGCCTTGTAGGCGTGGGCCCGGTTCATCAGGCCCTTGGCGCAGACGCAGGAGAGCATCCAGGTCAGCTCCGGGATCTCCGGCACATCCGACTGGCGATAGAAGATGGCGTTGTCGGTATCCAGCCCCAGCGCCAGCCAGGTGGCGGCGATCTCCAGCCGCGAGTCCTGCACTCGCTGCGGGTCCTGACACTTGATCAGCGCATGCAGGTCGGCGAGGAAGTAGTAGGACTGGACGGACGGGTCCTGGCTCGCGGCGATGGCGGGCTTGATCGCCCCCACGTAGTTGCCCAGGTGGGGCGTGCCGGTGGTGGTGATGCCGGTGAGAACGCGTGTCTTCTCGGAAGCTGCACTCATGGAAAGCGGACTCTGCTGTCGGAAATGGCCGCTATGGTAACGCGAGGCCCCGGCCAAGGCGACCGGAGCGAGCAAGGCCTCCCTGTCCGCGGCTTTACCGGCGACAGGGCCCGGGGTGCCGGACCATCGCGGAGGCGCTGTGAACCCTTCCCTGGGCGCTACCTTTTCCATCCCTGGAAAAGGACCTCCGATTCGCACTGTCGGCGGCGCCGCAGAGCCTCCAGCCAACGAGGCTGTCTTATTTCACCAAGCTGGCGGGATCGACGCTCTCCAGGCCGAAGGCGTCCGCCACCGCCTGGTAGGTCACCCGGCCATCGTGGATGTTGAGGCCGGCCGCGAAGTGTGGGTCATCGGCGAGGGCCTGCTTCCAGCCCTTGTCGGCCAGGGCGGCGACGAAGGGCATGGTGGCGTTGGTCAGCGCCTGGGTAGAGGTGCGCGCCACGGCGCCGGGCATGTTGGCCACGCAGTAGTGCACGATCCCGTCGACGAGGTAGGTCGGGTCGGTATGGGTCGTGGCCCGGCTGGTCTCGAAGCAGCCGCCCTGGTCGATGGCCACGTCCACCAGCACGCTGCCCGGTTTCATCTCGGCGAGCATCTCGCGGGTGATCAGCTTGGGCGCCGCCGCCCCGGGGATCAGCACGGCGCCGACGATCAGGTCACACTCGCGCACCGCCTCGTCGATGGCGTCGGCGGTGGAGAAGACCGTCTTCATGCGCCCCTGGTAGCGGTCATCCAGGGTCTCGAGGCGCGGGATGGACGTGTCGAGTACCGTGACTTCGGCCCCCAGGCCCAGCGCCATGCGGGCGGCATTCTCGCCCACCACGCCGCCACCGATGACGGCCACCTTCGCTGGAGCCACGCCGGGCACGCCGGGCAGCAGCACGCCGGCCCCGCCCTGGGCCTTCTCCAGGCTGTGGGCCCCCGCCTGCACGGCCATGCGGCCGGCCACGGTGCTCATCGGCGCCAGCAGCGGCAACCCGCCCTGGCGATCCGTGACGGTCTCGTAGGCGATGCAGGTGGCGCCGCTCTTCATCAGGCCACGGGTCAGGGTCTGTTCGGCGGCCAGGTGCAGGTAGGTGAAGAGCGTCTGGCCGGCCGACAGGCGGGCGACCTCCTCGGCCTGGGGCTCCTTGACCTTGAGGATCAGCTCGGCCTCGCTCCAGACCTTCGCCACATCGGCCTCGAGGTGGGCACCGGCGGCCTCATAGGCGGCGTCATGGAAGCCGGCACCCTCGCCGGCCCCGGCCTGGATGGTGACCCGGTGTCCGCGGCCGACCAGTTCTCTGGCCCCGGTGGGGGTCAGGGCGACGCGGTACTCGTGGTTCTTGATCTCCTTGGGCACGGCGATCTGCATGGGATCCTCCTGTGAAGGTGGCTGGGTAGGTTTCCTCCCCATTACAGCACAGGCAGTCGTTCCACGAAGGGCTCACGAGCAAGAACAAGAAATATCGATAAATACGGGATTTTTGACCATAAGATCTTCTGTGGAGAAATGCCTCCACAGGAAACCCTGCCGTGTCACGTCTCGCGCGAGGCGCCGCAGCTCCAGCAGGTGTCGAAGGCGCCCTCGAGGCGCTCGCCGCACCCGGGGCAGGTCCAGGCCGGGCGGTCGCTTCCCCCCTCCAGGGCCTGGCGGATCAGCGCCTCGGCCCGCTCGCGATTGTGGGGCGCCACCCAGACCTCCGGCTCGCAATCGCCCAGCGGCAGCTCACCGGCGCCGCCGCCCAGGGTGATGTTGCGCAGTTCCGCCGGTATCCCGGCCGCGGTCAGCACGTTATGCACATGGCTGACCAGCAGCGCATTGGAATGGGCGAAGGCACGGACATGATCGGGCACCATCACGACCTAGTCCCGGAAGACACGAACGCCCAGGGCCTTCAGGTAGGAGGTCTCGGGAATCGCCGGATGTACCGGATGATCCGGGCCCTGATGGCCCTGGAAGAGGATCTGGCCCTGACGGTCCTGATGGCGAACCGCGCCGCGCACCACGTCCACCAGGCGTTCCGGGGCCAGGTGCATGGAGCACGAGGCCGAGAGCAGCAGGCCATCGCGGCCGAGCAGGCGCATCGCCTCGCGGTTTAGCTTGCCGTAGGCCCGCTCGCCGTTGGGGATGTCCTTGCGCTTGCGAATGAAGGCCGGCGGGTCGAGGATCACCACATCGAACTCCTCACCCTCGGCCTTGAGGGCGGCGAGCACCTCGAAGGCGTCGCCCTCGCCCACCGCCACCTGCTCGTGCAGCCCGTTGAGGATGGCGTTCTCGGCGACCCGCTCCAGTGCCGCGCCGGAGGAATCCACACAGAGCACCTCGCTGGCACCGCTGGCGGCGGCCTGCACGCCCCAGCCCCCGACATAGCTGAACAGGTCCAGCACCCGCTTGCCGGCCACCAGGCCGTTGAGCCAGGTGCGATTGACCCGGTGGTCGTAGAACCAGCCGGTCTTCTGACCATCGAGCACCGGCGCGACGAAGCGTACGCCGTTCTCCTCCAGCAGCACCTGGTCGGGCAGCTCACCCTTGACCACCTCGACGCTCGCCTCGAGGCCTTCCTGGCGACGGCCGCTGGTGTCGTTGCGGAAGACCACGGCCGCGGGCGAGAGCACCTTGTCCAGGGCATCCAACAGTTCCTCGGCCACGGCCTGCATGCCGGCGGTATTGAGCTGGACCACGATGACGTCACCAAAGCGGTCGATGACCAGCCCCGGCAGCAAGTCGCCCTCGCCGTGCACCAGGCGGTAGAAGGGCTTGTCGAAGAGCCGCTGGCGCAGGGCCAGGGCCTGGTTCAGGCGATGGACCAGCAGCGAGCGGTCGAGCCCCTGCTTGGGGTCGCGGGAGACCACCCGCGCGCAGATCAGCGAGTGCGGATTGACATAGGCTACCCCCATGGCCTTGCCGTTGGCCGCCTCGACCACCACCTGCGCGCCGGGCGCGATGTCCTTGATCGGCGTGGCCTGGATATCGATCTCGTTGGAGTAGAGCCACAGGTGGCCGGTCTTGAGTCGACGGTCGGCATGCTTCTTCAGGCGCAGGGTGTGCTGGGTCATGGGGGATCTCGCAAGGAAAAGAGTAGGTATCAGGTCTGGCAATGGCCGCAGAACACGCTGGCCCGCTGGCCCAGCGTCACCAGGCGCAACTCGGCCCCGCAGCGCCGACAGGGCTTTCCATCGCGGCCGTAGACATTGAGCCGCTGCTTGAAGTAACCGGGCTCCCCGGTGCCGCCGACGAAGTCACGCAGGGTGGTACCGCCCTGGGTAATGGCGGCCGCGAGCACCTCGCGAATCGCCGCCGCGAGCCGGTCGTAACGCTCCAGGGAGATGCGCCCGGCGGCTCGACGCGGGTCGATGCCGGCCAGGAACAGTGCCTCGGCGGCGTAGATGTTGCCCACCCCCACCACCACGGCATTGTCCATCAGGAAGGGCTTCACCGAGAGGCGCCGACCTCGGGACAGGGCGAAGAGTCGAGCGCCATCGAAGGCGTCGGACAGCGGCTCCGGCCCCAACCGAGCCAGGCGCGGATCCTGCTCGATGCCATCGACGAGCCAGTCGACGAAGCCGAAGCGGCGCGGGTCGTGGTAACGCAGGATGCCACCGTCGTCGAGCACCAGGTCGACATGGTCGTGCTTCTTCGGCAGCTCGCCCAGGCGGGCGAGCCGGAGACTGCCGGACATGCCCAGATGCCAGAGCAGGGTGCCCACCGAGCCGCCTCGCTCCGGTGCCGTCAGGGGCACCAACAGGTACTTGGCGCGGCGCGAGAGGGCGCCGATCCTCGCCCCGACGAGACGCTCGACGAGATCCGCAGGTACCGGCACGCGAAGGCGGGCCTGCCGGACGATCACCTCGGTGATCTCACGACCTTCCACATGGGGGGCGATCCCGCGGCGGGTGGTCTCGACTTCGGGCAGCTCGGGCATGGTTTCGTCCGGCGATACGACAATACGCAAGAACCCGACCATCGGGCCGGGTTCAGGCGGACAGGCTTGTGCCCGCGGCGGAAGCAACCAAGGCTTACTTGATCTTGCCTTCCTTGTACATCACGTGCTTGCGGATCGTCGGATCAAACTTCTTCATCTCGAGCTTGTCCGGGGTGTTCCGCTTGTTCTTGTCGGTGGTGTAGAAGTGGCCGGTACCGGCACTGGAAATCATTCTGATCTTGTCACGCATGACGTATCTCCCCTGATGGAACGCTTAGACCGCGTCGCCGCGCTTGCGAATGTCGCCGAGCACCGCCTCGATGCCCTTCTTGTCGATGATGCGCATGCCCTTGGAGGAGACGCGCAGCTTGACGAAGCGCTTCTCGGACTCCACCCAGAAACGGTGGGAATGCAGATTGGGCACAAAACGACGGCGAGTCTTGCGCTGGGAGTGTGAAACGTTGTTACCGGTCACCGGGCGCTTGCCGGTAACCTGACATACTTTGGACATTGGAGCCTCCAACCGCTGGCCAGATATTCGATACCTGAGCCTGAGTGTTCAAACCTATCGGGTAAACCGCGAACCGGAAGTTCCCGCCGCATTTGACCCAAGGGAATTCAAAGGCTGCACTTTATACCAGAGACCGCCACGCCGGGCAAGCACGGAACGGGGATCCAGCAGGGGCATCGGGTGGCGCCGCAACGGGGCGCGGCGCACGTGGCCGACCGATTGTGAAAAGCATGCTTGCGACCCTGGATCCCGGGACCTTTACCCAAGGGAGCCGAGCGCAGCCGGGCGCATAGTGTAGCGAAGCGTCCGATAAAGTGCCAGAACCCTCTACCCGTCTCCCTATTACCCGTCTCATTCATGGGGGAGAACTGCCCATCGATCGTCAGGCCTGTCCCCCGTGTCGCATTAGGATGTCAAAAGCATGGCCTCAAAGGCGCTGGCTTCCAGGGGACAGGAGAGAAGGCGCCCCTGGATGCGGTCACAGGCATGCGCCTGCAGCCAGGCCAACTGCGCTTGGCTCTCGACGCCCTCGGCCACGACCCGCAGCCCGAAGGCCTGGGCCATGGCGAGGCTGGCTCGGCCGATGGCTTCGTCGTACTCGTTGTCACCCAGGCCGTCCACGAAGGATTTATCGATTTTGAGTTCGGCCAGGGGAAGCCGCTTGAGATTGGCCAGCGAGGAGTAGCCTGTCCCGAAATCGTCAATGGCCAGTGCGATTCCCTTCGTATGAAGCCGATGGATCTCCTGGTTGACGATATCGGAGTGCTCGGTGAGCGCGCTCTCCGTGACTTCGACCTGAAGCTGGTCCGCCATGACGCCGTGCCGGGCCATGGCCTCGAACAGCTCCGAGGCGAATTGCCCGCCTCGAAAGTCCGTGGGCGAGACATTGAAGGAGATAGGGGGCGGCACGAGTCCAGCGGCCCGCCAGGCGCCCACCTGCTCGCACAGTAGCGCCACCACCCGCTGGCCCAGCTCCGTGATCAGACCGGATCTCTCGGCGATCGGGATAAACCGCACCGGGCTGATCGTCCCCTTCTCGGGATCCTCCCAGCGCAGCAGGGCCTCGGCCCCCACGAGCCGCTCGGGGTCGCGTGCGTCGAACTGGGGCTGATACATCAGGCGCAGCTCTTGGCGAGTGAGGGCCCGGCGCAGCGCCTCCTCGAGCGCTCGGTCTTGAAGGATTCGCTCATGCAGCCCTAGCTCATATAATCGCAACCGATTGCGACCACTCTCCTTGGCGCGATACATGGCCATGTCGGCCGCTTGGCACAGGGTGTCCACGTCATCGCCGTCGCCGGGATAGAAGGCCAGGCCGGCGCTGGCGCTGATGCTCAGGTGCCTGCCTCTGACCTCGAAAGTGCCGGCGAGGCTATCCACCAGGTGCTCGGCGATCAACCCTGTCTTTTGGGCATCACAGTCGGTGAATACCACCGTGAATTCGTCACCGCCTATTCGCGCCACCGTGTCCACATCTCGCACCCACTCTCGAAGCTTGGCGGCTACTTGTACCAGCAGTGCATCTCCCATCTCGTGGCCGAGGGCGTCATTGATGTCCTTGAAATGGTCCAGATCCAGGAACATGAGGGCCATGTGACTTCCGCTGCGCCGGGCCTGGGCAAGGGCCTGCTGAGCTCGATCCTGGAACAGACTGCGGTTGGGCAGTCCGGTCAGCACATCGTGGCTGGCGAGGTACTCGATCTTGCGCTGGGAGTCCTTGATTTTACTGATATCCGAGAAGACAGCGACAATATTGCGGGGCTTCCCTCGATCATTGTCGAGGCGATTGAGGGTCAGCCACGCCGGGAATACCTCGCCGCTCTTGCGGCGGCCCCATATCTCTCCCTGCCAGAAACCCCGCTTGTTGAGCGTCTCCCAGATCTCCATGTATGTGACTTGGCCGTGGTGATCCGTCTTGACCAGACTGTTCAGGCTCTTCCCCAGCACATCGTTTTCAATATCGCCGGTAATCCGGGTGTAGGCCCTGTTGACGGACTGGATACGACCGGCAGGGTCCATCACGACGATGGCATCCCCGGCATCCTTGTACACTCGGGCAGCGATTCTGAGTTGATCCTCCACCCGTCGGCGTTCCGTGACATCCATCAGGGCACAGCGGAAGCGAGCGGCACCAGACTCCTCGGCGGGCTCTGCCACGCTCTCCATCCGCACCATGCGCAGGGCACTTTCATCCCCTGCCAGGGCCAGATCGACGGCCTGAGGCGTCTCCTCGACGGCGAGTGCGCGGCGGTGGAGGTGAAGCGCATCCTGGGATTCGGCGGCCACGAAAGCGGACAGGTCATGGCCCACCAGATCGGTTCCCGGCGCGAGCAGGGAGCTGGCGGCCCGATTGGCCTCATGGATGCCCCCTTTGGCATCCAGGAGGAGATAGCCCATCGGCGCATGCTCGAACAGATCGCGGTAGCGGCTCTGGGCAATTTCCCGAGCGATTTCCACCCGGTCTAGCGCCTGCTTCAGCTCCTCGTTCTGGATTCGCAGCTCTTCCTGATGCAGCTCCAGCTCGGATACCAGGGACTGGGTATACGTCTCGTTATAGCTGGCAACACTCGTCAAGCCTTTACGCAAGCGACGACGAGCCAGCTCGCGCAAGGCCCGCGGTGACAGAGGCTTAAAATCGTTACTGTCCATGTTCGGTACTCTTTACGACGCGCTCCTCGGGCTCGGTCGCCGGCCTTTGCCTATCCATGGCGAGCAGAATCATGGCGGTGCCCTCTTCCAATTCTAGGCGGCGGGCGTTTAACCACAATTGCGCCGGCGCCGATTCCCCGACAGCCACGCTCAGCTCGAAATCACAGAAAGCCTGCTGACGCGGCAAGACCTCCAGGAGGCGGGCCCTCAATTCCGGATCATCCCACTGCCCATCAGCCAGATCGAACAGACGCTTGCCCTCCACCGCCTCCGGGCGCAGAGCAAAGGTGCGATAGAAGCCATCGTTGGCAGACACCACCCGCAGATCAGGATCGAGCACCAGCAGGGGCTCGCGCACGGTGTCCACGACCGCCCGGAAAAACGCCTCACCGTGCGCCACGCCCTGGGCGGCCTGTATGTCCTGGAAGGTGCAGACGATCCCCCGGATCACATTGCGTGTGCTGCGATAGGGCTGGATGCGCAGCAGATACCAGTGGCCGTTCTGCGTCTGCACTTTCACCTCTTTGGGGACCAGGGTGTCCAGCACCGCCTCGGCGTCCGCCAGCAGAGTGGCGTAGCGCAACCGGGTGGTCAGCTCACTCAGCGGCCGGCCGATGTCGGTCGGGCGCACGGCAATCAGATCCTGAATCGCCGGGGTGAACCGCTTGATATTGAGGGCATCGTCGAGAAAGAGGGTGGCGAGGTGGGTGCTGTCCAGAAGGTTCTTGAGATCATCATTGACCTCGGTGAGAGTATCAACGCGATTTCCGAGCTCCGCGTTGACGCTGCGCAGCTCCTGATTGAGGGATTCGACTTCCTCCTTCGCAGCCTCCAGCTCCTCGTTGCTGCTCTGGTGCTCCTCGTTCATCGACTGGAGCTCTTCATTCATCGACTGGAGCTCCTCGTTGGCAGCATGCATCTCTTCCACCGCCAGCTGCTTGTCCTGACGCAGCGCCTCCAGCTCACGCGTCAGACGCGCCTCGGCATCGCCGTCGCCGCTGCCCATGCTCTCACGATGGGGGGCTGGGTCGCGTGCCTCGATGGACCCGCTCGCCGGGCCTGTGTCAGGGACTGGATGAAAGGCCACCAGGTAGAAGCCCTTCAATGCGGTGGGCGTCCGAATCCGGTGGACCTCCAGTCGAACCGGTTCAGTATCACCATTGGTCTGTACCTGAACCTCCCGGCTGACGTGATCGTCATCACCGCCCGACGCCCGCTGCAGCGCCAGACTCAGCGGCGATCGCAGCCCCGGCCGTGCCATCTCCAGCAGCCGATTCCGAGTGGGACCACTGGCAGGTTCCAGGAACTTGCCGATTCGTCCGTGGACATATACCACCTCGCCGCAGTCGTTGACGACTACCGCCGGCGGAGCAAACTGCAGCGCGATAAGGCGCTCCACGCTGTGGGAGAGGTTGTCGACCGACGCCGTTGCCGAGCTCTCGGTGGGCGCCTGGTGGGGCAGTCTGCGAAAACGGCTGGGGTTCGGCATCGTGGGCAGGCGAATGGTCAAGGAGCTCTCGGCCACCCGGTAGATCCGGGCATCCTTATCCACCACGGAGAAGGCCTCACTCTGGTGGTCCATGCTCTCTGAGGGTCCCAGCAGCAGCAGCCCGTGACTGCGCAGGGCGTAGCGGAATACCGCCAGGAGGCGCTCCTGACGGTCCCGTTCCAGATAGATCAGCAGGTTGCGACAGGTAACGAGGTCCAGGCCGGTGAATGGCGGGTCCTGAAGGGCGTTATGCTCGGCGAACACCACCATGTCCCGCACCTCCCGGCTGATCCGATAGGTGTCGTTTTCGGCGGAGAAATGCCGCCGCAGGTGAGACTCGGACAGATCCTGAGCGATGCCGGCCGGATAGCGCCCCCTTCGCGCCGTTTCGATGGCTGCCTGATCCACATCGGTAGCGAAAATTCTGACCTCCGGAACCTCCTCCCAGTCAATCAGGCATTCCCGGATAAGGATGGCCAGGGTGAAGGCCTCCTCACCGGTGGCACAGCCCACTACCCAGGCTCGGAACTCCTGTCCCGTCCGGGCCGCCTCTTGCAGCATCGCCGGCAGCGTCTTGCCTAGCGCGGCCCAGACTGGAGGGTCCCGGAAGAAGTTGGTGACACTGATAAGGAACTCCTGGAACAGGAGATTGACTTCCTCGGGATGGGACTGCAGATAGTCCAGATACGCCTGGGGATCGGGGAGTTGCCGCAGGTCCATGCGCCGCTCCAGGCGCCGAGTCAGCGTGCTGGACTTGTAACCCGAGAAATCGTGGCCGGTACGAAGCTTCACCCGGTTCAGGATCTGGCTCATCAGACCCTGCGGGATCGCCGGCTGATGACCCGACAGGGCCGTCTGGCGATGGATCTGTGAGCGGAGATAGCCGGTCAAGGTGGCCGGCATATCCGCCGGTGGCAGCACGTAGTCCACCTGGCCGGTTGCAATCGCATTAGCCGGCATATCCCCGAACTCGGCGGTATCCGGGTCCTGAGCCATGACCATGCCGGAAAGGGACTTGACGACCTGGATCCCCAAGGTGCCATCGCTGCCCGTTCCGGACAGGACAATCGCGAGGGCCCGGTGCCCAGCCTCCTCCGCCAGGGTGCGAAAAAAGGCGTCGATGGAGTGAGGTGGGCCGGGCCGCCGCCGCTCCCCCGCCGGCAAGGGGGTCACTGGATGTTCTCGGGCCTTCCGAGACCGAACCAGTTGGCCCCGGCAAAAGATCCAGCCGTCGTCCGGCAGCGCTACATAGACTCGATTCGGCAAGAGGGTTTCTCCCTCCGCGACCATCTGGACGGGCATGGCCGTTTGTGGACCGAGGATTTCAGGCAAAAGACTGCGCTCGCCACTGGGATGGTGGGTGACGATGACATACGCAGCTCCCGTATCGGCAGGCAGGTTGGCCAGAAAGGACTTGAGGGGCTGAAGAGATCCGGCCGATCCCCCGATACCGACGACCGGTAGGGCGTCCGCAGGGGAATCAGTGTTCGATGACGGCATGGGCTAATCTCGGATAAAGGGATGTCAGTCTCTTATCTCCTCACAGTTTATCCCATCTTGTTCACGGGAGCGTCTTTCGCCCCTGGCAAACCGGGTCCTTGCATTGCGCTCTGTCAGGAAAATCGTGGCCAGCCTGATCTACAGCCATCCTCTCTCGGCGAAGGAGACCACCTCGCCGTCTCCCACCACGAAATGGTCCAGCACCCGTATCTCGAAGAGCGAGAGCGCCTCGCGCAACCGGTCGGTGATGCGGCGGTCGGCATCGCTCGGTTCGGCGACGCCAGAAGGATGGTTATGGGCGAAGATCATCGCCCCGGCGCCCAGCGCCAGGGCGCGCCGGGCCACCTCGCGGGGATAGACCGAGGCACTGTCCAGGGTGCCGCGGAACAGCGACTCGTAGCGGATCACCCGGTGCTGGCTGTCGAGGAAGAGGGCGGCGAACTCCTCGTGGCCGAGGTGGCGAAGCTTCGCGGCAAGATAGGTGCGCACCAGCGAGGGTGAGGTCAGCGCATCCCCGCGTTCCAGCTGGCTGGCGAGGTGGCGTCGCGACAGCTCCAGGGTGGCCTGGAGCTGCACGTAGGTGGCCATGCCCATGCCCCGCTCGGCGCAGAAGCGCGCCTGGTCGGCCTCGAGCAGCGGACGCAGCCCGCCGAAGGCCGAGAGCAGGTCCCGCGCCAGGTCCACCGCCGAGCGTCCCGCCACGCCCACGCGGAGGAAGATCGCCAGCAGCTCCGCATCGGAGAGGGCCTCCACGCCGAGGGCCAGCAGCTTCTCCCTGGGTCGCTCCCCTTCCGGCCAGTCGCGAATCGACATCCCTGCCTCCCTGCCCGCCTTCCGTGAGTGTCAGTGTAGTCGGCCCGGCGGCTACGCAAGGTCGGACGCCGGTGGTAAGGTAGAGACCCCGATTTCCGCTCGGATACCGCCATGTCTTCACTGCCCGGCACACGGAGCAGCGGCCGCCGGATTCTGCTCGGCATCAGTGCCGGCATCGCCGCCTACAAGAGCGCCCAGCTCGCCCGCCTGCTCAAGCAGGCCGGCTGCGAGGTGCGCGTGGTCATGACCGAGGGCGCTCAGGCCTTCATCACGCCGCTGACGCTGCAGGCGCTGACCGGCGAGCCCGTTCGAACCTCGCTGCTGGATCCCGAGGCCGAGGCCGGCATGGGCCATATCGAGCTGGCCCGCTGGGCCGACACCATCCTGATCGCCCCGGCCACCGCCGACCTGATGGCTCGCCTCGCCCAGGGCCTCGCGGACGACCTGCTGACCACCCTGTGCCTGGCGAGCGACGCCGAGAAGGTGATGGCCCCGGCCATGAACCAGGCCATGTGGCGCCATCCCGCCACCCGGCGCAATGCCGGCCAACTCGTTCAGGACGGCTGGCAGCTGCTGGGACCGGCCAGCGGAGACCAGGCCTGCGGCGACGTGGGGCCGGGTCGCATGCTGGAGCCAGAGGCGATCCTTGAGGCGCTGCTTTCCACGGCGTCTCACGACACGCCGGCCCTGTCGCCTGCGGCGCGTGAGGCCGACGGCCTGACCGTGACCATCACCGCCGGCCCCACCCGTGAGCCGCTGGACCCGGTGCGCTACCTCTCCAATCACAGCTCCGGCAAGATGGGCTATGCCCTGGCCGCCGCCGCCGCATCGCTCGGGGCCCGAGTACGCCTCATCAGTGGTCCGGTGTCGCTGCCCACTCCCCAGGGCGTCGAGCGCATCGACGTACAGACGGCCGGGGAGATGCACGAGGTCGCCCAGCGGCTGGCCCGTGACAGCGACCTCTTCATCGGCTGCGCCGCCGTGGCCGACTACCGCGCCGAGGAGCCCGCCGCGCACAAGATCAAGAAGGTCGAGGGCGAGGAGGGACTCACCCTGCGCCTGGTGAAGAATCCCGATATCATCGCCGCGGTGGCGGCCCTGGCGGAGGGTCCCTTCGTGATGGGGTTCGCGGCCGAGACCCGCGACCTGGAGACTTATGCTCGGGACAAGCTGACCCGCAAGGGGCTGGACATGATCGTCGCCAACGACGTCTCGAGCCCCGAGATCGGTTTCGGCACCGATCACAATGCCGCCCTGATGCTGTGGCGGGACGGCGACACCGAGAGCAGCGAGAGCCTGGCGCCCCAGCCCAAGACCGAGCTCGCCCTGGCGGTAATGCGCCGCGCCCTGGCCTGCCTGCCGTCACGCCGCGCCCCCTGACACCTCACCCCAAGGAGCCCCGATGTCTCTCGCCCCCGAACGCCCGCGCCTCGCCGTCAAGCTGCTCGATGAGCGCCTGCGTGACGTGATGCCCCACTACGCCACCGACGGTTCCGCCGGCATGGACCTGCGCGCCCTGCTCGACGCCCCGCTGACCCTGGCGCCGGGGCAGTGCGAGCTGGTCCGCACCGGGCTCGCCATCCATATCGCCGATCCGGGCCTCGCCGGGATGATCCTGCCCCGATCGGGACTGGGCCATAAACACGGCATCGTGTTGGGCAACCTGGTGGGCCTCATCGATTCCGACTACCAGGGCGAGCTGATGATCTCCACATGGAACCGTGGCGATGCGGCCTTCACCATCGAGCCCTTCGAGCGGCTGGCCCAGTATGTGCTTGTCCCGGTGGTGCAGGCCGAGCTCGAGATCGTCGACGACTTCGACACCAGCCTTCGAGGCGCCGGCGGCTTCGGCAGCTCGGGCCGGCACTGAGCCACTCGATACCCCACAACGGACCGACCCCATGACCACAGAGACCGTACCCGCCTCCATCTTCCGCGCCTACGATATCCGCGGCATCGTCGATGACACCTTGACCGAAGCCAGTGTCGAGCAGATCGGCCTCGCCATCGGCAGCGAGGCCCGCTCCCGCGGCGAATCCACCGTGGTCGTCGCCCGCGACGGGCGCCTTTCGGGCCCGCGGCTACTGGCGGCCCTGACCCGCGGCCTGACATCAACAGGGTGCGATGTCGTCGACATCGGCATGGTCCCCACCCCGGTACTCTACTATGCCACCCACGTGCTCGAGGGCACCGACTCAGGCGTCATGGTCACCGGCAGCCACAACCCCCCGGACTACAACGGCTTCAAGATCGTGCTGGGCGGCGAGACGCTCTCGGGCGAGGCCATCACCGCGCTTCACACCCGTATCGCGACGAGAGACCTCACCGAGGGGCAGGGCAGCACACGTGAGGAAGACGTGCGTGACGCCTACCTGGAGCGCATCCTCGGCGACGTGACGCTTTCTCGCCCGCTCAAGGCCGTGGTCGACTGCGGCAACGGCGTGGCCGGTGAACTCGGCCCCCGGCTGGTCGAGCGCCTCGGGGCCGAGATGATCCCGCTGTTCGCCGAGATCGACGGCACCTTCCCCAACCACCACCCGGACCCGGGCAAGCCCGAGAACCTGAAGGACCTGATCCGCACCGTGCAGGAAACCGGCGCCGACATCGGCCTGGCCTTCGACGGCGACGGCGACCGCCTGGGCGTGATCACCCCGAGCGGCAAGCTGATCTATCCCGACCACCTGCTGATGGCCTTCGCCGAGGACATGCTCGAGCGCAACCCAGGCGCCCGCGTGATCTTCGACGTCAAGTGCACCGGCAACCTGACCCGGGTGATCGAGGAAGCGGGCGGCACGCCCGAGATGTGGCGCACCGGCCACTCGCTGATCAAGGCGCGCATGAAGGAGACCGGCGCTCAGCTTGCCGGCGAGATGAGCGGTCATATCTTCTTCCAGGAGCGCTGGTATGGCTTCGACGATGGCCTCTACGCCGCGGCGCGGCTGCTGGAGATCCTCTCGAAGCAACGCTCCACGACAGGCCTGGACGCTGACGCCTTCTTCGCCCGCTATCCTCAGGACCTCAGCACCCCGGAGATCAACATCACCGTGACCGACGAGACCAAGTTCGACCTGGTGGGCCGGCTCGCCCGGGAGGGGGACTTCGGCGACGAGGGCATCAAGACCACCCTGGACGGCATCCGCGTCGACTACCCGGACGGCTGGGGCCTGTGTCGCGCCTCCAACACCACGCCGGTGCTGGTGCTGCGCTTCGAGGGCAAGGACGAAACGGCGCTGACCCGCATCCGCGCCCGTTTCGCCGATGCCCTCACCCAGGTATCGCCCGAGCTCGAACTGCCGCTCTGAGTGGCGGCTCGCCACACGAACACAGGATACGGAACACGACATGACCGAACAGACCCGCGACCCGCGCCTGGTGGTGGAGGTGCTATCGGAGGCGCTGCCCTACATACAGCGCTTCTCCGGCAAGACCGTGGTGGTGAAGTACGGTGGCAACGCCATGACCGAGGACACACTGATCGACTCCTTCGCCCGCGACATGGTGCTGATGAAGGAAGTCGGCATCAATCCGGTGGTGGTGCATGGCGGGGGCCCTCAGATCGGTGACCTGCTGGCCAAGCTCAACATCGAGTCGCGCTTCGTCAACGGCATGAGGGTCACCGACGCCGAGACCATGGACGTGGTAGAAATGGTGCTGGGCGGGCTGGTCAACAAGGGGATCGTCAACCTGATCAACCAGAGCGGCGGCAAGGCCATCGGCCTGACCGGCAAGGACGGTGCCCAGATCCGTGCCCGACAGCTCAAGGTGGAGCACCAGAGCCCGGAGATGACCGCGCCGGAGATCATCGACATCGGCCACGTGGGCGAGGTGGAGCATATCTCCACCGACCTGATCGAGATGCTTGCCGCCCGGGACTTCATCCCGGTGATCGCCCCCATCGGGGTGGATGAGAAGGGCAAAAGCTACAACATCAACGCCGACCTGGTGGCCGGCAAGGTGGCGGAGGCCCTGGATGCCGAGAAGCTCATGCTGCTGACCAACGTGGCCGGCCTGATGAACGCCGAGGGCGAGGTGCTCACTGGGCTGTCCACCGCCCAGGTGGACGCCCTGATCAGTGACGGCACCATCCATGGCGGCATGCTGCCGAAGATCCGATGCGCCCTCGACGCCGTGAAGGGAGGCGTCAAGAGCGCCCACATCATCGACGGCCGGGTGCCCCACGCCACGCTGCTGGAGATCTTCACCAACGCCGGGGTGGGCACCCTGATCACCGATATCCCGCAGGAACCGAACGCAAGCTGAGCCCCTAGGGGCCAGTCCGATCCACCCGACCGACAAGAACATAACGACATGACGCAGGAAATCCCCACCCCCAGCCGCCGAGAGCAGATCCTGCAGGGCCTGGCGCTGATGCTGGAGGAAGATAGCGGCAAGCGCATCACCGTGGCCGCCCTGGCCCGCCAGGTCGGCGTCTCGGAGGCAGCGCTCTATCGCCACTTCCCCAGCAAGGCACGAATGTTCGAGGGTCTGATCGAGTTCATCGAAGAGAGCCTCTTCGAGCGCATCGGCCGGATCCTCGACGAGGTGCCGGAGGCGATACCGCGCTGCGGCCAGATCCTCACCCTGGTGCTGGCCTTCGCCGAGAAGAACCCGGGTCTCTCGCGACTGCTGGGAGGCGATGCCCTGACCGGCGAGACGGCCAGGCTGCGCCTTCGCATCCACCAGCTCTTCGAACGCCTGGAGACCCAGCTCAAGCAAGTGCTTCGCGAGGCCGAACTGCACGAAGGGCGCCGCCCCACCCTGCCGGTCTCATCCGCCGCCAACCTGATGCTGGCCCATATCGAGGGTCAGATCTCGCGCTACGTGCGCAGCGACTTTCGCCATCGCCCCACCGAGCACTGGGACGACCAGTGGGCGCTGCTCTCGGCGCAGCTGCTGCGCGAGAATCCGCAGCTGGCATAGGGCCGCCTGGCGCCGGACAGGTTGATGCCCACGCCGGTCTCATCCGCAACGAAGAACCCCCGCCGGATCAGCTCCAGCGGGGGTTCTCGTTTCTGCTTACACCTGCCGCCCGTCGATGAACGGCTGGGCGCTTTCAGCTCAGTGCTTTCACGCCGCCAGGGCGTCACCGATCTGCTGGCGGATCTTCTTCATGGCGTTCTTCTCGAGCTGCCGGATGCGCTCGGCAGAGACGCCATAGACATCGGCCAGCTCGTGCAGGGTTGCCTTGCCGTCCCCGAGCCAGCGGCGCTGCAGGATGTCCCTGGAGCGCTCATCGAGGGTCTCGAGGGCCTGCTGCAGGCGATGGGTGGCGTCCTGCTCCCAGTCGCTGTCCTCGACCTGGGTGGCCGGATCGGCGCTGGCATCGTCGAGGAAGTGCACCGGCGCCTGGTAGGCGGACTCGTCGTCCTCCCCCGGCGCGGCATCGAAGCCGGCATCATGAGCCGACAGGCGCCCTTCCATCTCACGCACCACCTCGGGCTTGACGTCCAGATCGTTGGCGATGGCCTCCACTTCGTCGCTGTTCAGCCAGGCCAGGCGCTTCTTGGCGCCGCGCAGGTTGAAGAACAGCTTCCGCTGTGCCTTGGTCGTGGCGATCTTGACGATGCGCCAGTTGCGCAGCACGAACTCATGGATCTCGGCCTTGATCCAGTGCACGGCGAAGGAAACCAACCGCACCCCCTGGTTGGGATCGAAACGCTTGACGGCTTTCATCAGGCCGACGTTCCCTTCCTGGATCAGGTCGGCCTGGGGCAGGCCATAGCCGGAGTAGCTGCGGGCGATATAGACGACGAAGCGCAGATGCGACAGCACCAGGCGACGAGCAGCCTCGAGGTCCCCCTCGTCATGCAGGCGGAAAGCCAGATCGCGTTCCTCATCGACGGTCAGCATGGGAATGCCGTTGACCGCCTGGATATATCCGTTCAGGTCATGACCCGGGGAGAGTTGACCCACCGGCAGAAGACTGGTGCTCATGTGCAGGTTGTCTCCTTCGAAGCCCAAAGAGCTGTGCGTGAAATGCTGTTTGCCAAGTGCTATGCGAGACTGCTGAATAAGACGGTCAAGACCGTTGAAAGTTCCGGCTCTTGCCGGAGAAACCGAAAAATCGACCGGCAACTCGACTTAACGAGGCCGGATCTCCGCAAGGTGACGATTCACGGCGATCCAGGCTCCCAGCCAGCCGAGAAGTGTACTACAGGCCAGCAGAATTGTAGACCCTTCGGCCCCCAGCTGCGGCAAGTGGAAGCTGGCCCCGTAGCTGGCGGCCAGCGCAGAGACCGGTGCCGAAAGCCAGTCACTGCCCAGGGTCAGCAGGCCCCAGGCCAACAGGCCGCCACCCAGGCCGAACCAGGCGCCGCTGTAGAGGAAGGGGCGGCGCACGAAGGCATGGGTGGCACCGATCAAGGTGACTACCTCGATCTCCTGGCGACGGCTCTCCACGGCCAACCGGATGGTGTTGCCGACCACCAGCAGAACCCCCAGCGCGAACAGCACGCCCAGCGCCAGGGTAACGCGCTGACCCAGCTCGGCCAGGTATCTGAGACGCTCCAGCCAGGCGAGGTCCAGGCGGACCTCGTCGACGCCGGGGATGGACTCGAGGGCGTCGGCAAGACGGCGCACCGCCTCGGGATCGGGATCCGCGGGGTGGACCACCACACTGGCCGGCAGGGGGTTAGTCTCGAGTCGCGCCAGGGCGTCCTTCAGCCCCAGCGCCTGCTGGAACTCGGCCATGCCCTCGGCGGCGGTGATCAGGCGGGTGTCGGCCACGCCCGCCTGGGCGGCCAGGGCCTCATCGATGCGTCCGGCCTCGGCCTCCCCGACGCGTGCGTCCAGATAGGCGGTGAGCGTGGCGCTCTCCTCCAGCTCGGCATCGAGCAGGCGGGCGCTGTCGAGGGCCAGCCAGAGGCCGGCCGGCAGCACCAGGGCGATGGCAATGGCCAGCATGGTCATCAGGCTGCCCAGGGGCCGACGCAGAAGCCGGCGGGCGCTGTCGACGGCCATGGCCCGGTGGTGTCGGCCCCAGGAGCGCCAGCGAACGACGCTGACCGGTCGATGCGTGCGGGCACCGCGGGGGGAGGCGTCGGGGCGGCTCATGCGACCTCCTCGTCGGCCACCAGGCGGCCATCGCTCAGCCGCAGGGTGCGGTGACGCAACCGGGCGATCAGTGCCAGGTCATGGCTGGCGACCATGACCGTGGTGCCGATGCGATTGAAGTCCTCGAACAACGCCATGATATCGGCGGAGAGCTGGGGATCGAGATTGCCGGTGGGCTCGTCGGCCAGCAGCAGCGCTGGCTTGTTGACCACTGCTCGGGCGATGCCGACCCGCTGCTGCTCACCGCCGGAAAGTTCGATGGGCAAGGCCGCTTCGCGATGCAGCAGCCCCACCTTGTCCAGCGCCGCCCTCACCCGACGGGCAGCCTCTCGATGCTCGACACCCTGGATCTCAAGGGGCAGCGCCACGTTGTGGTAGATCGAACGATCGAAGAGCAACTGGTGGTCCTGGAAGACCACGCCGATCTGGCGACGGTAGAAGGGAATCTGGCTGTGGTGCAGGCGATCGATATCATGGCCCGCCACCCGTACACGACCACGACTGGGTCGCTCCAGGCGCATGATCAGCCGCAGCAGAGAACTCTTGCCCGCCCCGGAGTGACCGGTCAGGAAGACCATCTCGCCACGGCGCACGCGGAAGTCGATATTGGCGAGCGCCTCGAAGCGCCCTCCGTAGCGCTTGCCGACGTGCTCGAAGGCGATCATGGCGCGGGCGAGTCCGGCTCACGGTCGAACAGCGCATCGACGAACTCGCTCGCCACGAAGGGGCGCAGGTCATCCAGGGACTCGCCGACACCGATGAAACGGATCGGGGTGCCGAGCTGACGCGCCAGGGCGAAGATGATGCCGCCCTTTGCCGTGCCGTCGAGCTTGGTCAGGGTCACGCCGGTGATCGGGACCGCCTCGTTGAAGGTCGAGGCCTGAGAGAGGGCGTTCTGCCCGGTCCCGGCATCGAGTACCAGCATCACCTCGTGGGGGGCACTGGCGTCGACCTTGCCCATCACTCGGTGGACCTTCTTGAGCTCCTCCATCAGGTGGGCCTTGTTGTGCAGGCGTCCGGCGGTGTCGGCGATCAGCACGTCCACCCCACGAGCCTTGGCCGCCGAGAGCGCGTCGAAGATCACCGAGGCGCTGTCGGCGCCGGTGTGCTGGGCGATCACCGGGACGTCGTTACGCTCACCCCACACCTTGAGCTGTTCCACGGCGGCCGCCCGGAAGGTGTCACCGGCGGCCAGCATCACGCTGCGGCCGTCACGCTGGAAGCGCTGGGTCAGCTTACCGATGGTGGTGGTCTTGCCCACGCCGTTGACGCCGACCACCAGGATCACGAAGGGACCCTCTCCCTTCGGCGGCAGGGCCATGGGCCGGGTCACGGGCTCGAGCATCGCCGCCAGCTCCTCCTGCAGGGCACGGTAGAGCGCCTGGGGATCCTTGAGTTCCTTGCGCGAGACCCGGTCGGCGAGCCGGTCGATGATATCGGTGGTCGCCTCGATGCCCACGTCCGCCATCAGCAAGTGGGTCTCGAGCTCCTCCATCAGGTCGTCATCGATCTGCTTGCGGCCCATGAAGAGGTCGGCCAGGCCGTCGGTGAGGTTGGCGCGGGTCTTGCCGAGCCCGGCGCGGATGCGGGCGAACCAGCCCTTCTTCTCGCTGACCGGCTTCTCCTGCAGGGCAGCCCGGGCGGGTGCCGACGCCGGTTCCGGCTCGGAAGCGAGTCCGGGGACAACGTCTTCCTCCGGCTCGGTGGCCGACCCAGACTGCCGTGCAGGTTCGGAAGCGGTGGCCGGTTCGCCCTTTTCCTCGAGTCGTGGCTCGGGCTCGGGGGTCACCTCGTCGGTGGACGCGGATTCCACCGCATCCTCTTGCGACCGGCGTTCGGCCTCCTGTTCCGGCGTCGCCTGCTGCTCTTCCTGCTGCTTGTTGCGCTTGAGAAAACCGAACATGGGGGGATCACGCCTCACGGATGAACGAATCGTCTCATCCTACCATCGCGCACCATGACTGTGGACAAGCCGGCGGTTACAATCCGGCCCATGACACGCCGCCGCCCCCCACCCCGCAAGTCCCGCCGTCCGGCCTCCGGCGGCTCCCCTGATAAGGGCGCCGGCCGCCGGCCCCCCGGACGGCTGCGCCTGATCGGCGGCGACTACCGCCGCCGCCAGCTCCCCGTGCTGGACCATCCCGGCCTGCGCCCCACCCCCGACCGGGTGCGCGAAACCCTGTTCAACTGGCTCACCACCGCCACCCCCGGGGCCCGGGTCCTCGACCTCTTCGCGGGCACGGGGGCGCTCGGCCTGGAGGCCCTGTCACGGGGCGCCCGGGAGGCGGTGTTCGTCGAGCGAGACCCACGAGTGGCGCGACAACTGGCCGACAACCTCGACACCCTGGGAGCCACCGACCGAGGCCGGCTGGTGACCGCGGATGCCCAGGCCTTCCTGACCGGCACCCCCACTCCCTTCTCGCTGGCCTTCCTCGATCCGCCCTTCCGCCAGGGCCTGGCAGCAGCCTGCTGCACCGCCCTGGAGGCAGGCTGGCTAGCCGATGACGCCCTCGTCTACCTGGAAACCGAGTCGTCGCTCGACCCCGAGGTACCGGCAAGTTGGCAGTTGCACCGCGAGGTGCGGGCCGGCGACAGCACCGGGCGGCTCTTCCACTGCCGGCACGGCATGGACCAGTCGCTCGCCGGGGATTGCTGAGTCCCGGCCGCGGCGTTACGCTGCCCGCTGAAGGAAACCCCACCGGGCAAGGCCCGATCAGCAGGATGTTGTCAGGAGAACAGGATGAGCATCGAACTCTTCAACCAGCTCGATCAGAAGGTCACCAGCGCCGTCGAGGCCCTGGAATTGATGAAGATGGAAGCCGAGGAGCTGCGCGAGGAAAACGCTCGCCTGAAGCAGGAACGCCAGGAGTGGGAACGTCGGCTTTCCGCCCTGCTGGGCAAGTTCGAAGAGGTCGAGACCACCAGCAGTTGAGCGTTTGAGAGAGGGTCAGGCCAACGGGAGGGACATCAGCAGCGCATCCTCCCGCGGATGGCCGGCACGCGGCGGATAATAACCACGTCGCCGGCCGTCCTCATTGAACCCCGCCCGTCGATAGAGGGCAACGGCCGGCCCGTTTCCCGCCCTGACCTCCAGTAGCAGGCGCTCGACCCGCCACGCCTTCGCCGTCTCGATCACCACCCCGAGCAACCGGTCCGCCAGACCCTGGCGACGGCACTCTCTGGCCACCAGGATGGCCTGCAGCTCCGCATCGAAGGGCTGCCTCACCAGCACCGCGTGCCCCACCAACCGCGCGTCCCGTTGGACGCCGACGACCACGCTATCGGGGTCGACCAGCACCGCTTCCAACTGAGCTGGCGTCCAGGGGTAGGCCTGGCCTGCCTGCTCCAGGGCCGACAGCGCCGGCAGGTCATCCGCCACCAGTCGGCGCAGCGCCCCCTCAGCCAGGGTCATGGTCTTCAGCCACGCCTTCCTGCCAGGCCTGCCGCCAGCCGGACATCCGCGGCCAGAGCGAGCGTTTGGCCGCGGCACTGCCGCAAAGCTCTCCCAGCGAAGGTCCCTGCCAGGCCGGCAGCGCCAGCAGCGGG
This sequence comes from Halomonas aquatica, assembly GCF_040196335.1. NCBI lineage: Bacteria > Pseudomonadati > Pseudomonadota > Gammaproteobacteria > Oceanospirillales > Halomonadaceae > Halomonas > Halomonas aquatica. The sequence goes on from NZ_JBEGCJ010000006.1 coordinate 121,872, forward strand.
CAGTGGGCCTCGGTCAGTGCCAGCAGGTCGTCGAGCACCGCGTCTTCCCCGAACACCAGCAGCCTTTCCGGCACCCAGCCCCGCCGCCGCCGACCGGCCAGGAAGGCCTGGAGGCCTTCCCGGGCCTCCTCGAGGGGCGCCTCCACCGGCAGGCCTTCTAGCTGGGGCCAGCGAAAGGCCTCGAAGGCCGCCATCTGCTCGGGCAACACGCCGGAGGCCAGCAGCAGATGGCGCAGCAAGTCCACCTCCGCTGGCACGGGCGGCGCCTCCTGGGGCAGCAGGATCAGCCAGCGCCCATCCAGGCACGCCACCTGCAGGGTGAACCGCAGCGCCTCTCCGGGGGCCTGCGCCGGCCGCGAGGAGGCCTGTTCAGAGGAGGATACCGTCTCGGCGGCAGGCACCATGTCACCCAGCAGGGCGCGAGCCTTCCCGGGGCCGGCCGGCGGGCGCTGTCGCGGCTCCGGTTCGGCAGGGGGCACAGCGGGGGCCGCGACCCGGGCCTCCGCGGCCTCGTCGAGCAGGGCGTGCAGTCTCTCGCCCGGGGCCTGGTGCGCCGCGTCCTGCGGTTCGGGCTGCTCCCACTCGCAGGCCGGGGTGGCCAGGGCATTGGGCAGGCGGTAGCGGGAGACCCAGGCCGTCAGGCCCATGGCCTCCAGGTACTGCAGGCGCTGGGGCTCCGGGGTCACGACGCGCCGCCGCCTCGGCAGTCGGGGGAATCGGGACGCGACCGGCCGCTGGCCTCCCACTCCTCGGGCGTGAAGAGGTGCAGGGCCAGGGCGTGGACCGGGCCTGCCAGCTCATCGGCCAGCAGCGCATAGATCTGCTGGTGGCGCTTGACCGGCATCAGGCCCTCGAAGCGGCGCGCGGCCAGGGTGACCTTGAAGTGCGTCTCGGAGTTCGGCGGCACGTTGTGCCGGTGGCTCTCGTTCTCCACCGCCAGGAAGTCGGGCTCGAGGGCCTTGAGCTTGTCTTCGATGGTGTCCTGGGTGCTCATGTCGACGTCTCGATGATGGGTGGGTGATGGGTGAGTGATGGGGCCATTGTACGCCTTCCGCCCGGGTCCGACGACGTTCACCGCGACTGGGCACGACGCGCCTCGCGCTGCGCCCGTCCGGCGAGGCCGACCCGCCCGAGGCTCGCCGCGAGCGACAGCACGCAGGCCCCGGCTCCCGCCCAGAGCGTCGCCTGAACGGGAGCGCCGGCCGCCAGGAAGGCGCCGACCAGGGCAACCCCCAGAGACTGCCCCACCGTCCGGGTGGTGCTCATCACGCCGGACGCGCGGGCACTGCGCTCGAGGGGCACGCTGGCCATCATCTCGCGATTGTTCGGTGGCTGGAAGAGGCCGAAGCCCAGCCCGCAGAGCGCCGTGCGCCACAGGCTGTCCGCCACCTCGGCCTCGGCATCCAGCCCGGCCAGTGCGGCCAGGCCCAGCAGCAGCAACACCAGGCCGGCACTGGAGAGCAGGCTGGGATTGACCCGGTCCGCCAGCCGGCCCGCCAGCGGCCCCACCACCATGATCGCCAGCGGCCAGGGGGTGAACATCCAGGCGGTCTGGAGCGGCGTGAATCCCATCTCCTGCTGGTAGAGGAAGGAGAGGGCCACGAAGGCCAGCCCCTGGCCGACGAAGGCGAGCCCCGAGGCGGACACCGCCAGCGAGAAGCGACGTTCCGCGAACAGCGTGAGCGGCAACAGGGGATGCCGTGCCCGCCGCTGGCGACGCAGGAAGAACATGGCACTGACGACGCTCCCTCCCAGCCAGGCGACCACCTGCCACGCAGGCACCCCATGACCGGCAGCATCGAGACCCACGAAGAGGCCCGTCAGCATGGCCACCGAAAAGAGCGCCCCACGCCAGTCGAAGTCCTCCCGGCGCCCGGCCTCCCGGGGCAGCGCCCGCCAGGCCAGGCTGGCGGCACAGAGTCCCAGCGGGACGTGCAGGGCGAAGAGCCATGGCCAGTTGGCCACGGACAGCACCAGGCCACCGATGGTCGGTCCGGCCGCGTAACCGCCGGCCACCACCAGGGCGGAGAGCCCCAGCGCACTGCCGAGCAGCCGCGAAGGAAAGATCGAGCGATACAGCGCCGGTCCGATGGACAGAGTGGCCGCCGCCCCGAGCCCCTGCAGGGCGCGGAACAGCAGCAGGGTCTCCAGGTCGGGCGACAGGGCACTGCCCAGGGCCGCCAGGGTGAACAGCCCCACCCCGGCCGTATAGAGACGGTAGCGGCCGACCCGCTCGCTCAGGGCGGCGAAGACCAGCAGGAAGGCGGCACAGACGACCTGGAAGAGGTTGGTGACCCAGACCACCCGGGAGGGAGAGGCCTCGAGGTCAGCGGCGATCGTCGGCAGCGCGATGTTGACCATGGTGGTGTCCACCACCGCCATCAGGGTGCCGAGGATCAGCGCCAGCACGGCCAGGCGCCGCTCCGGTCCCGGCAGGCCATCGTCACCGGGGCGGGTCGCGAAGAGTCGACTCATCCTGTTTCCATCACTGCGGGGGTTCCCAAAGAGGAAACCGGCCGAAGCCGGTTTCTCGAGGTCACTGCGAGGCGGGAAGGTCAGTCCTGGTCGGCCTCCAGGAGCAGGGCGTCGTCTACCTCGGAGATCTCCAGCGCCGCCTCGTTGTCCAGATCGATGGCCAGGTAGCTGTGCTCGACCTGCAGGAAGCGCTGAAATAGCGCCCAGTCCGGAGCCTCGGGCCACTGCTCCTCATCCTCCTCCCAGGCACGAAGCTCGGTCTCGAGGATCTCGAGGTAGCGCTCGCGCACGAAGGCCTCCAGGGCCTCCGGCGAATCCATCTCCGGGATCAGGTAGACGGTGCTTTCGCGTTCGACGTCGTCCAGGGTCAGGTCGTCCCCTTCCATGGTGGGTTCCAGGGCATTGATCCAGTCCACGAAATGCCGGGTCGGCCTGACGCTCAGGGCGGAGCGGTTGAGCAGTTTCATCACGGTCTCCTCGACATCGAAACGACGATCATTATGGGCGCTGGCCGCCTTGGTTACCAACACTTCCCGTCATGGAGACGACAGGGCAGGCCGGAGCCGGCGGCAGGCCCCAGGCGCCCGCCGAGTCATCGTCGGTCAATCGACCTCGGGGCGCATGGCCGGGAACAGCAGGACGTCGCGGATCGAGGCGCTGTCGGTGAACAGCATCACCAGCCGGTCGATGCCGATGCCCTCCCCGGCGGTGGGCGGCAGCCCGAACTCCAGGGCGCGAACGTAGTCGGCATCAAAGTACATCGCCTCCAGGTCGCCGGCCTCCTTCTCCGCGGCCTGGGCCCGGAAGCGCTCGGCCTGGTCCTCGGCGTCGTTGAGCTCCGAGAAGCCGTTGGCGATCTCGCGGCCGCCGACGAAGAACTCGAAGCGCTCGGTGACGAAGGGATCGCTGTCCTTGCGCCGGGCCAGGGGGCTCACCTCGGTGGGATACTCGGTGATGAAGGTCGGCTGCTGGAGGCGATGCTCGACGGTCTTCTCGAAGATCTCGATCTGGATCTTGCCCAGGCCCCAGCCATCCTTGACGTCGATGTCCAGGCGCTCGGCGATCTGGCGGGCGGCCGCCTCGTCGGCCAGGGCCTCGGCATGGATGTCCGGATTGAACTCGAGGATGGCATCGAACACGGTGATGCGGCGCAGCGACTGGCCGAAGTCGTACTCGAAGGTCTCCAGCACCTCGCCCTCGGCATTGCGCACGGTATTGACCACCGTGGTGCTGCCCAGCACCTTCGCGGCCACGTTGCGCAGCATCTCCTCGGTGAGGTCCATCAGGTCATGGTGGTTGGCATGAGCCTGATAGAACTCGATCATGGTGAACTCGGGGTTATGCCGGGTGGAGAGCCCCTCGTTGCGGAAGTTGCGGTTGATCTCGAAGACCCGCTCGAAGCCGCCCACCACCAGGCGCTTGAGATAGAGCTCCGGCGCGATGCGCAGGTACATGTCGATGTCCAGCGCATTGTGGTGGGTGACGAAGGGCCGGGCCGTGGCGCCGCCGGGAATCGGCTGGAGCATGGGCGTCTCGACCTCCATGAAGCCGCGATCCTCGAAGAAGCGACGCATGGCACTGATCACCCCGGCCCGGGCCTCGAAGACCCGACGCGAGTCGGGGTTCATGATCAGATCGACATAGCGCTGGCGATAGCGCGCCTCCATGTCGGTCAGGCCGTGGAACTTGTCGGGCAGCGGACGCAGGCTCTTGGTGAGCAGCCTGGCCGCCTCCATCATCACGTAGAGATCGCCCTTGCCCGACTTGTGCACCGGACCACTGCCGGCCACGATGTCGCCGATATCCCAGCCCTTGACGTCGTCCAGCACCTCGGCCGGCAGCCCCTTCTTGTCGACGTAGAGCTGGATCGTGCCGGAGGGATCCTGGATGACGATGAAGGGCCCGCGCTTGCGCATGATGCGTCCGGACACGGCGGCCGGGCGCCCCAGCGCCTCCAGATCGGCCTTGTCCTTGTCGCCGAGCTCGTCGATCAAGGCGGCCGCCAGGCTGTCGCGGCGAAAATCGTTGGGGAAGGCGCTCTCGCCGTTGCTGGCGGCGCGCTCGCGGCGCGCCGCCAGCTTGGCACGGCGCTCGGCGATCAGGCGGTTCTCGTCGTTCGGGGGTGAGTCCTGGTTGGCCATGTCGCTACCTGTGAAAGAGTTGGCGTCGAGCCGTGCACCGGACAATGTTCGCCCGGTGCACGACAAGGCAAGGGGTCAAAGGCCCTGTTTCAGGCTGGCTTCGATGAACTGGTCCAGATCGCCGTCCAGCACCTTGTCGCAGTTGCTCGACTGCACGCCGGTGCGCAGGTCCTTGATGCGCTGATCATCCAGCACGTAGGAACGGATCTGGCTGCCCCAGCCGATATCGGCCTTGGAATCCTCGGCCTCCTGCTTGGCCGCATTGCGCTTCTGCATCTCGTGCTCCCACAGTTTCGCCTTGAGCTGTTTCATGGCGAAGTCGCGGTTGGCATGTTGGCTGCGCTGGCTCTGGCAGGCCACCACGATACCGGTGGGCTCGTGGGTGATGCGCACGGCGGAGTCGGTGGTGTTGACGTGCTGACCGCCGGCCCCGCTGGAGCGGTATGTGTCGGTGCGCAGGTCCGAGGGATTGATCTCGACCTCGAAGCTGTCATCCACCTCCGGCGACAGGAACACCGAGGCGAACGAGGTATGGCGGCGACCGCCGGAGTCGAAGGGACTCTTGCGCACCAGGCGGTGCACCCCGGTCTCGGTCCGCAGCCAGCCGAAGGCATGATCGCCCTGGATATGCACCGAGGCCGACTTGATGCCCGCCACCTCGCCGGCGGAGACCTCGATGATCTCGGCCTTGAAGCCGTGGTGCTCGGCCCAGCGCAGGTACATGCGCAGCAGCATGTTGGCCCAGTCCTGGGCCTCGGTACCGCCGGAGCCTGCCTGGATGTCGAGGTAGGCGTTGTTCTCGTCCATCTCACCGGAAAACATCCGCCGAAACTCGAGCTTCTCGAGGCTCGCGTGCATGCCGTCGAGTTCCTTCTGGACCTCGGCGACGGTGCCCTCGTCCTCCTCCATCTCGGCCAGCTCCAGCAGATCCCGGCTGTCGCCCAGGCCCTGGTCGAGCTCGTCGATGGTGGAGACGATCGTCTCCAGCGTCGCCCGCTCCTTGCCGAGTTTCTGGGCATAGTCCGGATCGCTCCAGACGTCCGGGTCCTCCAGCTCGCGGGTGACTTCCTCTAGCCGATCCTTCTTCTCGGCATAGTCAAAGATACCCCCTCAGGACGTCTGTCCGTTCGGACAGGTCCTTGATGAGGGTGTGGATGGGATTGGTTTCCAGCATGGGCTCACTCGCCTGAATCTGCAGTGGAACGATGGCCGCCTGGGCGCTGGCTCGACGCCAGGGCCCCGGCGGCACGGAAAAGGCGGCTATTGTAGCGAAAGAGCCTCCTCATCGCATCCATCAAGACCTCCCGGGGCCGCAGCCTAGAAACGACGAGACCCGGCCGAAGCCGGGTCTCGAGGGTCTGCCGGGTGGACAGGCGTCAGAAGCGGTAGTCCATCGAGAGGGCGAAGACATCCGCCGAGACCTCGTAGGTCCCGGAGAGATTGCCCTTGCTGGCGTTCTCGTTATCACTGGTCGCTTGCTGGTCGATATCGCCATCGTCGGCGAAGACGTGCATGTAGCCAGCGGTGATGCCGAGTTCGGTCGTGGGCATCCAGGTGGCGCCCAGGGTCGCCCACTGGCGGTCGGCATCCGGTACCCGCGGGGTGCGGTACTCGGCGCTGGGCACCGGGCTCTCGTCGAGGCCGAGGCCCGCGCGCAGCAGCCACTGGGGCGCCAGCGCATAATTGGCGCCAACAGAGAAGGCCCAGGTATCGTCCCAGTTCTCGGTAGTGGTGCTGTCAAGAGTATTGTCCTCGAACTCGACGGTCAGCTCGTCGAAGCTGCTCCACTCGGTCCACTCGGCATTGGCCATCAGCGCCAGCCGATCGTTCAGCTGGTGATAGACGCCCAGGTTCAGATTGGCCGGTGTCGTCAGCTCGGCGGATCCCCCGCCATTCGTGAACGTATTGGAGTCCTGAGCCTCCGCGAGCACCGTCTGTCCTGTGGTGTTGTCGGAGCTGAAGTCCACATCCCCTTCCAGGGTCAGGTCGATCTCGGAGCGATAGCTGACGCCGAGACGCGTTTGCTCGGTGGCCTGGAAGAGTGCGCCCAGCGTATAGCCATAGCCCCAGTCATCGCCGGTGACCTCGGCAAAGCCGTCCGCATTGCCGATCGCACTGGCCGGCAAGAGCTCCTGCTGTGCGCCCAGGGCGCCGAGGTCCACACGGTTGGAGAGGGTCGCATCCGCGTATTGGGCCCGCAAGCCGACGGCCAGGTTGAGGCGCTCGGTGGCCCGGTAGTTGAGGGTCGGCTGGAAGTCGATCGTCTTCAGCTCGGTCTCGACGGCGTGGTAGCGGCCGATCCAGTCCTCGTCGTACTTGGTAGAGAGCCCGTAGGGCGCGTAGATGGCCAGGCCGAGGTCGAACTGTTCATTGAGCCGGGCCTTGGCGGCGAAGCTCGGCACCAGGGCCGCCTCGCCGCCTTGCCGTGAACCGCCCCGATCATAATCGGCACCGCCCAGACTGGTGGCCTCGGCATCCTGCAGGTCGAAACTGGCATCGATGTAGGCCACCCCACCGGCCACCTGGCTGCCGTGGATGTTGCCGATGGCGGCCGGATTGTAGGCCATGAAGCTGGCGTCCTCGGCACCGGCGGCGGCGTTGGACAGGGCGTTGGCCAGGGTCTTGGCGCTCTGCTCGCGGACCTGGAAGCCGGAGGCGGCGGCCTGGCTCGCGATCAGCGCCGTGGAGGCGAGAGCGATGGCAACGGTCAGCTTGTCGAACGTGTTGGGCATATGGCGTGACATCCCTTACCTGGTGGAGAATTGTTGTCGTTCTTGCCGCAGAGCGGTCAGGTAACGGCCAGTGTTTGCGAATCCCCCACCCGGGATCAAGTACAAACGACCGTTTGAAACCGAAAAATGCTGATACTTTGGTCGCACGACCGTTTCATTTATTCATTTTTCATGGAGTTAGACAACATCCACTCACCGAGGCAGACGCATCCCCGTCGCTCCTTGACCTATGGGTAACCCAAGGGTTTTACACTGTCGCCATGACATACTTGGAGGATTTGCGATGAAGGTCAGCGAACTGGCCCGCCTGGCCGGCGTCACCGCGGAGACCGTGCGCCACTATACCCGCGAGGGACTGCTGCATCCCGAGCGCCATCCCGAGAACGGCTACCAGCTGTACGGGCAAGGCGATCTGGACCGGCTGCGCTTCATCCAGCGCGCCCGCACCCTGGGGTTCGGCGTGGCCGAGATACGCGACATCCTCGACCATGCCGACCATGGCGACTCGCCCTGCCCGATGGTGCGCGACCTGCTGGCCAGTCGTCTGCCACAGATTCGTGCCCGGATCGTCGAACTGGAGTCGCTGGCCTCACGCATGGAACAGGCCCTGACCGCCTGGGAAAAGATGCCCGACGGCACTCCCGACGGCCACAGCCTCTGCCGCCTGATCGAGAGTTTTCCCGAACCGCTCAATGCCGAAGTTGACGCCGGCAAGGAGACACGATGAACGCCAGACTCACCCTCGAGCGCCAGGTCCCCGGCATGAACTGCCAGGGCTGCGTGGCCACGATGCGCAAGGCCATCCAGGCCCGGGACGAACAGGCCAGGGTCACCGGCACCCCGGCCGAGAAACGCCTGGAGGTCACCACCACCCTGGTCGATGACGACCTGGATGAGGTTCTCGCCGGGGCCGGTTATCCGGCAGCCAGTCGACAGCGCTACGAGCGCACCGTGACGGGCATGAACTGCCAGGGCTGTGTGACCAAGATGCGCAAGGCGATCCAGGCCGAGGACGCGGAGGCCGAGGTGATCGGTTCCCCGGACGAGAAGCGCCTCGAGGTGGACACTATCCTGGGAGTCACCACCCTGGACCGGCTGCTGGAACAGGCAGGCTACCCAGCCGCTCAGCCCAAGGACACCGCCGGCGCAGAGGCACCGACCGAGCCGGCCCCCGAGCGCCCCACCGTGGAGGCGGCGTCCGCACAGGCTGATGACCAGGGCCATGACGCGAAGACGGAAGCACGGAAGACGCAAGAGCCGGAAGCGCGCGCCAACGCTCGACGCCTCTCCATCGACGGCATGACCTGCGCCAGCTGCGTGAAGAGCGTCCAGCAGGCTCTGGAACGCACGCCCGGTGTGGTCAGCGCGGAGGTCAACTTCGGCACCCACACCGCCCAGGTGCGCGGCAGCGCCGACCCGGACGCTCTGGTCCGCGCCGTCCAGGATGTGGGCTATGGTGCCGAACCCATCGTCGACATGCGCGAGGCGGAAGAGACCCGGACGCGCAAGGACGAGCAGACCTATCGCGAGCGCCTCAGGGGGAGCCTGCTGTCGCTCGCGCTCGCCGTGCCGTTGATGGCCAGCATGTTCGTCTACCACCCCCAGCCGGTGGGTGGGGGTCGCCTCTACTGGCTGGTGATCGGCCTGCTCACGCTCGCGGTGATGGTGTTCCCGGGCCGCCACTTCTTCGTCAGCGCCTGGAAGAATTTCCGCCACCACCAGGCCAACATGGACACCCTCATCGCCATGGGCACCGGCACCGCCTGGCTCTACTCCATGGCGGTGGTGGCCTTGGGTCCCTGGCTGCCCGAGGTGGCTCGAGGCATCTACTTCGAGGCCTCGGCGATGGTCATCGGTCTGGTGCTGCTGGGCAATGCACTGGAGCTGCGCGCCCGAGGCAGGACCAGCGAGGCCCTGAAGCGGCTGCTGGACCTGCAGAGCCGCACCGCCCGGGTGATCCGCGACGGCGAGGAGCGCGAGGTCGACATCGACGAGGTGCGTGAGGGTGACCACATCCGCGTACGCCCCGGCGAGCGCCTGCCGGTAGACGGAGAGGTGACGGAAGGCACGAGCCATATCGACGAGTCGATGCTCACCGGCGAGCCTGTCCCCGTGTCCAAGGGCCTGGGCGACGAGGTGAGCGCCGGCACCGTCAACGGCAAGGGGGGCCTCGTCTACCGCGCCACACGCGTCGGGGCGAACACTCGCCTGGGCCAGATCACCGAGCAGGTGGCCAGCGCCCAGAATTCCCGCCCTCCTATCGGGGCTCTGGCCGATCGAGTGTCGAGCATCTTCGTGCCGTCGGTGATGATCATCGCCGTGATCACCGCACTGGTCTGGTTCAACATCGGCGCCGAGCCGCGGATGATCCATATGCTGGTCACCGCCACCACGGTACTGATCATCGCTTGCCCGTGCGCCCTGGGTCTGGCCACGCCGATCTCCACCATGATCGGGGTCGGCAAGGCCGCCGAACACGGCGTGCTGGTCCGCAATGGCGACGCCCTGCAGACCGCCAGCAAGCTCTCCACCCTGGTGGTGGACAAGACCGGCACCCTCACCGAGGGCAGGCCCCGGGTCACCGAGGCGAAGGTACTCCAGGACGAAGAACAGGCAGTGCTGGGCCTGGTTTCGGCCCTGGAGCGTGGCTCCGAGCATCCTATTGCGGCCGCACTGATGGCCCACGCAGAGGCACATCATGCCGAGCCCGGCGAGATTCGAGACTTCGACACCGTCACCGGCGGCGGGGTCAAGGCGACGAGCGCCGACGGCCGAGCGCTGCTGCTGGGCAATGCTCGCCTGCTGGAGGAGGCCGGCGTCGACCTGGCCAGCGGCCGCGAGGTCGCCGCCGGACTGGAAGAGAAGGCACGTACCGTGGTGTACCTCGCCGTGGATGGACGACTGACCGCCCTGTTCGGGATCAGCGACCCACTGCGACATGACACCATCGCCGCCGTGAAGCGCCTGCAGGCCGACGGCCTCAGGGTCGTGATGCTGACCGGCGACAACGAACACACCGCCGCCGCCATCGCCCGGGAGGTCGGCATCGACGACTTCCACGCCGGACTGCTGCCCGAGGACAAGCACGCCGAGATCGAGCGGCTGCAGGGCGAAGGCGAGGTGGTCGGCATGGTGGGCGACGGCATCAACGACGCCCCGGCACTCGCCCGGGCCGACGTGGGGTTCGCCATCGGCCAGGGCACCGACGTGGCCATCGAGAGCGCTGGTATCACCCTGGTGCGCGGCTCGCTGCACGGCGTGGCTGCCGCCATCGAGATCAGCCGGGCCACCCTCACCAACATCAAGCAGAACCTGGTGGGCGCCTTCGGCTACAACATCCTGGGCATCCCCATCGCCGCCGGGGTTCTCTACCCCGTCACCGGCACCCTGCTCTCGCCGATGATCGCCGGCGCCGCCATGTCGCTCTCCTCGATCACCGTGGTGAGCAACGCCAACCGGCTGCGCCTGTTCCGCCCCTCCGGCGAGACCGGGGGCAATGACACGGCCAGCCACCAGAAAAGGGAGGACGAACGATGAGCTGGATCGTCAATCTCGCCGGCCTGGCATTGATCGCCCTGATTGCCTGGTGGTTCTGGGGGCCCGCCTAGGGGGCACCCGACCGCTGAGGCGCCAGGCCTCAGCTGACGCCCATGTAGCGGCCCGGCTTGTGGTTCAGGGCGATGATCAGGTTGAGCGCCACGGCGCCCAGCACGGAGAGCCCCACCCGCTCCAGCGGCAGCATCAGCAGGGCGCCCAGCATGATCAGCCCGTCAATGCCCAGCTGCACGTAGCCTGCGCGCCAGCCGTAGCGGTCCTGGAGGAAGAGCGAGAGGATGTTGATGCCCCCGAGGCTCGTGCGGTGACGGAAGAGCACCAGCATGCCGATGCCGATCAGGCTTCCGCCCATCAGCGAGGCGTAGAGCGGCTGCATCCACTCGATGCGGATCCAGCCAGCGGTCAGCTCCGAGAATACCGAGACCAGGGCGATGGCCACGAAGGTGCGCAGGGTGAAGCTCCAGCCCATGCGCCTGATCGCCAGCCAATAGAACGGCAGGTTGATCAGGAAGAACCCGACCCCGAAGCGCCAGCCGGTGGCGTACTGCAGCAGGAAGGCCAGGCCGGCGGTACTGCCGGTAAGCAGCATGGCCTGGGTGTAGAAGCTGACGCCGAGGGCGACGAAGAGCGTGCCCACCAGCATGGCCATCACGTCTTCGTGTAGGTGATGGGGGTCTGTGGGCAGGTCCTGGGGTTCCATCTTTCCTTCCTTATCGAGGCTCGGCGTGCTCGAGCATCAGCTGCAGGGACTCGCGCCCTCGCCAGCGATTGCGGTTGAGCTTGAACGCGCAGTGAAGCGTGGCGCCAACGCCGAAGGCCGGCACCTCGCCGGGGGTGAGGGCACGGAACCAGATCGCCTTCAGGCTCGCGGGCCCGGCCGAGAGCTCGAGCATCAGGTGGCTGCCGTCGGCACCCACCGGGCGCAGCGCCTCGACCAGAAACTCGCCCTCGAAGAGCGGGGCATCGAACTCGCGGCCATAGGGTCCAAGCCACTCGAGCTCGTACAGGGTGGCGAGGCTGAGCTGGCGGGGCGCAAGTTCTCCATCGGTGAATATCCGCGGACCAAGCTCGGTATCGCCCAACTGCTCGCCCACGGCCTGCAGGAAGGCGGCACGGAAGGCGTCCAGATGCTCGGCCGGCACCCCCACCCCGGCGGCGCCGCGGTGGCCGCCGAAGCGCGGAAGCGTCTCAGGTGCCACCTCGAAGGTACGCTGCAGGGCATCGCGCAGGTGCAGTCCCTCGATGGAGCGCCCGGAGCCGGTCAGCATGCCGGGCGCCGCCGCCGGTGTCAGGACCAGGGCGGGCCGGCCGAAGGCCTGGACCAGCCGGGAGGCCACGATGCCCTGCACCCCGGGGTGGCCGTCCTCCAGAAAGACCACGATGGCGGGTTCGTCGGCGGTCAGGGCCGGCAGGGCCAGGGCCTTGGCCTGCTGGGCCATCTCGGCCTCGATCGCCTTGCGGGACTGGTTGTCCTGGTCCAGCGTCTCGAGGTGCCGCTGGGCCACCGAATCGTCCGCGGCGAGCATGAAGTGCAGGGCCGCATAGGGATCGTCGAGCCGCGAGCGGGCATTGATGCGTGGCCCCATCTGGAAACCCAGGGTCTCGGCGTCGAAGGGCACGCTGTCGGCCCCTAACCGGGCCGCCATGGCGCGCCAGCAGGCCGCCTCCATCCGGTTGATCAGGCTGAGGCCGTGGGTGACCACGGCGCGGTTGGCCGCGCTGTCGCCCAGTGACACGCAGTCGGCCACGGTGCCCAGTGCCACGTAGGAGAGCCAGGACGACAGCTTCGGGGTGGCCGGCGCCAGCACGCCCCACTCGACCAGCACCTGCCGGGCCAGCGACATCACGAGCCAGGCCACCATGCAGCCGGCGATGGTCGGATCCGGGTAGTCGCAGTCCTCGCGGGTCGGATTCACGGTGGCGTAGGCCGAGGCCGGCGGCCCCTCAAGGGGCAGCGCATGGTGGTCGCTGACCACCACCTCGACGCCGGCGGCCTTGAGTCGCGCGATCCGCGGCTCATCAGAGCTGCCGCAGTCGGCGGTGATCACCAGGCTCGGCCGCGGGGAGAGTGAGAGGGTGCGCTCCACCAGCGGCAGGCTGATGCCATAGCCGTCATGGATGCGGTGGCCGATCAGGCTGTGCAGGTGTGCCTCGGGCACACCGAACAGCTCCACCAGGGTGCGCCGGATCACCACATGGGAGGTGATGCCGTCCACGTCGTAGTCGGTGAGGATGCCGATGTGCTCTCCGTCCACCACCGCCTGGGCGATGCGCTCAGCGGCCCGCCGTGCATCCTTGAGCCGCTCGGGGTGGGCCAGGTGGCGCAGGCTCGGCGAGACCAGCGGCGCGAGTTCCCCGTCGTAGCCCTTGATCCGCCCGGCCAGCACCCGCGCCTGTAGCTCGGTCAGCCCCTCCTCGCGGGCACGGGCATAGAGCGCCTCGTCGCGGGGGCGCGGCTCGATGCGTGGGCGCAGCCGTTCATTCAGGTCGATGGGATCGGTAACGGCGTCCAAACCAGGCTCCTGTGATTCGCGCTCACCGGCACGGCGATGCATGACCGCCATGCCCAAGCTGAGGCGCCGGGGACAGGCCGAAGAGGAGGTCCTATGCCAGGGATGGCATCGGTAACGCCCAGCGATGGGGTTACAGCGCCTCCTCGCGGGCCTGTCGCCGGGTCAGCCCCAAGGGGAAAGGCTACCGACGGTTCTCGACCACGAACCGCTGCACGGCCGAGAGCTCCGCGGGCAGCACGGTGTAGCGCTCCTCACGTTCGAGCAGGTCGTCCATGTGCGGCGGCAGCGGCACGCCGGGGAAGCCGGCCTTGACCACCGCCTCGGCAAACTTGGCCGGATGGGCCGTGGCCAGGGTGATCACCGGGGTCTCGGCGTCGGCGCGCGCCCGCTCGGCCGCCCGGTAGCCGGTGGCGGTGTGCGGGTCGAGGATCTCCTGGGTGCGATGATGCGCCTCGCGGATCACCTCCAGGATGGTGGCGTCGTCCACACTGTGGCTGGCGAAGCTCTCGCGCAGTCGGGCCAGGGGCGCATCGGCCAGCGCCGTGGGCTCGGCCTGGAAGCGCTCGAGCAGGGCCTTCACCGCGGCCCCGTCGCGGCCGTAAGCCTCGAACAGCAGGCGCTCGAAGTTGGACGACACGACGATGTCCATGGACGGGGCCAGGGTGGCCTTGAGTTCCTGCCTGGAGAAGTCGTTGTCGGAAAGCGTCCGGTGCAGGATGTCGTTGGCATTGGTGGCGATGATGAACTGCTTCACCGGCAGCCCCATACGCTTGGCGATGTAACCTGCGAAGACGTTACCGAAGTTGGCCGAGGGCACGCAGAAGCTCACCGCCCGATGGGGGGCGCCGAGGGCCACGGCGGAGGCAACGTAGTAGACGACCTGGGCCATGATGCGCGCCCAGTTGATGGAGTTCACCGCCACCAGCCGGGTGCCGTCGAGGAACGACTGGTCCGCGAAGCTCGCCTTGACCATGGCCTGGGCGTCGTCGAAGTTGCCCTCGATGGCGACATTGAAGACGTTGTCGGCCAGCACCGTGGTCATCTGGCGGCGCTGCACCTCCGAGACCCGCTGGTAGGGATGGAGGATGAAGATGTCGAGGTTGTCGCAGTGCCGGCAACCCTCGATGGCGGCGGAGCCGGTGTCCCCGGAGGTCGCCCCCATGATCACCGCCCGCTCGCCGCGCTTCTTCAGGAAATGGTCAAGGATCCGGCCGAGCAGCTGCAGCGCCACGTCCTTGAAGGCCAGCGTCGGGCCATGGAAGAGCTCGAGCAGGAAGTGGTTGGCGTCGAGCTGGTTGAGCGGCACAACGGCATCGTGGCTGAAGGTGGCATAGGCCTCCTCCACGATGCCGCGGAAGGTCGCGTCGTCGATCTCGCCGTTGACGTAGGGCTTCATGACCCGGAAGGCGATCTCCGCATAGGAGAGCCCGGCCATGGCGACCAGGTCGTCATGGCCAAGGGCGGGGATCGTCTCGGGCACGTAGAGCCCGCCGTCGCTGGCCATGCCGGTGAGCACGACTTCCTCGAAGGAAAGCGCGGGCGCCTGCCCGCGGGTGCTGATGTAGCGCATGGCTTACTCCTGCTCGTCCAGCGACTCGACGCGGATCCGCGTCACCGGGCCGGCGATGTCGGCCAGTGACTCGATCAGGCGGATGGCCTCGTTCATCTGCTTCTCGCGGGTGCGGTGGGTCAGCAGGATGATTGGCACCAGTTCGCCCTCGGTGGCCTCCTTCTGGATCAGCGCCTCGATGGAGATGCCCTGCTCGGAGAGGATGGTCGCTACCCGGGCCAGCACGCCGGGGCGGTCCACCGCCAGCAGCCTCAGGTAATAGGCGGTGATGATGTCCTCCATGGGCATGATCGGCAGCTTGTTGACGTCGTCGCCGATGCCGCTGAAGGCCAGGTAGGGCACTCGATAGCGGTGGGCGGTGGAGATATCGCGGGCAACATCCAGCAGGTCCGCGACCACGGCCGAGGCGGTGGGCTCGGCGCCGGCACCGGCCCCGTAGTAGAGGGTCGGCCCCACGGCGTCTCCCATCACGGCGATGGCATTCTTGACCCCGTGGACGTTGGCGAGAAGACGCTCCTTGGGGATCAGGGTCGGGTGCACGCGCAGCTCGAGCCCCGCCTCGGTGCGCTTGGAGATCCCCAGGTGCTTGATCACGTAGCCCAGGTTGTCGGCCTGCTCCACGTCCTCGGCGGTGATGCGCGAGATCCCCTCGGTGAAGGCCCTGTCGAACTGCAGCGGCACGCCGTAGGCGATGGAGGCGAGGATGGTCAGCTTGTGAGCGGCGTCGATGCCCTCGACATCGAAGGTCGGGTCGGCCTCGGCATAGCCCAGCGCCTGCGCCTCGGCGAGCACGTCCTCGAAGGCGCGCCCCTCGTCACGCATGTGGGTAAGGATGTAGTTGCCGGTGCCGTTGATGATGCCGGCCACCCACTCGATGCGGTTGGCGCCGAGCCCCTCACGCAGCGACTTGATCACCGGGATGCCCCCGGCCACCGCGGCCTCGAAGGCGACGATCACGCCCTTCTCGTGGGCGGCCTTGAAGATCTCGTTGCCATGCACGGCGATCAGCGCCTTGTTGGCGGTGACCACATGCTTGCCATTCTCGATGGCCGTCAGCACCAGTTCGCGCGCCAAGTCATAGCCGCCAATCAGCTCTACCATCACGTCGATGTCGGGGTTGGTGGCCACCTCGAAGACGTCCGAGGTGGTCCGGATGCCGGTGGTGTCACACTCGGGATTGAGGCTGCGGAAGGCGACCTGCTCGATGACGATCGGACGACCCGCCCGCCGGGCGATGTCGTCAGCATTGCGTGTCAGCACGTTGAAGGTTCCGCCACCGACGGTCCCCAGGCCACAGATTCCCACTCTCACCGGTTTCAATGTCTTTCCCCTTGTTCTGGCGTGTGTCTCAGCATGTATGGGGCCATTCCGGGCCCTTGTGCCGACGTTCGTCGACGTCGGTCATCACTCGTTCATCATTCGGTCAGGCCGAGCATGGCGGCCAGACGCTCCGCCGGCACATAGCCGGGCACCAGGCGGCCGTCGGGCAGCACGATCGCCGGCGTGCCCTGCACGCCGAGCTCCATGCCCAGATGATACTGTTCCTCGACCGGATTGTCGCAGTCGGCAGCCCCCATCAGCGTCTCCTCGCGCTTGGCCGCCGACAGGGCCTCGGCCGGATTGTCGGCACACCACACCTGCTGCAGCTGTCGTCCTCCCGGCGAGCCCATGCCGCTGCGCGGGAAGGCCAGGTAGTGGACCTCGATGCCCATCTTGTTGAGACGCGGCACCTCCTGGTGGAGCTGGCGACAATACGGGCAGGTGGTGTCGGTGAAGACCATCAGCTCGGCGCGACTCTCGCCGGGGCCGCGGAAGACCACCTGCTCACTCTCAGGCACCGCGGTGAGGCGGTCACGGCGTTCCGCGTTGCGCCTCTGTTCGGTGAGGTTGACCAGGCCATCCTCGGCGTTCTCGAAGAGGTCGCCCACCAGGAAGTGGCTACCCGCGGCGTTGCTGTAGAAGGTCTCGCCGCTCTCCAGCTTCACTTCAAAGAAGCCGTCCAGCGGCGTCTCGCGAACGTGCTCCACCGGCATCGACTGGCCGTTGACCGACAGGGTCTCGGCCAGCTGCTCGGCCGGGCCCGCCTGGGCAACGGGCATCAGGGCCAGGGAGGCGGCAAGCAGGCCGCCGCCGCCGAAGGTAAGGATCGATAATCTCATGATTCAGCCTCGAGGGTGATGGTTGGCGTGCAGGACTTCCAGTCGTACCTGCGCCACATGGGTATAGATCTGCGTGGTCGAGAGATCGCTGTGACCGAGCAGCAGCTGTACGACACGCAGATTGGCCCCATGATTCAACAGGTGGGTCGCAAAGGCGTGGCGAAGGGTATGGGGCGAAAGCGGCCGATCGATTCCGGCGGCCCGCGCATGAGCCTTGATACGGTACCAGAAGGCCTGACGCGTCAGGCATCGGTCAGCACGCCCGGGAAACAGGGCCGGCCGGGTGATGTCGGCCATCAGGGCGCCACGGGCACTGCGCAGGTAGCGTTCGAGCCAGGCCACGGCCTCCTCACCCAGCGGCACCAGGCGATCCTTGTCGCCCTTGCCGCGCACCCTGACCACGCCCTGGCGAAGATTGACCGCATCGGTGGTCAACCCCACCAGCTCGGTGACCCGCAGCCCGGCCCCGTAGAGCACCTCCAGCATGGCCCGGTCGCGCACGCCCAGATCGGTGGCGAGGTCCGGCGCCGCGAGCAGGCGCTCCACCTCGTCCTCCTCCAGAGTGTCGGGGAGCGAGGGGCGCACCCTGGGCAGGCGCACCTCGACCAGCGGGTCGTGGTCGATGAGCCGCTCGCCCAGGGCCCAGCGATAGAAGCTTCTGAGGCTCGCGAGCAGCCTGGCATTGCTGCGCAGGCTGTAGCCGGCCTCGCGACGCTCGTCGAGCCAGGTCGGAAGGATCCCGCTCGCCGGTGACAGCAGCGATTCGCCGGCATTCTCCAGGCGTGCCTGCCAGCGGGTCAGATCATGGCGATAGGCGGTCAGGGTATTGTCGCTCGCACCCTGCTCCAGCCAGAGGCCGTCGAGGAAGGCATCGACCAGCTCAGCGGCCTCCATGTTGGTTCCCATACGGCTCCCGGACATGTCCCATCAGAACGAAACCCCGCCCCGCGGCAGCGGTGACGGGGTTTCGAAAGCGGGTGCGAGGCCTGGGGCCCCGACACCTCGCGCGGACAGAGGCGGTCGCCTCAGGCCAGCTTTTCCTTGATGCGGGCAGAGCGGCCGCTGCGCTCGCGGAGATAGTACAGCTTGGCCTGACGCACATCGCCGCGACGCTTGACCTCGATGGAATCGACCAGCGGGCTGTAGGTCTGGAAGGTACGCTCGACGCCGACACCGTGAGAGATCTTGCGCACGGTGAAGGCGGAGTTCAGGCCGCGGTTGCGCTTGCCGATGACGACGCCTTCGAAGGCCTGGAGGCGCTCGCGGCTGCCTTCCTTGACCTTGACCTGGACGACCACGGTATCGCCGGGGGCGAAGGCCGGGACTTCCTTGCTCATCTGCTCGGTCTCAAGCGCCTGGATCACCTTGTTCTTGCTACTCATGACAACAACTCCTCGATAATGTCTCGTGACGCGCCGGATGCGGTTCGTTGCCGGCGGGTCGTGATCCCGGCGCTCGAGTCGGGCTCGAGGGCGCGGGAATCCCGTTGGTGACACAGGTCCGCCATGCCCGCTCAGGGGCTCGTGACGTCCTGCACCTCCGCCCTGACCCATCTAGCAGGCCCGTCCAGCGGGCCTATCTAGTGGACAGCGCGTAGTCCTCGATGAACTCCTCGAGCAGCTCATGCTGCTCGGCACTCAACGCCCTACCTTCCAGCAGGTCGGGACGCCTGAGCCAGGTTCGCCCCAGGGACTGCTTCAGCCGCCAGCGCCGGATGGCGCCATGGTGGCCGCTGAGCAGGACCTCCGGCACTCGACGCCCGTCGATTTCCTCGGGGCGCGTAAAGTGCGGACAGTCCAGCAGCCCGTCGTTGAAGGAGTCCTCGACCGCGGAATCCTGATGGCCCAGCACCCCGGGCACCAGCCTGGCCGCGGCGTCGATCAACACCATGGCCGGCAGCTCTCCGCCGCTGAGCACATAGTCGCCGATCGACCACTCCTCATCGATGTCGGCTTCCACCACCCGTTCATCGATGCCTTCATAGCGTCCAGCCACCACCACCAGGGGAGGGCCCGACGCCAGTTCCTGCACGCCATGCTGATCCAGGCGCCGACCCTGGGGGGAAAGGTAGATCACCTTCGCCCGCTCGCCGGTGGCAGCCTCTGCACGCTCACGCGAGGCATGGATGGCCGCGCGCAGGGTATCGACCTTCATCAGCATGCCCGGGCCGCCGCCATAGGGGCGGTCATCCACGGTGCGATGCCGGTCGGTGGCGTAGTCCCGGGGGTTCCAGAACTCGAGCGCAATGCGCCCCTTCTCCACCGCCCTCCCCGTGACGCCGTGGCGTGTGATCGCCTCGAACATCTCGGGAAACAGCGACACCACCCCGATCCACATGGACGGCAACTCCGGGGTCATACCGGAACTCAAAATTCGGGATCCCAGTCGACGGTCATCACGCCACCCTCGAGATCTACTTCCAGTACGACCTCGCCGGGCAGGAAGGGCAACAGCCGCTCCCGGGCCTCGATGCCCTCGTCAACTTCGCCCTTCACGACCATGACGTCGTTGGCGCCGGTCTCGAAGAGGTGATCGACGTGCCCCAGCGCCACGCCCTCACGGGTCACCACCTTCAGCCCTTCCAACTGATACCAGTAGTAGTCATCCCCGTCGAGCTCGGGCAGTTCAGCCTTGGGCAGCAGGACCTCGGCACCCGCCAGGGCCTCGGCCGCCTCGCGACTGTCGACACCCTCGAGACTCGCCACAAGGCCCTTGCCCTGGCGTCGCCCTTGGGCGAGGCCCATCCGGGTCAGCCGGGACCCCTGGCGCAGCACCCACGTCTCGTAGTCGAGGATGCCTTCCATGGGGCTGGTGTACGAATACACCTTCAACCAACCCTTGACGCCGTAAGGGCTGGTCAGCTTACCCAGCACCACATGATCGTCGGCTGGCTGCGCTTGCGCGTGTTCGCTCATCGACGACCCCTGGCCTCTTGCAGCAGGCAAGTCAGACCCTTCAGGCCTGCTTGCGGGCTTCCTTGACCAGCTCGGCGACGCGGTCGGAGAGCTGGGCACCCTGGCTCTGCCAGTGGGTGATGCGCTCCAGGTCGACGCGCAGGCGTTCTTCCTGGCCACGCGCCACGGGGTTGAAGAAACCCAGGCGCTCGATGAAGCGGCCATCACGGGACTTGCGGGAATCGGTCACGGTGAGGTGGTAGAAGGGACGCTTCTTGGCGCCACCACGTGCCAGACGAATGGTAACCATGCGTTGACTATCCTTCGGTTGAAGTTGCGGATGTTTCGGCCGAGGCGCCGATACCCTGCTGGCCCTCGACAATCTGCTCAGGGAAGCGGGCCGACGGCCCGGCTTCGGGTCATTCGGTCACGACGATGACCGCGCTGTTCGCGGTCCTGCCTGTGAAGACGCGACATTCTACGGAAAACCGCCCGACTTGGAAACCTTTTTGCGGATGCCGGCCTGCCGCGGCCCGGCTCAGCGCCACGGCATCCCGCCGGGGCCGCCCATGCCGCCGGGCCCGCCCGGGCCACCGCCACCCATCATGCCGGACATGCCGCGCATCATCTTCTGCATGCCGCCCTTCTGGCCCGCCTTCTTCATCATCTTCTGCATCTGCTTGTGCTGCTTGAGCAGGCGATTGAGGTCGGGCACCTGCAGGCCGGCCCCGGCGGCGATGCGGCGCTTGCGCGAGCCGTTGATGATCTCGGGCTTGCGACGCTCCTGGGGCGTCATGGAGTTGATCAGCGCCTCGAGCTTGCCCATCTCCTTCTCGGGGCCGGGCCCCTGGGCCATCTCGGCCATCTGGCCCATGCCCGGCAGCTTGCCCATCAGGCCGCCCATGCCGCCCATCTTCTTGAGCTGCTGAAGCTGGTCACGGAAGTCCTCAAGGTCGAACCCCTGGCCCTTCTTGACCTTCTTGGCCAGCTGATCGGCCTTCTTCTTGTCGACCGTTCTCTCGGCTTCCTCGATCAGCGAGAGCACATCGCCCATGCCGAGGATGCGCGAGGCCACCCGGTCCGGGTGGAAGGGCTCCAGGGCGTCGACCTTCTCGCCCACGCCCATGAACTTGATCGGCTGGCCAGTGATATGGCGCACCGAGAGCGCCGCGCCACCGCGGGCATCGCCGTCGGCCTTGGTCAGGATCACCCCGGTCAGCGGCAGCGCTTCGTGGAAGGCCTTGGCCGTGTTGGCAGCATCCTGGCCCGTCATGGCATCGACGACGAACAGCGTCTCGTCAGGCACCACCGCCTTATGCAGCGCCTGGATCTCCGCCATCATCGCCTCGTCGATGGCCAGGCGACCGGCGGTATCGATGAGCACCACGTCATGGAACTGGATCTTCGCGTGCTTGATGGCCGCCTCGGCGATGGCCACCGGCTGCTGGTCGGAACGCGACGGGAAGAAGTCGACCTCTACCTCGCGGGCCAGGGTCTCGAGCTGGTCGATGGCCGCCGGCCGGTAGACGTCGGCAGAGACCACCAGCACCTTCTTCTTCTCGCGCTCGCGCAGGTAGCGCGCCAGCTTGGCCACCGAGGTGGTCTTGCCCGCGCCCTGCAGGCCCGCCATCAGCACCACCGCGGGCGAGCCCTTGAGGATCAGCCCCTCGTTGGCCTCGCCCATGATCGCCTCGAGCTCCTGCTGGACGATCTTGACAAACTGCTGCCCTGGGGAAAGGCTCTGGGAGACCTCCTGCCCCACGGCACGTTCGCGCACACGGTCGATGAATTCCTTGACCACCGGCAGCGCAACGTCCGCCTCGAGCAATGCCCGACGCACCTCGCGCAGAGTGTCCTTGACGTTGTCCTCGGTCAGGCGTGCCTGACCCTTGACGGACTTGAGCGTCTGGGACAGACGCTCGCTGAGATTCTGGAACATGGGCCTCTCCAATCACGATGGCCGGGGAGACCGGCCCGACATCGGCCAGGGGCTCCCTGCAATGGTCGGAAATTATACGCGCAGTGGCCGTCAGTCTCCATGCATGACGGGCATTCGCTATCTCGAGGGGTTCGCCGCCGTGCTGTGCGCCGCCGCACGGATTCGGTATAGTGGCGCCTTCATTCCACAAGCTCAGGCGCTGGCGAAGGCGCACGGACAGCGATCGATGCAGCCGCTATCACTTGCCGTCATGGCCTTCCTGTTTTACATGGGGGCCGCCTCCTGGCAGGGCCTGGCCCTGGCCCGTCGGGCACCTCCGCGCGACATGTTGGTGCGCGCCCTGGTCCTGTTCGGGCTGTTCGGCCACGTGCCTCTGGCCGCCACGCTGCTGGCCCGGGGCGACTCCCTGCTGCCCGGCCTCTCCACCAGTGCGGTGCTGGTCAGCGCACTGGCCGTCCTGCTGCTGCTGCTGGTCAGCCTCTTCAAGCCGGTGCTCAACATCGCCACCGGGCTGCTGCCCTTGGCCGGCCTGACCCTGCTGCTGGCGACCGGCCTGCCGAGCCCAGAACGCGGCGCCGGCATGACGCCAGGCATCGCCCTCCACGCCCTGAGCAGCGCGCTGGCCTTCGCCCTGCTGGCGATCGCCGCCATCCAGGCGGTGCTGCTGGGCATCCAGAACCAGGCACTGCGCCACCATCACATCCGCGGCGTGGTCCAGTCACTGCCACCGCTGACCACCATGGAGCGAATCCTGTTCGAGCTGATCTGGGCCGGCATGATCCTGCTGACCCTGTCGATTGCCAGCGGTTTCCTGTTCCTCGACAACATGTTTGCCCAGCATCTGGCCCACAAGTCGATCCTTTCGCTGGCCGCCTGGGTGATCTTCGCCACGCTGCTGTTCAGCCACCACCGGCTGGGCTGGCGGGGCATGCGGGCGGTTCGCTGGACCCTCGGCGGCTGCCTCGTGCTGCTGCTGGCCTACTTCGGCAGCAAGTTCGTGCTGGAGATCCTGCTCAACCGAGCCTGAGGCCGGCACCCGCCTTGACACTGGATGACCGAGCCCCTACAACTCGAGCCTGACACGCCTTTGAGGATCCTTCGACCTTGAGTGACGACTTCCCGCTGGGACTGCTGTTCGGCCTGCTGTTCCTGCTCGTCTGCCTTTCCGCCCTCTTCTCCAGCTCCGAGACCGGGATGATGTCGATCAACCGCTACCGCCTGAGCCATCAGGCGAGCAGCGGCGATTCGCGCGCCCAGCGGGTCCTGCGCCTGCTGTCGCGGCCGGACCGTCTGATCGGCGTCATCCTGATCGGCAACAACTTCGTCAACAACCTGGCGGCATCCATCGCCACCATCATCGCCATCCACTTCTTCGGCGACGTCACTGGCCCGGCCGTCGCCACGGCACTGCTGACCATCACCATCCTGATCTTCGCCGAGGTCACGCCCAAGACCTATGCGGCGATCAAGCCCGAGCGCATCGCCTACCCCGCCTCACTGGCCCTGGAGCCGCTGCTCAAGCTGCTCTATCCGCTGGTATGGCTGGTCAATGCCATCTCGAACGGCCTGCTGCGCCTGC
Organism: Halomonas aquatica; assembly: GCF_040196335.1. Classification (NCBI taxonomy): domain Bacteria; kingdom Pseudomonadati; phylum Pseudomonadota; class Gammaproteobacteria; order Oceanospirillales; family Halomonadaceae; genus Halomonas; species Halomonas aquatica. Next base: position 145,429 of record NZ_JBEGCJ010000006.1, read on the forward strand.
TGGGCGTGAAGAGCATCGACGGCGGCGCCGACAACCTGACCCGTGACGAGCTGCGCACCGTGGTGCACGAGGCCGGCACACTGATCCCCCGTCGCCACCAGTCGATGCTGCTGTCGATCCTCGACCTGGAGAACGTCACCGTGAACGACATCATGGTGCCGCGCCATGAGGTGGTGGGCCTCGACCTGGACGACGACCTGGAGGATATCCTGGCGCAGATCCGCACCAGCCAGCACACCAGGGTTCCGGTCTACAAGGGCGACATCAACAACATCATCGGCATGCTCCACCTGCGCAACGCCGCGCGTTTCCTCTCGCGCGGCGAAGTGACCAAGGCCGCCATCGTCCAGGAGGCCCGGGAGCCCTACTTCATTCCCGAGTCCACCCCTCTGCATACCCAACTGCTCAACTTCCAAAAGCAGAAACGACGCATCGGGATCGTGGTGGACGAGTATGGTGACGTGGAGGGTCTGGTGACCCTGGAGGACATCCTCGAGGAGATCGTCGGCGAGTTCACCACCGATGTGGCGGGGCTCGACCAGGAGATCCACCTGCAGGACGACGGTAGCCACGTGATCGACGGCACCGCCAACATCCGCGACATCAACAAGGCGCTAGGCTGGCAGCTGCCCACGGATGGCCCGAAGACCCTCAACGGCGTGATCCTGGAGCACCTGGAGTCCTTCCCCGACGGCCCGGCCTGCCTGCAGATCGACAGCGTGCGCATGGAGATCCTCGAGGTGCGGGATAACCTTATCACGGCGGCACGCTGCTGGCAGCCGATACGACGCGCTCCGCTTCGCAACTGAGGCCTACTCTCGGCGGCGACCGGCACCTGCCCAGCCATCGGCCTCGGCCTTGAGTGCGTGCACCCGGGCCGCGACCCTGCTCCGGCTGGCCTCGGCGGGCGGCATCACTTCACCGAAATAGAGCGCTACCCGCGCCCGGAAACGCCGGGGCCGCTTGGTCAGTGCCTTGCCGCCATGGTGCGAGGTCCAGGATCCCCAGAGACCGGCCAGCCCGGCGGGGATCACCGGCACGGCATCCCTGGCCAGGATCAGCTCGAGGCCGCGGCGAAAGGGCTGTACCTCGCCGTCCGGCGTCAGGCGGCCCTCGGGAAACACCATCACCACCTCCCCCTGGCGCAACGCACGGCTGACCTCGGCAAGCGCCTGGCGCACGCTCCCCGGATCACGCCGGTCGGCATCCACGGGGATGGCCCCCACTCGGCGGAACAGCCAGTTGAGCCAGGGCGAGTCATAGATAGGCTTGTCCATCAGGAAGCGCAGCGGCCGGGGGCTTGCCACACCCACCACCAGGGCATCCATGAAGCTGACATGGTTGCAGACGATGATGGCCGGGCCGCGCGGGGGAATGTGCAGACGGCCGCGGAAGCGCAGCCGATAAATAAGATGGAGCATCAGGAAGAGCAGCCGCCGCAGGAGGGGCCGCGGAGCACTGGCCAGCTGCCACCCTCCCGCTGCCATCGCCAGCCCCGTTGTCGCCCACATCAGCGGGGTCATCACGGTGCGTCAGGCGCCTGCCTGAGGCCGGCCAGGATGGTCGAGAGCAGCTGATCGAGCAGTTCGCCCACTTCCAGCGGTTCGCCCTGCCAGTAACCAAGGCGCTCGTTGAGGCCCAACTGGACAAGGCCGTGGACACTGCCCCAAAGCGTGCGGCTCAGTCGCCAGGCCTCCAGGTCGTCCAGTGCCGGCTGGTATTCCTTGAGGGTCGCCCCCACCCTCAGGAACAGGCCCTCGATCATCTCGTTCTGGCGCTGGTCCAGCTCACCCTCCTGGGCCAGGGGGTAATCGAAGAGCAGCTGCCAGCGGTGGGCATCCTGGCGGGCGAACTGCCAGTAGGCCCGGGCCAGTGCCTTGAGGCGCTCCTCGGGTGTGGCATCGGCGAGCAGAGGTTCGATCACCCCGCGAAGTTGCGCCAGGGTCTCGACATTGACGTGCTGCAGCAGGTTGCTGAAGCTGCCATAGAGCTTGAGCAGCGTGCTGGGCGCGCAGCCCACCTCGCGCGCCAGGGCTCGCAGCGACAGCGTGTGAGCTGGATGCTGCTGCAACCAGGCATCACAGGCGTCCATGACATGGGCATGGAGTGCCTCGGGGGCATGCTGTCTGGGACGAGCCATCGGGTTCCTCACAGGGTAGTGGCGGCCATCGCGAGTCGGGCAACAAGCATACGCTCATCGAACACTGTTTTCGACAGGATATCCGACACCGGTGATGATGCAAGTCATCGGCAGGATCGCGGCGCGTTCGCGGCTTTTCTCCGCAGGTCGACTTGGTTACCCTGACGCTCCACCTACCCGGAGACCCCATGGCCGGCCGACTGCATATCGCCCCCATTGACCTCGAGCGCCTGCTTCCCGACCTTGTCGCCGAGACAGAGCTGATCACCGGCACCAACCTGGCTCCACGCCGCCCCCTGTCGATCGTCCGCCTGGAGGCGGGCAGGCCCAGGCTTGCGACGGCCTTCTGGGGGCTGACCCCCCCCTGGCTCAAGGTGCTCGATCATGCCCCCCACTGCGCCCGGGCCGAGGCACTCCAGACTCGCCCCATGTTCCGCGAGGCCTTCGGCGCCCGGCGATGCCTGGTTCCGGTCACCGGCGTCTACGCATGGAAGCCTCAGCCGCGCTTCAAGCAACCCTTCCTGGTCACCCGCGTCGATCGCGGCCCGCTGCTGCTGGCGGGGCTCTGGTGTCGCTTCCATACCGGTCTGAGTGAGTACAACGATTCCATGGCACTGATCACGGTGCCCACCAATAACCTGATGGCGCCACTCACCGACCGCCTGCCGGCGGTAATCGAGCCCCGGGAGGCCACACGCTGGCTCGATCCGCAGACGCCGATTGCCGAGGCTCAGGCCCTGCTCGCCCCCGCCCCCGGGGAACTCCTGGGCGCTTTTACGGTATCAAGGGGGGTCAATGATCCCGCCAATCAGGATCCGACCTGCGCCCACCCCACCGGCCCCATGCTGCGCCAGCATCTTCCACAGGAGCGATGATGACCAAGCCCTTGCCTGCCCCTTGCCGCCAGCCAGGCCACCTGCTTGCCTGGCTGGTCGTCGCCGCGGCCCTGCTGACGGGCCTGACCGCCCGGGCCGAGACGCCCGAGCCGGCAGTAACCGTCGATGAGGTCGTCTCGCCGCGGGTCAGTCCCCATGATGACCGCGACTACCGCGCCCTGACCCTCGACAACGGCCTGAGCGTGCTGTTGGTCAGCGACCCTGAGGCAGACAAGGCCGCCGCCTCGCTGAACGTGGACGTAGGAAGCGCCCATGACCCTGAAGACCTCGCCGGCCTCGCCCATTTCCTCGAGCACATGCTGTTCCTGGGCACCGATACCTATCCCGAGTCAGATGCCTACCAGGGCTATCTGACCCGCCATGGGGGCAACCACAACGCCTTCACCGCGCCACTGGACACCAACTACTTCTTCGACATCGAGCCCGACGCCCTGGCCGGCACCCTGGATCGATTCAGCCGCTTCTTCGTCGCCCCGCTGTTCAATGCCGACCGTCTGGAGAGCGAGCGCAACGTGGTCCACTCGGAGTATCAGGCCCGTATCCAGGACGATGGTCGCCGCTCCAATGATGTGCTCGACCAGTTGCTCAATCCCGCCCACCCCGCTACCGGTTTCTCGGTGGGCAGTCGCGAGACCCTCGCCGACCGGCCGGAGGGGGAACCGAGCCTGAGAGAGCGCGTGATCGACTTCTACGAGTCGCACTACGATGCCAACGTCATGCACCTGGCCGTGGTCGCCCCTCAGCCCCTCGACGAACTGGAGGCCCTAGTCACCGAGCGCTTCGACGAGGTCCCCGACCGCGGCCTTTCCCGACCAACCATCAAGGTCCCGCTGATCGAGGAACAGAGTCTGCCGCGCGGAGCGCGGATGCAGTCGGTGCGAGATAGCCAACGGGTCAGTTTCCTGTTCCCGGTACCCGACCCGGAGACCGCCTATCCCCACAAGCCGGCCGACTACCTGGCACACCTGCTCGGTCACGAGGGCGAGGGCAGCCTGCTTGCGGTGCTGCGAAAGGCGGGATGGGCCGATGGCCTCTCCGCCGGGGTGACCCGTGGTGACGGCCACCAGGCGCTGTTCGCCGTGGACATCAGCCTGACCCCGGAGGGAGCCGAACAACTGGAGCGCATCCAGGCCAGCCTGTTCGCCAACATCGACCGGATCCGCGAATCGGGCCTCCAGGAGTGGCGCCATGACGAGGAGGCCCGCCTGGCCGAACAGCAGTTCCGCTTCCAGCAACACGGCTCGCCGCAGAGCGACGCCATACGCCTGGCCATGAACCTGTCGCGTTACCCCCTGGAGGACGTCAACTATGCGCCCTACCGCATGGATGGCTTCGACCGCGAGTTGATCGGGCACTGGCTCGACGGCCTTCGCCCCGACAGGCTGCTGCGCCTCTACAGCGGCCCGGAAGTCGAGGGCGATGCGGTCTCGCCCTGGTTCGATGCCCCCTGGCGTGAGGTCACAGCGGCAAGTGATGCCGAGCCGCTTGCCGGCATCGCCCTGCCCGCCCCCAACCACTACATTGCCTCGAATCTCGAACTGCTCGACCACCAGGACGAGGCTCCCGGTCTGCGCATCGACGAGAAGGGATTCGAGTTCTGGCACATGGCGGACGCCACCTTCAACACGCCCAAGGCGGAGTGGCGCTTCAGCCTCCAGCACCCCGCCGCCAGCCGCGAGGCCCGCGAGGCGGCGCTCTCACGGCTGCTCGCCGGCTGGCTCGTCGACAGCCTCAACGAGACCCTCTATCCGGCGCGCCTGGCTGGCCACCACTTCGAGGCCTATGCCCACGCCCGTGGCATCACCCTGTCGTTCTCGGGCTGGCGGGACCGCCAGGACCGGCTGATTGGACGGGTCATCACGCAGTTGCAGGAGGGGAAGATCGACGCGGCGACCTTCGACCGGGTTCACTACGGCCTGCAGCGCGAGTGGCGCAATGCGCCCCAGGATGCCCTCTACCTTCAGGCCAGTCGCACCCTGTCCGAGGCGCTGGTGCGCCCGGTGTGGCCCACCGACGCCCTGCTTGAGGCTAGCCGTGACCTTGGCGTCGAGGATCTACGCGACTTCCGCGAGCGTTTCCTCGCCGACCTTCACCTGGAGGCCATGGCGGTAGGGAACCTGGGGACCGAACTCGCCGAGCGCGAGGCTCGGCAGGTGGCCGATGCACTCTCCCCGGCTCTCACCACCGAGGCCATTGCGGAGCTCACCCCGCTGCAGGCGAATGACCTCCCAGATCTCACCCCTTCAACCACTCGGGAGGACTCGCTGGCGCTGCGCTACCTGCAGGGACCGGATCGCTCGCTGGCAAGCCAGGCCCGCCTGGCGGTGCTGGGCCAACTGCTGGAAACCCCCTTCTACCAGCGGCTGCGCACCGAGGCGCAGTTGGGCTACGTGGTCAACGCCGGCTACTCGCCCATGCTGGACGCCCCCGGCATCAGCCTGCTGGTGCAGTCCCCCGACACGCCAAGCGAGGCGATCCAGGCCCGCATCGACACCTTCCTGGATGACTTCAGACAACGACTCGCGGCGCTCGGCGATGATGACCTGGCACCCTACCGCCAGGCCGTGCATGACGCGCTGATGCAGCGCGATACCAGTCTCTCCGGACGCACCAACCGCCTGTGGCGTGCGCTTGCCTATGGCGACACCGACTTCGACCGCCATCGTCGCCTCGCCAAACGCGCCCTGGCGGTGACGGCCGATGAGCTGCGCGAGACCTGGCCGGCACTGCGCGACACGGCCGTTGCCCGGGTCAGCTTCGACCCGGGCGACGAGCCCAGCGACGTGCTGGCCCTGAGCCGGCATCTGACGCCGCTGCCCAGGGATGAAAGCTGAACGGGCTCCCGTCCCCACACAGCCCCCGACACGACAGCGCCCGGCCGATATGGCCGGGCGCTGTCGTTGGCAGACAGGATCGGGAGGCTCTTGCCTGTCAGCCGAAGGCCTGGGGCGGCATCATCGCCTCGACATGCATGACCAGTTCCTCGAGGATCTGCCGGTCACGGTCGGACAGCGAGACGGCGTTGAGCCGCTCGATCTCCCGGGCGAAATCCTTAAGCGTGAGGCTAGCGATGGCCGGATCGTTCATCCGCTCCCAGCGGAAGGTCTCCCAGCGCGCCTGTTCTTCGCTCTCAAGGGTTTCCGGATAGCTGCGAGCCCGATAGCGGAACAGCATCTCCTCGAGGCGTGGATCCTGGAAGGCGAAGTGAGCTCCCACCAGATCCCAGGGGTCGATGTCGCGCACCCGCTGCATCTGCTGGCGGTCCGCCGGCGAGAAGAAGCCACCGGAATAGAGCATCAGGTCCGGGTCATGGGGCGGCTCGGGGTGCGACGCGGCGAATACCTCAGCGACCCGGGAGGCCACATCGGGGCGGGCGGCGAGCTGCTTCCAGTGTTCGCGGCACGCGGCCAGGTCGAGCCCCAGGCGCTCGACGATCTCGCCATAGTCACCCTGGCGGGGCCCGGTGACATCCTTGAGCGCGCTGGCCGGGAAGAGCACCGGGCACTTGTTGATATGGATGACCTTGAGCGGAATGCGCTCGGCGCCCTCGGCGAGGTCATCGTTGCTGACGAAGACCCGCTCGCGGATCTCTGCCGGGGTCAGCTCCATCAGGGGTGTGGGGTCCATCGAGAGGTCGAAGACGATCACCCCATTGGGGTTGGAGGGGTGCTCGGCAAGCGGCATCACCAGGGCGCTGCAGCCTCGGCTGGCCGGGTAGCGCCGCGAGATGTGCAGCACCGGCTTGCGGCCGGGGAGGTCCAGCTGCCGCGAGACGGCACGCTTGCCGCGCAGGCCCAGCAGGTAGTCGAACAGCTTGGCGTTGCAGTCACGCAGCAGGCGCGCCAGGGCAATGGTGGCGCGGACGTCTGCCAGGGCATCGTGGGCCCCGGCATGGGCGATACCATTGGCAGCGGTCAGGTGCTCCAGCTTGAAACTCGGCGAACCGTCATCCCGCGTCGGCCACACGATGCCGTCGGGGCGCAAGGCGTGAAAGGCGCGAACGACATCGATCATGTCCCACCGCGAGTTGCCGTTCTGCCACTCCCGGGCGTAGGGGTCGAGCAGATTGCGGTAGAAGAGGTGACGGCTCACCTCATCGTCGAAGCGCAGGCTGTTGTAGCCCAGGGCACAGGTGCCCTGCTCGCCCATGGCGGCCTCGATCCGGCCGGCGAATTCGGCTTCCGGCAGCCCGCGGCGGCGGGCCTGCTGCGGCGTGATCCCGGTAATCAGGCAGGCCTGGGGATGGGGAAGGAAGTCATCGGCGGGCTTGCAGAAAAGCTCGAGCGGCTCGCCGATCTCGTTGAACTCGGCATCGGTACGGATGGCCGCGAACTGAGAGGGACGGTCGCGACGAGGGTCGGCACCGAAGGTCTCGTAGTCGTGCCACAGAAAGGTCTGCGGGGCGGCTTTCGACTGCGCCATGGGCGGGAGCTCTCCGAAGGGCGTGGGTTGACGGGCCCAGCCTACCACAGCCCTTCGGGCGGCTCAGCCGCTGGGCTTTCGACGATGACTCGCTCTACCAGAGACCCGCTCAGGGCTGTCTACCAGGCAGCCGCTCAAGGCTGTCCGCTCAGGCCTTGGGCAGGGTCACGTTGAGTTCCAGCACCGAGCAGTTGTCCTCGCTGTCGAGGGTGATGTTGATCGCGTCGTCATCGATCTGCACGTAGCGGCGGATCACCTCCAGCAGTTCCCTTTCCAGCAGCGGCATATAGTCGGGCTGTCCCCGCTGGGTGCGCTGATGGGCCACGATGATCTGCAGCCGCTCCTTGGCGACCGACGCAGAATTCTTGCGCTCTCGCTTGAGGAAATCGAGCAACTTCACCGGCGGGTTCCTCCAAACATGCGGCTCAACAGGCCCTTCTTCTGGTACTCGTGGAAGCGCAGCGGGATATCTTCGCCCAGCAAGCGTGCCACCGTATCGGCATAGGCCTGGCCGGCATCGCTGTCGTCATCGTGGGTCACCGGCACCCCCTGGTTGGAGGCCCGCAGCACCGCCTCGGACTCGGGAATCAGGCCGAGCAGGTCGATGGCCAGGATCTCCCGGATGTCCTCCAGGTTCAGCATGTCCCCCAGGTCGACACGCCCCGGGTTGTAGCGGGTGATCAGCAGGTGCTCCCGGATCGCGTCCTCACCGCGTTCGGCACGCCGGGTCTTGGACGCCAGCAGACCGAGCATGCGGTCGGAGTCGCGCACCGAGGAGACCTCGGGATTGGTGACCACGATCGCCTCGTCGGCGAAGTACATGGCCAGCTGAGCGCCTCGCTCGATGCCAGCCGGGGAGTCACAGATGATGAAATCGAAGTCCTTGCCCAGGGTCTCGAGCACCTTCTCGACGCCTTCCTGGGTCAGGGCATCCTTGTCGCGGGTCTGGGAGGCCGGCAGGATATGCAGGTTGTCGACCCGCTTGTCACGAATCAGGGCCTGGTTCAGTCCCGCCTCGCCCTGGATCACGTTGACCAGGTCATAGACCACTCGGCGCTCGCACCCCATGATCAGGTCGAGGTTGCGCAGCCCCACGTCGAAATCGATGACCACGGTCTTCTTGCCGCGCAGCGCCAGTCCCGTGGAGATGGCTGCTGCACTGGTTGTCTTGCCGACCCCGCCCTTGCCGGAGGTCACAACGATGATCTTGGCCAAGTGTCACATCCTGTCTTGTCATGATGAAAAGGAATGGTGGCGTGAACGCTGCCGCCACTCTGGTTGGCCGGCATCAATCCAGCGGCTTGATGCCCAGCTGGCCGTCGAACAATTGAACCTGAACGGTAGTGCCCAGCAGGCGCGGGTCGATGTCCTCGAGACGCTTGTAGTTGCCGGCCACCGAAAGCAGCTCGGCATGCAATTCGCGGCAGAAGATACCGGCCTTGTCGTCACCATGGATGCCGGCCAGGGCCCGCCCGCGCAGGGCGCCGTAGACATGCACGTTGCCGGCGGCGAGCACTTCGGCCCCGGCGTTGACCGCCCCCACCACCACCAGGTCGCCTTCGGGGGCAGTCACCTGCTGGCCGGAACGCACCGTGCCACGGTAGATGCGCCCACCCGTCGTAGTGCCGGGAAGGGCGCCGGGAGACGCTTGGGCCTCCAACGGCTCGGCCACCTCGGCATCCTCGGCAACGCTTTCCAGGGGGCGCGGACGAGAGGCCTCCTGAGGGGGGAACCAGCCCAGCCCCAGGGCCCAGGCCGACTGCTTGACCGGATCCGGCCCGCCACGCACCGCCACGGGTAACAGCTTGTGGGCACGGCAGACCGCACAGATCCGCTCGAGGGCCAGATGCGGCTCATCGAGTTTCTCTACGTTGAGAACGACCGGGGTATGCTGGAAGAAGGCCGGCGACTGGCTGAGCTTGCCCGCCAATTGCTCGCGGATGCGCTCTGGGTCGGCACTGGTCAGTTCCATGACCGTCATCGGCAGCATCCCACCCTTGAAGGTGAAGGCCATACCGTCCCTGTCCACATTGAGACTCATTGCCGAACTCCACGTCGGGTTATGGTGAGGGTACTGCATCAAAGCTAAGCGAGTGACTGCAACCCTGCAACTGATCATAAGGTCATTGAGGCGCATTGTCAGTGTCTCCATGCGGCCACGCCCTGCTCCCGTCCGGACTTTTCTGCTGGCGCGTCACGTGCTTAGATACTATTGGCCTAGGCTTCGCGCCGCCTTTACCTATAAGAATGATCTTCTTGCGCCCCGCTCGGGAGCGCTCTTCTCGTCAGGATGCACCATGTCAGGACTCCTTCGTCGCCTGTTCGCCCCGCGCTGGAAGCACTCGGATCCCGAGGTTCGCCGCCAGGCTGTATCACGTCTCGACCCGTCCATGGATGACCAGCGCCACATCCTTGAGCAGCTTGCCCTGGATCCCGACCACGGTGTCCGCGAGGCTGCGCTGGCGACCATGGAGGATCCCGAACGCCTGCTGACGCTGTGCCGAGAAGGAAACTCTTATCCCGAACTCGAACGGCACCTGATCGCCCTTCTGTCCGGCCGCCGCGGCCATCACGATCTGCCGGCGCGCATCGCGCTGGTGGAACGGATCGAGGACCGAAAACTGCTGAACGAGCTGGCCCTGCAGGGTGACAACCAGCAACTGCGCCTGGCGGCCCTGGCACGCCTCCAGGCGGAGGAAGACCTGATCCACCAGGCCTGTGACAACGGCATCGCCGCCGTGCGCCATGCCGCCGCTGCCCGGGTCGAGAGCGAGGCGGGACTCTCCCGGCTGGCCCATGAGTCCCGCCGTGACCGCCAGGTGGCCCGTGGAGCGCGGGAACGACTCAACCGACTGCGCGCCGACGCCGCCTCTCTGGCGGCGAGCCAGGCGGAGCGCGAGGAGCTTCTCGAAAAGCTCGAGCAACATGCCAATGGCCCCTGGGAGCCACTCTATGCCGGCCGGTTCCGCCACCTGACGCGAGAATGGGCCAGGCTCCGGGACCTGGCGGATGCCCGGCAGGAACGGCGCTACCAGGATGCCTGCCAGCGCTGCCGCAAGGTCATCGGCGACCACGAGGCCCAGGAACATGCCCGAGATGCCGACCATCGTCGCCGCGAGAATGCCGACCAGACCCGGGAATCCCTCGTGGAAGCGCTGGAGGAAAGCCTCGATGCCCTGCACCAGGACAGGCAGCTCACCGACCAGGACATCGACAGCCTGCGCGCCCAGAAGCGACTTCTGGCCAGCCGCTGGCAGGCGCTCTCCGACCATCACCTGGCCGATGAGGCGTTACGAGGCCGCTATGACGAGGCACTCGCCGAATACGAACGGATCGTCCAGGCCAGAGAGCGACTGGATGAACGCGAAGGCGCCATCGAGCGGGCCCTGGCAGAGGGCGATGATGATCGCCTGACGGCCCTTATCGAAGCCTGTGCATGGCCGGAGCGACTGGCACCGGCGCCACTTCTTGAGCGTGCCCGGCAGCAGCTGACCCCGGAGACTACCCGGGACGACGGGGACTTGGACGCCAGGCTTGCGCGTTTCGTCGAGGAGCTGGACGAGCTGGAAGGCCTGCTGGATAACGGCGCCTTCAAGGGAGCCAGTCGGCTCCACCAGCGCCTGCGTCAGGAGGCCGGACAGTTAGGGTCTCCTTCGCATGCCGATCAGGCCCGACTCAAGCGCCTGGCGGCGCGGCTTGCCGAACTCCGTGACTGGCGCGGCTTCGTCGCCGGACCCAAGCGCGACCAGCTATGCCAGGCCATCGAGGAGCTGGCCGAGAGTACCGCCTTGACCGAGGCCGAACTCGACCGCCGTCACCGCCAGCTGGTCAAGGAGTGGAAGACGCTGGGGGACGCTGCCGTCAACCGTGAGCAGTCCGCTCGATTCCGCGCCGCCTCCGACCGCATCAAGGCGCGCCTGGCCCCCTGGCGAGAACGCCAGCAGGCCGAGCGACAGCGCAACCTGGAGGCCCGGGAGGCACTCTGCGAGCAGCTCGAGACGCTGCTAGAACAGCCCGCCCATGAGGCCGACCCAGATGCACTGCGCGAGATCCGCGACCGCTCGCGGGAGCAATGGCGAGGCTTCGCCCCCGTGCCCCGCGAGCAGTCCGAGGCCATCGGCCGGCGCTTCGGGCGCATTCGCCATGAGCTGCAGGCGCTGATCGATCGGCGGGCCCTGGAAATCGCCGAGGCCAAGCGCGAGTTGATCGAGCAGACCCGCGAGCTGCGGGATCGCGACCTGCCGCCCGGCAAGCAGGCCGACCAGGCCAAGTCCCTGCAGCATCGCTGGCGGGCCCTGGGGCGCGCGCCGAAGGGCGAAGAGCAGGCCCTGTGGCGGGAGTTCCGCGCCCTGTGCGACGACATCTTCGCCCGCCGCGAAGCCGCCCGTGATGATCAGGCCCAGCGCAACCGCGCGCGGCTGGAGGCCATGCAGGCACTGATCGAGCGAGTGGACGCCTGGCACCCCTCCCGGAGCCGCGAGAACGACGTTCTGGACGAGGCCATCCGCGAGGCCTCGGCGCTGGAGCCCCTGCCTTCCGGTCGGCGCACTGAGGGCATGCGTCGGCGCTGGAACGGCATCGTGCGGGCTCGCCGGGAGCGTCTGGACCGCCTGGCACTTGCCGAGGAAGCCAATCGCTGGCAGGCCATCCGACCCCTGCTCAACGCGCATCTGGAGGCGGATGCCCAGCGGCTGGCCGGGACTCCCGCGCAGGAGGTCCCCCTGCCCCCGGGCCTCAACCTGCCACCCGAACTGCGTCACGCCCATGAAGCCCGCAATGCCGTCCGCCATTCCGGAACGACGGGCGAGGCGGAAGAGAAGCTCGCCCGCCTGCGGGCCCACCTCTCCCTGCTGGCCGGCGGCCACGTCCATCATCGTGACGATCCGCTGCGCCTGGCGATCCAGGTCGAGCGCCTCAACGAGAACATGGGCCAGGAGATCAGCCGCACCGAAGAGCTCCACCAGATACTCGGCGAACTGCTCGCCAACGGTCCGATGCCCGAAGGGCTATGGCAGCGTGAGGTCGGCGAACTCGACCGCATGCTCGAGACCCTGGCCGAACTGCCACCGCCCTGAAAGGCCTGTGAGTTCAGATCACCTCCAGACACGAACGCGCGAGGCCGAGGCCTCGCGCGGTCGTGTCTGCCGCCGGGGAGACCGGCGGCAAGCGTACTGCGGCAGTCGAGCGATCAGCCCATGAACTGGCCACCATTGATGTCGATGTTGGCGCCGGTGATGAAGCCCTGCTCCTTGTCCGCCAGGAAAGTGACCAGGCGACCGATCTCTTCCGGGGTGCCGTAGCGCTTGACCGGAATGGTCTCACGGATGGCCTCGCGCACCTTCTCGGGAATATTCATGATCATGTCGGTGGCGATGTAACCGGGAGAAACCGTGTTCACGGTAATGCCCTTGGTGGCGGTTTCCTGGGCCAGCGACATGGTCAGGCCGTGCATGCCCGCCTTGGCCGCCGCGTAGTTGACCTGGCCAAACTGGCCCTTGCGGCCGTTGATGGAGGAGATGTTGATGATCCGGCCGTAGCCCTTGTCGAGCATGCTCTCGATCACGCTGCGACAGGTGTTGAAGACGCTGTTGAGGTTGGTGTCGATGACCTCGCTCCACTGGTCCGGCGACATCTTCTTCAGGGTGCCGTCCCGAGTGATCCCGGCACAGTTGACCAGAACGGCAACCGGACCATGCTTCTCCTCGATCTCCTTGACCCCTTTCGCGCAGGCATCGTAATCGACCAGGTCGACCCCGATGATGTCGATGTTGTCATAGCCCTCGGCCTTCTGAGTCTCCAGCCAGGTCTTCGCTTTTTCCGGATTATGATACCCGGCGACCACCATGTAGCCCTGCGAGGCCAGCGAACGGCAGATGGCACTGCCGATACCTCCGGTGCCACCGGTGACCCAGGCGACGGGTGCTTGAGTTGTCATTGACTATCTCCGTGACGTGCATGACTTCTTCTCTGGTGCGACCAGCTAGGCCAACACCAGCATGACCATTATGAGTTGTTGGGCTGTCATCTTGATGATGCACGAATGAGTATGGACCAGAAAATGGCCTGGGGACGAGCGTTTGAAATCGATCCTTGACTAAAGGAGAAGGCGCTGTAGAATGCGCCCCACGTTGATGCGGGGTGGAGCAGTCTGGTAGCTCGTCGGGCTCATAACCCGAAGGTCATCGGTTCAAATCCGGTCCCCGCTACCAAATACAGAAGAAGGCCAGGATCGAATGATTCTGGCCTTTTTCATGCCCCCGCGAAGGTCATCGGTTCCCCCTCGTTTCAGATTCAGCGGTCCCCGCTACCAAATACCGAAGAAGGCCAGGATCGAATGATTCTGGCCTTTTTCATGCCTCCGCGAAGGTCATCGGTTCCCCCTCGTTTCAGATTCAGCGGTCCCCGCTACCAAATACCCAAGAAGGCCAGGATCGAATGATTCTGGCCTTTTTCATGCCTGTTCATGTCATGCTTGGGCATCGCTGAACAGCCCATCGGGCTCGTCTCCTTCATCCCTTCCCACGCCCCTTGATGTCCTGGGCCATGCCCAGCCTGCCGATACCCGGCAGCTTGAGGGCCGGGCGCCGCGGGTCGATTCCCAGTGAGAGGCCCAGCAGGTTGAGCTCGAGCCCCTCATCGCGACCTAGGGTCAGACCCAGCAGGCCGCCCAGAGAAGCGGTAAAGCCGAGCCCACCCGGCGCCTGAGCCAGCGGACCATCGAGCAGATAGTCCTTGCCCACCGCCGTCACCGGCAGCGTCGCCTCGAGCCCATCCACCTCACGGACCAGCCAGGCAGTGAAGGTGTTGCTGTTAGGGCCCGGCCAGGCACGATAGGCCGAGGGAGCCGGATAGACCGCCACCGCCGTCTCTACCGCGCCGATCATCGCCGCCGCCGCTTCGCCGCGGTAGTCGGCAAGCAGCACGGGCTCGCTGCCGTACCAGGCCCGATCCGGCGTGGTGGTCGACTGGGACACCAGGGACGGGCGTCGCCAGCTCAGCACATGGTGCATGCGCCAGGCCTCGGCCCCGGCCTCCCGGGTCGCGATCCAGGTATGCACCCCGAAGGCCCCTCGCCACCCCCAGGCCCTTGCCGCATAGACATGAACCATCGCCTCGGGTGCCTCCGCGGGGCTCGGAGCCAGGCCGACCGAGGTGCGATCGGCCGTGGACCAGTGGTCATGGCCTTCCACTCTCTCGGTGGCCAGCATCCACACCGGGCCGGCCAGCAGCAGGGCGATCACCACCGCCAATCCAGAGATAACACGCAAAATTCGTCGCACCACAGGCAGGCTCCCCTTGAAGTCACGGACGATCACCCGCATCTGTACAGCAAATTCATCTTCACGCAAGGCTACCGATCATGCCCATCGTCGACCCACGCACCGGTGAACCGCTCACCGACGACATCCCCGCCGGCGAGCCCCATGCCGCACCTGCCGGTAACCAGAGCGCCGAGATGATCATCGACGTCGATGCCGGCAACATTCAGCAGTTGCTCGAGACCTCGATGCAGATCCCGGTACTGCTCGACTGCCGAAGTCCGACCGATGAGGCGAGCCAGCAGCTCAGCCAGGTGCTGGAAAAGCTGGCGCGGGAATACAACGGTACCTTCCTGCTGGGCCGTCTCAACATCGACGAGAACCAGGAGATCGCCGGACAGCTAGGCGTGCGCTCGGGACCGGACGTCAAGCTGATCAGCCAGGGTGGACTGGTCGACCACTTCCAGGGCGCCCTGCCGGAGAAGCAGATCCGAGAATGGCTGGGCCGCTATTTCCCGGCCCCGGAGGAGGCACCGCAGACGCCCGAGGATCAGGCCGCCGAGGCCCTGGCCGCCGGGGACGCCGCCACCGCCCGGACCCTCTATCAGGAGCTGGTGCAGCAGTATCCACAGCACATCCCCTATCAGGTGGAACTGGCTCGCGCCCTGGTGGCCGAAGGCGAGGCCGAGCAGGCCCGCGAAATGCTCGACAACCTGCCCCCGGAAGATCGGGATGCCGCCCCGGCCCGCGGCGTGCGCGCCAGCATAGAGTTCGGCGAGCAGGCTCCCTCCCCCGAGGAACTGGCCGCCCTGGGCGACCGCGACGATAGCGAGGCCCAGTTCAAGCGCGCCCTTCGTCAGCTGGCCGATGGCCACTACGAGGCCGGCCTGGAGGCCCTGCTCGGTCTGATGAAGCGCGACCGGACCTACGGCGACGATGCCGCCCGCCGCACCCTGCTGCAGGCCTTCGACGCCCTGGGGGCTGGTCACCCGCTGACGGTCACCTATCGCCGAAAGCTCTTCGCCCTGCTCTACTGAGCCACGACCCATGACCTTCCCCCAGCCACAGACGGCCGCCGCCAAGGGCGGTCGCTGCCTGAGGCACGGGGCTTCATGCGTGGGGTTCAGCCTCGCAGTATGCCGTCCAGCCGGGCCAGGGCGGCATCCAGCTGGATCGCCGTGGTACCGAAGTTGAGGCGAGCAAAACCCGGCCAGCCGAAGTCGGCCCCGTCGGAGAGCGCGACCCCCGTCCGTTCCAGCAGCTGGCGCTGAGGAGACCCCTCCAGGCCCTGGAGGGCAGGCGCCTCACGAAGGTCCAGCCAGGTCAGGTAGGTGGATTCGGGGTAGCTCATTGCCACACCCGGCCAGCCAGCCACCCGGTCCACCAGGGTCCGACGATGGCCACGCAGCACCTCCAGAAGCGCCTGCCGCCAGGGTTCGCCATGGGTATGGGCCGCTTCTGCGGCCACCAGCCCGAGTATGTTGCCGTCCGGCTGAAGGCCCTTTGCCATCGCGGCGAAGCGCCGTCGCAAGCCCGCATCGGGAATCAACGCGCAGGCCGTGGTGAGCCCCGCCAGGTTGAAGGTCTTGGAGGGCGCCCAGAGGGTCAGGGTGCGCGAGGCAAGCTCGGGAAAGGCGACGGCCAGCGGCACGTGGCGGGCGCCCTCGTCGAGCAGAAGGTCGCAGTGAAGCTCATCGGAGACCACCAGCAGGTCGTGGCGCTGCACCAGTTCGGCCAGCCCCGCCATTTCTTCCCGCGTCCAGACCCGTCCGGTGGGATTGTGGGGCTGGCACCAGAGCAGCAGCCGGGTTGCCGGGGTGATCGCCGCCTCCAGGGCGTCCAGGTCGAGCCGCCAAGGGTCCTCTGGGGAGGCCGGGGCCTTCAGGGCTGCCTGCTGGGCAAGGCGCCCGGTGCGCTCGGCGACGCGCAGGAAGGGCGGATAGATCGGCGTGACTGTCAGCACACCGTCTCCCGGCTCGGTGAGCGCCAGGCAGGCCAGGTGCAGGGCCGGCACCACCCCCGGCAGCCACACCTGCCAGCCCGGGTCGATGGTCCAGCCATAATGCTCGACACTCCAGGCGCAGAGGGTCTCGCGCAGCGAGTCGGGGACCAGGCCGTAGCCGAAGACGCCGTGCGCGACCCGCGCCTGCAGCGCCTCGATGACCGCCGGCGGCGATGCGAAGTCCATGTCGGCGACCCACAGCGGCAGCACCTCCTCCCCATAGCGATGCCACTTCTGCGAGGGCCAAGGGCCGCCCGACGGGTGGCGACGCTCGACGGGCGTGGCAAAATCGAATTCCATGTGTAGTTCCCGCTTTCAGAAGGCCAGCAAGATGACAGAGACCATGCCCCATGACGGCTTCTATGCCAAGGTGCGCCGCGGCCTGCCCGACCTGGTCGGGCAGTGGCTCACCCTGGGCCAGGGCGATCCAGACCGCCTGGCGCTGCTGCTCGCCGAGACCGCCCGGGTGACCCGAATCGGCCTCCCGGAGGAGACCCCGGACGGCGAGAGCCTCGTCGCCTGGAGCGAAGCCGGTGGCGAGGAACCGCCGCTGTGGGCGGCGCGCACCGCCACCTTCCTGCTGGTGCAGATGCCCGCCCGCCCCCTGCCGGCCAGCGATGACGAGGCCTGCGCCTGGGCCTACTGCTGGCTGCGCAATCGCGAATTCGATGGCGTCGGCGCCGCCGAGCAGGCGCTGCCAGAGCACCTGCGCGAGCCGCTGGCCGTCGCACTGAGGGCCGCCTGGACCGACCTCAAGGGTCTGCGCCTGGTCTAGTCACCAGGCCTCCCGGCGCCCATTACACGGGCAAACTGGACTGAAAGGGTACAGTCGATGCCTTCACGCCAGTCTGCGAAGAACCCGATAAGGATAAGGCAAACAGCATGGATGTTCCCCTGAGCTGGCAGCTGGCCAAGCTGCTGGTCTCCATCGCCGCGGTGCTCGGCCTCTCGATGATCGCCGAGCGGGTCAACCCGCGCGTAGCCGGCCTGCTCTCCGGCTACCCCCTGGGCACCGCCATCGCGCTGTTCTTCATCGGCCTGGAGATATCCCCGACCTTCGCCACCGAGAGCGCCGTGCACACCCTGGCAGGCTTCAGCGCCACCCTGGCGCTGGGCGGCGGATACCTGCTGTGCGCCCGCCGCGACGGCCTGACCGGCGTGCTCGCCGGTAGCGCGGGCGGCTTCATCGCCTGGCTGGCGGTGAGCCTGTTGTTGACCCAGCTGGAGTTCACAAGGCTGACCGGCACCCTTACCACCCTGGCAGCCATCATCGTCTTCCTGCGGCTCTATCGGCGGGTACCGGATACCGTGGCCGGCCCAAGGGGCGGCTTCAGTTGGGCCGCGCTGGGCCTTCGAGCCGCCCTGGCCGCCGGCATCATCTTCCTGATCACCGGACTCGCCCACGTGATGCCGGCCGCCTGGGCCGGGGTCATGGCCGCCTTCCCGGTGACCATGTACCCCTTCCTGGTGATACTGCACCTGACCCACGGCGCGGCGCCGGTGGCCACGGTGATCAAGCACTACCCGGCCGGGCTCGGCGCCCTGCTCTGCTATGCCCTGAGCATCTCGCTCACCTATGAGCGCCTCGGGCTGCTGATCGGCACCCTGGCCGGCTTCGTCGTTGCCACCGCCTGGCTGCTGGCCTGGACCCGCCTGCAGGCATGGCGGACCCGACGTCTGGCCGGGAGCCCGTGACCAGGCACTTGACCGAGCGCTTGCTCGGGGCAAAGCTGTCCCTCCAGAGACGACCACTAGGAACCCGCCGATGTTCGTATGCACCGTCGAGCCCGCCTTCTACGACACCGATGCCCTGGGCCACGTCAACAACACCCGGCTGCCGGCCTGGTTCGAGCTGGCCCGCAATGACCTCTTCCGCCTCTTCACGCCTGACCTGGACCCGCGCAAGTGGCGACTGATCATGGCACGCATGGAGGTCGACTATCGGGCCGAGCTGCAGTATGGGCGCGAGATCGAGATCCGTACCTATGTCTCGCGGCTCGGCAACAGCTCCTTCACGGTAAGCCAGGAGGCTCGCCAGGATGGGAAGCTGACCAACCTCGGTCACGCCGTGATGGTGCATTTCGACCACGAGACCAAGCAGGCCATCCCCATCGAGGGCGAATTGCGCGAGGCCCTGGAGGCCCACCGCCAGGAGGAGCCGGCAGACGCATGACCCCGGCAGTGAAGGTACTTGAGAAGGCCGGCGTGGCCTTCCACCTGGAAAGCTACGAGCACGACCCGCGCACCCCCGCCTTCGGCGAGGAGGCCGCCCGGGCCCTGGGCCTCTCGGCCGACGAGGTGTACAAGACCCTGCTCGCCCGGCTGGACGATGGCCGCCTGGTGGTGGCCATCGTACCGGTCTCCGGCCAGCTCGACCTCAAGGCTCTGGCCCGAGCCGCCGGGGCCCGCAGGGCCAGCCTGGCTGACCCCGCCGACGCCGAGCGAACCACCGGCTACGTGGTGGGCGGCATCAGCCCGCTGGGCCAGCGAAAGCGCCTGCCCACCTTCCTCGATGCCAGCGCCCTGAGCCTCGAGGCGATCCACGTCAGCGGCGGCCGGCGGGGGCTGGAGATCCGCCTCGCCCCGGGCGACCTGGCCCGGCTCATCGGCGCACGCGAGGCCCCGCTTCGCCGCTGAGCCCCACTCGAGTCAGCCCTGAGCCGAACCCAGCACAACGCTGTCCCAGCAGGACAGTCCTCACCGACGGGAGCCCCCATGGCCATCCGCTATACCCTCTGGCTGGATCCGGACGACATCCCCCGGCACCGTGCCGTCGAGGCTGACCTGAAGCGCTACTTCCTCGAGCGCTTCGCCGACTATCCGCACATCCGCTTGTTCGGCGCCGACCCTTACGATTATGATGCGCCGTTCAATCGCCTCCATGACGTGCTGATGGCAAGGGCCGGCGAGTACTGCGAGCGGGAATGGCGCTACGTGCCCACTCCCGAGCAGCTCAACCGCGCCTTCTTCCTGGCCGTGGGGCACTCGACCAAGTTTGTACGGGACGACGACGATGGTGATCCGAACCGATCAGGCCCCTGACGAGCACCAGCTGGCCATCATCGCCGAGCAGCTCGGCCGCGCGCCCCGCGGCATCGAGGCCCTGGCCGCCACCGACGGCGAGGGCACCCCGCTGGTGCTGCGCATGGCCCCCATCGTCGACGGCAAGCCCTTCCCGACGCTCTACTGGCTCTGCTCGGAGCGTCTCAAGATCGAGATCTCGCACATCGAGGCCGCCGGGGTGATCAAGCAGTTGGAGACCCTTCTGCAGGAAGACGCCGACTTCCTGGCCGCCTATCACCGCAGCCACGACGCCTACGTGGCGGCTCGCTGGGGCTACATGAGCGAGGCCCAGAGGACGGAGGTCACCCAACTCGGGTACGAGGGGGTGCTCACCGCACGCGGCATCGGCGGCATCGCCAACCGTGACCAGGTCCGCTGCCTGCATACCCAGTATGCCCACCACCTGTGCGGCGAGAACGTCATCGGCCAGTGGCTCGACGAGCACTACGGGGTCGCCGATTGCCTGCCGTGATCTCAGCATCATATCCCGACACTAATCCCGACAACATAAGGAGTTCCCTGGATCTACCTGGATACCCATGTGATGGCCAGGCACTCGCTGAGCCGGCCATCACGACCGCGAAGGGCGCCCTCGGGGCGCCCTTCGCGTTTTCGGGTTGGGACTTCCGGCACCTTGGCCCGAGCCGCTAGGATGAGGGCCTGCCAAGGAGGAAAGCATGTCGAGATTCTGCGTCTACCTGGGGTCCCGGGAGGGCCGTGACCCGCACTTCCTCGAGGCCGCGCAACGACTCGGGGACGAACTGGCCCGGCGTGGCCATGGGCTGGTCTATGGCGGCGCCCGCGTCGGCCTGATGGGCCGACTGGCCGATGCCGTGATGGCCGCCGGCGGAGAGGCCATCGGCGTGATGCCCGACCACCTGGTCGAGCGCGAGCAGGCCCATCAGGGCCTGACCGAGCTGGTCCGGGTCCGCAACATGCACGAGCGCAAGGCCAGCATGGCCGCCCATGCCGATGCCTTCATCGTGCTGCCCGGAGGCATCGGGACCCTGGAGGAGTTCTTCGAGGCCTGGACATGGCACTACCTGGGTATCCACGACAAGCCCATCGGCGTGCTCGATACCGCCGGGTTCTATGCCCCGCTGCTGAGCTTCCTCGACAACACGGTGGAACAAGGCTTCCTCGATGGCCGCACCCGGGCCGAGCTGATCGATGTCGCCGAGCCCGCCGACCTGCTGGATGCCCTGGAGGCTCGACTGGCCAGCGGCGAGGACTGAGGAGAAGACGTGCGCTCCTGACGGGAGCATGCCGGTTCAGGCGTCGGCGGTGAGCTCGAGGGTGCGCTGGTAGGTCAGCTGAAGCAGGCGGGCATCTTCTCCGGCGCGATGCCGATGGATGCCCTGCTCGCGGATCAACGCTTCCTTGGTGCGGCTCCACAGAGCCTGCTGCTGCTCGCTCAGCAAGATGCGCAAGGCCTCCAGCCGGAAGGCCGGCAACATGCCGGCATGATGAAAGAGCAGCGACAGCCAGGTGTTGTCATAGCCCCAGCTGTCGCTGTAGGCGATGCCGACGTCCCCCAGCTCATCGTTGAGCCAGCGCGCCACCTGGCGAACCGGATAGCCCTCGCGCTCCAGTCGCCCACGGCTGATACCGTGCAGCAGCTCTGCCTTGGGGTCCCAGTGCGTCCACTCGTCCAGCGGCTGGATGAGGAAGGAGCAGGTACTCCCATCGGGGCGGGCCAGGCCCACCTCGATAGGGTAGCTGCCGCGCCCGAAGCCGGACGCCTCGATATCCAGCAGTGTGGGTAGCGTCACGGGCGGGGGAGTCCTTGGTCGAAATAGCCGATGCCGTCGCATCGAAGGCCTAGTGTCTTGTCTCGCCTTCGGTCCTGTCCAGTAAGTCAGGGCCCGGGGAACCAGAGCCCGGCGAACCCGCCTCAAGCGAACCGGAAAACCCTGCCAGGCCGTCGGCCAGGGCCTGCCAGTGCCTGGCCTTCTCGGCATCCACCGACAGGCTCAGCTCGCCGTGGCGGTAGGCCCGAGCCAGGCGGGTAGCCGCCAAGGGATGGCCTGCCTCGCCGGCGCGTGCATACCAGGTCACGGCATGGTCGTCGCGCCGCGGATACTGGGCGCAACCGTACTCGTAGATCTGGCCTGCCTGGTGCTGGGCCTTGGCATCACCGGCGTGCGCGGCCTCGAGCACATAGCGTGCCCCGCGGGCCTTGTCCTGAGGACTGACGCCACGGTGGAAGAGCATGTGCCCATACTGCGACAACGCAGCCCGGTGCCCGGCATCGGCACAGCGCTGAAAGAGGCGCATGGTCAGGCGCTGAGTGCGCGGCGAACGAGGCAGCCAGCGAGTATGAAACAACTGCTGCGCAAGCCGGTATTCGAGCCGGGTGAACAGTGAGGATGCCTCTGGCATGGCAACTACCCTGCGTCCAATTGAGCGGAAGGGATGCCGGCCACGCCCTGTGTCCGGCACCCCTCCCTCTAGTAAACGGTGGCCCTGCGGACTCCGCCGGGGCTATGGGTTGGCAAGCATACGCGCCCCCCGTCAGTGACTCAACCCCCGTAATTTGCCGCCCCGCCGGAGCCTCGCTAACATGCCGGATCACCTCCCATCAGCCACCCTGCAAGGAGCGACGGATGCAGATGCGACCGCTAGGCGATACCGGCATCGAGGTCAGCCGCCTCTGCCTGGGCACCATGACCTTCGGCGAGCAGAACAGTGAAGCCGAGGCCCACGAGCAGCTAGACCGTGCCACGGCTTTCGGTATCAACTTCATCGATACCGCCGAGATGTATCCGGTGCCCCCGAAGGCCGAGACTCAGGGGCGCACCGAGGCCTACATCGGCAACTGGCTGAAGCGTCGCGGCAGCCGCGATGACCTGGTCATTGCCACCAAGGCAGCCGGCCCGGGGCTGGACTACCTCCGTGGTGGCCCGCGATTGACTCGCGCCCACCTCCACCAGGCCATCGACGATAGCCTCGCACGCCTGCAGACCGACCATGTCGACCTCTACCAGCTGCACTGGCCGGACCGGAAGGCCAACTTCTTCGGCAAGCTCGGCTATGTTCATGACGAAAAAGAGGATGCCACCGCACTGGAGGAGACCCTCGCGGCACTCAAGGAACTGGTGGACGCCGGCAAGGTGCGGGCCATCGGACTGTCCAACGACACCCCCTGGGGGGTGATGCGCGCCCTTCACCTGGCCGAGGCTCTGGGCCTGCCGCGAGTGGCGAGCATCCAGAATCCCTACAGCCTGCTCAATCGTAGCTTCGAGGTGGGCCTGGCCGAGATCAGTCATCGCGAGCGGGTCGGCCTGCTGGCCTACTCCCCGCTGGCCTTTGGCGCCCTTTCCGGCAAGTACCTCGATGGTGCCCGGCCGGCCGGTGCCCGCCTGACGTTGTTCGAGCGTTTTCAGCGCTACACCGCGCCGCTGGCCGAGGAGGCGACCGCCGCCTATGTGCGGATCGCACGCGAGCACGACCTGGACCCGGCACAGATGGCGCTGGCCTACGTCAATTCGAGGAGTTTCCTGACCAGCAATATCATCGGCGCCACCACCATGGAGCAGCTGGAAAGCAACCTCGCAAGCGAATCCCTGAGGCTCGACCGGGAGGTGCTGGAGGCCATCGAGGCGGTCCACCAGCGCATCCCCAACCCAGCGCCCTGAAGCGGCCCTGGCCATGGGCTATCTGCCCGATAGTCCATGGCCCTCGGGCGGCTTGGTATACTGGCCGGAACGACCGTCAGGCCACCCCTTCAGGTACAGGAGCGCCCCATGCTGAGCGTGATCTCGCCCGCCAAGACGCTGGACTTCGAGACCCCCGCCACCACGACCCGGCACACACAGCCGGATCACCTCGACCGCAGTCGGGAACTGATCGAGATCCTGAGGGACTACTCGCCCCAGCGGCTCAGCGAGCTGATGGGCATCAGCGACAAGCTCGCGGGGCTCAATGCCGCTCGCTTCGCCGAGTGGCACACCCCCTTCTCACCGGAGAACGCCAAGCCCGCCGCCCAGGCCTTCCAGGGGGATGTCTATGTGGGGCTCGAGGCTGGCACCTTCGATGACGACGACAACGCCTTCGCCCAGGAGCACCTGCGCATCCTCTCCGGCCTCTACGGCCTGCTGCGCCCCCTCGACCTGATCCAGCCCTACCGCCTGGAGATGGGCACCCGGCTCGAGAACCCGGCAGGAAAGGACCTCTATGCCTTCTGGAAGGCGACGCTGACCGCAGAGCTCGATCGCGCCTTGGCCGCCAGCGGCAGCCCGGTGTTGGTCAACCTGGCCTCCAACGAGTACTTCAAGGCGATCGACACGAAGCGGCTCACGTCACGGGTGATCACCCCGGTGTTCAAGGACGAGAAGAACGGCAAGCTGAAGATCATCAGCTTCTATGCCAAGAAGGCCCGTGGACTGATGGCGGCCTGGATGATCCGCCAGCGCCTGGACGACCCCGAGGGCCTGAAGCACTTCGACGTGGCCGGCTACGCCTTCAATGCTGCCCTCTCCGAGGGAGACACCCTGGTGTTCACTCGCCCCGAGGGGGCCGCCTGAGGTCGCTCAAGAAAAGACGAGGGAGCGCCCCGAGCGCTCCTTCAGGAAACGGCGATGGGCCTGCTTGAAGCCCTCGTCGTCGCAGCGGTGCAGCCACTCGTAGGCCACCATGTCGCAACTCACCGCCACCGCGCCGGCATGGGTCATCCGCTCCCTGGCCAGGCGCGCCTCGGCCTCCCGCCGGCTGGCCGTCGCCTCGACCAGCCAGTATACCTCGTAGCCCGCCTCGAGCAGGCCAAGGCCCGTCTGCATCACGCAGATATGCGCCTCGGTACCGCAAAGCACCACCTGACGCTTTCCGGTCTCCGCCAGCGCCTCGGCGAAGGCCGGCTCGTCATGTGCGCCGAAATGCAGCTTCTGCCAGACACGATGTCCCGGCAGCGCCTCCAGCAACCGGGGCTCGCTGTGCCCCAGTCCCTGTGGATACTGCTCGGTCACCCAGACCGGCACCTCCAGGGAGGTGGCCAGTTCCCCCAGCCAGGCCGCCTCGGTCACCGCCTGCTCACCGTGCTCGATCACCGGCACCAGGCCGGCCTGCAGGTCGACGATCAGCATCAGGCTCTTCTCTCTCGACAGGCGCATCGGCGTACCTCCGTTCTGGGTTGTCGTGCTTGGTTATCATGCTTGGATGTCGTGGCAGACCAGCATAGCCATTAGTATGGGCGCTTCCGACTCTTTCTTGTTTCCTTCCCCCGATGAGCAGCGGCGCCTTCGTCACTGAGCATCAGACCGTGACGCAAAAGGCCGGGCAACATGCCCGGCCTTTTCTTTACCTTTATGCCCCGGAGGCGAGAGATCAGTACTGCGCGTCTTCTGTGGCCTCCTGCATCTTCTCGCCCATTTCCTCCATGCCTTCCCCCATCTCTTCCATGGACTCATCGATCTTCTCGCCTGCCTGCTCGGCCGGCCCCTGCTCCTCGCAGCCGGCCAGTCCGACCCCCAGCATGGTGATCAAAAGGGCCAGGCCAAGCCTGCGCATCATCTCGCGCTTCATTGTCATCTCCTCCTGAGACGTGCAAGTCCGTAGGGGCTTGCAGGAGAACCATAGCCACTGTCAGACGGCCTTTCCACTCGAGGTCCATGTGTTTAAACGGCCAGACATGAAAAAACCCCGAGTTCAGTGAACTCGGGGTTTTCTCGGAATAGGTGCCTGACGATGACCTACTCTCGCATGGGGAGACCCCACACTACCATCGGCGCTGAGCGGTTTCACTGCTGAGTTC
>NZ_JBEGCJ010000007.1:0-143095 GCF_040196335.1 Halomonas aquatica
GATGGTAGTGTGGGGTCTCCCCATGCGAGAGTAGGTCATCGTCAGGCACTTATTCCGAGAAAACCCCGAGTTCACTGAACTCGGGGTTTTTTCATGTCTGGACCTCGGAAGGGCCAGTCGGCCTTGCCGACGCTAGCGATATGGTCGTCGGCCGGGGGTGAGGCAATGGAGAGGGTCAGAGCTTGGGAGTCGGGAGTCCGCCGATAGATGATAACGAGGTGGGTGTTACGATTTCCGGGTCCTGCCCCCATCCGCTAGAATGTCTCATTTCCCGTCAGGGGCATTAGCATGACCATCGGTGACCTGATCCGACTGCTGAGCGATGGCGAGTTTCATTCCGGCGAGCAACTGGGGGTGCAGCTGGGCGTGTCGCGTGCGGCAGTATGGAAGCAGCTGCAGAAACTGGAGTCCCTGGGCATTCCCATGGAAGCGGTGAAGGGGCAAGGCTATCGCCTGGTCGAGCGCCTGGAGCTGCTCGATGGGAGCGCCATCGTGTCAGGCCTCTCGCGGGAGGCTCGCCCACATCTCACGCAGCTGTTCGTCGAGGAGACCCTGCCATCCAGCAATGCCTACCTGCGCGAGCGCTTCGCCCAGGGGGCAGGACATGGTGAGGTATGTCTGGTGGAGCAGCAGAGCGAGGGGCGAGGCCGTCGGGGTCGTGCCTGGGTGACGCCCTGGGGCCGCACCCTGATGCTCTCTATCGGTTGGCGGGTAGAGGCCGGTGTGGCGTCCCTCGAGGGGTTGAGCCTGGCGCTGGGGGTGGCTCTCGCCAGAGTGCTGGAGCGTCACGGGGCCAGGCCTCAGCTCAAATGGCCTAATGACGTCTTGCTGGAGGGCCGTGACGGCTCGCTCGGCAAACTGGCGGGAATTCTGGTCGAGATCAGTGGTGATGCCGCCGGTCCCTGCGAGGTAGTCGTCGGTATGGGTATTAATGTCGATCTGCCCCTGGTGTTTCGTGAGAGCATCGACCAGGACGTCGCCGCGGTCCATGATCAGGCGCCGGGGCTCTCGCGCAATGGCCTGGCTGTGGAATTGCTGGATGAACTGCTGCCGCTGCTGGCGAACTTCGAGCAACAGGGTTTCGCCGCCTGGAAAGATGACTGGAACGCCCGACATGCCTACGCTGGCTGCGAGGTGGACATCCTTCAGCGGGGAGATCGCGAGACGGCGGTCGCCGGGGACGTTGATAGTGCCGGTAACCTCTGGGTACGACAGGGAGAGCGGCAGTTGCGACTTGCCGGCGGCGAAATCAGCGTGCGGAGACGGGCATGATCCTGGATCTGGATATCGGCAACACCCTGTCGAAGTGGCGACTCAAGGATGCCGACAGCAGCGAGATTCGCTCTCGAGGGGCGGTCTGGACTCGAGAGGAGTGGAGGCCGGGTGCCGATATCCCCGATCTCGACGTGGTTGAGGCGGTGCGCATCTCAAGCGTGGCACGCAAGGCGGTACTGGAGGAAACGGTGGGGTTGTTGCGCCGGCGGGTCGGCACCGTCCATGTGGCCCGTCCTGCCCATGAGGCCCTGGGTGTCTCCAATGGCTACGAGGAACCCGGCAAGCTCGGTGTGGATCGCTGGATGGGCGTCTTGGCGGGCTACCAGCTGGCGGGAGGCTGTTGTGCGGTGGATTGCGGCAGCGCCATTACCATCGACTTCGTGCTGCCCGGCGGGCGGCATCTCGGGGGCTATATTATCCCTGGGCTACGCCTGATGAAGGAGAGCCTCAAGCTGGGCACTCGCAACGTGGCCATCGATCCGGACAGCGAGGCCGAAGAGCTGCTCGAGCCGGGAAGGCGCACCGTCGAGGCGGTCAATCATGGCATCTATATGGCGGCGGTCAGCGCGGTCAATCGCATCTACAGCGAGGTGTGCGACCAGCAGGATGTTGCGCTGCCGATGCTGATGACCGGCGGTGACGCCCGGGTGGTGTCGCGGGGCATCCAGGTGCCCCATGCGGTCTGGCCGGACATGGTCTACGGCGGACTCGAGGCCTGCTTCCCGTTGACGGCGTCGGAGCGGGCGGGGCGCTTGTCTGGGGCGCCTCGAGTGCCTTCTCCAGTTGCGATGGAAAAGATACGTGCCGCGCTTGCATTCTCGATGCTGCTTTGACAGAATGCGCCGCGTTCCGGCGGTGAAAGGCGTCACGCCCGATCAAGATGCTGAGAAAACAGAGACTTGACACCGGAATCAAAGGCGGTAGAATACATCGCCAGTTGGAGGGGTTCCCGAGTGGCCAAAGGGAGCAGACTGTAAATCTGCCGCGAAAGCTTCGAAGGTTCGAATCCTTCCCCCTCCACCAGGTTCAGCTGCACCCGACGCGTCGGGTGCGAGCAGCAAGAGTGGATCGGCGGGCATAGTTCAATGGTAGAACCTCAGCCTTCCAAGCTGATGATGCGGGTTCGATCCCCGCTGCCCGCTCCAGGTATCGGTCGATGATACCAGCGTTTGTGCTCATGTAGCTCAGGGGTAGAGCACACCCTTGGTAAGGGTGAGGTCGACGGTTCAAATCCGTCCATGAGCTCCATGTCGAGAAGGCGAGCCACGGCTCGCCTTTTCTTTTTCTGCCCTTGGCGATGTTGTGTCGCAGGGGGGTTGTCAGGCGGAAAGGGTTTGGCTATCATAGCGCCCGCTGTCGTGAAGGCTGCCTGCAAAGGGCGGTCACGGAAGCAGATACAGGCCAGTAGCTCAATTGGCAGAGCAGCGGTCTCCAAAACCGCAGGTTGGGGGTTCGATTCCCTCCTGGCCTGCCAGTCTTCCCCAGGCTGGTGATATTTCATATACTTTAATGTTTCGATTGCCGTACCCTGAGGAGTCCCGTTTTCATGAAGCATAACGCCGAGGTGCAGGAGTCGCGCCACGACGGACTCAAGTGGGCGGTTATCGTCACTTTGCTGGTCCTTGCCGTGGTCGGCAATACCTATTTTGCGGATCAGGCACTTCTCTATCGTGTGCTCGGTGTCGTCGTGCTCAGTGCGGCGGCGGCACTGGTGGCGCTGACCACGACCAAGGGTCGTGATCTGCTTGAGCTCGCCAGGAGTGCGAAGAAGGAAATTCAGCGCGTCGTATGGCCGACACGCCCCGAGACCGTGCAGACCACCGCCATCGTGCTGGTGGCCGTGCTGGTGGTCGGGTTGATGCTGTGGCTGATCGACACCCTTCTTGGCTGGGCGATGTCCGGCGTCATCGGTTAGGAGTTTTCATGTCCAAGCGTTGGTATGTCATCCACGCCTACTCCGGCTTCGAGAAGCATGTCATGCGCTCGCTCACCGAGCGCGTGAAGATGTACGGCATGGAGGATCGCTTCGGCGAGATCCTGGTGCCGACCGAAGAAGTCGTCGAGGTGCGTGACGGCAAGCGTCGCAAGAGCGAGCGCAAGTTCTATCCCGGCTACGTGCTGGTCGAGATGGAGATGGATGACGAGACCTGGCACCTGGTCAATGAGACACCGCGCGTCATGGGTTTCATCGGCGGAACCAAGGAAAAGCCTGCGCCCATCTCCCAGCGTGAAGCGGACGCAATCCTCAGTCGGGTGAAGGACGGTACCGAGAAGCCGCGGCCCAAGACGCTGTTCGAGCCGGGCCAGTCGGTTCGCGTTGTCGACGGGCCCTTCGCAGACTTCAACGGGGTCGTCGAGGAGGTCAACTATGACAAGAGCCGCGTTCAGGTCAGTGTATTGATCTTCGGGCGTTCCACGCCTGTCGAGCTGGAGTTTGCCCAGGTCGAGAAGGAGTAAGCCTCCGACCTCACTGTTTTCGTGACGGCCGCCTGCGGGTGGTCGTGTAACCCGGGGAGCCGAAAGGCGCTACTACCCAACTGGAGTCCATCATGGCCAAGAAAGTACAGGCTTACATCAAGCTGCAGGTGGCAGCTGGCAAGGCCAACCCGAGTCCCCCCGTGGGCCCCGCGCTGGGTCAGCACGGTGTCAACATCATGGAGTTCTGCAAGGCGTTCAACGCCGCGACCCAGGACATCGAGCCGGGTCTGCCGACGCCCGTGGTCATCACCGTCTATTCCGACCGCAGCTTCACCTTCATCACCAAGACCCCGCCCGCGGCGGTCCTGCTGAAGAAGGCGGCTGGCATCAAGTCCGGCTCCGGCGAGCCGAACAAGAACAAGGTCGGTACGGTGACCCGCGAGCAGCTCGAGGAAATCGCCAAGACCAAGGAGCCGGATCTGACGGCTGCCGACCTCGACGCCGCGGTGCGTACCATTGCCGGTAGCGCCCGCAGCATGGGCCTGAACGTGGAGGGTCTCTGATCATGGCCAAGCTTACCAAGCGCGCACAGCAGATTCGCGAGAAGGTTGACGCCAACAAGGCCTACTCCCTCGACGAGGCCGTGGCCCTGCTCTCTGAGCTGTCCACCGTCAAGTTCAAGGAGTCCCTGGACGTCGCCATCAACCTGGGCGTCGACCCGCGGAAATCCGACCAGGTCGTGCGTGGCGCCACCGTCATGCCCAACGGTACCGGCAAGGACGTGCGTGTCGCCGTCTTTACCCAGGGTGCCAACGCCGATGCTGCCAAGGAAGCCGGTGCCGACATCGTCGGCATGGACGACCTGGCCGAGCAGGTCAAGAAGGGCCAGCTCGACTTCGACGTGGTCATCGCCTCGCCGGACGCCATGCGCGTCGTCGGCCAGCTGGGTCAGATCCTCGGTCCGCGCGGCCTGATGCCGAACCCCAAGGTCGGCACCGTAACTGCTGACGTCGCCACCGCGGTCAAGAATGCCAAGGCCGGTCAGGTGCGCTTCCGTACCGACAAGAACGGCATCATTCATACTACTCTTGGCAAGGTCGACTTCGATGCTGCCGCCATCCAGGGCAACCTGGAGGCGCTGGTCGCCGACCTCAAGAAGCTCAAGCCGAGCACGTCCAAGGGTATCTATCTGAAGAAGGTCACCCTGTCCACGACCATGGGGCCGGGTCTGACCATCGATCATTCCGCCCTGGCCTGATAGGGCGACGATCGAGACGATTGCAGGAACTTTGCGGTCCCCATGCCGGGCTATCCTCGCCGGCGGGGCACCGTCAAAGACCGCAGGTGCCGCTCCTCTCCGGAAGAGCAGCTTAATCTTCCCCCGGGAAGGCCTGCGCAGATGGTGTTGCCGCCAGATTTCTGGTGAGCACCATCACCCAGGACTCCCGACCTCCGGTCGGGAGAGATGGTAACCACCGGAATCCTCATGCGAGGTTCCGGCACGAAGGAGTGATCACTGTGCCACTAGCACTCGAAGGCAAGAAGGCAATCGTTGCCGAGGTCAGTGAAGCGGCCAAGGATGCGCTCTCCGTCGTAGTTGCCGACTCTCGTGGCGTCGCGGTCAGCGCGATGACCGACCTGCGCAAGCAGGCCCGCGAGAATGGCGTGCAGATCCGTGTTGTCCGCAACACCCTGGCACGCCGCGCCCTGTCCGGAACTCCCTGGGAGATTCTGGACGAGACCTTCTCCGGTCCGACCATGCTGGCCTTCTCCTATGAGCATCCGGGTGCTGCCGCCCGTCTGTTCAAGGAGTTCGCCAAGGGTCAGAAGGAGTTTGAGGTCAAGGCGCTGGCCTACGAAGGTGAGCTGATCCCGGCAAGCGACATCGACCGTCTGGCAACTCTGCCGACTTACGATGAGGCGATCGCCAAGCTGATGTCCGTCATGAAGGAAGCTTCTGCCGGCAAGCTGGTCCGTACCCTCGCTGCGCTGCGTGACCAGAAGCAGCAAGAGGCCGCCTGAACGGCGAACTCCTGCTCTCAGCCTGAATCGAACATTGAATCCCCGAGCCATCGCGATGCCGAGGCTCCCGCAAAGTTAGGAATCTAGACAATGGCACTGACCAAAGAAGACATCATCAACGCCGTCGCCGACATGTCCGTGATGGAAGTGGCAGAGCTGATCGAGGCCATGGAAGAGAAGTTCGGTGTCTCTGCTGCCGCTGCCGTCGTGGCCGGCCCGGGTGGCGGTGAAGCCGCTGCCGAGGAAGAGCAGACCGAATTCGACCTGGTGCTGACCGGCGCTGGCGACAAGAAGG
This sequence comes from Halomonas aquatica, assembly GCF_040196335.1. NCBI lineage: Bacteria > Pseudomonadati > Pseudomonadota > Gammaproteobacteria > Oceanospirillales > Halomonadaceae > Halomonas > Halomonas aquatica. Next base: position 6,011 of record NZ_JBEGCJ010000007.1, read on the forward strand.
TCAACGTGATCAAGGCCGTCCGCGAGATCACGGGCCTGGGCCTGAAGGAAGCCAAGGGTGCCGTCGACGGCGCTCCGGCAACCATCAAGGAAGCCATGTCCAAGGACGACGCCGAAGCAGCGAAGAAGAAGCTGGAAGAAGCCGGCGCGAGCGTGGAGCTCAAGTAACCCTTGTGCCCATGGCTTCACGCGCTGCGTAAGCTTCCACGGCTGGTGGCGGGTCACCCGCTGCCGGCCTTTTTCTGTTGTCACTAGACGGTTGCCCTCGGGCCACCGCTAGCCGAATTTCGACGGCGAGCCTCCTGATGGAAGCTTGCCGTCAGCGCCTGACGGAGCCGCGTACCCGTCGGGTGACGCCGACACGCATCGGTCACCCATGGTGAACAAGCTGGGGAATACAGATGGCTTACTCATACACTGAGAAAAAACGCATCCGCAAGGATTTCGGCAAACTGCCCCAAGTGATGGATGTGCCTTACCTGCTGGCCATCCAGCTTGATTCCTACTACGAGTTTCTCCAGCAGGATCGCTCACCCGAAGAACGCCTGGAGATCGGCCTGCACGCCGCCTTCAAGTCGGTCTTCCCGATCGCGAGCTTCTCTGGCAATGCCGCCCTGGAGTATGTCAGCTACCGTTTCGGCACGCCGGCCTTCGATGTCAAGGAGTGCCAGCTGCGTGGCGTCACCTATTCGGCCCCCCTGCGCGTCAAGGTCCGCCTGATCATCTACGACAAGGAGTCGTCCAACAAGGCGATCAAGGACATCAAGGAGCAGGAAGTCTACATGGGGGAGATCCCCCTGATGACCGAGAACGGTACCTTCGTCATCAATGGTACCGAGCGGGTCATCGTCTCCCAGTTGCACCGTTCGCCCGGCGTGTTCTTCGACCACGACAAGGGCAAGAGTCACTCGTCCGGCAAACTGCTCTACTCTGCCCGCGTGATTCCCTACCGCGGTTCCTGGCTCGACTTCGAGTTCGATCCCAAGGACAGCGTCTTCGTGCGCATCGACCGTCGTCGCAAGCTGCCCGCCTCGGTGCTGCTGCGCGCCCTGGGGATGAGTGCCGAGGAGATCCTTGGCGAGTTCTTCGACATCAGCACCTTTCACATCGAGAAGGAAGGTTTTGCCGTCGAGCTGGTGCCGTCACGCCTGCGTGGAGAGACCGCCACTTTCGACATCAAGGATGGTGACGGCAACGTCATCGTCGAGGAGGGGCGTCGGGTCACCCAGAAGCATATCCGCCAGCTGGAGAAGGCCGGCCTCGAGCGCCTCGACGTGCCGATGGACTACCTGTTCGGCAAGACCCTGGCCAAGGATCAGGTCGACCCGAACACCGGTGAACTGATCTGCCCCTGCAACACCGAGGTCACTCCGGAACTGCTGGAGAAGATCGGCCAGGCCGGCATCACCACCCTCGAGACCCTCTATACCAACGATCTCGACTGTGGTCCCTTCATCTCCGATACCCTCAAGCTGGATACCACCGGGTCCCGCCTCGAGGCGCTGGTCGAGATCTACCGCATGATGCGTCCCGGCGAGCCGCCCACCAAGGAGGCCGCCGAGACACTGTTCAACAACCTGTTCTTCAGCGAGGACCGCTACGACCTGTCGGGCGTCGGTCGCATGAAGTTCAACCGCCGCCTGCGTCGTGACAGCGACACCGGCTCTGGCGTTCTCGACAAGCGCGACATCCTCGATGTGCTCAGCGAGATGATCGCCATCCGCAACGGCTTCGGCGACGTCGACGACATCGACCACCTGGGCAACCGCCGCATCCGCTGCGTCGGTGAGATGGCCGAGAATCAGTTCCGTGTTGGCCTGGTGCGCGTCGAGCGCGCCGTCAAGGAGCGCCTCTCCATGGCCGAGAGCGAAGGCCTGATGCCCCAGGACCTGATCAACGCCAAGCCGGTCGCGGCGGCGGTCAAGGAGTTCTTCGGGTCCAGCCAGCTCTCGCAGTTCATGGACCAGAACAACCCGCTCTCCGAGGTCACCCACAAGCGTCGTGTCTCCGCGCTCGGCCCGGGCGGCCTGACCCGCGAGCGGGCCGGTTTCGAGGTGCGCGACGTTCACGCCACCCACTACGGCCGCCTCTGCCCGATCGAGACGCCGGAAGGCCCGAACATCGGCCTGATCAACTCGCTGGCCACCTACAGTCACACCAACAGCTATGGCTTCCTCGAGACGCCATATCGCAAGGTAGTGGATGCTCAGGTGACCGACGACGTGGTGCACCTCTCGGCTATTGAAGAGGGTGACTTCGTCATCGCCCAGGCGTCCGCGACGGTGGACGAGTCAGGCAAGCTGGTCGACGACCTGGTGCAGGTACGCCATCGTGGCGAAACCACCTTCATGCGCCCCGAGCAGGTGACCCTGATGGACGTGTCGCCGCGCCAGGTAGTCTCCGTGGCGGCGGCACTGATCCCGTTCCTCGAGCACGATGACGCCAACCGCGCCCTGATGGGGGCGAACATGCAGCGCCAGGCGGTGCCGACCCTGCGCGCCGACAAGCCTCTGGTGGGCACCGGCATGGAGCGCTTCGTGGCCCGCGATTCCGGTGTCTGCGAGGTGGCTCGTCGTGGCGGGCTGATCGACTCGGTCGACGCCAAGCGCATCGTGGTGCGGGTCAGCGAGGACGAGATCATCGGCGGCGAAGCCGGCGTCGACATCTACAACCTGACCAAGTACCTGCGTTCGAACCAGAATACCTGCCAGAACCAGCGCCCGATCGTGCGTCCCGGTGACCGGGTGAGTCGCGGCGACATCCTGGCCGATGGTCCCTCCGTGGACATGGGCGACCTGGCCCTGGGCCAGAACATGCGCATCGCCTTCATGCCCTGGAACGGCTACAACTTCGAGGACTCCATCCTGCTCTCCGAGCGGGCGGTCCAGGAAGATCGCTTCACCACCATCCACATCCAGGAGCTGACCTGCGTCTCCCGCGACACCAAGCTGGGGTCGGAGGAGATCACCTCCGACATCCCCAACGTCGGCGAGTCGGCGCTGGGCAAGCTGGACGAGGCCGGTGTGGTCTACATCGGGGCCGAGGTGGGCGCCGGTGATATCCTGGTCGGCAAGGTCACTCCCAAGGGCGAGACCCAGCTGACGCCGGAAGAGAAGCTGCTGCGCGCGATCTTCGGCGAGAAGGCCTCCGACGTGAAGGATACCTCCCTGCGTGCCCCCACCGGCATGAAGGGAACCGTCATCGACGTCCAGGTCTTCACTCGTGACGGCGTGGAGAAGGATTCCCGTGCGCTTTCCATCGAGCAGATGCAGCTCGACGAGGTCCGCAAGGACCTCCAGGAGACCTACCGCATCGCCGAGGACGCCACCTTCGAGCGCCTGAAGCGCACCCTCTCCGGTCAGGCCGTCAATGGCGGCCCTAAGTTGAAGAAGGGCGACGTGCTCTCCGACAGCTACCTCGAGGAGCTGCCGCGTCAGCAGTGGTTCAAGCTGCGCATGCAGGACGAGACGTTCAACGAGTTGCTGGCCCAGGCCGACGAACAGCTCGAGAACCGTCGCAAGGAGATGGACGAGCGGTTCGAGGACAAGAAGCGCAAGCTCACCCAGGGCGACGACCTGGCGCCGGGCGTGCTGAAGATCGTCAAAGTCTACCTGGCGATCAAGCGCCGCCTGCAGCCGGGCGACAAGATGGCCGGCCGTCACGGCAACAAGGGCGTCATCTCGGCGATCATGCCCATCGAGGACATGCCCTTCGACGACAACGGCGAGCCCATCGATGTGGTCCTCAATCCGCTGGGCGTTCCGTCGCGGATGAACGTCGGTCAGATCCTCGAGACTCACCTGGGCATGGCGGCCCGTGGTCTAGGGGTCAAGATCGAGCACATGTTACGCGACGCCCGCGAGCAGCAGGTCGGCCAGATTCGCGACTTCCTGGGGCAGGTCTACAACTCCACCCAGGGGACCCGCGTCGAGGATCTCGACTCGCTCTCCGATGAAGAGGTGATCGCCTTGGCGAAGAACCTCAAGGGTGGCGTGCCGATGTCAACGCCGGTGTTCGATGGCGCCCAGGAGGGCGAGATCAAGCACCTGCTGCGCCTCGCCGACCTGCCGGACTCCGGCCAGATGGCGCTGTATGACGGGCGTACCGGCGATGCCTTCGACCGTCCGGTGACGGTGGGTTACATGTACATGCTCAAGCTCAACCACCTGGTGGATGACAAGATGCATGCGCGTTCCACCGGGTCCTATTCGCTGGTCACCCAGCAGCCGCTGGGCGGCAAGGCGCAGTTCGGGGGTCAGCGTTTCGGGGAGATGGAGGTCTGGGCCCTGGAGGCCTACGGCGCGGCCTACACGCTCCAGGAGATGCTCACCGTCAAGTCCGACGACGTGGAGGGTCGCACCAAGATGTACAAGAGCATCGTGGACGGCGACCACACCATGCAGGCGGGCATGCCGGAATCCTTCAATGTGCTGGTGAAGGAAATCCGCTCGCTGGGCATCGATATCGAGCTGGAAAGCTGAGGCTGCACCGCCTGCGCTTCACAGAATGACGGTCCGCGGGGGCGGCAACGCCCCCGCCCATGACAACTCCGCAACGGAGCCGACCCCATGAAAGATTTGGTGAAAGTCCTCAAATCGCAGTCGCAGTCCGAAGAGTTCGACGCGATCAAGATCACGCTGGCGTCGCCGGACATGATTCGCAGCTGGTCCTACGGCGAGGTCAAGAAGCCGGAGACCATCAACTACCGCACCTTCAAGCCGGAGCGGGATGGCCTGTTCTGCGCCAAGATCTTTGGCCCGGTGAAGGACTACGAGTGCCTGTGCGGCAAGTACAAGCGCATGAAGCACCGCGGCATCATCTGCGAGAAGTGCGGCGTCGAGGTGACCAAGGCCGCGGTGCGCCGCGAGCGCATGGGCCACATCGAACTGGCGAGCCCGGTCGCGCACATCTGGTTCCTCAAGTCGCTGCCGTCACGCATCGGCATGTTCCTGGACATGACGCTGCGTGACATCGAGCGGGTGCTCTACTTCGAGAGCTTCATGGTCATCGATCCTGGCATGACCACCCTCGAGCGGGGACAGCTGCTCAACGACGAGCAGTACTTCGAGGCCCTCGAGGAGTTCGGTGACGACTTCGACGCCCGCATGGGTGCCGAGGCGGTCCAGGCGCTGCTCAAGGACATCGACCTCGAAGAGGAGATCGGCCGCCTGCGTGAGGAGATCCCGCAGACCAACTCCGAGACCAAGATCAAGAAGCTCTCCAAGCGCCTCAAGCTGCTGGAGGCCTTTCAGGGCTCGGGCAACGACCCGGCGTGGATGGTCATGGAGGTGCTGCCGGTCCTGCCGCCGGATCTGCGTCCGCTGGTGCCGCTGGATGGCGGCCGCTTCGCGACCTCCGATCTCAACGACCTCTACCGTCGCGTGATAAACCGCAACAATCGCCTCAAGCGGCTGCTGGACCTCAATGCGCCGGACATCATCGTGCGCAACGAGAAGCGCATGCTGCAGGAATCGGTGGATGCGCTGCTCGATAACGGCCGTCGCGGCCGGGCCATCACCGGCTCCAACAAGCGTCCGCTGAAGTCGCTCGCCGATATGATCAAGGGCAAGCAGGGGCGTTTCCGCCAGAACCTGCTCGGCAAGCGCGTAGACTACTCCGGCCGTTCGGTGATCACCGTCGGCCCGACCCTGCGCCTGCACCAGTGCGGCCTGCCGAAGAAGATGGCGCTGGAGCTGTTCAAGCCGTTCATCTACTCCAAGCTGCAGTCCCTGGGCTATGCCTCCACCATCAAGGCCGCCAAGAAGATGGTCGAGCGCGAGCTGCCGGAGGTGTGGGACATCCTCGCCGACGTCATCCGCGAGCATCCCGTGCTGCTTAACCGCGCCCCGACCCTGCACCGCCTCGGCATCCAGGCCTTCGAGCCGCTGCTGATCGAGGGCAAGGCGATCCAGCTGCACCCGCTGGTGTGTGCCGCCTACAACGCCGACTTCGACGGTGACCAGATGGCGGTGCACGTGCCGCTGACCCTGGAAGCCCAGCTCGAGGCCCGCGCGCTGATGATGGCCACCAACAACGTGCTGTCACCGGCCAACGGCGAGCCGATCATCGTGCCGTCCCAGGACGTGGTACTGGGTCTGTACTACATGACCCGCGAGCGTATCAACGACAAGGGCGAGGGCATGGTGTTCTCCGGCCTCGACGAGGTGGAGCGCGCCTTCGGCACTCAGAGCGTGTCGATGCATGCCCGCGTCAAGGTTCGCCTGGACGAGGTCGAGTTCGACGAGGAGACCGGCGAGCAGAGCCACCACCGTCGCATCTACGACACCACCGTCGGTCGGGCGCTGCTGTTCCGCATCCTCCCCGATGGCGTGCCCTTCGAGCTGGTCGATCAGCCGATGAAGAAGAAGGCGATCTCCAAGCTGATCAACGAGGTGTATCGCCGCGCCGGTCTCAAGCCGGCGGTGATCTTCGCCGACCAGCTGATGTACACAGGCTTCCGCATGGCCACCTGGTCCGGTGCCTCCATCGGCGTCAACGACTTCGTCATCCCGGACGAGAAGGCCGAGATCGTCGATGCGGCCGAGGACGAGGTGAAGGAGATCGAGGACCAGTTCTCCTCCGGTCTCGTCACCGCCGGCGAGAAGTACAACAAGGTCATCGACATCTGGGCCCGGGCCAACGACCAGGTCGCCAAGGCGATGATGGCCGGTATCTCCAAGGAGACCGTGGTGGACCGCGACGGCAAGGAGGTCGAGCAAGACTCCTTCAACAGCGTCTTCATCATGGCCGACTCCGGCGCCCGGGGTAGTGCCGCCCAGATCCGCCAGCTGGCGGGCATGCGTGGCCTGATGGCCAAGCCGGACGGCTCGATCATCGAGACACCCATCGTCGCGAACTTCCGCGAGGGCCTGAACGTCCTCCAGTACTTCATCTCGACCCACGGCGCGCGCAAGGGCCTGGCAGACACGGCACTCAAGACCGCCAACTCCGGTTACCTGACCCGCCGCCTGGTCGACGTGGCCCAGGACATGGTCATCACCGAGCCGGATTGCGGCACCGACAAGGGCCTGACCCTGCATCCGGTGATCGAGGGCGGCGACATCATCGTCTCCCTGGCTCAGCGCGTGCTGGGCCGAGTGGTCGCCCAGGACGTGGTCGACCCGGCCAGCGAGGACGTGCTGATTCCGCGTGGCACCCTGCTTGACGAGGCCTGGTGTGCCGAGCTCGACACCATGGGCGTCGACGAGATCGTGGTCCGCTCGACCATCACCTGCCAGACCGCCCACGGCGTCTGCTCCTCCTGTTATGGACGTGACCTTGCGCGCGGCCACCAGGTGAATATCGGCGAGTCCGTGGGCGTCATCGCCGCCCAGTCCATCGGCGAGCCGGGCACCCAGCTGACCATGCGGACCTTCCACATCGGCGGTGCGGCCTCCCGTGCCTCCGCAGTGGACAGCGTCCAGGTCAAGCACGGCGGCAAGGTGCGCCTGCACAACATCAAGCACGTCGAACGCAGCGACGGCAAGCTGGTGGTGGTCTCCCGTTCCAGTGCCCTGGCCGTCGCCGACGACCATGGTCGCGAGCGCGAGTATTACAAGCTGCCTTACGGGGCCGAGCTGGACGTCCGCGACGGCGACAGCGTCGAGGCCGGCCAAGCCGTGGCCAAGTGGGACCCGCACACTCACCCGATCATCGCCGAGGCCGAGGGCCAGGTGCAGTACGCCGACCTCGACGAGGGTGTCACCATGCACCGCAGCGTGGACGAGATGACCGGTCTCTCCTCCATCGAGGTGATCGAGTCGGCGGCACGCCCCATGGCGGGCCGCGACAAGCGACCGCTGATCATGCTCACCGATGCGGCCGGCAAGGCGGTCACCGTCACCGGTTCGGACACTCCGGTGCAGTACCCGCTGCCCGGCAAGGCCATCATCACCGCCGACAACGGCGCCGACATTGGCGTCGGTGAGGTAGTGGCCCGCATCCCGGTAGAAGCCACCGGCAACAAGGACATCACCGGCGGTCTGCCGCGGGTCGCCGACCTGTTCGAGGCGCGCAAGCCGAAGGAGCCGGCTATCCTCGCCGAAATCAGCGGCGTGATCAGCTTCGGCAAGGAGACCAAGGGCAAGCGGCGCCTGACGATCACCCCGGAAGACGGTGATCCCTTCGAGATGCTGATCCCGAAGTGGCGCCAGATCGCGGTGTTCGAGGGCGAGTCGGTCGAGAAGGGTGAAGTGATCTCGGACGGCCCGAGCAACCCTCACGACATCCTTCGTCTGCTGGGTATCGCCGAGTTGGCCAAGTACATCACCACCGAGGTGCAGGATGTCTACCGCCTGCAGGGCGTTGGCATCAACGACAAGCACATCGAGGTGATCGTGCGTCAGATGCTGCGCAAGGTGGAGATCACCGATGCCGGCGACAGCGACTTCATCCCGGGCGACCAGGCCGAGCTGGTCCGCGTGCTCGAGCAGAACGCCCTGCTGGAGCCGGAGGACAAGTTCCCGGCGAAGTACCAGCGGCTGCTGCTGGGTATCACCAAGGCCAGCCTTGCCACCGAGTCGTTCATCTCCGCGGCCTCCTTCCAGGAGACCACGCGTGTGCTGACCGAGGCGGCGGTGACCGGCAAGCGTGACTACCTGCGTGGCCTGAAGGAGAACGTGGTGGTGGGTCGCCTGATCCCGGCGGGTACCGGCCTCACTCATCACGCGGAGCGTCGCCGCAAGCGTGAAGACGCCGAGCGGATGCTCCACCCGTCGGCCTACGACGTCGAGCAGGAGCTGGGCGCCCAGCTCACCGCGCTGGATTCGGACGACGACGAGATCTGACGCTCGCGTCCCGCCCTGCGCCTTCCCCGGGAAGGCGCAGGGCTTGACGACGCGCCGTGTCAGCCATTAGAATGCGCAGCCTTTAACAGTGGGGCGGGTGCGCCCGCACCCGCTGAGAAAGGCAAGGCAACCCATTGGAGTCAGCTACACACCATGGCAACGATCAATCAGCTCGTGCGCAAGCCGCGCAAGCGTCAGGCCGCCAAGAGCGACGTGCCTGCGCTTCAGGCCTGCCCGCAAAAGCGCGGTGTCTGCACCCGCGTCTACACCACTACCCCGAAGAAGCCGAACTCTGCACTGCGTAAGGTGTGCCGTGTTCGCCTGACCAACGGCTTCGAGGTCTCCTCGTACATCGGTGGTGAAGGCCACAACCTTCAGGAGCACTCCGTGGTCCTGATTCGCGGCGGTCGTGTAAAGGACCTTCCCGGTGTGCGTTATCACACCGTGCGTGGCGCCCTGGATACCTCCGGCGTGCAGAACCGCAAGCAGGGCCGTTCCAAGTACGGCACCAAGCGTCCGAAGGTCTGATCGGCCTCGAACGCTGCAGTCACATATTTTGATCACGGTCTGATAAGAGTAAGGTCGAGCACGGTCTGTCGTCTCACGAGAGATCGGGCGTCTCGGGTTTACCTGAAGGATCCTTTAATGAGGGCTTATCATGCCTAGAAGAAGAGTTGCGGCCAAGCGCGACATCCTGCCGGATCCCAAGTTCGGAAGTGAGCGCCTGGCGAAGTTCATGAACCACCTGATGATCAGCGGCAAGAAGTCCGTAGCTGAGCGCATCGTCTACGGTGCGCTGGACAAGGTTGCCGAGCGTAGCAAGGAAGAGCCGCTGGAGATCTTCGACAAGGCGCTGGAAACCATCCAGCCCATGGTCGAGGTCAAGTCCCGCCGTGTCGGCGGTGCGACCTATCAGGTGCCGGTGGAAGTTCGCCCATCACGTCGTCAGGCCCTGGCCATGCGCTGGCTGGTCGACGCGGCCCGTCGCCGTGGCGAGAAGACCATGGTGCAGCGCCTCGCTGGTGAGATGCTCGACGCCGCCGAAGGCAAGGGCTCGGCCGTCAAGAAGCGTGAAGACGTGCATCGCATGGCAGAAGCCAACAAGGCCTTCTCTCACTACCGCTTCTAAGTGCGTCGTTTCCAACGCATCGCCAACCAACGGGGAGTTCCAACGTGGCTCGCAAGACTCCGCTAAAGCGTTATCGCAACATTGGTATCGTTGCACACGTCGACGCCGGCAAGACCACCACTACCGAGCGCGTCCTGTTCTATACCGGCCTGTCCCACAAGGTCGGTGAGGTCCATGAGGGCGCTGCCACCATGGACTGGATGGAGCAGGAGCAGGAGCGTGGTATCACCATCACCTCCGCGGCGACCACCTGCTTCTGGCAGGGCATGAACAAGCAGTTCGATGAGCACCGCATCAACATCATCGATACGCCGGGGCACGTCGATTTCACCATCGAGGTAGAGCGTTCCCTGCGTGTGCTCGACGGTGCCGTCGTGGTGCTGTGTGGCTCCTCCGGTGTCCAGCCGCAGACCGAGACGGTCTGGCGTCAGGCCAACAAGTACGAAGTTCCACGCATGGTCTTCGTCAACAAGATGGACCGGGTAGGCGCCGACTTCTTCATGGTGGTCGACCAGCTCAAGTCTCGTCTCGGCGCCAACGCCGTGCCAATCCAGATCAACTGGGGCACCGAGGACGAATTCAAGGGCGTCATCGACCTCATTCAGATGAAGGCGATCCTCTGGGACGAGGACAACTTCGGGATGAATTACGACCTGGTGGATATCCCGGCCGAGCTACAGGAGACCGCCGAGAAATTCCGCGAGGAGATGGTCGAGTCCGCCGCCGAGGCCTCCGAAGAGCTGATGGAGAAGTACCTCGAAGAGGGTGAGCTCTCCATCGAGGAGATCAAGGCCGGCCTGCGTCGTCGTACCCTCGACAACGAGATCGTCCTGGTCACCTGTGGCTCGGCGTTCAAGAACAAGGGCGTGCAGGCCGTGCTGGATGGCGTCATCGAGTACATGCCTTCACCCACCGAGGTCAAGGCCATCGAGGGTGAGCTGGACGACAAGGATGGCACCATCGCCACCCGTGAGGCGGACGACAGTGCGCCCTTCGCCGCCCTGGCCTTCAAGATCGCCACCGACCCGTTCGTGGGCACCCTGACCTTCATCCGCGTCTACTCGGGCGTGCTCAAGTCCGGGGACAGCATCTTCAACTCCGTCAAGGAGAAGAAGGAGCGCGTCGGTCGTATCGTCCAGATGCACGCCAACTCCCGCGAGGAGATCAAGGAAGTGCTGGCCGGCGACATCGCCGCCTGCATCGGCCTGAAGGACGTCACCACCGGCGACACACTGTGCGATCTGAACGACAAGATCGTGCTGGAGCGCATGGAGTTTCCGGATCCGGTCATCTCTGTAGCCGTGGAGCCGAAGTCCAAGGCCGATCAGGAGAAGATGGGTGTCGCACTGGGCAAGCTGGCCCAGGAAGACCCCTCCTTCCAGGTGCGCTCCGATGAGGAGACCGGCCAGACCATCATCTCCGGCATGGGCGAGCTTCACCTCGACATCCTCGTCGACCGCATGCGCCGCGAGTTCAAGGTCGATGCCAACATCGGCAAGCCGCAGGTGGCCTATCGCGAGACCATTCGTCACAAGGTCGAGCAGGAAGGCAAGTTCGTTCGTCAGTCCGGTGGCCGCGGCCAGTACGGTCATGTGCATCTGCGCATCGAGCCGTTGACCGCCGAGGACAAGGGCGACGACGAGGAAATGCACTTCAAGTTCGCCTCGGAGATCGTTGGCGGCGTGGTTCCCAAGGAATACGTGCCGGCCGTCGAGAAAGGGGCCTACGAGCAGCTGCAGAACGGTGTCATCGCGGGTTACCCGATGATTGACGTCAAGGTCACGCTGTTCGACGGTTCCTACCATGACGTGGACTCGAACGAGACCGCGTTCAAGGTGGCCTCTTCCATGGCGGTAAAGGAAGGTGCCCGTAAGGCGAAGGCCGTGCTCCTGGAGCCGGTGATGAAGGTCGAGGTCGTGACCCCCGAGGAGTTCATGGGTGATGTCATGGGCGATCTGAACCGCCGTCGTGGCCTCGTCCAGGGCATGGATGACTCCTCCATGGGCAAGGTCATCCGCGCCACGGTACCACTGGCTGAGATGTTCGGTTATGCGACCGACCTGCGCTCTCAGACCCAGGGCCGAGCAAGCTACGTCATGGAGTTTGCGAACTACGAAGAGGCGCCGTCCAGCGTCGTTGAAGCCGTCATCAACCAGAACGGTTAACCGTTAGCTAACGTAAAGAGGTTATAGCAGTGGCTAAGGAAAAATTTGAACGTTCCAAACCGCACGTCAACGTCGGTACCATCGGTCACGTCGACCACGGCAAGACCACGCTGACTGCGGCCCTGACTCGCGTTTCCGCCGAGGTGTTCGGTGGCGACTGGAGCGAGTTCGACGCCATCGACAATGCTCCAGAAGAGCGTGAGCGTGGTATCACCATCGCCACCTCTCACGTGGAGTATCAGTCCGAGACGCGTCACTACGCTCACGTCGACTGCCCGGGGCACGCTGACTACGTCAAGAACATGATCACCGGTGCTGCCCAGATGGACGGTGCCATCCTGGTTGTGTCTGCTGCCGACGGCCCCATGCCGCAGACTCGCGAGCACATCCTTCTGTCTCGCCAGGTCGGTGTCCCGTACATCGTCGTGTTCCTGAACAAGGCCGACATGGTCGATGACGACGAGCTCCTCGAGCTGGTCGAGATGGAAGTCCGCGAGCTTCTCGACGAGTACGACTTCCCGGGTGACGACACCCCGATCATCACCGGTTCCGCCCTGATGGCCCTGGAAGGCAAGGACGACAACGGCATGGGCACCACCGCCGTTGCCAACCTGATCAAGGCCCTGGACGAGTACATCCCGGAGCCGGAGCGTGCCATCGATCAGCCGTTCCTGATGCCGATCGAGGACGTCTTCTCCATCTCCGGTCGCGGTACCGTGGTCACTGGTCGTGTCGAGCGTGGCGTGGTCAAGGCCGGCGAAGAAGTCGAGATCGTCGGTATCAAGGACACCGTCAAGACCGTCGTCACCGGCGTCGAGATGTTCCGCAAGCTGCTCGACGAAGGTCGTGCCGGTGAGAACGTCGGCGCCCTGCTGCGCGGCACCAAGCGCGACGACGTCGAGCGTGGTCAGGTCCTGGCAAAGCCGGGCACCATCACCCCGCACACCGAGTTCGAGGCCGAGGTGTACGTGCTGTCCAAGGACGAGGGTGGTCGTCACACTCCGTTCTTCAAGGGCTACCGTCCGCAGTTCTACTTCCGGACCACCGACATCACCGGTACCTGTGAACTGCCGGAAGGCGTCGAGATGGTCATGCCGGGCGACAACGTCAAGATGGTTGTCACCCTGATCGCCCCGATCGCCATGGATGACGGCCTGCGCTTCGCCATCCGCGAAGGCGGCCGCACCGTCGGCGCCGGCGTCGTGGCCAAGATCCTCAAGTAAGCCTTTCGCTGCTTGAACGATCGAAGGGGGCTCCGCGAGGAGCCCCCTTTCTGCGCACCGTAAGTGAGTGTTTGACTCTTGCTTCCGGCGTGCCTATAATGCGCATCCTTTGAATGCGTGGGTTGACGGCTCGCGCCGTCAGTATCCATTGGAGTTAGGGCAAATGCAGAACCAGAAGATTCGCATTCGGTTGAAGGCTTTCGACCATCGCCTGATCGACCAGTCCGCCGCGGAGATCGTAGAAACCGCCAAGCGTACAGGCGCCCAGGTCCGTGGTCCGATTCCTCTGCCGACCAATCGCGAGAGCTATACCGTGCTGATCTCTCCGCACGTCAACAAGGACGCGCGCGACCAGTATGAGATTCGCACTCACAAGCGGGTGCTCGATATCGTCGAGCCCACCGAAAAGACCGTTGATGCCCTGATGAAGCTCGACCTCGCCGCCGGCGTGGACGTGCAGATCAAGCTCGACTGATACCACACTAGACACTCGCGGCCCAGCGTTCGCCCGCTCCACAGGAAGGCGTCCAGCAGCCGCCGCGCCGAGATGGCGCCACACAATGTGCTAGTGGAATGCTCTGGAAAGGGCAGCCATAGCGGGTGACAGCCCCGTACACTATAGGAGACTGAGAATGACTATCGGTTTAGTCGGTAGGAAGGCGGGTATGACCCGTGTCTTCACCGAAGACGGCGCATCCGTGCCCGTGACCGTGATCGAGGTTGATCCCAACCGCGTGACTCGCGTGAAGTCCGTCGAGTCCGACGGCTACGCCGCGGTTCAGGTGACAGCCGGCTCCCGCAAGGCCAAGCATCTGTCGAAGGCCCAGGCTGGGCAATTCGCCAAGGCAGGTGTCGAGGCCGGCCGTTCACTGATGGAGTTCCGCCTGAGCGAAGGCGACGAGGCTCCGGAAGTGGGCGGCGAGCTCACCGTATCCCTCTTCGAAGCTGGTCAGATGATCGACGTGACCGGCACCTCCAAGGGCAAGGGTTTCCAGGGCGCCGTCAAGCGCTGGAACTTCCGCACCCAGGACAATACCCACGGTAACTCCCTGTCGCATCGTGCGCCGGGCTCCATCGGCATGTGCCAGACTCCGGGCCGCGTGTTCAAGGGCAAGAAGATGGCCGGCCAGATGGGCAATGTTCGTTGTACCGTGCAGAGCCTGGAAGTCGTCCGTGTCGACGCCGAACGCAATCTGCTGCTGATCAAGGGTGCCGTGCCTGGCGCCACCGGCAGTGATGTCATCGTGCGCAGCGCCGTCAAAGCAGGCTGAAGGGGAACTTACCGATGAATCTGAATCTTGCAGGTGAAGGCGCCGGTACTGTCGAAGTGTCCGATGCCACCTTTGGCAAAGAATTCAATGAAGCTCTGGTGCACCAGGTCGTCACCGCCTATCTGGCCGGTGGTCGTCAGGGTACCCGTGCCCAGAAGAATCGTTCCGATGTGCGTGGCGGTGGCAAGAAGCCGTGGCGCCAGAAGGGCACCGGTCGTGCCCGTGCCGGTACCATCCGCTCGCCGATCTGGCGCAGCGGTGGCGTGACCTTTGCGGCGCGTCCTCAGGACCACTCCCAGAAGGTCAATCGCAAGATGTACCGTGCGGCCATGCGCTCGATCCTCTCCGAGCTGGTCCGTCAGGAGCGTCTGGTGGCCGTCGATGCGTTCGCCGTCGAGGCCCCCAAGACCAAGCAGCTGGCCACCAAGCTCGAGGAGCTGGGTCTGGAGAAGGTGCTGATCGTCACTGAAGAGATCGACGAGAACCTGTACCTGGCCGCCCGCAACATCCCGAACGTGGATGTGGTGGACGTTGCCGCCGCCGATCCGGTGAGCCTGGTTGCCTTCGACAAGGTGCTGGTCACCGTCTCCGCTCTGCGTAAATTCGAGGAGAAGCTGGCATGAACCAGGAACGTGTATTCAAGGTTCTGCTCGGTCCGCACGTGACCGAGAAGGCCGCCATGGCCGCCGAGCGCAACCAGTACGTGTTCAAGGTGGCAGGCGACGCGACCAAGCCCGAGATCAAGGCTGCCGTTCAGGAGCTGTTCGGCAAGAAGGTCGACCGTGTTCAGGTGCTGAACATGAAGGGCAAGACCAAGCGCACAGCGCAGGGTCTGGGTCAGCGCAAGGGTTATCGCAAGGCGTACGTGACATTGGCCGCCGGCGAGACGCTTGAAGACTTCTCTGGCGCCGAATAAGGGCAGGAGTACGGATCATGGCAATCGTCAAGACTAAACCCACATCCGCCGGTCGTCGCCACGTCGTCAAGATCGTTGGTGAGGAACTGCACAAGGGCCGCGCCTACGCGCCGCTGCTTGAGAAGCAGTCCAAGTCCGGTGGCCGTAACAATTACGGTCGCATCACCACCCGCCACGTGGGCGGTGGTCACCGTCATCATTATCGGATCATCGACTTCAAGCGCACCAAGGATGGCGTTCCCGCCACCGTCGAGCGCCTGGAGCATGACCCGAACCGCAGCGCACATATTGCCCTGCTCAAGTACCTCGATGGCGAGCGTCGCTACATCATCGCGCCCAAGGGCGTGAGTGCCGGCGACCGTCTCGAGTCCGGCGTCAACGCACCCATCAAGAAGGGCAATGCGCTGCCGCTGCGTAATATCCCGCTGGGTTCCACCGTGCACTGCATCGAGCTCAAGCCCGGCAAGGGCGCCCAGCTTGCACGCAGCGCCGGCACCAGCGCCCAGCTGGTCGCCCGCGAAGGCAACTACGCCACCCTGCGTCTGCGCTCCGGCGAGATGCGCAAGGTGCTGGCCGAGTGCCGCGCGACCCTGGGGGAAGTGAGCAACTCCGAGCACAGCCTGCGTCAGCTTGGCAAGGCCGGTGCGAAGCGCTGGAGAGGAGTGCGCCCGACCGTTCGCGGCGTGGCCATGAACCCGGTGGATCACCCGCACGGCGGCGGCGAAGGCCGCAGCAGTGGCGGTCGTCATCCGGTGTCTCCGTGGGGTGTCCCCACCAAGGGCCACAAGACCCGCAAGAACAAGCGCACCGACAAGCTGATCATCCGTCGCCGCAAGGCCCGGAAATAAGATCCAACGCCAAGACATCAAGAGGTAACGGCTGTGCCACGTTCACTGAAGAAAGGTCCCTTTATTGACCTTCATCTGCTGAAGAAGGTTGAGACGGCAGTGGAGAAGAGCGACCGCAAACCGATCAAGACCTGGTCGCGTCGCTCCATGATCCTGCCCAATATGGTCGGGCTCACCATTGCGGTCCATAACGGTCGCCAACACGTCCCGGTGCACGTCTCCGAGGAAATGGTTGGCCACAAGCTGGGCGAATTCGCTGCTACCCGCCTCTATCGCGGTCATGCGGCGGACAAGAAAGCCAAACGGTAAGCCAGAGAGGATTGAGAGATGGAAGTCACAGCAAAGCTGCGTGGCGCTCGTTTATCCGCCCAGAAGGCCCGTTTGGTGGCTGACCAGGTGCGCGATAAACCGGTCGCCGAGGCGCTCGACCTGCTGACCTTCTCGCCGAAGAAGGCAGCGAAGCTGGTCAAGAAGGTGCTGCAGTCCGCCATCGCGAATGCGGAAGAAAACAACGGTTTGGATATCGACGAGCTGCGTGTCTCGACCATCTGCGTCGATGAGGGCATGACGCTCAAGCGCATCCGTCCGCGCGCCAAGGGCCGTGCGGATCGCATTCTGAAGCGCACCTGCCACATCACCGTCAAGGTAGCCGAGAAGTAGGAGTCGACCAGATGGGTCAGAAAGTACATCCAACAGGCATTCGCCTGGGTATCGTGAAGGACCATAACTCGGTGTGGTATGCCGAGCGCGGCGCCTATGCCGACAAACTGAACAGCGACCTCGAAGTGCGTCGCTTCCTGGAAGAGCGCCTGAAGAATGCGTCCGTGAGCCGCATTACCATCGAGCGCCCGGCCAACAACGCCCGCATCACCATTCACACTGCCCGTCCGGGCATCGTGATCGGCAAGAAGGGCGAAGATGTCGACCGGCTGCGTCGTGACGTCACCGCGATGATGGGCGTGCCCGTGCACGTCAACATCGAGGAAGTCCGCAAGCCGGAACTCGACGCCAAGCTCGTCGCGCAGAACATCGCCGGCCAGCTCGAGCGTCGCGTGATGTTCCGTCGTGCCATGAAGCGTGCCGTCCAGAACGCCATGCGCCTTGGCGCCGGCGGCATCAAGGTGCAGCTCTCCGGTCGCCTCGGCGGCGCGGAAATCGCCCGCACCGAGTGGTACCGCGAAGGTCGTGTCCCGCTGCATACCCTGCGCGCGGACATCGACTACGCCACCTACGAAGCCAAGACCACCTACGGCATCATCGGTGTCAAGGTCTGGGTCTTCAAGGGTGAAATCCTCGGGGGCATCGAGGAGGTTCGTGCCAAGGCGAAACAGCCGCAGGCCGCACCCTCCAAGAAGAAAGGTTCCAGGTAAGGGGAGAGCGAGTCGATGTTACAACCTAAGCGCATGAAGTTCCGCAAGGTGCAGAAAGGCCGCAACCGTGGCCTGGCGCATCGCGGAAGCAAGGTGAGCTTCGGCGAGTATGGCCTCAAGGCCACTGGCCGGGGTCGTGTCACCGCCCGTCAGATCGAGGCCGGTCGTCGTGCCATCACCCGTCACGTAAAGCGTGGCGGCAAGATCTGGATCCGTGTCTTCCCGGACAAGCCGATTTCCAAGAAGCCTCTGGAAGTCCGTATGGGTAAGGGCAAGGGCTCCGTCGAGTACTGGGTCGCCCAGATTCAGCCGGGTCGGGTCTTGTACGAGATCGAAGGCGTTTCCGAGGAGCTGGCTCGCGAGGCATTCGCCCTGGCTGCCCAGAAGTTCCCGGTCTCCACCACCTTTGTGAAACGGACGGTGATGTGATGAAAGCCCAGGAAATTCGTGAAAAGTCAGCAGAGCAGCTCAAGGAGCAGCTTTTCGAGCTCCTTCGCGAGCAGTTCAACCTGCGCATGCAGAAGGCCACCGGTCAGCTGAGCCAGACTCATCTGCTCAAGCAGGTTCGTCGGGATATTGCCCGCGTGAAGACTGTGCTCAACGAGAAGGCAGGTGACTGAGATGGTCGAAGAGAAGAAAGCCCGTACGCTCACCGGCAAGGTGGTGAGCGACAAGATGGAAAAGTCCATCGTTGTGATGATCGAGCGTCGTGAGCGCCACCCGATCTACGGCAAATACGTCAAGCGCTCCACCAAGCTGCACGCCCACGACGAGTCGAATCAGGCCAAGGCCGGCGACACGGTCTCCATCCAGGAGTGCCGTCCGCTGTCGAAGAACAAGTCCTGGACCCTGATCGAAGTCGTCGAACAGGCCAAGGGTTGATCGGCTAACGCCTGTCAAGCCAGTGCAGTCAGATTAGGTTTGGAGAAAACCGATGATTCAGACTCAGACAATGCTGGATGTCGCCGACAACAGCGGAGCGCGCCGGGTGCAGTGCATCAAGGTGCTAGGCGGTTCACACCGTCGCTACGCCCGTGTCGGTGATGTCATCAAGGTCACGGTGAAGGAAGCCATTCCGCGTGGCAAGGTCAAGAAGGGCCAGGTCCTCAAAGCGGTGGTGGTTCGCACCCGTAGTGGCGTCCGTCGTAGCGACGGTTCGCTGATCCGCTTCGATGGAAATGCGGCTGTCTTGTTGAACAACACCAACGACCAGCCGATCGGAACCCGTATCTTCGGGCCGGTGACGCGTGAGCTTCGCAACGAGAAGTTCATGAAGATCATTTCCTTGGCGCCTGAAGTGCTGTAAGGAGCGAGGCGGATATGCAAAAGATCAAACGTGACGATGAAGTGATCGTCATCGCCGGCAAGGACAAGGGCAAGCGCGGCACTGTCAAGCGGGTTC
Source organism: Halomonas aquatica (assembly GCF_040196335.1). Lineage (NCBI taxonomy): Bacteria > Pseudomonadati > Pseudomonadota > Gammaproteobacteria > Oceanospirillales > Halomonadaceae > Halomonas > Halomonas aquatica. The sequence goes on from NZ_JBEGCJ010000007.1 coordinate 25,120, forward strand.
TCGAAAACCGCTTCGTGGTGTCCGGTGTGAACATGATCAAGCGTCACACCAAGCCCAACCCGATGGCGGGCAATCAGGGCGGTATCGTCGAGCGCGAGGCATCGATTCACGCGTCCAACGTGGCCATCTTCAACCAGGAGACCGGCAAGGCGGATCGTGTCGGCTTCGAGGTTAAGGAAGACGGTACCAAGGTACGTATCTACAAGTCGACGCAGTCGCAGATCGACGCCTAACGCGAGTCGGATAGCAAAATGGCGAACTTGAAAGAACGTTATCAGAACGAGGTGATGGCTAAGCTCCAAGAGGAGTTCAGCTATGCCAACGTGATGCAGGTACCCCGGGTCACCAAGGTAACCCTGAACATGGGTATCGGCGAGGCGACCAGCGACAAGAAGCTGATCGATAATGCCATCGGTGACCTGGAGAAGCTCTCCGGTCAGAAGCCGCTGGTGACCAAGGCACGCAAGTCCATCGCGGGCTTCAAGGTGCGTGAAGGCTGGCCGATCGGGATCAAGGTGACCCTGCGCTCCGAGCGCATGTGGGACTTCCTCGATCGCCTGGTGAATATCGCGATCCCCCGCGTTCGTGACTTCCGTGGTCTCAACCCGAAGTCCTTCGACGGTCGTGGCAACTACTCCATGGGGGTGCGTGAGCAGATCATCTTTCCGGAGATCGAGTATGATAAGATCGACCGGATCCGTGGTCTGGATGTCACCATCACCACCACCGCCAAAACCGATGAAGAAGGTCGTGCGCTATTGAGCGCGCTGAACTTCCCGTTCAAGAAATAAGGGTGGGATCATGGCAAAGAAAAGCATGGTAGAACGCGAGCTCAAGCGCACGAAGATGGTGGAGAAGTATGCCACCAAGCGTGCCGAGCTCAAGGCGGTCATCCAGGACGTGAACACTTCTGACGAAGAGCGCTTCGACGCGCAGCTCAAGCTGCAGCAGTTGCCGCGTGACTCCAGCCCGGTGCGTCAGCGCAATCGCTGCCGTATCACTGGCCGTCCGCATGGCTACTACAACAAGTTCGGTCTCGGCCGTAACAAGCTGCGTGAAGCCGCCATGCGTGGCGATGTGCCCGGACTCAAGAAGTCCAGCTGGTAACGCCACGCAGAATCATCAGGAGCGCAACGTAAATGAGCATGCAAGACACTCTGGCGGATATGTTTACCCGTATCCGCAATGCGCAGATGGCCACCAAGGAAACGGTTTCCATGCCGTGTTCCAAGCTGAAGGTTGAGGTGGCCCGTGTGCTGAAGGAAGAGGGCTACATCGGCGAATTCGCCGTCAGCGAGTCCGCCAAACCCGAGCTGACCGTGAACCTCAAGTACTTCGAGGGTAAGCCGGTCATCGAGCACCTTCAGCGGGTTTCCAAGCCGTCCCTTCGCCAGTACAAGGGAAAGGACGCGCTGCCGAAGGTCGCCGAAGGTCTGGGCGTCGCCATTGTCACCACTTCCAAGGGAGTGATGACGGATCGTGCGGCACGTCAGGCGGGTGTCGGTGGTGAAGTCATCTGCACCGTATTCTAGGAGTTTGGAATGTCCCGCGTAGCCAAATATCCGGTCAAATTGCCCGCAGGCGTCGAGGTCAAGCTCGACGGTGACCAGCTGTCCGTCAAGGGCGGCCAGGGCACCCTCTCCATGACCGTTCACCACGATGTGGTGATCGGCCAGGAAGAGGGACAGCTGACCTTCCAGCCGAGCGAAAATGCGAAGAGCTGGGCAATGGTCGGTACCACCCGTGCCCTGGTCCAGAACCTGGTCACCGGTGTCAGCGAGGGCTTCACCAAGAGCCTCGAAATCATCGGCGTCGGTTATCGTGCCCAGGCCAAGGGCCAGACGCTCAATCTTACACTGGGCTTCTCGCACCCGGTCGACTACAAGCTGCCTGAAGGTGTTACGGCGGAAACGCCGAAGAACACCGTGATCGTGCTGAAGAGCGCGGACAAGCAGGCGCTCGGCCAGTGTGCCGCGGAAATCCGCGCCTTCCGTCCTCCCGAGCCCTACAAGGGCAAGGGTGTCCGGTACGCCGACGAGCAGGTGCGTCGCAAAGAAGCCAAGAAGAAGTAAGGCAGGGTTATGAACGCGAAGAAAGAATCTCGTCTCCGTCGTGCCCGCCGTGCTCGCGCCAAGATCCGCGAGCTGGGCGTGTATCGCCTGTGCGTCAACCGTACCCCCCGCCACATCTACGCGCAGATCATCTCGCCGGATGGTGGCAAGGTCCTCGCCAGCGCTTCCACGCTGGACAAGGCCCTGCGCGAGGGTGCGACCGGCAACGCCGATGCCGCCTCCAAGGTGGGTGCGCTGATTGCCGAACGTGCCAAGCAGGCTGGCATCACCCAGGTGGCCTTCGATCGTGCCGGCTTCAAGTACCACGGTCGTGTGAAGGCCTTGGCTGACGCCGCTCGTGAAGGCGGCCTGGAATTCTAAAGGGTTTTACGATGGCGAAGAACGAACAGCAAAACGGCGATCTGCAGGAAAAGCTCGTGCAGATCAACCGTGTCGCCAAGGTGGTCAAGGGTGGCCGAATCTTCGGTTTCACCGCTCTGACCGTCGTGGGAGACGGTAACGGTCGTGTTGGCTTCGGTCGCGGCAAGGCACGTGAAGTGCCGGTGGCGATCCAGAAGGCCATGGACCAGGCGCGTCGCAACATGGTCAAGGTGAACCTCACCGGTGGCACTCTGCAATACCCGGTCAAGGCCCGTCACGGCGCCTCCAAGGTATACATGCAGCCGGCCTCCGAAGGTACCGGGATCATCGCCGGTGGTGCCATGCGCTCCGTGCTCGAGTTGGCAGGCGTGCATAACGTCCTGGCCAAGTGCTACGGCTCCACCAACCCGGTGAACGTGGTGCGGGCGACCGTCAATGGTCTGGCCTCCCTGCAGTCGCCGGATGACGTGGCCGCAAAGCGCGGTCTGTCTGTCGAAGCGATCACGGGGTAAGCACCATGTCAGCAACGATCAAGGTTACCCAGACCCGCAGCACCATCGGCGTACTGGCCAAGCACAAGGCCACCATCAATGGCCTCGGCCTGCGTCGCATCGGTCACACGGTTGAACTGGAAGACACCCCTGCCGTCCGCGGCATGATCCACAAGGTCAACTACCTTGTGCGTGTTGAGGGAGAGTAATCCATGAAACTCAATAGCCTGAGCCCGGCACCGGGTTCCAAGCACGCCGAGAAGCGCGTCGGCCGTGGCATCGGCTCCGGTCTGGGCAAGACCGGTGGCCGCGGCCACAAGGGTCTGAAGTCGCGCAGCGGCGGCAGCGTGAAGCCCGGTTTCGAGGGCGGTCAGATGCCGCTGCAGCGGCGCCTGCCCAAGTTCGGCTTCACCTCCGCGAAGTCGCTGGTGTCCGAGGAAGTCCGCCTGGCCGAGCTGGCCCGGGTCGCGGGTGATGAAGTCACCCTGGACACCCTCAAGGAAGCCAACGTGCTCAAGGATTCCACCAAGCATGCGAAGGTGATCCTTTCCGGCGAACTGAACAAGGCGGTCACGGTCCGCGGCATCAAGGTCACCAAGGGTGCCCGTGCCGCGATCGAAGCCGCCGGCGGCAAGGTAGAGGACTAAATGGCCAAGTCAGGAAACATGCCGGCGATGGGCAGCGGTCTGAGTGAACTCTGGGCGCGTCTGCGCTTCGTGCTCCTCGCCATCGTGGTCTACCGTATCGGTGCCCACATCCCCGTTCCCGGTATCAATCCTGACCAGCTTGCTGCCTTGTTCAGGGAGCAGCAGGGCACCATCCTGGGCATGTTCAACATGTTCTCGGGGGGGGCCCTGGAGCGCATGAGTATCATGGCGCTGGGCATCATGCCCTACATATCTGCGTCGATCATCATGCAGCTGATGACTGCGGTCTCGCCTCAGCTCGAGCAGCTGAAGAAGGAAGGCGAGGCCGGCCGCCGCAAGATCAGCCAGTACACCCGCTACGGCACGGTGCTGCTGGCCCTGGTTCAGGCCACCGGCATGTCGGTGGGCCTGGCCAGTCAGGGGATCGCCTACTCGGCCGACTTCAGTTTCTACTTCACCGCCATCGTGACCTTCGTCACCGGCGCGGTGTTTCTGATGTGGCTGGGCGAGCAGATCACCGAGAAGGGCATCGGCAACGGCATCTCGCTGCTGATCTTCTCCGGGATCGTCGCCGGCCTTCCGGGTGCCGTGGGTCAGGCCTTCGAGCTGGCCCGCAACGAAGGGGCGTGGAACGTCCTTCCGCTGCTGGCCTTGACCGCGCTGGGCATCGCCACGGTGGCCTTCGTGGTATTCATCGAGCGCGGTCAGCGCCGCCTCACGGTGAACTATCCGCGTCGCCAGGTAGGCAACAAGATGTATGCCGGTCAGAGCAGCTACCTGCCGCTCAAGGTCAACATGGCGGGCGTGATTCCGGCGATCTTCGCCTCGAGCATCCTGCTGTTTCCGGCCTCGCTGGGACAGTGGGTCGGGGCCGGCGACGGGATGGAATGGCTGCAGAGCGCTTCCCAGGCCTTGGGGCCGGGTCAGCCGCTCTACATCTTGCTTTTCGCCGCGGCGGTGGTATTCTTCTGCTTCTTTTACACAGCGCTGGTCTTCAATCCCAAGGATGTCGCTGACAACCTCAAGAAGTCAGGGGCCTTCCTCCCGGGCATTCGCCCCGGCGAGCAGACGGCTCGCTATATCGACAAGGTCATGACACGTCTGACCCTGTTCGGTGCGCTCTACATCACTGCGGTTTCCCTGATGCCCCAGTTCCTGATCGTGGCCTGGAACGTGCCGTTCTTCTTCGGCGGTACCTCGCTGCTGATCGTGGTAGTGGTCATCATGGACTTCATGGCCCAGGTGCAGTCGCACCTCATGTCGAACCAGTACGAGTCGGTGATGAAGAAGTCCAACCTGAAAGGCTACGGTAGCGGCGGCATCATGCGCTGAGGCGCGCCGCTGGCGATTTGGTGCGCCGTGAGCCGGTTGTCGGCTCACGGCGCGAGCCAACTTTGGAGATGGAACGATGAAAGTCCGAGCTTCCGTGAAGAAAATGTGCCGCAACTGCAAGATCATTCGTCGCAATGGCGCCGTGCGCGTCATCTGTACCGAGCCGCGGCACAAGCAGCGCCAGGGCTGAGCCCTTCGCTGCACTTAACCGGGTGCCGGCATGCCCTTGTCCTCGAGCGAGGAAAAGGGTATGCTGTTGCGCCTTTTGTAGATGATTAATCGAGCAAGCCGCTCAAATTTCGGAGTAAGCTGATGGCCCGTATTGCAGGCGTCAATATCCCGGACAACAAGCATGCGGCGATCTCGCTGACCTATATCTTCGGGATTGGCCGTACTCGCGCACAGGACATCTGTGTCGCGACCGGCATCGCGCCGAACAGCAAGATCCAGGAACTGTCCAGTGAAGATCTGGATACCCTGCGGTCTGAAGTCGGCAAGTACACCGTGGAAGGTGACCTGCGTCGTGATGTCACGCTTAACATCAAGCGTCTCATGGACCTGGGTTGCTATCGTGGTCTGCGTCATCGTCGTGGTCTTCCGCTGCGTGGTCAGCGTACCAAGACCAATGCGCGTACCCGCAAGGGCCCGCGCAAGCCGATCCGCAAATAACACGCACGTTCTGGCGTAAAGACAGGAATAGACATCAACATGGCTAACCCGCGTAGCAACCGTAAAAAGGTTAAAAAGCAGGTAGTGGATGCCATCGCGCATATCCATGCCTCTTTTAACAACACGATCATTACGATCACAGACCGCCAGGGCAACGCCCTTTCCTGGGCGACTGCCGGTGGTTCGGGTTTTCGTGGTTCTCGCAAGAGCACCCCGTTCGCTGCTCAAGTGGCAAGCGAACGTGCAGCGACCGCTGCAGCCGAGTATGGTGTGAAAAACGTCGACGTGCTGGTCAAGGGCCCCGGTCCTGGCCGTGAATCCGCCGTGCGCGCGCTCAATGCCGCCGGCTTCCGCGTGCAAAGCATCACCGACGCGACGCCCATTCCCCACAATGGCTGCCGTCCGCCGAAGAAACGCCGCGTTTAAGGAGACAGATTCATGGCTCGTTACATTGGACCGAAGTGCAAACTGTCTCGTCGTGAGGGGACCGATCTCTTCCTCAAGAGCGGTATCACTCCCTTCGAGAAGAAGTGCAAATCCGAGCAGATTCCGGGTGTGCACGGCCAGCGCCGTCAGCGTCTTTCCGACTACGGCTTGCAGCTTCGCGAGAAGCAGAAAGTACGTCGCATGTATGGCGTACTCGAGAAGCAGTTCCGCAACTATTACAAGGAAGCAGCCCGCCTGAAGGGCGCGACCGGTGAGTTGTTGCTGCAGCTTCTCGAATCCCGACTGGACAACGTCGTCTACCGCATGGGCTTCGGCTCCACGCGTTCAGAGTCGCGTCAGCTGGTCAGCCACAAGGGGATTGCCGTCAATGGCAAGACCGTCAACGTGGCGTCCTACCAGGTCAAGCCTGGTGACGTGGTCTCCGTGCGTGAGAAGGCGAAGAACCAGGCACGCATCCAGACCTCCCTGGCCATCGCCGCCAACCGCGGCGACGTGGTATGGGTCGAGACCGATGCCAAGAAGATGGAAGGCACTTTCAAGGCCCTGCCTGAACGCGGTGACCTGTCTGCCGACATCAACGAAAACCTGATCGTCGAGCTGTACTCCAAGTAAGCGACCCTCGCGTCGTGTCGCTCCTCGTCCGCGGGGGGCGAACAGAGTACCGACAATCCGTTTGGCAGCCTGATAGGTGTTCATATGCAGCGTTCAGTGACAGAGTTTCTCCGTCCTCGCGACATCAAGGTCGAAGAGATCAGCGCACACCACGCCAGGATCGTGCTCGAGCCCTTCGAGCGTGGCTTCGGCCACACGCTGGGCAATGCCCTGCGTCGCATCCTGCTCTCGTCCATGCCCGGCTGTGCCGTGGTGGAGGCCGAGATCGCCGGTGTCGAGCATGAGTACAGCGCGATCGAGGGCGTCCAGGAAGATGTCATCGAAATCCTCCTGAACCTCAAGGACGTGGCGCTCCGGATGCATAGCCGCGACGAGGCGGTGCTCTCGCTGAACAAGCAGGGTCCGGCCGTCGTGACTGCGGGGGATATCGCACTCGACCATGATGTCGAGGTCGTCAACCCCGAGCATGTCATCGCCCATGTCAACGAGGGGTCCGAGCTGAAGATGCAGCTCAAGGTCGCTCGTGGCCGCGGCTATGAGCCGGCGGACGCCCGTGGCGATGCCGACGATGAGTCTCGCGCCATCGGTCGCCTGCAGCTGGATGCTACCTTCAGCCCCGTACGCCGGGTTTCCTACGCGGTCGAGGCCGCGCGTGTCGAACAGCGTACCGACCTCGACAAGCTGATCATCGACCTGGAGACCGACGGCACCCTGGATCCGGAAGAGGCGATCCGTCGCAGCGCGACCATCCTGCAGGAGCAACTGGCCGCGTTCGTCGACCTGGAAGCCGACAAGGAACAGGAAGTGGTGGAGGAAGAGGATCATATCGATCCGATCCTGCTGCGCCCCGTAGACGATCTCGAGTTGACCGTTCGCAGCGCCAACTGCCTTAAGGCCGAGAACATCTACTACATAGGGGATCTGATCCAGCGCACCGAGGTGGAGCTGCTGAAGACCCCCAATCTCGGCAAGAAGTCCCTGAATGAGATCAAGGACGTGTTGGCCGCCCGCGGGCTTTCCCTGGGCATGCGGCTGGAGAACTGGCCGCCGGCAAGCCTGAAGGACGACAAGGCCTCCGCGTGAGCCTCGACTCGAGTCCCAGTTTGGTAAGGAATCACAACCATGCGTCATCGTAAGAGTGGTCGTCACCTGAATCGCACCAGCACGCATCGCCAGGCCATGTTCAAGAACATGTCCGTCTCGCTGGTCGAGCACGAAGTGATCAAGACAACCCTGCCCAAGGCCAAGGAGCTGCGTCGCGTCATCGAGCCGCTGATCACCCTGGCCAAGCAGGACAGCGTCGCCAACCGTCGTCTGGCCTTCAGCCGCACCCGCTCAAAGGAAGCGGTCGGCAAGCTCTTCAATGAGCTGGGTCCGCGTTACGCCGAGCGTCCGGGCGGTTACGTCCGTATCCTCAAGTGCGGGTACCGCACCGGCGACAACGCCCCCATGGCCTTCGTCGAACTGGTCGACCGTCCGGTCGTCGAGGAAACCGCCGCCGAGGAGTGATCCTTGGCTGGTGACCCTCACGTCCCGACACCAGAACCGGCTCCCCCAGGGAGCCGGTTTTTTTTCGCCCGGCTTCGCTGGTAGTCGGAAGCCGTAAGCTAGAAGCCGTAAGCCATAAGAAAACCCCGTCAGGCTTTGCCCGCGGGGTCGTATGCTTTGCTTACAGCTGGTTGTCGGTTATCACGCAGTGGTCTCCGGCTCGTCATGACGGGCCCTGGTGCGTTCCAGAAGCGGCTTGAGGAAGCGGCCGGTATGCGACACCTCCTGGCGAGCCACCTGCTCGGGAGTGCCCTCGGCGATGATCCGCCCGCCACCGGAGCCGCCCTCCGGGCCGAGATCGATCAGCCAGTCGGCGGTCTTGATCACGTCCAGATTGTGCTCGATCACCACGATGGTGTTGCCGTGGTCGCGCAGGCGGTGCAGCACCGTGAGCAGTTGGCGGATATCCTCGAAGTGCAGGCCGGTGGTGGGCTCGTCGAGGATATAGAGGGTCTTGCCGGTGTCGCGCTTGGCCAGCTCGCGTGCCAGCTTGACCCGCTGGGCCTCGCCGCCGGACAGGGTAGTGGCGCTCTGTCCCAACCGGATATACGAGAGGCCGACGTCCAGCAGGGTCTGCAGGCGGCGGGCGATGGCAGGCACCGGCGAGAAGAACTCCAGCGCCTCCTCGACGGTCATCTCCAGCACCTCGTGGATGCTCTTGCCCTTGTAGGCGATCTCCAGGGTCTCGCGGTTGTATCTCTTGCCCTTGCAGACGTCGCAGGGCACGTAGATGTCCGGCAGGAAATGCATCTCCACCTTGATCATCCCCTCGCCCTGGCAGGCTTCGCAGCGTCCGCCCTTGACGTTGAAGGAGAATCGACCCGGCTTGTAGCCCCGGGAGCGCGCCTCCTGGGTGCCGGCGAACAGCTCGCGGATCGGCGTGAAGATGCCGGTATAGGTGGCCGGGTTCGAGCGCGGAGTGCGTCCGATGGGGCTCTGGTCGATGTCGATGACCTTGTCGAGATGGTCGAGACCCTCGATACGATCATGGGCCTCGGGCGTCAGGCTGGTGGCGCGGTTGAGTTCCCGGGCGGCGATGGGCATGAGGGTGGCGTTGATCAGCGTCGACTTGCCGGAACCGGAGACGCCGGTGATGCAGACGAAGAGGCCCAGCGGTAACTCCAGGGTGACGTCCTGGAGGTTGTTGCCGCGGGCGCCGGTGAGACGCACCACCTTCTCGGGGTTGCCGGGAATGCGCCACGGCGGGACCTCGATGCGCCGGGTGCCGGACAGGTACTGGCCGGTGAGGGAGTCGGGCGTCGCCATGATGTCCTGCGGGGTACCCTGGGCGACGATCCGTCCGCCGTGGACCCCGGCCCCGGGGCCGATGTCGAGCACGTGGTCCGCGGCGCGGATGGCTTCCTCGTCATGCTCGACCACGATCACGGTGTTGCCGAGATCCCGCAGGCGCTCCAGTGTCTGCAGCAGTCGGTCGTTGTCGCGCTGGTGCAGGCCGATGGAGGGCTCGTCGAGGATGTACATCACGCCGACCAGGCCGGCGCCGATCTGGCTTGCCAGGCGGATGCGCTGGGCCTCTCCGCCGGAGAGGGTCTCGGCGCTGCGCTCCAGGTTGAGGTAGTCCAGCCCCACGTTGACCAGGAATTCCAGGCGGGCCTGGATCTCGTTGACGATCTTCACGGCGATCTCGCCCTTGCGCCCCGGGAGGGTCAGCTCGCCGAAGTAGCTGAGTGCCTCGCCGATAGGCAGGTGGACGAGCTCGGGGAGGGGGCGGTCGTCGATGTAGACGTGCCGCGACTCTCGACGCAACCGCGAGCCTTGGCAGGTCGGGCAGGGCTGCACGGCGATGTGGCGGGCCAGATCCTCGCGGACCATGCTCGACTCGGTCTCGCGATAACGGCGCTGCATGTTGGGCAGTACGCCCTCGAAGGGGTGCTCGCGGGTGACCTGGCGGCCACGGTCATTGACGTAGTGGAAGGCGATGTCGTCGCTACCGCTGCCATTCAGGATAACCTCGCGTTCGTGGCGCGCCAGGTCCTGCCAGGGCGTCTCCAGGGTGAAGCGATAGTGGTCGGCGACGGCCTGCAACTGATTGAAGTAGTAGACGCTGCGCCGGTCCCAGCCCTTGATCACACCCTCTGCCAGAGACAGCTCGGGATGGCTGATCAGCTTGTCGGGGTCGAAGAACTGCTGCACGCCCAGGCCGTCGCAGGTGGGGCAGGCGCCGGCCGGATTGTTGAAGGAGAACATGCGAGGCTCGAGTTCGGCGATGGAGTAGCCGCACACCGGGCAGGCGAATCGCGCCGAGAAGGCGAGTTCCTCCTCCTCACCGTCCATGAAGTGGATCATGGCGGTGCCATCGGCCAGGTTAAGGGCCGTCTCGAAGGATTCCGCCAGGCGCTGCTGGAGCCCCTCGCGTACCTTGATACGGTCGACCACCACGCTGATGTCGTGCTTCTTGTTCTTGTCCAGTGGAGCGATGTCGTCGAGCTCCAGCACCTGGCCATCGACCAGTGCTCGCACGAAGCCCTGGGCGCGCAGCTCACTGAGCAGCTGCAGGTGTTCGCCCTTGCGGCCCTTGACCACCGGAGCCAGCAGCATCAGTTTGCTGCCCTCGGGCAGGGCCAGTACCTGGTCAACCATCTGCGAGACCGTCTGGGCCTCCAGGTCCTCGCCGTGCTCGGGGCAACGCGGGGTGCCGGCCCGGGCGAACAGCAGGCGCAGGTAGTCGTAGATCTCGGTGATGGTGCCCACGGTGGAACGCGGATTGTGGGAGGTGGACTTCTGCTCGATGGAAATCGCCGGCGACAGCCCCTCGATATGGTCGACGTCGGGCTTCTCCATCATCGACAGGAACTGGCGCGCGTAGGTGGAGAGCGACTCCACGTAGCGCCGTTGGCCCTCGGCATAGAGGGTGTCGAAGGCCAGCGACGACTTGCCCGAGCCGGAAAGCCCCGTGACCACGATCAGCTTGTCACGGGGCAGTTCGACGTCGATGTTCTTCAGGTTGTGGGTGCGCGCACCCCTGACCAGGATTGTGTCCATTCCCACCTCGGCGGACGCGGCAAAACCTCGATTATACGGGGCGGGCCATGCCGGCAGCAAAGCGCCGCCCCCATCGGCTTTCCCTGCGGGGTGGCGAGCCGCTAGAATGTGCGATCCACCTCCGGGCCCGAGGGCCCGTCCACGGAATGTCGAACCGTTATGCGAAAGGTCTCAGGACTGCTGTTAGCCTCCGAGCGTCGCGCCATCACCGGGCTGGCCGGGCTCTATGCTACGCGCATGCTCGGGTTGTTCATGGTGCTGCCGGTGCTGGCCCTGTATGCCGATGACCTGAAGGGGGCCACGCCGCTGCTGGTGGGACTGGCGCTGGGTATCTATGGCCTGACCCAAGCGGTGTTGCAGATCCCCTTCGGGCTGCTCTCCGATCGCCTGGGGCGCAAGCCGGTGATCGCCGCCGGTCTCCTGCTGTTCATGTTCGGCAGCCTGGTGGCCGCCCAGGCCGACACCATCGGCGGGGTGATCCTCGGGCGTTGCCTGCAGGGCAGTGGCGCGGTGGCTGCCGCCATCATGGCACTGCTCGCCGACCAGACCCGCGAGCAGGTGCGCACCGCCGCCATGGCCACCATCGGGCTTTCCATCGGCGTGGCTTTCGCCGTGGCCATGGTGCTGGGCCCCTGGCTCGCCGCGGATGTCGGCCTGTCGGGCGTCTTCTGGTTCACCGCCGGCCTGGCGGTGCTGGGCCTGGTGGTGCTCTGGAAGCTGGTGCCGCCTGCGCCTCGCCGTGTGCGTCATCGCGACGTGGGCATGGACCGCGACCAGCTGCGCAGCATCCTGGTGCGTGGTGACCTGTGGCGCCTGGACCTCTCGATCTTTGCCCTTCACCTGGTACTCATGGCGATCTTCGTCGCCGTGCCCTTTCGGCTGGTGGACTCGGGCATCCCCGTCGAGCGCCATGGGCTGACCTATCTCGGCGTCATGCTGCTGGCCTTCGTGGCCATGGTGCCGCTGGTGATCATCGCCGAGAAGTGGCGTCGCATGAAGGCCATGTGCCTGTCCGCGATCACCGGCATCACCCTGAGCCTGTTCGGGCTGGCCGGCCTGGGAGAGGGTGTCTGGGCGCTGTTCGGCTGGCTGCTGCTGTTCTTCATCGCCTTCAACCTGCTCGAGGCCACGCTGCCCTCCATGCTCAGCAAGCTGGCGCCGGCAGGCGCCAAGGGTACCGCCATGGGCATCTACTCCACGAGCCAGTTCCTGGGCGCCTTCCTCGGCGGTGTGCTGGGCGGCTGGCTGTCCCAGCAGTGGGGGCTATCCGCGGTCTTCATCGGTTGCGGCCTGCTGGGACTGGCGTGGCTGGCGGTGATGGCCCGCATGGCGCCCCCCCGCCACCTGTCCAGCGAGGTGGTGGCGCTCGACGACAATGAACAGGATGATGCCCTTGATACACTGATGGCGCGTTTTGCCGACGTGGCCGGGGTGGAGGACGTGCTGGTCGTTCCCGAGGAGCGTCTGGCCTACCTGAAGGTGGACCGGCAGTGCCTCGATGAGCAGGCCCTGGCGCGTCTCACCGGTTCCGGGAATCACCACAGTCGCGCCTGAGCCGCGTATGATTCAGCCAGGGCGCCGTTCGACCGCCTTTCAACGCATTTCATGACAACAAGGAGTTCCTCATGGCCCGTGGCATCAACAAGGTCATCCTCATCGGCAACCTCGGCCAGGATCCCGAGGTGCGCTTCACTCCCTCCGGCACCGCCGTGGCCAACCTCAACCTGGCCACCACCGACACCTGGATGGACAAGCAAAGCGGCCAGCGCCAGGAGCGCACCGAATGGCACCGGGTCGTGCTGTTCAACAAGACCGCCGAGATCGCCCAGCAGTACCTCAAGAAGGGCAGCAAGGTGTATATCGAGGGCCGCCTCCAGACCCGCAAGTGGCAGGACCAGAACGGCCAGGACAAGTACAGCACCGAGATCGTCGCCAACGACATGCAGATGCTTGATGGTCGCGGTGACGGCGGCGGTCAGCAAGCAGGCATGCCCCCACAGGGTGGGCAGCCCCAGCAAGGGGGAGGCTTCGGCGGCAATCAGCCTCCTCAGCAGGGCGGCAACAACTATGGTGGTGGAAATCAGGGTGGTGGGAATCAGGGCGGTGGGAATCAGGGCGGTGGAAATCCTGGCGGTGGCCAGTCCCAGCGTCCTGCACAGCAGCCGGCCCCCCCGCAGCAGGGCGGCAACTATGGCGCCCCGGATCCGGGCAGCTTCGATGATTTCGATGACGAGATCCCGTTCTGACGTTGACCGGGGATTAGCCGAGGAGATGCCGTGAAGCTGCTGATTCTGGAGGCTGGCCACTGCCTGAGCCTGGCGATGGCCCGCGAGGCCAATCGGCGCAGCGACACCGAGCTCACCATCGAGCCGTCGCTGCAGGTCACGCCCGCGCTTCTCGCGGAGCTGCGCCCGGATGCACTGGTGATTCCACCCCTGTCCCGGCCGATCAGCGCCGAGCCGGCGGCCGTCACCTCGCATGCCGAGGCGGTCGAGGCCTGCATGGAGGCTTGTCGCGAGGCGGGTGTCCCGCTGGTGTGGTGTGTCTCCGACCAGCTCTACGAGGACGGCTTCGCCGTCCCCATCGAGGAGCACGTGATTCCCGAGCCCCGGGATGAGAGCCTGAGGCGGCTGGTTCGCACGGGAGACCGAATCCGGGCCGAGTATCCCCACCACCTGATCGTGCGCCTGGGGCCGCTGTTTGCCCTGGAAGGCAGCCACGCATGGCTGGGCGAGATGCTCGATACCTTCATCGATGGCGGCGAGGTGCGGGCGGAATCCGACGTGATCTTCTGCCCGACCTCGGCGGATGCCGTGGCCATGGCGCTGATCGGTATGCTGCAGCAGCAGCACTGCGGCGCCATCGCCTGGGGCAGTTACCACCTGGCCGGTACCGAGCCGGTGAGCGCCTACACCTTCGTCTCGATGGTGCGTACCCAGCTCGCCACGCGGCTGGAGGGTCTTGGCGAACGGGTAGAGCTGGGCAACGTCAAGGCGCTGAACCACCATCACGACCAGCCGCTGCGCCGGGTGCTGAACTGTCGGCGTGTGCTGGATGTGTTCGGGGTCCATCAGAAGCCCTGGCGCCTGGAGGTCGGCCGCATGCTGGATGCCTGGTGTCTGGTAAGGGAAGAGGAGTCGGTACAACGATGAATGTGATCCGCAGCCTGTTCTTCTATGCCGGCTACTTCCTGGCCATGCTCCTGAGCGGGCTGCTGCTGTTGCCCCTGGCGCCTTTTCTACCGCTGCGCTCGCGCTATCGGCTGCTGAATCTCTACAACCATGTGGTGATCGCCTGGTTCAGCATTACCTGCGGGGTCCGCTATGACTTCCGCGGTCGCGAGCATGTGCCCGAGGGGCCCTGCGTGATCCTCTCGAACCACCAGTGCGAGTGGGAGACCATCTACCTGCAGCTGATCAAGCCACCGGTGTGCACGGTCCTCAAGCAGGAGTTGCTGAATTTCCCGATCTTTGGCTGGGGGCTGCGCCTCCTGAAGCCGATCGCCCTGGACCGTTCCAGGCCTGCGAGGGCCATGAAGCAGGTGCTCATTCAGGGCAAGGCTCGCCTCGATGAGGGGCTGTCTGTACTGATCTTTCCGGAGGGCACCCGGGTGCCGCCGGGGGAGCGCCGCCGCTACAACAAGAGCGGCGCCGTGATCGCCTGCCGTGCCGGGGTGCCGGTGCTGCCGGTGGCCCACAATGCCGGCGAGCGCTGGCCGGGGCGGCATTGGGTCAAGAATCCGGGGCGCCTGTCGCTGGAGATCGGCCCCCCGATCGAGACCGACGGCCGCACGGCGGAAGCGGTGCTGGTGGACGTCGAAGCCTGGATCGAGGGACGCCTGACACAGATATCCGATGTGCCACGGCCAGCGAGCGAGCCTGCCCGAAAGACCCGTGAGCCGCCAGGCGAGTCGCAAGCGAATCCACCCATGAGGCCATAAACGAAGAAGGCGCCCCAAGGGGCGCCTTCTTCGCGTTCGCGGGTGCGAAAGTCCTGGGCGTCAGTCGCTGAACTTCTCCAGCACCAGGCAGGCGTTGGTGCCGCCGAAGCCGAAGCTGTTGGACAGCACGCGCATCACGTCGGCGTCGTCACGGCGCTCGGTGACGATATCGAAGCCAGCCGCCTGCTCGTCCAGCTGCTCGATATTGGCCGAGGCGGCGATGAAGCGATGCTCCATCATCAGCAGCGAGTAGATGGCCTCCTGCACACCGGTCGCCCCCAGCGAGTGGCCGGTCAGCGACTTGGTCGAGCTCATCGGCGGAGTTCGGTCGCCGAACACCTGGCGGATCGCCTTCAACTCGGCTACATCGCCCACCGGGGTGGAGGTGCCGTGGGTGTTGACGTAGTCGATGTCGCCATCGACCGTGGCCATGGCCTGACGCATGCAGCGGGCCGCGCCCTCGCCGGACGGAGCGACCATGTCGTAGCCGTCGGAGGTGGCGCCATAGCCCACCACCTCGGCATAGATCTTCGCGCCGCGGGCGCGGGCGTGCTCGAGGTCCTCGAGCACCAGCATGCCGCCGCCGCCGGCGATGACGAAGCCGTCACGGGCCTGGTCATAGGGGCGCGAGGCCTTCTCCGGCGTCTCGTTGTAGTGGGTCGACAGCGCACCCATGGCATCGAAGAGGCAGGAGAGGGTCCAGTGTTCCTCCTCGCCGCCACCGGCGAATACCACGTCCTGCTTACCGAGCTGGATCTGCTCGACGGCACTGCCGATGCAGTGGGCCGAGGTGGCGCAGGCCGAGGAGATCGAGTAGTTGACGCCCTTGATCTGGAACGGCGTCGCCAGGCAGGCCGATACGGTGCTGCCCATGGTACGGGTGACCCGGTAGGGGCCTACGCGGCGCAGGCCCTTCTCGCGCATGACGTCGGCGGCTTCGACCTGGTTGGCGCTGGACGCGCCGCCGGAGCCTGCGATCAGGCCGGTACGCTCGTTCGATACCTGTTCCGGAGTGAGGCCGGAGTCCTCGATGGCCTGGGCCATGGAAACATAGGCATAGGCGGCGGCATCGCCCATGAAGCGGCGCAGCTTGCGATCGATCAGTGCGTCCAGATCGATTTCGACACTGCCGGCCACCTGGCTGCGAAAGCCACGTTCAGCGTACTCTTCCTTGAAGCGAATGCCCGAGCGCCCGTTCCTGAGCGCCTCCAGAACCTGTTTTGCATCGTTGCCCAGGCAGGACACGATGCCCAGGCCAGTGACTACCACTCGTCGCATGGGAGCCTCCTGTTCAGAAATTCGCGGTGGAGGTGAACAGGCCGACGCGCAGGTCGTTGGCCTGATAGATGTCGCGGCCGTCGACGGCTACGGTGCCGTCGGCGATGCCCAGGATCAGGCGCCGGGTGATGATGCGCTTGATGTTGATGCGGTAGGTGACCTTCTCGGCCTCGGGAAGGATCTGGCCGGAAAACTTGACATCGCCGCAGCCCAAGGCGCGGCCACGTCCGGGGTGGCCGAGCCAGCCCAGGTAGAATCCCACCAGCTGCCACATGGCGTCCAGACCCAGGCAGCCGGGCATCACCGGATCCCCGGGGAAGTGGCATTCGAAGAACCACAGGTCGGGGTGGATATCCAGCTCGGCGATCAACTCGCCCTTGCCGTGATCCCCGCCTTCCTCGTGGATATGCATGATGCGATCGAGCATCAGCATGTTAGGGGCCGGCAACTGTGCATTGCCCGGACCGAACAGCTCGCCGCGCGAGCAGGCCAGCAGTTCTTCGCGATCAAAGGAGTGTTGCTTGGTCACTGAATCGTTCCGAGTGTCGAGATTGTTTTGTGCCGAAAGCGGCCTGTGGCCACTGGGCGGCTGTGCCTAGTCTACTGTCCACACTCGATGAATGCACGCCATGGGCGAGAGAAGTGGGAGTGGCCTCAGTGGGCTCGCACTGTGCCGGCCTCGGCACCGCCGAGATGGCGCGCCAGGATCAGGCAGATCAGTGCCCAGGCCATCGCCTCGGCGGGCAGCAGCCAGGGGGCGAGCTCGACTCCGGCCAGCCGGGCGCCGGCATAGTAGGAGAGCGGGCCGCTTGTGGCCCCCCCGAGCAGGGCCAGCCAGGGATATTGCCAGAGCCAGGCCAGCGAATGGTGGACCAGGGTGGCGAACAGCGGCCAGAGCAGCCACAGCCAGGGTGGCAGCACGCCGAGTGCCCTGGCCTCGTCACCGAAGGCGAAGCCTCCTGCCAGTGCCAGGCCGCCGTCGAACGCCAGCCCCAGCAATGCGAATCCAGCCAGCCATCGCCACTCCCCGGGGTGGGCCAGCCAAGCGAGATGCAGGGTGATGATCATCGCAACGGCCACGAGCCCGATCGTCGAGCCTCCCAGCACGCAGGCGAACCAGCCCGCCTGGAACGCGGCCAGGTTGTAGAGCATCCGGCCGGCGCCGGAGGATACGCCAAGGCTCACACGTCACCCGTTAGAGGTGACGGCCGTGCGCCGGGCTTGGCCAGCAGCAGCTGGCAGGTGCCGATGGTGCGCTCCATGAAGCCTCCCTCGCAGTAGCAGAGGTAGTAGCGCCACATGCGGATGAAGCGTTCGTCGTAGCCGAGCTTGCGCACCGTCTCGAGACTCGCCTCGAAGCGGTGGCGCCACTCACGCAGGGTCCGGGCGTAGTGCAGGCCGATCTCGTCCAGGTCGGTGATGTTGAGCGAGGTGTGGCGGGTCAGGCCGTCGAGGATGGCGCGGTGTGACGGCAGGAAGCCACCCGGGAAGATGTAGCGCTTGATGAAGTCCATCTCGCGCTTGGCCTCCTCGTAGCGCTGGTCGCGAATGGTGATCGCCTGCAGCATCGCCTGGCCGTCGTCGGTGAGTAGTCGGTCCAGGGTCGCCAGGTAGGTGCCGAGGTACTGGTGGCCCACCGCCTCGATCATCTCTACCGAGATCAGCCGGTCGAAGCGTCCCTCGAGCTCGCGGTAGTCCTGCTGGAGCAGGGTGATGCGATCGCCGAGCCCCTCCTCCTCGATGCGCCTGGCGGTGAAGGCGTGCTGCTCAGCGGAAATGGTGGTGGTGGTGACGCGGCAGCCGCGTGTCTTCGCCGCATGGATGGCCAGTCCCCCCCAGCCGGTTCCGATCTCCAGCAGGTGGTGGTGGGCCTGGACATCGAGCTTCTCCAGCATCAGGTCGAGCTTGTGGGTCGAGGCCTCCTCCAGGCTTGCCTCGGCATGGGGGAAGACCGCGCTGGAGTACATGCGGTGGTCGCGGTCGAGGAAGGTGGAGAACAGTGCATTGCCGATGTCGTAGTGGGCGGCGATGTTGCGCCGTGACCCGCGCAGGCTGTTGCGCTGCAGGCGGTAGAGAGCGCCCAGCAGCCAGCGGCCGAGGCGGGCGGTGCCGTTCTCCATCTCGCCGTTGACCCGTTCCAGGTTGGCGGCGAACAGGCGTACCAGGGCCACCGGGTCGTCGGCATCCCAGTCACCGTCCATGTAGGCCTCGGCGGCGCCCACGGTGCCACCCAGTGCCAGGCGTTTCCACGCCCGGTGGTGGCGGACCACCAGGGTCACCTTGAGCGGACCTCCCCGGCCCAGGCGGTGTCGTTGGTGACCGTCGATCAGGGTGATGTCCCCGCCTTCCAGGCGGTCAAGCTGGGCCAGCACCCGCGGCTTGAGCCAGCGAGTCAGTCGGTCGCCCTCGGGGGTCAGGGGGCGGGTGGTGGCGGAGCGAAGCGTGTTCACGACGAGCTCTCCTCACGGGAAGGGTGGTCTTGTCCGGGATGGTCTTGTCCGGGGTGGCCATAAACCGGGATGCGCTTGAGAAACAGCCGCAGCGCCTCGAAGTGGATGCCTGCCAGCGTCTTCAGGTTCATCCAGGGCTGGCGAGCCAGGGTGGCGAGCAGCACGCCGCGGGTCGCCGGGCGGCCCTGCAGGGTCAGGGTGGCATCGAAGTGGCGCTCGCCGTCCTTCCAGGCCTCCATGTGCATCGACAGCGATTCGCCGGGGGTGTCGAAGCGCCAGCGGTAGGTCATGTCCATGGGGTTGAAGGGCGAGACGTGCATGGCCTTGTCGAACTCGGCCACGTGGCCATGTGGCCTGGGCGCCACGGCGCAGGCATAGCGGGTCCGCTCCCCCCAGGGGGTGTTGCTGACCTCGCCGAGCAGGGCGCGCAGTTCGCCTCGGGCGTCGAAGGCATAGTAGAACGAGACCGGATTGAAGCCGAGCCCCAGGGTGCGCAGCTGGGTCAGCACGCAGATGCGCCCATCAGGGGCGCTGCCCAGTTGGCGCTCGAGCTCCTCGCGCACGGCCTGCTTGAGGGGGCGGTCCTGGGGGCCGAGGTAGTCCTCGCGGCGAAAGCGCGCCAGGGCCGGTCGCCGGGCACTGAAGGCGGGCACCTTGTCGAACAGCTCGGGTAGCTCGTCCAGGTCGAGCCAGGCCATCCAGACGTCATATTCGAAGGCGTGCGGACGCGGCAGGGAGCGGCGATGGTGCAGGCTGCCCCGATAGATCCGCGAACGCGGTGCGCGCATCATGCTGCGCTCTCCTCGGTCGCCGGCGATCGTGTCCTGGCCTTGACGTCACGCGGGGTGTCCTCGTCGCAGCCCAGGTCGCGGGCCACCCGCAGGGCGCTCCATACCCCGTCTTCATGGAAGCCGTTGCGCCAGTAGGCGCCGCAGAAGTGGGTGCGGTGTGTCGGCCCGGAGATCTCGGCATGGCGGGCTTGGGCCGTCTGGCCGGCGAGGGTGAACTGGGGGTGGGCATAGGTGAAGCGGCCCAGCACCTTGTCGGGGTCGATGGCGGCGCCGTCGTTGAGCGTGACGCAGAAGGTATGCGGGGCGTCGATGCGCTGCAGGATGTTCATGTCGTAGGTGACCGAGACCCGGGCATCGTCGCCGCGGCCATCGAGCCGGTAGTTCCAGCTCGCCCAGGCGCGTCGCCGGCGTGGCAAGAGACGGGTATCGGTGTGCAACACCACCTCGTTGTCCTGGAAGGGCAGGGCGCCGAGGATCTCGCCCTCGGCATCGCTCGGGTCCTCCAGCAGCGCGAGGGCCTGGTCGGCATGGCAGGCCAGCACCACCTGATCGAAGGACTCCACGCCGGCATCGCTGCGCACCTCGACCCGGTCGGCGTGACGGCGGATGCCGCGAATCGGGGTCGCCAACCGGATGCGCTCGGCATAGGGAGCGGTCAGCGCCGGTATGTAGGAGCGTGAGCCCCCTACGAGGGTGTACCACTGGGGACGGTCATTGACCGACAGCAGGCCGTGATGGCGGAAGAAGCGCACGAAGAACAGCAGCGGGAAGTCGCGCAGGTCGCGGATGCTCGCCGACCAGATGGCGGCTCCCATGGGCAGAAGGTAGCGGTGTTGGAAATCGGCGTCGTAGCCGCCGGCATCGAGCCAGGTCCCCAGAGTCATGGCCGGGTCCAGCCTGCCTTCCTCCAGCGCCCGGGTCGCCTCGCGGTTGAAGCGCAGGATATTGCTCAGCAGGCGGTGGAAGCTCGGGCGCAGCAGGTTGCGGCGCTGGGCGAAGAGGCTCGCCAGGGTGTGGCCGTTGTATTCGAAGTCGCGGGTCGTCTCGTGAACGGAGAAGCTCATCTCGGTGGGTTGGGCGGCGACGCCGAGGCGTTCGAGGAGGCGCTGGAAGTGCGGGTAGGTCCAGTCGTTGAAGACGATGAAGCCGGTATCGATGGCGTACTGCCGTTCCCCCAGTGTGACGTCCATGGTGGCGGTATGGCCGCCCAGGCGATCCTCGGCCTCGAAGAGCGTCACCTCATGACGGCTCGACAGGTACCAGGCGGCCGCCATGCCGCCGATGCCGCTGCCGATCACCGCAATGCGTTGGGCGGCACTGCGATGGGCATCACCCTGAGCATCACGCACGGGTTGGAAGGAGGCGGTCATGGGCGGGTCTCCTGGGGTGTGTCCTGTCGGGTCATGCGCAGCCCCAGGCGGTAGCGCAGGGACGCGGGCAGGATGCCCAGCAGTCGGACCAGCAGCGTGAAGCGTCGCGGGAAGTGGATGTCCAGGCGGCGTCTTTCCAGGCCGGAGAGGATCGTCTCGGCGGCCTCGTCGACGGTGACGCGCATGGGCATGGGGAAATCGTTGCGGTCGGTGAGCGGGGTCTTCACGAAGCCGGGATGTATCAGGCTGACCCCGATGCCTTCGCCTGCCAGGTCCAGGCGCAGCGATTCCATGAAGTGGCTCAGGGCCGCCTTGGAGGCACCGTAGGCCTCGGCCCTAGGCAGTGGCAGATAGGCCGCGGCGCTGGAGGTCGCGGCCAGCTGCGGGTGGCCACCCTCCTCCCGGGCCTGGCGCAGCAGCGGCAGGGCGGCATCAACGCAATAGACGGCGCCGAAGAAGTTGGGGGCGAAGACACGTTCGACGAGGTCGACATCGAAGTCGCTTGCGTCGAGATACTCGCAGGTGCCGGCATTGAGTATCGCCAGGTCCAGTCCACCGAAGGCCTGCCCCAGCCGCTCACCGGCCTCTCGGACGGCCTGACGATCCGCCACGTCGAGTGGCAGCATCAGAGCATTGTCGTGACCGGCGGCAAGTTCGGCCAAAGCCGAGTCGCTGCGGGCGCTCAGTGCGACCCTATGCCCCTGTTCGAGCAGGCGTTCGGCGAGCGCACGGCCTATGCCCGAGGTGGCCCCCGTCAGCCAGATACGCTGCCTGTCGCTCGCCTTCTTCATGCGCTGTCCCCATCCTCGGTGGCCGTCACCGGCCCAGTTGTCGCTTCACCAGTCGCACTGCACCGCCCAGCAGGGGCAGGCGTTCGTAGAGCATGGCGCCCACATCGAAGTAGTCCCTGTGCCTGGCTACCCTGCCATCCGATGCGAAGGTCAGGTGCGAGCATCCCTCCACCTCGACGCGGCGTCCGCCATCGAGCCTAGGATGCACCAGTTCCATGGTCCAGGTTACGAATGCCTTCTCGTCTCGCTGAAGGGTCTCGTGAAAAATGAAACCACACGATGTCACATTGTCGTACAGGTTCTGGAAATAGGCCTCCAGTGCCTCACGTCCCTCGATATGGTGCAGCGGGTCGGTGAAGATCACCTCGTCAGTGTATACCTCGAAAAGCCTCTTTGTACAGGTCTTGTCAAGCTTGTTGAAGAAGGCGCAGAAGGCCTCCAGGTCCGGTGTATTTTGCATTCAGGGGCCTCCCGCCATGCGTGGGTGGATTCACTCCGCCTTCAGGGCCTTGAAGGCTTCCAGGGCACGCGCCCGTGCGGCTCGGTGGTCGACGATGGGGGCCGGGTAGTCGACGCCGCCGAGCAGGTCGTTCGTGGGTGCGTGGCGGGCCTTCTTCGGCAGCCCGGCAAGTTCGGGCAGCCACTGGGCCAGGAAGTTGCCGTCGGGGTCGAAGCGTGTGGACTGGGTGGTGGGGTTGAAGATGCGGAAGTAGGGGGCGGCGTCTGTGCCGGTGGAGGCCGCCCATTGCCAGCCGCCGTTGTTGGCGCAGAATTCCCCGTCCACCAGGTGGCGAAGGAAGAAGGCCTCGCCGCGCCGCCAGTCGATAAGCAGGTGCTTGGTGAGGAACATGGCGGTGACCATGCGCAGCCGGTTGTGCATCCAGCCGGTGGCCACGAGCTGTCGCATGGCGGCATCGACGATGGGGTATCCGGTGCGCCCCTCGCACCAGGCCGTGAAGCTCGCCTGGTCATTTCGCCAGGCGAGTGCCTCGGTATGCCGCTGGAAGGCACGATGGCGGCAGACCCGCGGGAAGCCGACGGCCACGTGGTGGTAGAACTCCCGCCATACCAGTTCGTTGACCCAGGTCGTCAGCCCGGCGTCCCCCTCGGCCAGTGCGCCGTGATTCTCGGTGAGCACCGCCTGCAGGCATTGGCGGTGGGAGATCATGCCCAGCGCCAGATAGGGCGACAGCTCGCTGGTGCCATGAATCGCAGGGAAGTCGCGCTGGCGCTGATAGTGGCGTCCGCGGAAGCGCAGGAAGCGTTCCAGGCGGTCGGCGGCGGGGTCCTCGCCGGCGGGCCACAGGTGTGCATCGACCGGGGTGTCATCGAGGGGGGGCAGGTCTGGCAGGGGGTTGGATTCGATGGACAGGCGCGGCTGGGGCGCCGGGGTGTCGTGCAGGGCGATGCGCTCCGGGGTCAGCTTGCGGTGCCAGGCCTTGGCAAAGGGCGTGAAGACCCCGTAGTAGTCTCCCTTGCCGGTGAGCAGCTCCCCAGGGGCGAAGGCCACGGCGTCGTGGTGGCCGGTGGCCGTGAGGCCCGCCTGTTCGAAGGCGGCGATCACCGCGGCGTCGCGGCGCTGTTCGTCCAGCGGATATTCGCGGTTGAAGTGCAAGGCACGGGCCCCGACCCGCTGCGCGATGTCCAGCAGCGTCGCCGGGGCCTCGCTGAAGTCGCCGATATCGCGGTGCAGCAGCGGGATGCCGAGACCCGTCAGGCTGGCGTTCAGGGCCGCCACGCCGCGGCCCCAGAAATCGAGCTTGTTGGCGCCATGGCCGTGGCGCTGCCAGTGAGGAAGGCTGCGCAGGAAGACGGCCACCACGGGGCCTTTTCGGGCGGCCGCGGTCAGGGCGGTGTTGTCCTGGAGGCGCAGGTCGCTGCGGAACCAGACGAGCACGGGGGCAGGCATGGGCGGCTCCGGTTCAGCGGACGGGAAGTCTGGCCTGGAGGCGCTGCATGGCCTCGTCGAGATCATCCCCCAGCACATACACCCGAGTCTCCTCCAGATCGGCCTCGCGGATGCGTGCCATGGGGCCGCAGGCCATCAGCGGTACCTCGAGCTGCTCGGCCAGTCGTGGCAGCTGGCGCCTGACCAGATCGGCCTTCTCGGCCTTGCCACTGGCCATCAGCAGGCCGGCCGCCTGGAAGCGCTCCACCGCCAGCGGCAGCTCACTGGAGGGCAATGGGGCATCGAAGAGCTGGACGCGATAGCCGCGGTCGCTGGCGGCGAGTGCCGCAAGCAGGACCCATAGCGGAGAGGGGTCGTCCGGCAAGGGGACGATCAGCAGCACAGGGCCAGTGGCCAGCCGATTGGCATGCAGCAGCCGGGTCCCGATGCGGGTGCGCAGGAAGGCCTCCAGGGTACGGCGCTGCAGGGTGTCGCCCAGCTGGTCTCCCCAGCCCTCCTCGAGTTGGCGAACCACCGGCTGCCACAGTTCGGCCAGGCAAGTCGGGACCGGGTAGAGGGCCAGCGACTGGTTGAACAGCTCCTCCAGACGGTCGAGGTCGAGCGCCTGCAGGGCGTTGTTCAGCTGGCGACGTTGGCCCGCCCAGTCGCCGGCCGCCGGCGCCGGGGTCTCCGCCGTCTCCGGCTGGTCGAGCAGTTCGCGGACCTGGCTGACTGGCACGCCGCGATTGAGCCATTGCAGGATGCGCTCGACTCGCTCGATGTCCTCGCGGGCATAGAGGCGATGTCCCTTGGGGGTCCGCTGAGGCTTGATCAGGCCATAGCGACGCTCCCAGGCGCGCAGGGTGACGGAGTTCACCCCGGTCAGACGGGAGACCTCGCGGATCGGGTAGAGCGGCGTGTCGGCCGGGCGTCTTGGCTCGTCAGTCATGAGCGTGCCGACTCCCCTGCCTGCTCGGCGACCACAGCCGCCAGGGCTTCGACGAAGGCCGGGTGCTTGCCGACCGGTGGCAGCAGGGTCAGGTCGATGCCGGGATGGGCGGCGGTCAGCGCCTCGACCTGGCCGGGCACGTCCTTCCTGAGGTGGCGTCCGGCGGCGAAGAACAGCGGCAGGATCTCGGCACGCTCGACCCCGTCCTCCGCCAGTTCGGCCACCGTGGACTCGAGGGACGGCTCGCTGAGCTCCATGTAGGCCAGTCGCAGCGGTGTCGACAGGCGGCCGGTCAGGGCCTCGGCGAAGTGTTCGAAGGGCGCTCGCCAGTTCGGGTCGCTGGAGCCGTGGGCGAGCAGGATCAGGGCGTAGGACATGGAAGTCTCCGGTCGCGAAGGGGAGTCAGGGAGCGTCGGCCGCCAGGGCCTCGCCGAGATGGTGGCCGGAGAGCCAGGCGTCCTCGACCCGCGGCCCGCGCCAGCCATCGCCGCACAGCGCCAGGCCCGCGGGCGACCGGCGGTGGTCGAGGTTGACCGCCTCGCCGGCGGCGAAGACGTCCGGCTGGGCGTAGCGCCAGAGATGGGCCCCCAGGGAGGTCGATGCGGGCAGTTCGACGCCTGCCGGCAGGTGCTCGCGGAAGGCATCGAGCAGCCGTCTGGCGGCGGTCTCGGTGTCGAGGTCCAGATGTTCCTCGCTCCACTCCAGTCGTGCCAGCAGGCTCAGGCTCTCGCCCTGGCCGTGACGGCCTGGCTTGTGGTCGTTGCGGCTGACGAAGCGCAGCGGATCGCCGGCCGGCGAACGGCCAGGGTCTGCCGCCAGGCGTACCGCCTGCCAGTCGTCATCGACCCCCGGCAGGGACGGCAGCGGGGCATCGAAGCATGCCCATGCGGCCCAGCAGGGGCGCTGGATGATGGCCTCGCAGGCGTCCGCGAGGGCCGGCTCATGCGGCAGCAGCAGGGCCCGGGACTGGGGAGGCGGCGTGGCGATCACCACGCGATCGAAGGGGCCATGGCGTTCGTCGTGCTGATCCACCAGCCACCATTGTGACCCCTTGGGTTCAAGGCGTTCGATCCGGGTGCCGGAGACCACCTCGAGCCCCTCGGCGAGATGTCGGGTCACGGCGCTCATGCGGGGAACGCCGATGAGGCGCTCGACATCGTCCTGGTGGCGTTGCCAGCCCGATTCGCTCGCCTCCCATAGGGAGTCCGGCCAGGAGGCGACGACACCCGCCTTGCGCCAGGCGATCACCTGGCGGTGGAAAGACGGGTCGCGCACGCTGAAGAACTGGGCCCCCAGGTCGACCCTGGCATCCTTCAGGCGACGGCTCGACATCCGTCCCCCCGGGCTGCGAGCCTTGTCGAACAGGCGCACCGGCAGGTTGTGTGCCTTCAGGGCTAGTCCACAGGCGATGCCGGCGATGCCGGCACCGATGATGGCGGTGGAAGCGGGTGCGTGGGGCATGAGCATCTCGTGCAGTCAACGGCGTTCATCGCTAGACTAGCAGAAGTGTACAACGACTGTATAACTCATGGTGTCTTGTCATAACGGCTTGGGGAGGGATTCCGGATGCGTGTGCTGATCACGGGCGGCAGCGGTTTCGTCGGGCAGCGGCTCTGTCGGCGGCTGAAAGAGGCCGGACATCGCCTGCTGGTGGTGTCGCGGGAGCCTGACAAGGTGCGGGACCGCCTGCCGGAGGGCAGCGACATTCGCCGTTCGGTGCTGGATTTCGTCGATACTCCGCCGGATGCCATCGTCAATCTGGCCGGGGAGTCGATCGCCGGCAGGCGCTGGAGCGAGGAGCAGAAAGAGCGATTGATCGATTCCCGGGTCAACATCACCGGCGACCTGGTCACACTCTGCGAGCAGCTTCAGTCCACGCAGGGGCGGACGCCGAAGGTGATGGTCTCGGCCTCGGCCATGGGCTACTACGGCGACCAGGGGGATCGCGAGGTCACCGAGCAGACGCCACCCCACGACGAGTTCGCCCACCGCCTCTGCAAGCGCTGGGAGGATGCGGCCAGTGCGGCCGAGAAATTCGGCGTCCGGGTCGCCCTGCTGCGCATCGGCCTGGTGCTCGACGCCGGCGGCGGCAGCCTGAAGAAGATGCTCCCGCCCTTCAAGATGGGGTTGGGCGGTCGCTTCGGTGACGGCAAGCAGTTCATGCCCTGGATACATCGCGAGGATCTGGTCAGCGCGATCCTTTTCCTGCTCGAGCGCCCCGATCTGGAGGGCCCTTTCAACGGCAGCGCCCCCCACCCGGTCACCAATGCCGAGTTCACTCGCATCCTGGCGAAGCAGCTGGGCCGCCCTGCGCTGATGCCGATGCCGGCCATCGCCCTGGAGACCGCCTTCGGGGAGATGTCGAGGCTGCTGCTGACCGGCGCCGACATGCGCCCTGCGCGGCTGCTGGAGGCCGGCTTCGAGTTCCGCTTCCCGACCCTGGACAAGGCCCTGGCCGCTATCCTCGGCTGAGGCCATCCCGCTTTAGCCAACGGGCCCCGTCGGCGTCGCCGGCGGGGCCCGTGGGTCTTTAGGGGGGCAGTCGGCTGTCAGCGGGCGTCATCGCCCACCGTGACGATCACCCTCACCGCATCCAGACGCAGTCGACTGCCCTCGATGGCGGTGTCCAGCTCGGCGCGCTCATGGCGCAGCGCCTCGAGCTCATCCGCGCGCACCGCGGGGTTGAGACGCGAGAGGGCCTCGAGGCGGCTCAGTTCGGCGTCCAGCTCGGCGCGCATGCGCACCTGGGCGGCCTCGACGATGCTCGGCAGTTCCCGCTCGGCCTCTGCCTCGGCGCCGTCGAGCAGCTCGCGCAACTGGTCGTGGCGGCTCTTGATCAGGTCCCGGGCGACCGCCTTCTTGACCTTCTGCACCGCCTTGGAGAGGCCGGTGAAGGATATCTTGTCGGTCAGGTTGGCCCCCGACTCGTCGAGCAGTACCCGAACCGCCGTGGGCGGCAGGAAGCGGTTGAGGTGCAGGCGTCGGGGGGCCGGACAATGGGTGCGGAACACCAGCTCGACCATCAGCCGGCCGGCGGGGATGGCGGGGTGCTTGAGCAGGGCCAGCGCCGTGTTGCCCATGGCGCCGTCGAGGATCCGGCCCATCATCTCCCGCAGCAGCGGATGTTCCCAGGAGAGGCGCTGGACATCGTCCCGGGCCAGGGCACGTGCCCGGGAGTAGGTGGCCGAGAAGCCCTCTTCGCCCTTCACCAGGCCCGGCAGGCCGTCGAGCATCTGCGGGCTCGGCTGCAGGTGCAGGATGCCACCGCCCAGCTCCTGGCTGTCGACGCCGAAGATGTCCATCGCCTGATCCAGGTAGCGGCCTAGCGCTCGGTCGGCGTCGAGTTCCCGGATCGATTCGGTGACCGCCTCGGCACGCTCATGGCGGCAGGCATTCAGCTCGAGCAGGCGGTTGCGGCCGGCATCTCGCTCGGCCAGGCGTGCCTCGAACAGGGCACGGGTCTCCTCGATCACCTCGGCGAGGCTCTCGTCGTCGAGCAGGCTGTCGGCCAGGGTGTCGCCGAAGGCGGCGTGGATCTCGCTGCCCAGGCCATGGGGCGCGCTGAAGGCATCCATGCCCTGGTGGTACCAGCGCAGCAGCTTCTCGCCGGGGCTGCCGGCGAAGACCGGCACATGGATCTCGATGGCGTGGCGCTGACCGATGCGGTCGAGACGGCCGATGCGCTGCTCGAGCTGGTCCGGCTGCAGCGGCAGGTCGAACATCACCAGGTGCCGACAGAACTGGAAATTGCGCCCCTCGGAGCCGATCTCCGAGCACAGCAGCACCTGGCAGCCCTCCTCCTCGTCGGCGAAGGCCGCCGCGGCGCGGTCTCGCTCCACCAGCGAGAGGCCCTCATGAAACACCGGGGCGTGGTAGCCGCCGAGGACCCGCAGGCCCTCGGCGAGCCCCTGGGCCGTCTCTCGGTCATGGGCGATCACCAGCACCTTGTCGTCGGCGAAGCCCGCCTCGCCATCGTCGGCGAGGCGCTCAAGAAGCCAGGTCACGCGCGGGTCGAACTGCCACCAAGGCTCGGTGTTGAGCGGGTCCTTGGTGAGCGCCCGGTACATGGTGTCGGGGTAGATCAGGACGTCCGGGTGATCGAGGCCGGTCTCGATCAGCAGTTCGTCCAGGTAGTCCTCGTCGCGAGCCAGGCGGCGCAGTACCCGACGGTAGGGAGAGGGTGTCTCGAGTTCCGCGATGTGCAGGCGACGCTCCGGGAAGCCGCCCACATGGCGGCGGCTGTTGCGGAACATCACCCGGCCCGTGCCGTGGCGGTCCAGCAACTGGTCGCGCAGCTGGTCCCGGGCCGCGGCGCGCTGGTCGTCGCTGCGCTCCGGGTCGGCCAGGGTATCGAGCAGGGCCAGGCTGTCGGCCTCGTGGATCACCGCGGCGACCCGCTCGCGGTCGGCCGCCTCGCCGGGCAGGCGATCCAGGGCGTCGATCGCCTCGGCGACTTCCACATAGTGGGCCTCCTCCTCGCGGAAGGCCTCTAGGCTGTGGTAGCGGTCCGGGTCGAGCAGGCGCAGCCGGGCGAAATGGCTTTCGAGGCCCATCTGTTCCGGGGTGGCCGTGAGCAGCAGCATGCCGGGCACCTGCGCCGCCAGCCGCCCCACGCAGGCGTAGCCGGGCCCGCTCTGCTGCGGGCTCCAGTCCAGGTGGTGGGCCTCGTCGACGATCAGCAGGTCCCAGTCGCAGTCCAGAGCCTGCTGCTGGCGGTGAGGGTTGGCGAACAGCCAGTCCTGGCTTGCCAGTACCAACTGGCCGGTCTCGAAGGGGTTGGCATCGCCGTGGGCCTGGCTCTGCTGCTCGTCGAGCAGGGTGACCTCCAGAGCGAAGCGGCGCAGCAGCTCCACCAGCCACTGGTGAGTCAGGCTCGCCGGCACCAGGATCAGCGCCCGCTCGGCGCGGCCGGTGAGCAGCAGTCGGTGGAGGATCAGACCGGCCTCGATGGTCTTGCCCAGCCCCACCTCGTCGGCCAGCATCACCCGCGGGGCATGGCGGCGGGACACCTCGTCGGCGATATATAGCTGGTGGGGGATCAGGTCGATGCGCGGGCCGGCCAGGCCCAGCGCCGGGTTCTGCTCGATGCGCTGGAAATGGTGCAGGGTGCGAAAGCGCAGGTCGAACCAGTCGTTGCGGTCGACCTGGCCGGTGAGCAGCCGATCACGGGCCTGGTCGAACTGCATGGTGTCGGCGAGCCGCGCCTCGGGCAACTCGCACAGCTCGCCGGCGTCGTCCTCGCCGATGTAGACGATCAGGCCGCCGACTTCCTTGCTGTCATCGACGGTCATCTGCCAGCCCTCGGCAGACTGGATGCGGTCGCCACTGCCGAAGGCCACACGGGTCAGGGGCGCGTTGCGGCTGCTGTAGGTGCGGGTTTCCTGGCTGGCGCCGAAGAGCACGGTGACGCTGCGGGCGTCGATGTTGAGGATGGTGCCCAGGCCGAGTTCGGCCTCGCCGTCGCTGATCCAGCGCTGGCCGGGAGAGTAGTCGCTCATGGTGCCTCGGGGATGCTTGGGATCGGTTCGGTGCCGCTGGCCACACCCTGCCCAGCGGCGACAGGGCGCGGTATCTTACAGCAAAGCCCGACGCGGCTTAAGCATTCCAATGCCGATCAGCGCTCATCGAGCCATGACGAAAGGTGGGCACGGGTGATCTCGCCGACGTGCTGCTCCACGGCGCGGCCCTCGGCATCGAACAGCAGAGTGGTGGGCAGGCCCGGTGACTCGGCCAGCACCATCAGCTTCTGGCGCGGGTCGAGCAGGGCATGGCGGAAGTCGAGGCCCTGCTCGTCCAGGTAGCGCACCGCCTGCAGCAGCTCCTCGCCCTGGTTGACGATCACCACGCTCACGCCCTCTCGGGCATCGGCCTCGGCTAATATTGGCATCTCGCGCAGGCAGGGCGGACACCAGGTGGCCCAGAGGTTGACCACCACCCGCTCGCCGCTGAGCGAGGCCAGGTTCACCGTCTCGCCCTCGAGGTTCTCAAGGGCCAGGTCGGGCAGCTCGCGAAGGGCCATGCCGCCGCCCAGTGGCGCCACGGTCACCAGCGTCAGCCACATCAGTGAGGCGCCCAGCGCAAGGGCCATGCCCCCCAGCATCGCCCCCAGTCGGTCGCGCAGCGACCAGGCGGTCCAGATCAGCGCGGCCAGCAGCCCCCATAGGCCCTGGTAGCCGGGCTGCCAGAACTTGAGGATATCCAGCGGGGCCTCGGCATAGGCACCGGCGTTCATCAGCACATGGCCCAGGCGGGCGCCGACCAGCCAGGCCACGAGAAGGCCGTTGAACCAGCGCGCATGGCGCCGCCTGGGCAGGCCGAGGAGGAAGGCACTGGCCCCCAGCAGCGCCAGGGCGGCGAGGAAGGCATAAAGACGCGGCAGTGCGATCAGGACGGGCCCCAGGGCGATGGCATCCATGTCGTGGCGGTGACTCCCGTAAGGTCGGCGGCTGGTGCCGGACCGGTTACACTTGGCGAATTCGTTTCGCCAAGCCTACTGCCGGCGGGCAGGGCTGTCATCCAGCGGGAGCACTCATGACACGACCGGCCTTCGATATGCTGCGCGCCCTGGCCATCGCCAGCCAGGCGCTGGGGTTCATCCTGATCATCACCTTCGAGACCCTGATGGGGGATGCCGCTCGCCCCTGGCAGGGCTGGACACTGGCGGCCATGGTGGCGGCCGCCCTGTGGATCGCCCTGGTGCGGCTATACCGACGCAACAAGGCGCGCAAGTCGCTCAATTCTCGCAGTCGACACGAACACCGTTGATCAGACAGTCAGGCCTGGCCCACGGTCAAGCGTGGCCCCGTGCCACCTCTCGAATACCATCTCACGGAGCAATTCGTCCGTTCGTCAGTCAAGTTCGCCGATGGCCTCGCCAAGGGCGTTGATCAGCCGGTCGATCTCCTCGCGCTCGACGATGAAGGGCAGGCCGAGCTGGATGGTGTCGCCGCCATAGCGCACGTAGAAGCCCTTTTCCCAGCACTTCATGGCGATCTCGAAGGGCCTGCGGGCCGGCTCGCCGGGGTAGGGCTCGATCTGCAGGGCCCCGGCGAGGCCGTAGTTGCGGATATCGCTGACATGGCGACTGCCCTTGAGGCCGTGCAGGGCCTCCTCGAACACCGGGCTCATCTCCCGCACGCGGTCGATCAGGCGGTCCTGCTCCAGCACGTCCAGGGCGGCCAGGGCCGCGGCGCAGGCCACCGGATGCCCCGAGTAGGTGTAGCCGTGGGGAAGTTCGATCATGTAGTCCGGGCCGCCCTGCTCCATGAAGGTGTGGTAGATATCGCCCTTCACGATGACCCCGCCCATGGGCACCGCTCCGTTGGTCAACTGCTTGGCGACGTTCATGATGTCCGGCACCACGCCGAACTCCTCGGCGCCGGTCATCGAGCCCATGCGCCCGAAACCGGTGATCACCTCGTCGAAGATCAGCAGGATGTCGTTGGCATCGCATATCTCGCGCAGCCGCTTGAGATAGCCCACCGGCGGCGGGATCACTCCGGCGGAGCCTGCCATGGGCTCGACGATCACCGCGGCGATGTTGGAGGCATCGTGAAGGGCGATCAGCTCCAGCAGCTCGTCGGCACGCTCGGCCCCTCGCTCCGGCATGCCGCGGGTGAAGGCATTCTCCTTGAGCAGGGTATGGGGCAGGTGGTCGGCATCGATGCCCTGGCCGAACAGGGCGCGGTTGGCGCCGATTCCGCCCAGGCTGATGCCACCGAAGTTGACGCCGTGATAGCCCTTGGAACGACCGATCAGCTTGGTCTTGGTCGGCTGGCCCTTCTTGCGCCAGTAGGCGCGGGCGATCTTCAGCGAGGTGTCTGCGCTCTCGGAGCCTGAGCCGGTGAAGAAGACGTAATCGAGGCCCTTGGGGGTCAGTTCACGGATTCGGTGGGCCAGCTCGAAGGCCTTGGGATGGCCATACTGGAAGGGGGGAGCATAGTCCAGCTGGCCAAGCTGCTGGTTGACGGCCTCGGCGATCTCGGGGCGGCAGTGTCCTGCGCCGCAGGTCCACAGGCCGGAGAGGCCATCGTAGATCTGGCGACCGTCGGCCGCGGTGAAGTAGCTGCCCGCGGCGCCGACGATGATCCGCGGGTCGCGCTTGAACTGGCGGTTGCCGGAGTAGGGCATCCAGTAGGCATCCAGCTGCTCTTCGGTGAGGCCCGCGGTCTGCTGGTGAGAACGATCTGACATGACAGCACCCTCCGAGGTCATCGTCTTGTCGGTGGTGGAACAGGAGCAGCGTGGCGCAGCATGGCGATAAGTTAAATCTAGTCTTGTTGAATTTCATGTAAGCGTTAGCTTAACTTTTGTGCATGTCAGGCATAGGCTTCGAGAGACACCACCGCGAGGGGAGGCAGGCGATGTCACGTCGCAAGGAGGCACTCACGGGACAGCTCGGTGATGCGGACCTGCGGCTGTTGCGGATCTATCGCAAGGTCGTGGAATGCGGGGGGTTCTCGGCCGCCGAGGTGGAGCTGAACATCAGCCGTGCCGCCATCAGCATGGCGATGAACGACCTGGAGACGCGGTTGGGACTTCGGCTGTGCCAGCGTGGCCGCAGCGGCTTTGCCCTGACCGACGAGGGCGCCGAGGTCTATGAGGCCACGCTTCAGCTGCTGGCGGCGGCGGAGGGGTTTCGTACCCGTGTCAACGGCCTTCATGCCTGGCTCAAGGGTGAGCTGAACATCGGCATCACCGACAACCTGGTGACCATGCCGGAGATGCACATCACCGATGCCCTCAGCGCGCTGAAGGACCGCGGCCCGGACGTGCGCATCAACATCCGCATGATCCCGCCCCACGACATCGAACTCGGCGTATTGGACGGCCGCCTGCACACCGGGGTGGTTCCCTCGATCAAGACCCTGCCAGGGCTGCACTACCTATCGCTCTACGAGGAGACGTCGCGGCTCTACTGCGCCTCCGGCCATCCGTTGTTCGAGGTCGAGTCGGTGACGGACCCGCAACTGGCAAGCAGCGATGCCGTGACTCCGGCCTATGCTCAGAGCCCGGAGATCAAGGCCCTGCATGAACCCCTCAAGGCCACCGCGTCGGCCACGGACCGGGAGGGCATCGCCTTCCTGATCCTCTCCGGGCGCTTCATTGGCTACCTGCCGACGCATTTCGCCGAGCACTGGGTGCGTGACGGCAGGCTGCGCGCCCTGAACCCGGACACCTGCCGCTACGTCACCGGATACAGCGCCATCACCCGCAAGGGAGCCCCGCCCAACCTGGTACTGGAAAGCTATCTCGAGGAACTGGAGCAGCGCGTGGAGGACGGAGTCAATCCTCCGTGCCGGTGATGGGCTCGCGGGTGTCGGACGTTGCTCAGGGTGTCGGTGGGTATATCGGTATTTGCCGAAATGGTGGCAGCGTCTAGTCTTTAAGGTAAAGGGCCGGCCGAGGCCCCTTTTTCCAACCGCACAGGACCGAGACCCTTCATGTACCAGTCAATCCTTGTTCCGATCGATGGCTCCCCCCATTCCGAGAAGTCCCTCACCATGGCGGCGCAACTGGCCCGCAGCACTGGCGCTACGCTCCATCTTATGACCGTGGTTGAGTTTCCCCCCGACAACCTCGGCCTGTTTCTCGGTGGCACCCCCGAACCTTTCACCGAGGAGGACCGCGAGAAGCTGGCGGCCGACATGAAGCAAGATGGCCACAAGGTTCTCGAGCAGGCCCACGCCAAGGTCGACCTCTCGGGCATCGAGGTCAAGGACGTGTTGCGCCAGGGTCAAGCGGCCTCGCTGATCACCGAAGAGGCCGAGGCCCTCGGCGTCGATGCCATCATCATGGGCAGTCGCGGAGTGAGCGACATGCACGGCATGGTCTTCGGCAGCGTCTCCCACAAGGTCAGCCACACTGCCGCCTGCACCGTCATCACCGTGACCTGAGGGGCCTTCGCCCCTTTCCCTTCAGGCCCTGTTTCTCTCCGCCCCGTTCTCCCTGAGCCCGCCGACAGCCATCACGCCGGCGGTCTGTCGTGGTGCCACCACGCTGCCCTCGACTCCCGACACCCTCTTTTCTCCCGACAGTGAGTCATTCTGCTGTCGATAAGCCCCCAGGGAGTTCCCGCGTTGGTCGGCAGCGGTCTACCTTCCCTGATCGACGACATCGCCACCATCCTCGATGACGTCTCGCTGATGACGTCTCGCTGATGACGAAAGTGGTGGCGAAGAAGACCGTCGGCTTGCTGGGCGACGACCTGGCGCGGTGTCAGTCTGATGATTATTTACCCGTTAGGAGGGGGGTGAAAACAGTCAATGGCTCTCAAATGGCGCCCCGGGCTGGGCGCCTTCGCTGTGCCTGGCCTTCTGATGATTTTTCGACCAGTACGCGCGCGGGCGTCACGTACTCCCTTCACGCACCAGTCAATCACTCACCAGCCAAGGCGCCCGCATGGGCGCTTTATATGTTGGCAAATGTTCGCTTTACGGATGGGAGGCACTCTGCGCGGCACTGCTTCGTCAACCTGGTTTATTTTGGTGGAATCATGGCAGTCGATTGCCATGGTTTTTGCCAGCCATGCAAATGTATTTGTATAAATAAATAAACGGATAATTTCCGGCTAGGGAGAGTTTTTTGACGGTATAAAAAGGGGGAAAGGGGCCTTCAAAGGCCTGCAGAGACGCCCAGAAAAAATATCCGGTTTATTGAAATAGCTTGACTTGTTCTAATTTGAGTATAAATTTGCCCAGGCAGCACGGGGATTTCTTTGCCTCCTTTGCTGGATATTCCAACTAAAACGAAACCAGCATTGAGGAAAAACACATGTTGATCAAAACAACACTTATTGCCGCCGCCGTGGCCATTGGCCTGACCGGCGCTGCCATGGCCATGGCAGACGGGGCCAAGGCGCCCACAATTTTGGATGATCAGGCTCTTGATGTCGTAATCGCCGGAACAAGTAATCCAGTTGGTGCCCTTGAATCAGTTGTCGTTGAGCTCAACGACTCCGATGCATTATTTCTGACCACCCCCAATCTATGCAGCGATGGGAACCCATGTAGCGACACTCTTTATTACGGGAATCCAGCACTTGACATGACGTATGGGGGAGATGCCTGCGACGGTAGTGAGGACTGCAACAAGCATCCCGTTTTCTACACGACGATCGGTGGCGACCCCGAAGAGATAGACACCAATGGAGCAACCCCTCCAACATACGCTCCTGCAGCTGAGGTGATCGAATTTGGAGTATTGCCTCTTTTTTGATTAGCCCGTTTAGCCCCATTTAGTCTATTAACAACCTAGTGTGGGGATTAAGCTCAGGCAATTACGTCCGGAAGGGCAACGCACGCGCGCATTCAGTGCCTCAGAGTGTGTGAGTGTATCTACACTATATGCCCTAACGTCGAACGTACATTTCGAACCGGGAGGAGCCTGACTGCTCCTTCCGGTTTCGCTGATAAAGCCGGGTTGCACGTTCGACGACCTTCCTGATCGACGTTCTGGCGACTGACAAACCCAAATCCATAGTCTACTGGTGGTTCTGGGCGATCCGCCTTCAGAGACATCAGATGCGATTTTTTCCTGTAACTATCTTGATAACTGCCTTCGCTATGGCCCTGTCGCACCCACAGGCGAGCCATGCCGGCCCAGTCGTGTCGCTCAAGGAAATCCGCGAAGCAGGCGTCGTGGTGCAGCAGTGGGACACAAGCTGTGCCGCCGCCGCCCTTGCCACCGTGTTTACCTATACCTTTGACGATGCGGTAACCGAACGGGAGGTGGCGACCGGAATGCTGAAGTTTACCGAACCGCTCAAGGTTCGGTATCGGGGCGGGTTCTCGATGCTCGACATGAAGCGCTATGCCCAAGAGCGCGGCTACACCGCCACCGGCTTCCGCGACCTGAGATTCCAGGATGTCCGCTATTTCGACGCGCCCATCGTCGCCGTCGATTTCTATGGTTACAACCACTACGTCGTCTTCAAGGGGCTGACGCCCGAGGGCGAGGTCCGGCTTGCCGATCCGGCTTATGGCAACCGCACCATGAGCCGCGAACGCTTCGAAAATGCCTGGATCGACGGGATTGCCTTTGTCATGTTGGAGAACAATAAATGAGAGCATTACCCATTCTGGTATGTGCGCTCGTGCTGGCGGGGCCTGCCGCCGCAGAAACGGTGCAAGAGCTCCAGGCGCAACTGGACGCGCAGGTCCGCATCAACGAGTTGTTGAAGCAACGCATTCGCACGCTGGAGGGCGAAGCGCAGGCCGTCGCGGTGGCGGCACCTCCTGCCATAGCGGCACCTGCACCGGCACGCGCCGCCGATGATCCCGATGAGGCCCGCGCGCTGGAGCGTGCGCTTGTGCGCGAAGGCATCGCCGTCCTGCCGCCCGGCAGCTATGAGATTGCGCCCGGCATCGGCTGGACACATTCCGCCAGCGGCTCTGATACCTACAGCGCGTCCCTCGATGGTCGCATGGGGCTGCAGGGCGGCTGGATGATCGGGGCCGGCATACCCTTCCTGAAGCGGGACACGTCCCTTGGCGGAAACTCGGGCCCGGGTGACGTGTCCGTCTCTGTGTGGAAGGAGATTTGGGCGCAGGACGGAACACGGCCTTCGCTGGTCGCCAATCTCAGATACAGGGCGCCAACAGGCAAGGATTTCACCGAGACAGACATACCACTGGGCAGCGGGTTCCACCGGTTGCGCGGCGGACTATCCATGTCCAAGTCCATCGATCCCGTCGCGTTTTACGGCGGCCTGTCCTACACCCGCACATTCGCGCGCACTGTCTATGGGAGGACGGACCTGCGATACGGGGATGCTCTCGGTGGGAACGTCGGCACCTCGCTGGCAGTCACGCCCGAGATTTCGCTCAGCACGGGCGTGGGTGTCTCCTTCAATCAGGAACTCGAGGTCGATGGGGTCAAGGTTCCGGGATCTGATTCCACGGTTGCGAGCGTCAACCTGGGCGCCGGTATCCTGCTGAACAAGGACTTGTTCCTGAACATATCCGGCGTCTTCGGTGTCACCGATGAAAGCCCCGACTTCGGTCTTGGCGTTTCGCTTCCAATGCGGTTCTAGCCGTTTTATGCCAGATCCGGCGTTGGCGTAACGGGGGCACTGAAAAGTGCAGGAAGACGAACTCTGAACCGAATGGATACCGTCAAGAGGAAAAAGACACTCACCAACGCCCCAACCGCTTCCCCGCATGCAAGCGGTCCGCAACTTACCCGTTGGCAGTCGTGCCGTAGGTTTGAATCCTGCCACCTTTGGCAGATTTCTGACCCGCACGACACTTGCCTGGTGACCATCCGGCACTCTCAAGTCGCCCGGTAGCCGTCCTGGCTTTTGTCCTCACAGCGGCGGCGAATCACTACTCGGTTTCTATTGGCCAGCGCCAGCATGATGAGAATTTTTACGTTCGCGCGTGGATCGCAGCAATAGGTACGCACCGGGTACGCAGCATTGGTACGCACTCAGGGATGTAGGCAAAGGTTCATATGCTGAATGCGTCAGCAAGCTTAATATGCGTGAAGGTGCGTGAAGGTGCGTGAAGGTGCGTGAAGGTGCGTGAAGGTGCGTGAAGGTGCGTGAGGCGTGGGGGTGGCCGTCCATGGCCATGCCGCTTCCGTGCGGCGATCCCTCCGGCGCGCCCTAAGCGGCGAGGCCGCGAGACGCGCCAATCTAAGCGTGGCCCGGAGTTGGAAAATGGTATGTGAGATATTGCCGACATGAGACGTAAGCGAAATCCAATCGGGTCTGCGGCCCCCTTGGCAGGCTGCCACCTTGGTAAGTCTGCTTAGGAGGACAGTATGCGACACATCGCGATTTCTCTTTTACTGCTGCCACTGGCTGGTCAGGCGCAGGTCATGAAATGCCCCGTTGGCTCTTACAGCGACCAGTGCTCGGGAGGCGAGGCTTTCCAGGGAGAAGGCGTTTCCAGCTATTCGGCCCCTGATACCCCCAGCGTTCAGCTCAACACTTTGCCCAGCACGTAGCACTTGCCGCCACCTGTTCTTGTACCACCGCATCGGCATGGATTACGTCAAGCTATGCGGTGACAAGGTCGAGTACATTGATACATCGACCGGCTGATAGCCAACTACTTGAAGCAAGCTCCGGCAACGGGCAGGGGGCATACTGATTCTTGAGCCGCTGGTGCCTGCTACCGGAGCGGCCATTTGCTTGTATCGTTAACCGAAAAACCCCCTCGCGAGGGATCAAGCCAGTGCTCGTCGATATGAATGTTGAGGTTTCTTGAGGTGCTGGATCTGCCGGGCCGGCGATGGCCACCCGCTGCCGGGCAGGCAGCAGGACGAGATGGGCAAGGCGTCAGCTGGTTGTCGTGGGCTAACTGGCTTTGCTAGATTCTGCTGGCTGCTACCTATTTGCTACCTAGAGTAGAGGGCAACGAAAAACGGCCACCGCTCTGATGAGCTAAGTGGCCGTTTTTACTGTGTTCTCTGGTCGGAGTAGCAGGATTCGAACCTACGACCTCTGCCTCCCGAAAGCAAAACTCATAGATCTTGATAAACGAAAATAGACAAAAAACCATTGATATTAAATAGATTTTCTAACTTTCTCCGTCTGTGCTTGTCTGTGGTTATCTGTGGTTATAGACTCCAAGAGCAGTTACCGATGTGGTTTCGACTTGGAGTCAGCCATGATAACCACCGACCGTCAGGTTCAAGCTCTGAAGCCAGAGAAAGGCGTCTACTGGGAGAGCGTGAAGTCGCCTCACGGTGGCGGTCTGGCGATCCGAGTGCAGCCATCCGGCTCGAAGAGCTGGTACTTCAGGTATCGATTCAATGGTAAGCAGGACAGCTACAGCTTCGGCCGCTATCCGAGCATGGGCCTTCAGGAAGTACGCGAAGCCCACAAAGATGCAGCTAACCTGCTCGCTCAAGGCATCAACCCGAAACGGGTACGCAAGGAGCGCAAGGAGAAGAATCAGGCCGCCTGGACCATGGGCGAGCTGTTCGCCAAGTGGATTATCAGCTACGCCAAGACTCCCTCGACGCGCACCAAGCGCCCTCCGTCTGAAACGGTTGTCGAGCAGACAGCATGGCGCTGGAACTATTACCTGAAAGACCATCTCGGCGAGTTGCTGGTGATGCATGTCGATAGCCAGCGTATCAAAGGCACTATCTCTGATGTGGCCGCCACCCAGTCCCGAGAGCAGGCCAGGAAGTGCCTTACCCTACTGCGTTCCATGTTCGACTTCGCTGAAGCCAGGGGGCAGGTAGAGAACAACCCTGCTTACGGTATCGAGCCGTCGAAAGTCGGCGCGTCGAAGTCCGCACCCCGTGAACGGAAGCTAGACCTCACCGAGCTAGGCCGACTGTGGGCCGCCATTGAGCAAGCCCGCCTGGCATCATCCACCGCCGCCGCCATCAAGCTGCTGATTCTCACCGGGCAGCGACGTGGCGAGCTGTTGCTGACCAAGTGGGGGCACATCGACCTTGATGCCGGTATCTGGAAGATCCCAGCCAGCAACGCGAAGAACCGCAAGGCCCATACTGTTTACCTGTCCACCGCCGCTGTCGGGCTTCTCCTATCCCTTCCACGACACGGGGAGTTTGTTTTTCCTGGTCGCGTCGAGGGGCAGCCTCTCGGTGCCAACGCCATTACGACTGCAGTCCTGCGCTTGCAGGGCCGGAAGACTCGCAAGAGGGACAAAAAAGCGCCTCTAGGCGACATGGTGCCCTTCAGCGCACATGACCTGCGTCGGAGCTTTGCGACTGGCCTGGGTGAATACTGTGCGACTCAGCCGCATGTGATCGAGAGGATGCTGAACCACGTCCCCGAGGACTCCTTGGTTGCTACCTATCAGCGTGCCGAGTACGCCGAGGAGCAGCGTCGGGCGTGGCAAGCGTGGGGAGAGCTGATCGAGAGTCAGGTAGCCCATGACCCAAAGAACGTTGTCCCGATGCGGCGGGCAATGGAATGAACAGCGAGAGTGGCGGAAAACCCACAACCAAGAGACTTGTTACATGACTGTGTGATCCCTGGCGAAGAGGTAGCCTTTGTCTCGCACACGGCGGCAGATCGACAGGCCGTCCTCGCCGGGCAGCATCAGATCGAAGATCACCAGGTCCGGCAGCAGGGAGAGGATCCGCTCGACATCGCGGGCTCCGTCGGCCTTGACCTGCTGGACTCCAGGTACTCGAGGGTCAGGCTGGCCAGCCGCTCATCGTCCTCGATGATCAACTCCTCGACGATCAGCGCATGATCCTGTTCCTGGGCTTGCAAGCTGTCGTCCATCCTCTGTTCCATCCTGGCGGGCAGGTGAGCGGTGCGCGGCCTCCCGTTGTCGGGAGCCAACGCCAGGAAGATACCCGAAAACCACGATCAAGCCGTGCCGTCGCGAGATGGCGACGGCGGGTGTCGCCAGGCCCCCACTACGAGGCTTCGCGAGATGCCCGATTCTACCCCAGAGAAGTCCACAGCCCATCCACAAGTTATCCACTTGATGAAGGCGAAAAAGCACAGCAGACTAGTACAGATCTACTGGCTATCCAGCCAGTATAAGAAGGCCCCGTAATCCCTCCTCCGACCAAAGACTCGGGATTCCGGAGCCACCACCCGCCAGCAGGCGGAAGGGAATAGCAGATGCTCGACATGAAAACGCACCACCCCCGTAAGCCCGATGCGTCAACATCGGCAGGAGCAGTGCGCAGTCATGTGAAAGAGCATAAACCTTCGGGTATCCCCGTAGGCTTGACGACAATCATAGCAGTGCTGCTGTTGAAATTGAACCCTCAGTAAGCACTGCTGCCGGTTCTGATTCCCTCCCCACCCTGCTGGCTCCTAAAAAGGAGCTGGCCATGTCTGCCAACCCTGCACGGACCGAACGTCAAGCCGCTGACTACCTGGGCTTTGCCCCCGCCACGCTGCGTCACTCACGCTGGAGTGGCTACCTCGGCGGTATTCCGGCCCCCCGGCATATTCACCTCGGGCGAAACGTCAGGTACTTGCAAGTCGACCTCGACGGTTGGCTTGCCAAGGCTGCCGAGGGGGTGTCTGTATGAACCCAACCCAACCCCACTGCCATGAGCACTCAATCCTCTACCGCGCCGACTTTCTGTGCGAAACGCTGGAGGAGCGCCATGTTTGAGCTTTCGCATCTTCTGACCGCCGCCTGGCGCTGGCTCGCCGCGGCGATTCGTCCTAGTCAACACCATGACCACCGCTGAGAAGCAGGAGGCAACATGCACTTGGAAACGACAAAGGCCCGGTCCCCCGAGAGGAGCCGGACCCATACCAAAGCGCCCCTCAATCATACCACCATCGAGGCCGCGCTGGCCGTCTCCCTGGCCCGGCATGGCGTGACGCTGGCGCCCAGAGCGTCAGGGCGGTTCGAGCGATTCGACGCGCCCGACAAGCCCAAGGGCAACGGCAACGGCTGGTATCGCATCCACTCACCCCTGGCCGCGAGCTTTGGCATCTGGCACCAGGACGTTAATGAGGTGGTGACGCTTCACGGCGCCAGCGATCCCGAGGCCGCCGCCCAGGCCCGGCTGGACGCCATGCGCTACCGTGAGCGCCGCGACCGCGAGCGCCAGCAGCGAGGGGCCCAGGCAGCCGAGAAGGCGCGCCGCTGGTGGGCTGAGGCAGGCCCTGGTGATCCGTCACATCCTTGGCTCGCCCGCAAGCGGCTACCGCCCCATGCCTTGCGCCAGCGCGGCGAGATGCTGCTGATGCCCATGTACGTCGAGGGCGAGCTGGTCAACCTGGAGCGTATCTTTCCCGATGGCAGCAAGCGCACCTTACCCGGCGGTCGCCTTGAAGGTGTGGCGAGCCTAATAGGCGACTTGTCTGGCGCCGAGCGCGTGCTGGTGGCCGAGGGCTGGTCAAACGCGGCTGCACTATACGAGGCCATGGGCTGCCCGGTCGTGATCGCCCGTAACTTCGCGTACCTGGAAGAGGTCGCTATTGGCCTGCGTCAGCGTCTCCCTGAGGCGGAAATCACCATCTGCGGTAACGACTACCACCACCTGCCCGCCCACGGATTGCCCAACATAGGCCGAGTTGCGGCCCGCCATGCGGCCCTGGCCATCGACGCCACGCTGCTGATGCCGAGCTTCTGTGAGGGCTGCAAGACCTGCACCGACTTTGCCGACGTGCGCCTTTGTCGTCTGGGAGGTGACAAGTGAGCCACTACCGCGACGGCATCGATCCAGCACTGATCGAGCTGCCCGAGAGAGCCGTATTCCCAGGTCTGATCCCCGCCCAGCCCACCACCGCCCTTAAGGCGCGCTGTACCGGCACCCTGCTGGGTCGGCCTGGGCCACGCTTTGTACGTCGTGGCCGCGCCATTCGTTACCGGCTCAAGGATGTACTCGAGTGGCTGGAGGCCGCCGAAAGCTTTGCCTCCACCGCAGAAGCAGGGAGGGCCATATCATGAGCTGGATTTCTTTATCCGATCGTATACTGATCAACCACCCAGACAGCGTCATCCAGCAGGCGGCCAGGGAGATATTCCTGAGAGGCAGGGATGGACAATTCGTCGTGAGATGCACCTATTGCCGCTGCGTCACCATCCCTACCCATTTCTACCAGGCCTCCTACTGGTGCCGGCGAAGTCGTATCAGGCGGGTCCTGGAATTGCTTCCTTTTCATGACACGTATGACAGCTCCAAGGCTGAACGGAGAGCGATCGCTGAGAGTTGCGCGCGACTGCCAGGTGATTGGCAATCCGCTTGTCGTCATGCGGTCCGCGAGGCAACTGGGAGAGTCCGATGACTTTTAGCTTCGCTAGCGCTGGTGACATGGTGGCCCACCTGAAGCCAGTAGCCTGGCTGGTGCGGGGATTCGTGGAAGCTGATTCTCTGGCGCTTGTTTTTGGCGAGCCTGGTCACGGTAAGTCGTTTCTGGCCCTGGATTGGGCCGCCAGCGTGGCGACCGGTACCGCCTGGCATGGACATCCGACCCGGCAAGGGGCCGTGTTCGTGGTGGCTGGTGAAGGCCATAATGGTATTGCTCGCCGCCTGAAGGCATGGGAACTGGCAAGTAATGTGTCCCTGAAAGTGGCGCCGTTGTTCGTGTCCCATGCTGCCGCCAGCCTGGCTGATCGGGAAAGCGCGATTGAAGTCTTGGACGCCGTGGAAGCCAGGGCCAGGGAAACCGGCCAGGCGCCCGCCCTTATCGTGGTGGACACTTTGTCTCGGAACCTTGGCCCCGCTGATGAGAACAGTAGTGTCGACATGGCCGCCTTCATTCGCACCCTGGACGCCATGCGCCAGCGCTGGCAGGCGACAGTCTGTGTGGTACATCACAGCGGGAAAGACAGCGCCAGGGGCGCCAGAGGAAGCACTGTGCTGAAGGGCGCTGTGAATGCTGAATACCGCGTGGCCAAGGATGGAGCGGGCATCGTCTGCTTGGAGGCCACCAAGATGAAAGATGCCGACCTTCCGAAGCTGCAAGCCTTCAAGCTGGAAGGCGTGAAGTTGCCGATGGTGGACGATGAAGGCGGGGACGTATGGGGCGCCGCCCTGAACCCTGTTCGTGACTATCAGCCGACCGCCAGGGGGAAGGCAGGCAGGGGGAAGAACCAGACCAAGGCGCTGGCCGCGCTGCGTGCTTTGTACGATGCCCACCGCGACCGGCTGGCGCCCGATGGTAGTGACCCCGAAGACGCCAAGGTGCTGATCGACGATTGGCGCGATGCTCTGGCCGATGAAGGCTTCAAGCGCCAGCGTTTCCATGATGTGAAGAACAGTCTGGATAGCGCGGGGAAGGTGCGACTGGTGCCGCCCTATGTGGAATTGGTGGAATGAAAGCGTGTCCGGTTTGCGTCCGGTTTGCGTCCGATTCTGTCACGAACCGTCCGTGTCCGTCCGTCCGGTTTTCTATAACCGGACGGACGGCTATTTCGGACGGCAGCTACCAAGGTCAACCCCTCCCGATCCAGGCGTATGCGTTGTTGACTCACACCACCACGCGATGAATTCCGCTCCCTGGCCAGGGAGGGTCAGGCACGCCTCGGCCTGGCCACCCCCTATCGCCGATTGCTTCGAGCATGCCGAGAGCCCCCAGGCAGGGTGCCATCAGGCTGAGACGCTGGTGCGGCTCGCATCCACCTGAATGAGGCACTCGGCAGCCTCAGCGATGTTTTCCTGACCCACTATGAGCGAAACCCTGGTTACACGCTGGACTCGTCGCTGGTGGAGGGAGCCTTCAACGTTCCGGACGTCTGTGCCACCGTGGCTCCCATGGACCTTAGCGCCACGGCGAACATCGAAGACGCCTCGCAGGCGGACTACCTTGCGGAGATTGTCTCGGGGGTGCTGCGCCAGAAA
Organism: Halomonas aquatica; assembly: GCF_040196335.1. Lineage (NCBI taxonomy): Bacteria > Pseudomonadati > Pseudomonadota > Gammaproteobacteria > Oceanospirillales > Halomonadaceae > Halomonas > Halomonas aquatica. Next base: position 70,011 of record NZ_JBEGCJ010000007.1, read on the forward strand.
GCGGCCGGCCTGAACGACGATGCCCAGGCGCTTATGCGGGTGACAGACAGCCGCAACGACATCGTGGAGGAGACACAGGACTCCTTCGATATCGCGCTGGACAATATCTTCGATGCATTGCCGCACCTGCTGGAGGTGTGGCCGACCTCGGCGCTGGAGGCCTATCGTTTGCTTGATGTCGCCCGCCGTGAGTCGCTAGCGCTGATCCTGGCGGTGACCCAGCAGTCTGGCGCGACCCCCAGTCCGGTGGACTTTCGCTGGGCGCTGTATTCTGGCGCACTTCCGAATGGTTCTCCATTGCGTGTGCCGCCGACGCTCGAGGAGTGCCTTTCGGGATGGTGGGCCTACCATTGAAATGACCTCTCGCATGTCTGCTTTGCGACCCTTCTGAGCTTCGCTCTGGAACGGCTTTCCGAATACCCGGATGGCATTCCCCTCGAGCGGTTGCTTGCCCGCCTTGTCGAGGAGCTCCTCGAGGCCACCCCCTCTCCCCCGGCAACTTGGGCCGGCCTGCTGCAGAGCGTGCCACCGGTGCCCAATGCATAGTCCAACCAGGAAGACCATGCCGGCTATCAGCTAGCAAAGACCCTGTTGGCGCTAAATCGCAAGCAATCGGTTTGCAAGGCGTCGGATGCCTGGGCGGCCATTCAAATACTCGGCGTGCTGTATCAGCGGGAAGGGGAACGGCGCGAGACCGTTAGTCTTTACCTTGGGGGCAAAGACTCCGAAATCTTCCGATCGGTGCACACCGAGATGGCTTTCCTGGAGCCGCGCCTGGACCAGCCTTTCGCAGACACCCTGCATGAGCTACTGGAAAGGCGGGTCATCCAGCGCCACCTGTTGATCGCCCTGCGCAAGCTGCGATACCAGAAGGATTACACCTATCTGCTGGAGGTGGATGATGGCCGGTTTCGGCAGCATGATCATGCCAAGCCCGTGTTCACCAACGGGTACCGCGACACGGCGTACTTCTTCCTGAAGATCCGTGCCGCGTTTCCCGGCAAAGAGAGATGAACCAAACTTTATACTGGCTGCTGATAGCAAGACTTCACCGAGCTCCTCCATAGGCTGGCCCATCGAGGGCGCGGCTACTGATTACAGCACTGTGCTCAGACCTTGGTCTATCTTGGCGGCTCGGTGTTTAAAAAGGTTTTTAAGTCTTTGTTATAAAAAAGGAATGTTATCATACCAATGTCTAAAGGGAAGTCGCTATGGGCGGGAGTATGCTGGGACTACTTTCCAATGATGCCGGTAAAACGCGCACGCAATGCCAATGGCATGCTGGCCGGCTTCACTCATCTGACGGGGCCACCCCAAGGACAGAGGCATTTCCATGACCGAACAGCAGAAAGTCTATCCGGTAAGTGACGACTTCGCCGCCAAGTCCAACGCCGACAAGGCCACCTACCAGGCCATGTACCGGGAGTCGGTCGAAGATCCCAAGGGTTTCTGGGGTGAGCAGGCCAAGCACCTCGACTGGTTCAAGGCTCCCACCAAGATCAAGAACACCTCCTTCGACTCTCACAACGTGGATATCCGTTGGTTCGAGGACGGCACCCTCAACGCCAGCGTCAATTGCCTCGACCGCCATCTCGAGACCCGCGGCGACCAGCCGGCGATCATCTGGGAAGGCGATGATCCCAAGGATGACAAGACGCTCACCTACCGTGAGCTCTACGAGCAGACCTGCCAACTGGCCAACGGTCTCAAGGAACTGGGTGTCGGCAAGGGCGACGTGGTCACGCTCTACATGCCGATGATTCCCGAGGCCGCCATGGCGATGCTGGCCTGTGCCCGCATCGGTGCGGTGCACTCGGTGGTGTTCGGTGGCTTCTCGCCGGATGCCGTCGCCCAGCGCGTGGTCGGCGCCCAGTCCAAGCTGATCATCACCTCCGACGAGTCCGTGCGCGGCGGCAAGCAGGTGCCGCTCAAGGACAATGTCGATGCTGCCCTGACACGTGACGGTACCGAGGTGTGCGAGAAGGTGCTGGTGGTCAAGCGCACCGGCGGCGAGGTCGACTGGCACGAGGGTCGCGATGTCTGGTACGAGGATGTCGTCTCCAAGCAGTCTACCGACTGCCCGGCCGAAGAGATGAATGCCGAGGACCCGCTGTTCATCCTCTATACCTCGGGCTCCACCGGCGCGCCCAAGGGGCTTAAGCACACCACTGGTGGCTACCTCCTGCATGCGGCCATGACCCACCGATATGTCTTCGACTATCAGGACGGCGAGGTCTACTGGTGCACCGCCGACGTGGGCTGGGTCACCGGCCACAGCTACATCGTCTATGGGCCGCTGGCCAACGGTGGCACGACCCTGATGTTCGAGGGTGTGCCCAGCTATCCGACCCATGGCCGCATGGGCGAGATCGTCGACAAGCACAACGTCAGTATCCTCTATACCGCTCCCACCGCGGTGCGGGCGCTGATGGCCCATGGCGACAACGTCATGGACTCCAGCAAGCGTGACAGCCTGCGTCTGCTCGGTTCGGTGGGTGAGCCGATCAATCCGGAGGCGTGGGAATGGTTCCATCGGGTGATCGGTAATTCGAAGTGTCCCATCGTCGATACCTGGTGGCAGACCGAGACCGGCGGCATCATGATCGCGCCGCTGCCAGGTGCCACCGACCTCAAGCCGGGCTCGGCGACCCTTCCGTTCTTCGGCGTGATGCCGGCCCTGGTCGACAACGAGGGCAACGAGCTCAAGGGCGCCGCCGAGGGCAACCTGGTGATCCTCGATTCCTGGCCGGGTCAGGCGCGCTCCATCTGGGGTGACCATGAGCGTTTCGTGCAGACCTATTTCTCCGCCTACAAGGGCATGTACTTCACCGGCGACGGCTGTCGCCGTGACCAGGATGGCTACTACTGGATCACCGGCCGCGTCGATGACGTGCTTAACGTCTCCGGTCACCGCATGGGTACCGCCGAGATCGAGTCCTCGCTGGTGGCGCATGAGGCGGTGGCCGAGGCGGCTGTGGTCGGCTTCCCCCACGACATCAAGGGGCAGGGCATCTACATCTACGTGACCCTGGGCGATGGCTTCGAGGAGAGCGACGCGCTCAAGAAGGAGCTGACCCAGTGGGTGCGCAAGGACATCGGTCCCATCGCCTCGCCGGACGTCATCCAGTGGGCTCCGGGGCTGCCCAAGACCCGCTCGGGCAAGATCATGCGCCGCATCCTGCGCAAGATTGCTGCCAACGAGTGCGATGGCCTGGGCGACACCAGCACGCTGGCGGACCCCTCTGTGGTCGATGAGCTGATTGAGCATCGCGCCAATCGCTGATATAAAACTCCGAGCGAAATGTTCTAATCAAGAAAGCCGGCCCTGCGAGGCCGGTTTTTTGCAGACTTTGGCTGATGTGATAGCAATAGCAGATCGGTAGAAAACCATTATATATCAAGGAACTAATATTTTTGAGACGGAGTGAATGAACAGGGTAAGTTCTTCTGCTGTCATGTTACCTAATTTTATCTACTAGGCTATGCTCGCCAGGTCACAGTCGCCGCCAAGGAGGCCCGCGGGTGCCTAACGCATCACACCAGCCCATCACGCTGGCGTCGCACTCCACGCCGCAGCGGGAGCTTCTAGGCCATATCGACTTCACCCTGATGTTCAAGAATGAGGCGGGGCGCGACGACCTGATGAAGCTCTTCGCCATCGCGCCGACGCAGGCCACCAAGGACTTCGCGCTCTATCACGAATTAGCGCCGGCCAACATCGTTTACGATAAGTCGAAGCGCCTGCACGTCCGTGTCCGCGCATTTGCCCCGCTGTTCAACTACGACACCACCCGTACCCTGAGCACCCTGTGTCAGGGGCTTGGCGACGGCTTCCTTGGCACACTGCCGACGTCGGTGCGCTGCGAGATGCCCCATCAGCCTAACCAGCCGGATCTCACCCTGGTGGACTTGGTCAGCGAGGCCATTCACAAGGGTAGTGCGCTGGCGATTCGCTATGTGTCGCGCTCCAGCGGTGAGGCCCGGCGCGAGATTGTGCCTCACACCCTGGTCGATAACGGCCTGCGCTGGCATGTGCGGGCTTTCGATCGCCACTCCGGTTTAATTCGCGACTTCGTACTCACGCGGCTACTGTCGGCTGCTGTGCTCGAACTGAGCGTTGCATAGGAACACGAGGGTATGTTGCAGGACCGTCAGTGGAACCGCTTCGTCGAGCTGGAGTTGGTTCCTCACCCCAACATCGGCCACCCTCAGGCCATTGAGCGCTACTACACCATGCGCGAGGGGAGCTTGAAAGTGGAGCTGCGTGCTGCCCTGGCCGGCTACCTGCTTCGGCGCTGGAACGTGGATTGCTCGCCCGGTCATTCGCTGCAGGGGGCGGAGTACCAGCTGGCTCTGGCCAATGCACCGGCCCTGTATGGGGTCAAGAATCTTCGGCTGGCCCCTGGTTACGATCACGTTGAGCCGGTATAACGCGCCGAACTGCGGAGGGAACTGCATGCTGAAGCTGGAAGACATCAAGCAGGACGCTCAGGTCCGCGGTATCAAGCCCGATGAGGTGGTCCGCGTCGTGGCGGTGGTGCCGGTGGGCACCGATGCGCTGACCGTCTACTTCAAGGATAGCCAGGGCGCCGTTCATGAGCAGATGCTGTTCCGAGACAACGAGCCCAACCTCTCGCTGGCACAGGCCGGCCGTCCATGGGCCTTCGATGCGCCGGGCGCCGATTTCAAGCTGGGCTTGGAGGCCTACCGCATCAGCCAGGCGGCGCTGTTCGATCCCATGATGGCGGTGCATACCTCCAACGTGGAGCCGCTACCTCATCAGATTTCCGCCGTCTACGAGGTGATGCTCCCCCGTCAGCCGCTGCGCTTCGTGCTGGCCGACGACCCAGGCGCTGGCAAGACGATCATGGCCGGCTTGTTGATCCGCGAGCTGCTGATGCGTGCCGACGCCAAGCGCATCCTGATCGTCTCCCCTGGAGGGCTTACCGACCAATGGCAGGATGAGCTGCTGGAGAAGTTTGGGGTGCAGTTCGAGATATTCAGCCGAGAGAAGCAGGAGCAGTGCGCGTCCGGTAACTACTTCGACGAGCAGGACCAGCTGATCTGTCGTCTTGACCAGCTCTCCCGCAACGAGCAGTTCCAGGAAAAGCTGGCCAACACCGAGTGGGACCTGATCATCGTCGATGAGGCCCACAAGCTATCGGCCAACTACTTTGGCAACAAGGTCAACAAGACCAAACGTTTCCAGCTCGGCGAGTTGTTGGGCACGATTACCCGCCACTTCCTGCTGATGACCGCCACGCCCCACAACGGCAAGGAAGAGGACTTCCAGATCTGGTTGTCGTTGATCGACAGCGACCGCTTCTACGGCAAGTTCCGTGAAGGCGCCCACAAGGTCGACGTCTCGGACATGATGCGGCGCATGGTCAAGGAGGAGCTGCTCAAGTTCGATGGCACTCCGCTGTTCCCAGAGCGTCGCGCCTACACCGCCAACTATGACCTCTCCGACGCCGAGGCTGTGCTCTATGAGCAGGTCACTGACTACGTGCGCAACGAGATGAACCGTGCCGATGCGCTCTCCGGTAAGCGCAAGGGCACCGTGGGCTTCGCACTCACCCAGCTCCAGCGGCGGCTGGCCTCCAGCCCCGAGGCGATCTACCAGTCGCTCAAGCGTCGCCGGCGCAAGCTGGAAGACAAGCTCAACGAGATGAAGCTGATGGCGCGCGGCCAGTCGGTGCGGGAAGGCAGTGTGGCCTCCACCTTGGGGACTTACGCCATCCAGAAGCAGATCGAGTTGCCAGAAAACTTTGATGAACTGGATGAGGAGCTCAGTGCCGAGGAGTACGAGCTCTATGCCGAGCAGGTGGTGGATCAGGCCACCGCCGCCGAGACCGTACCCGAGCTGGAAGCCGAGATCCTGATCCTGAAGGACCTGGAGGAGCAGGCTTCACAGCTGGTGGAGTCGGGCAACGACCGTAAGTGGGAGGAGCTTTCGCACCTTCTGCAGGACAGCCCGCAAATGATTTCTGAGTCGGGCAACCGCCGCAAGCTGATCATCTTTACCGAGCACAAGGACACCCTGAACTACCTGGTCGACCGCATTCGCAGCCTGCTGGGACGCCCCGAGGCGGTGATTACCATCTATGGCGGCACCAACCGCGACGACCGCCGCAAGGCCCAGGAGCAGTTCCGCAACAACCCCGACGTACTCGTGCTGGTGGCCACCGATGCCGCCGGCGAGGGCGTCAACCTCCAGAACGCCAACCTGATGGTCAACTACGACCTGCCCTGGAACCCCAACCGACTGGAGCAGCGCTTCGGTCGTATTCACCGTATCGGCCAGACCGAGGTCTGCCACCTGTGGAACCTAGTGGCCAACGAGACCCGTGAGGGCGCAGTGTTCCAGAAGCTGTTCGACAAGCTGGAGGTGGAGAAGAGTGCTCTCGGTGGCAAGGTCTTCGACATTCTCGGCGAGGCCTTCGAGAACACCTCGCTCAAAGATCTGCTGGTGGAGGCGATACGCTATGGCGAGTCCGACGAGGTGAAGTCGCGCCTGGAGCAAGTCATCGAAGGTGCCCTGGATACCGATCACCTGCGCGAGATCATCCGACGTAACGCCTTGGTTGAGCAGCATATGGGCCTGGACGAGCTCTATGCGGTGAAGGAGGAGATGGAGAAGGCCGAAGCGCGCAAGCTGCAGCCCTACTTTATCCGCGCCTTTTTTACCGAAGCGTTTCAGATGGTGCGCGGCGAGCTGCGCCCCCGTGAACCTGGCCGCTATGAGGTGCGTCACGTGCCCGCCGCGATCCGCGAGCGCGACCGAGTGATCGGCGAGAGCCGCACCCCGGTGCTCAGGAAGTACGAACGCATCTGCTTCGAGAAGGAGCACGTGCGCCTGGCCGGCAAGCCCATGGCCGACCTGATCCATCCCATGCACCCGCTGATGCATGCTACCACCGACCTGATGCTGCAGGCCCACCGCGGCAAGCTCAAGCAGGGCGCCGTGTTGGTAGATCCCAACGACGACGGTACCACGCCCAAGGTACTGTTTATGGTCGATCATTCAGTGCGTGAGGTGGAGAACCAGAGCAACGGCTCGCCTAGGGTGGTCTCGCGCCGACTGCAGTTCGTGGAGATCGACGAGCAGGGTAGGGAGACCCATGCCGGCTGGGCGCCGCATCTGGACATGCAGCCCATCGATGACCATGACCTCGACCTCGTTCAAGACGTGCTCAAGGCGCCATGGATCACCGGCGACCTGGAAGCCCTGGCGCTCAACCATGCTGTACAGGCCCTGGTACCCGATCACTTCCGCGAGGTGAAAGGGCGCCGCGAGCGGCACGCCGACAAAGTGCTCAATGCCGTCAACGAGCGGTTGGTCAAGGAGATCAACTACTGGTCCGACCGCTACATCAAGCTCACCGACGACATGAAGGCCGGCAAGCAACCGCGCATGCAGCCGGAGATGGCGCGCCGGCGGGTCGATGAACTGACCGAACGCCTCAACCAGCGCCGCCGTGAGCTCGATGCCATGAAGCAGGTGGTCTCCAGCACTCCGGTGGTGATCGGCGGCGCCCTGGTGATTCCCCAGGGCATGCTGGCTGAACGCAAGGGCGAGACCGAGTTCACCGTCGATGCCCAGGCCCGCGCCCGTATCGAGCAGCTGGCCATGCAGGCGGTGATGGACGCCGAGCAGGCTATGGGCCACCAGGTGTTCGATGTTTCGGACCAGAAGTGCGGCTGGGACGTGACTGCTCGCCCCCCGGCCAACCCGGATGGCTCGATCTTGACCGACCGCCATATCGAGGTGAAGGGCCGCGCAAAGGGGCAGACCACTATCACCGTCTCGCGCAACGAGATCATCTACGGCCTCAACCAGGCCGACAAATTCTGGCTGGCCATCGTCATCGTAGATCGCGACAGCGTCGAGGGCCCCCACTACGTGAAGAGCCCCTTCACCACCGAGCCCGACTTCGGCGTGGCCAGCATCAACTATGACCTGGGCGAGCTGCTTTCCAAAGCTGCCGGTCCACAACAGACGCTATAGGGAACCGGATGACCGACATCAAATCTCCCAAGAAACTCATCGAAGTGGCGCTGCCGCTGGATGATATCAATGCCGCTGCTGCTCGCGAGAAGTCGATCCGCCACGGCCACCCTAGCACTTTGCATTTGTGGTGGGCGCGGCGTCCATTGGCGGCGGCACGAGCGGTCTTGTTTGCGCAGCTGGTCAACGACCCTGGATACCAGCGTGAGCTGGGCTACGGCGTTAACAAGCAGGAAGCCGAGCGAAAGCGTGAGAAGCTGTTCGATATCATTCGTGACTTCGTGAAGTGGGAGAACACCAACAACGAAGAGGTGTTGAGCCGCGCCCGGGAGGCCATCTGGGAAAGCTGGCGGGAGACCTGCCACCTGAACCGCAACCACCCTCAGGCGGCGGAGCTGTTCGATCCTGAGAAACTACCGGCCTTTCATGATCCATTCGCCGGTGGTGGTGCGATACCGCTGGAAGCCCAACGTCTTGGGCTCGAGAGTCATGCTTCGGATCTCAATCCCGTGGCGGTGATGATCAATAAAGCGATGATCGAGATTCCACCGAAGTTTGCCGGCCAACCGCCGGTGGGGCCGTTGCCTGAACAGGATACAACTGGCAAAGATACCTTGCGGCCGGGCAGTGGACTAACTGAGTACTGGTCGGGCGCCAGGGGGCTGGCTGAAGATGTACGTCGTTACGGCCATTGGATGCATGAAGAGGCTTTCAAGCGGATTGGGCACCTCTACCCCAAGGTCAAGATAAATCCGGAGATAATCGCTGAGCGACCTGACCTTGAAATGTATGCAAACGAAGAATTGACTGTAATAGCATGGCTTTGGGTTAAAACAGTCAATAGCCCTAGCCCTGCTTTTGAAGATGTGCGGGTTCCATTGGCTTCAACCTATCTTTTGTCAAAGAAGAAGGGTGATGATCACTATGTAGAGGTGGAGGCAGACGGTCGTGACTGGAGGTTCGTAGTTAGAAGAGGCGAGGCACCTGACAGCGCAAAAAAAGGAAACAAACTTTCTCGTGGTGCAAATTTCTCTTGCGTAGTTTCTGGCGCCCCCATTGGGCATAAATATGTTAAAGAACAGGGTAAGCTTGGTCGTATTGGCAGCAAGCTCATGGGGATCGTGTTGCAAGGGAAGAGAGAGAGAGTCTATATCTCACCTAGTGTTGAACACGAAGAGATTGCTAAGAGTGCAGTTCCGGACTGGGAGCCGAATCTGCCAATATCTGGGAGTACACAGTACTTAGGTGTTAAACCATATGGGATCGAAAAGTTTTCTGAGCTATTTACAAAAAGACAGCTTGTTGCTTTAAATGAGTTTTTTCAACTGATTGGAGAAGTTGAGGGTAAGATTGAAGAGGACTTTAGGGATGTCAATGGTGATGAAGATGAAGCGCCTTTGTCCATGGGTGGGCGTGGTTCAATAGCATATGCACAGGCAGTGTGCTCTTATTTGGTTTTTGCTTTAGGTAAGGTTGAAAATATTGGGTCTACAGTTGCCTCATGGATGAACGATAGAGGTGCGTTTAGGGAGACATTTGCGAGACAAGCAATACAAATGACTTGGGATTATGCGGAAGCGAACCCTTTTGCCTCGGCTGGTGGTAGCTTCCTAACAGCTATTGATAAGGGTGCTAAGTCTATAGCTCACCTGCCAGCTAACCAGCTTGGCAGTGCTGTTCAGTTTGATGCAACTCTTCAGGATATAAGTAAGAATAAGGTGGTGTCTACTGATCCGCCCTATTATGACAATGTTCCTTATGCAGATCTTTCTGACTTTTTCTATGTCTGGATGCGTCGTGGACTAAGGAAGATGTGGCCGGACATTTTCTCAACTATTGCTGTTCCCAAATCAGAGGAGTTGGTTGCGTTTTCTCATAGGCATGAAAGTCGTGATGTGGCTGAGTCTTTTTTTATGAAAGGCATGAAGGAGGCTATGAAGAAGATTTCTTGGGAGATGCATCCTGCCTTCCCTATTACTATTTATTATGCTTTCAAGCAAGTTAACGAAAGCGAGGTTGGTGCGGGTAATACAGGATGGGAAACATTTTTGGCGGCAGTGATTGAGTCTGGCTTGGAGATTCATGGTACATGGCCGATGAGAACCGAAGGTTCAGGTAGGCTCAGGGGGCTAAACTCGAATGCTTTAGCATCTTCCATTGTTCTTGTCTGCCGTAAACGTATGCCTGTGGCCGAGACTACTTCACGCCGAAACTTTCAACGTCAACTGCGTGAAGAGATGCCTGAGGCGCTGGAAGCTATGATTGGTGGCCAGTCAGGACAGGCACCCATCGCGCCGGTGGACCTGGCTCAGGCGGCCATCGGCCCAGGTATGGCCATCTACTCCAAGTATGAGGCAGTGCTGAACCAGGATGGCTCGCTGATGAGCGTCCACGATGCCTTGGTGCTGATCAACCGGGCGATTACCGAGTTCCTGACGCCGGACTCCGGCAACTTCGATGCGGATACCCAATTCTGTGCCAGCTGGTTCGACCAATACGCCTGGAGCTCGGGGCCCTTTGGTGAGGCCGATACGCTTGCGCGTGCCAAGGGCACCAGTGTAGATGGCGTCAAGGAAGCTGGTGTGGTTGAGTCCGGCGCTGGCAAGGTGCGCTTGCTCAAGTGGAGCGGGTACGAATCCGACTGGGACCCCGCCGCCGACAAGCGCACACCGGTGTGGGAGGCCTGCCACCAGATGATCCGCCGACTGCAGAATCATGGTGAATCCGCCGCCGGTGAGCTGCTGGCCAAGATGCCTGAGAAGGGCGAGGCGATCCGGCAGCTGGCCTACCACCTCTATACCCTCTGCGAGCGCAAGAAGTGGGCCGATGAGGCGCGCGCCTACAACGAGCTGATTGGCTCCTGGCATGCCATTGTCGCCGCTTCTCACGAGACCGGGCATGCTGGCGAACAGGTCGGCTTTGATCTTTAGGAGGCAGCATGCTGAAGCGGTTGGCACTCGATAACCTCACACTCTTTCCGCACGCACGGCTCGATTTCGCGCCGGGGCTAAACGTCTTCGTGGGGGAGAACGGCACGGGCAAGTCGCATCTGCTCAAGGCAGCGTACAGCGTGATCGCCAACGCTCACGAGCAGGCCAACGAGCCGAGCGTGGCCGATCCCACCAAGGTGCTGCTGCAGAAGGGTATCGCCGACAAGCTGATCAAGGTGTTTCGGCCCGAGTCGCTGGGTCGACTGGCCAGCCGTCGTCAGGGGGCACACACCTGCAAGGTCTCGGTCTCCTTCGAGCAGGCGGCGCTGGATACCGCCTTCAGCTTTAGCACCCGCTCCCAGACCGAGGTTAAGATCGACCGGCTACCCAGTGCCTGGCAGGAGAAGGCGCCGGTTTTTTTGCCGACCCGTGAGTTGCTTAGCCAGTACCACTGGCTGCTGCCGCTCTACGAAAGCCGCCATGTGGATATCGAAGAGCACCATATCGACCTCTGCAAGCTGTTGGGCGCACCCGCCATCAAGGGCGCTCGTGAAAAGGCCGTGGCCGAGCTGGTGGCCCCGCTGGAAGAGGCCATGGGCGGCAAGGTGGTGCTGGACAAGAACGGTCGCTTCTACCTGCGTATTCCTGGCCAGGGCAACCTGGAGATGCCACTGGTGGCCGAGGGGCTACGCAAGCTGGCGATGCTAGCTCGCCTGATCACCACCGGCTCATTGCTCGACAAGGGCTACCTGTTCTGGGATGAGCCCGAGGCCAACCTCAACCCCAAGCTGATCAAGCTGGTGGCCCGGGCCGCCTTCACGTTGAGCCAGCAGGGCATTCAGGTGTTGATTGCGACCCACAGCTACTTCCTGCTCAAGGAGTTGGACTTGCTGAGCCGCCAGTACACGGTACCCCAGCGTTACTTCGCCTTGGTACGCGGAGAGGGAATGGTTGAGCAGGTCGAGTCTGCCGATAGCCTGAGTGGGCTGGAACACCTCGTCACCCTCGACGAAGAGCTGGCCCAGTACGATCGGGAGATGGAGCTGGCCAATGCCTGAGGTGCAGGAAGGGCGCCTGACGTTTCAGTTTCCTGAGGGATGGCAGCTTCTCAAATATGACGACAGCACCTGGCACCGCCAGCGGATGAAGAGTCGTCTCAAGGGCGTGGATATTCTTGCACACGATGGCGGCCCCACTCACTGGTGGATCGAGGTCAAGGATTGCGAAGGCTACGAGCCAGAAAACCGTCCTCGGCTCTCAGGAACAGAGCCCGTTGAGGTCGACCAGGCAAGAGAGTGGGTTGATCAACAGGGGTTGAAGCCCACGGTGCAGGTGACTCGCCGCAAGCCGTTTATCGTCGATGAAGTCGAGGAGAAGCTGCGCGATACCCTCGCGGCTATCTCCGTCGCTCAGCGCAAAGCCGACCTCGAGCTTGAAGATTTTTACGTTGTACGGGCTCAATCGCCAGCGCTCACGGTCGTGCTGCTGCTGACCTGGAACCATCGTGACTTCAAACGCCTGGCCTCTCGCCTGCAGACACGACTGGAGCGTGCCCTTGCGCCTTACGGAATCCGAAGCTTTGTGGTGAATGAACAGAATCCGGTAGACGCTGGGCTGTATTGCCAGGTGATAAGGGGTGAGGCATGAGTATTGAACAGGCGGTACAGCAGCTAACGCGCAGCGATGTGATTCGCACCATCGATGCGAGCGGTCAGCGTATACCGCCTGGTGAGCGATTCTCATGCCTGTACCAAGGGCACCGGTTCGACCCCAAGCAGCTGGTGGCGGAGGCGCTGGCGACTACCAAGCAGCACCGTGTCGACCCTGAGGCGCTGGAACAGGCGCTCCATGAGCCCTTCGTGGAGGCGCTCAAGGAGCTCGAGTTTGCGGTGGTCAGCAACTCCCGTCAGATCGGGGATACCGGCCTGACGGTGATGGTCTACGAGGTGAAAAAGCCACCCCTGGTGCAGGAGAACTTCAAGCGTCTGTTCTCGGCCAACCAGAATCGCTTCTACTGGAACCGCGAAAAATTCTCTCGACTGCACCAAAGTGCCCCGGTTTTCGTGGTCAATAATAGCGCGTCCCGTGTGCTGTTTGGCTACGTTCAGGACACCAAGATCCTCGCCGAATTCGATGAGGAGAGTAATGTCAGTAGATTCACCCATCAGGGTGAGACGTTTGAGGTCAGCGGCAAGTATCTAGAGTTCGTCTGTATCGAGGTCAAATCGCTACAGCACCCGCCGCCGGGGTGGCAGTGGAAGACCTTTGGCAGCGGTGAACACACTTACATCTCAGGCCCTGAGGTAAGCGCCAATGCCGCCAGGAACAACCTGGAAAGGGTCAATCTACTACTTGAGGTGTTTGCCCAGGAAGAAGAGGTCGCGCTGCAACTGCAGACCTGCTATCAGGCGTTGCGGGGCCACGTGGTCGACCACGATGAACCCGAGCAGGAGCATGAGCCCCGCGTGTGGTATGTGATGCAGGGCAAAACCTTCACTCCCCAGCAGGGCTTGGCCTACTTGTGGGCGCCCATAGAGGGGAAGGGTGGTCGTACCTTCAATCACTGGAAGGCCGTTGGTGACGTCAGACCAGGTGACATTATCGTTCACCATGCTGCAGGTGGTGGGGTTCAGGCTGTTTCCCGGGCGAGCTCAATGCCTTTCGTGGCGCAGCAGCCGGATGACGTCGACAATGAGTGGCGCGGTGATGGGCAGCGTGTCGAGCTGGAGGTTCTGGTTCAGCTGAAGCAACCGGTCCCCCTGGACGATATTCGGCAGAAAAAGTCTCAGCTGCAGAAGGCTCTGGCCGATGTTCGTGGCCCTTATAACCGCGACGGCACGGGTAATTTTGGCTATCTGTTCGAGTTTACCTGGGAGGCTCTGGCGATCCTGCTGGATGGGCACTCGATAGCCCTGCCTGAGGAGCTCCAGCGCTGGCTGCCTTCACTCGACGAGTTGGTAGAGGAAGCCGAGGAGACGCCTGGCGAGGAACCCCTTTCTGAGGAAGCTCTTTTTGATGAAAACCAGGAGCGTCGCCTGCCCGTCGGAGTCACCCAAACCCCTGTCAGAGAGTGGCTGCCTCGGGTGAAGGCCTATATGGCCAGTCAGGGTTTTCACTACTCGTTGGCAGAGGTAGCCAACTTCTACCTCTGCATGCGCACCAAGCCGCTGGCGATGCTGGCGGGCATCTCGGGTACCGGCAAGACCCAGCTGGTTCGCCAATTTGCCAAAGCCATCGGCTATGGTGACTCCGACCACTGCGTGCTGATCGCCGTGCGCCCGGACTGGGCCGATAGCTCGGACCTGATCGGCTACGCCAACATCCAGGGCAAGTTCGAGACCAAGCCGCTCCTGGACGTGATGGCACGTGCCATCGAACACCCCGATGAGCTCTACTTCGTGATCCTGGATGAGATGAACCTGGCCCGGGTCGAGCACTATTTCTCGGAGTTCCTTAGCTTCATCGAGACGCGCATGCGCGACGCCGACGACGTCATCGTCACCGAGCCGCTGATCAGTCGCGCCGACGTCAATGGTGGTCGTCCGGTCTACTTACCGCAGAACCTGATGGTGGTGGGCACGGTAAATATGGACGAGACCACCCACGCTTTCAGCCGCAAGGTGCTGGACCGGGCCAACGCCATCGAGATGAACGATATTGACCTTGCGTGGGTAAGCCCGGATCGCGATGTGGCACCGGTCTCAGGCGTCTATGCTGATGCACTGAGGACGCCGTTTCTCAATTCAATTGACCTAACCGAAGCCCATAAGCAAGCCCTCACGAGCGCCATGGCCATGCTGATGCGGGTCAACGGCATACTCGAGCCGGCCGGGCTGCACTTCGGCTACCGCGTGCGCGACGAGGTGGCCTTCTACCTGACCCTGCACCGCGAAGAGGCGCTGGAGAGCCTAGACGGCTTCGACACTGACGCGGCCATGGACTTCCAGCTGATGCAGAAGGTGCTGCCGCGCATCCAGGGCAGCTCGCTGAGTGTGCTCAAGGTGCTGATACAGCTGCTGGGCCTGTTGGCCGAAAAGCCCCTCGACGAAGAGGCGGAGTACTACACCATCAAGCAGGAGGTCGACACGCACTCCACTCGGTATCCTCGTAGCGTCAAGAAGCTGCTGTTCATGCTGCAGCGTTTCCATGACGACGGTTTCACTTCCTTCTGGCTGTGAGTTGAAATGACCGCGCTCTGCTTCGATCATCCCAACGGCACTATTTGCCACCTCTCGGTGAGCGATGTGCGGCTACCACGGGCGATCCTGGCGCAGCGGCATGAGGCCCAGTCGGCGCGCTTCGCTCCCCATGCGCTGAGTCTGAACCTCGATGACTCCGAGCTGGAGGGGCCCCTGGAAGCGCCGCTGTTCTTCGAGTGGCAGCGCCTGGAGTGGCTGTTTGAGCCGGGAGAAACGTGCCATTTCCAGCCTCCGCTCAGGCTGTTCGTGAATGACGCCCCCCAGGAGCGGGTGAAGTCCAAGCCGCTTCACGGCAAAACTCGCCTGATGGGCTCCATCAACCTAGAGAACAGCGTGGGGCTGACCCGGTTCGATGTACGCGACGCTAGTGGCAAGGTCCTGTTTGCGCTGGATACCGAGGTGTTCCCGCAGAAGCTGGACTACAAGGATGACTTTCCAGCCATGCTGGATGAGATAACCGAGATCTTGTATTCATTGGCGTTCGATGCCTTTACCAAGACTTTCGCCTCGACCAGGCCGCGCTCGACCTACCACCAGCTGACCTCGGAATGGCTGAACCTGTTCAAGGCGCTCTATCACAGCCTGGAGCAGAGCCTGGATACGCTGCTGCGCTCACCCAAGTCCGACCTGCGCAAGGAGTCACGGGTGAAACCCATCCACCGGGTGAAGCGCGCGACGCCCCGGGCGATCAAGGCAGCCACCCAGCGGCCAGACCGCTATTGCCGCGGGGGTGGGTTGCAGGTCGCCCCCGGTGTCGAGCTATCGCACCTGAGCGAGCAGCACAAGCGCATCAGCTACGACACCCAGGAGAACCGTTTCGTCGCCTGGGCGATCACCGACATATTGCGCCAGATTCAGCGAGCCGTTAGGCACCTGAGCGGTAAGCAGGGGCTGGATCCACAGCGTATTCAGCTTGAGGTAGAGGCGCTGGAGCGCAGCAAGTCGCACCTTCGCCGCCGCCTGCGGGGCCCGGTGCTCAGCGAGGTGGGCACCTTCAACCACCAGATGTTTTTTTCCACGGTGCTGACCATGGCCCCGGGGTACAAGGAGTTTTACCACCGGTTTCTGCTGCTGCGGAAAGGCCTTACCATGGCCGAACACCCGTTGTTCAAGATGGATTACAAGGATGTCGCCACCATCTACGAATACTGGTGCTTCCTGAAGACGGTCAGCTTGCTGCGTGAGAACCCCAAGTACGACCTGGCCAGCAATGACATCATCAAGCTGGAGCACAACCGCTTCAAGGTGAGCCTGAAGAAGGGCAAGTGCTCGGGGGTCAACTTCGTGCAGCGCGGCACGGGCGACGATATCTCGATCTACTTCAACCGCTTGTTCCAGCGCGTGCCCTATACCTACACTTTCGATCAGCGCCCAGACCAGTTCATCGAGTTCTCGCGTAGCGGCTTCGGCAAGGATCGGGACAAGAAGTCATTCAAGGTGGTGATGGACGCCAAGTACCGCTTCGATCGCGAGTCGGCCGGCTACCCGGCGTCGGCGAATCCTTATGGGCCGCCGCTGGATACCATCGCCCAGCTGCATCGCTATCGTGATGCCATTCTCTGGGAGCAGGGGCAGGATGAAACCGTCAAGGTGGCCAACAAAAGCATCGGCGGCGTGATCCTGTTCCCTTACCCCGAGGACGAGCAGGACTTCGTTGAGCACCCCTTCTACCAGAGCATCGACAAGGTCAACATCGGGGCGATTCCGCTGCAGCCTGGCCGAACCAGAAAGAACGCTCTGTTCCGGCAGTATCTGGATAGCCTGTTCGAGCAGCCGGGTGAGGTGATCACCGAGTCGCTCTATCACTACGATAACCGGGTCTATCAGCAGCGCCGCCAGTCGAGCAAGGATCTGGTGATGGTGGGGTTGATACCCTCCCGGCAGCGGTCGGCGAGGCTGCAGTACCATTTCGAGCACCAGGTCTTCTATACCCAACGCCATGAGTCATCGCGCTATCCGCTGCATGAAGTGAAGGCGGTGGCGCTCTATGACCAATCGAGCCGCTCGATCATCGGCTGGGCGGATGTGCTGGGCATCGAGGTGTTGCTGGGCAAGGAGCTCAGGCGCACCGGCACGATTTGGGCGCCCAGCAAGCCCGACCAGCCCTACTACGTGTATCGCCTGGGCCCGATCCAGCGCATCAGCCTGCTGTCCGGCTACCAGATGAAGGGCAACCGCACCGGTCGCTACTTCATTTCCCGGCTGGGCCTGGAGCTGGCGATCGACGAGCAAGAGCCGCAGCTGCAGTTTATTGACAGCTGGGAGCAGTTCATTAAATGGAAGACGCTGAAGACTCGCTACCCGGTGGTGCGTGTACAGCGCAATCGCAACCAAGACATCGATCAGAGCACTGGCAGACCAGTGAGCGATCTAGAGTTCATACCAGAATCAGACGTGGAGCCGTCATAATGTCACTGAAAGCCTGGCGAGACATTGCTACGCCACACAAGGATGTACTGGGAGGCACATTCAAGCAGTCGGAATTCGCTGCTGACATTACGCAAGTGGCGACCGGCACCGCAGAGGAGGAGTATCAGGACGCTGAGAAGTTCTTCGCGCGCACCTATATCACCGAGGGGATGCGGCTGCTGTTGATCTCGGTGGCCCAGCGCCTCGCGGGCCATGGTGGTGACCCGGTCATCCAGCTGCAGACGGCCTTTGGTGGGGGTAAGACCCACACCATGCTGGCGGTTTACCACATGGCCTCGCGCAAGACGTCTACCGATAAGCTGCATGGCGTGTCGCCGGTGCTGGACGAGGCCGGTATCAGCGAGCTGCCAAGCGCTCGCGTCGCGGTGATCGACGGGATCAACATGGCACCGAGCCAGCAGTCGGTGAAAAAGGAAGGGCAGAAGGTCTCCACGCTGTGGGGGGAGCTCGCTTGGCAGCTGCTGAGCGACCAAGGCCTGGCCATGGTCAAGGACTCCCATGAGCAAGGCACTTCGCCCGGCAAGCAGGTACTGGTGGAGCTGCTGAAGAAGGCAGCGCCCTGCGTCATCCTGGTCGATGAGCTAGTGTCGTATATACGTCAGTTTGAGCCGGGCAAGACCTACTCAGCCGGTACCTACGACAGCAACATCAGCTTTATCCAGGCGTTGACCGAGGCGATGAAGGCGGTACCTAACGCCATCCTGCTGGCATCGCTGCCTGAGTCGGAGCTGGAAGTTGGTGGCACTAGAGGTCAAGAGACCCTGCTTGCTCTTGAGAAGTTCTTCGGCCGCGTGGAGTCGGTTTGGAAGCCGGTGGGCACCGAGGAAGCCTTCGAGATCGTGCGTCGCCGCCTGTTCGAGAACGCGGGCGATCGCGCCGAGGTGGAAGGCATCAGCCGCCAGTTTTCGGATTTCTATCGGCAGCATGCCGAGAAGTTTCCCACCGAGACACAGTCCAACGAGTACTTCGAGCGCCTGTGTCGTTCCTACCCGATCCATCCCGAGGTGTTCGACCGTCTCTACGAAGACTGGTCGACGCTGGATAAATTCCAGCGTACCCGCGGTGTGCTGCAGTACATGGCGATCGTGATTCACCAGCTGTGGGTATCGGGCAACCGCGACGCTTTGATCATGCCGGGGTCACTTCCTTTGGAAGACAGCAGCGTGCGCGATAAGAGCATTCACTACCTCCCTCAAGGCTGGCAACCGGTGATCGAGCGTGAGGTGGATGGACCGCGTTCCGCCGCCCTTGATCTTGACAGCCAGATTGCCCTGTTCGGGAGTATGCAGGCCGCTCGGCGTGCCGCACGGACCATCTTCCTCGGTAGCGCCGCCTCCAACAGTGTCCAGGCGGCCCGCGGCATCAAGCAGGAGCGGATTCTGCTGGGGGCTGCACAGCCGGGCCAGTCTCTCGGTGTCTTCGAGGACGTGCTCAAGCGCCTGCGTGATCGCTTGCACTACCTCTATTCCGAGCAGGATCGCTTCTGGTTCGACACCAAGCCCAACCTGCGTCGTGAGATGGAGAGCCGCAAGCAGAACATCAGTGAGCGTGACGCGCTGATTCCCCTTCTGAAAGAGCGCACCACTCGCCTGATGGGGCGTCAGCACCATTTCGCCGGCATTCATGTCTTCAACCCATCGGGCGATGTGCCGGATGAGTATGGTTCAGGGCCCCGCCTGGTGGTGGTGCCCACCAATGCCGCCTTCAGCCGCACCGAGACCAACCAGGCCTACAATGCGGCTGAGGAGATCCTGCGCAACCGCGGCGATCAGCCTCGACAGAAGCAGAACCGCCTGATCTTCCTGGCCGCCGACTTTGACGTAGTCAGCCGCCTGAAAGACCAGGCACGTACCTTCCTGGCCTGGAAATCCATCGTCGAAGACATCGATAGCGGCACCCTCAACCAGGATCTCGTCCACCTGCGACAAGCCAAGCAGAGCCGAGATGCCGCGGACTCCTCCCTGTCGCAGCTGATCCGTGAGACTTACAAGTGGCTGATGGCGCCGGTAGAGGAATTCGTAAAGGGCAAACCCAAGCTAGAGTGGGAGGTGGTGCAGATATCCACCACGACCCCGAACCTGGTCGAGACGATCGAGAACAAGCTGCGCGAGGAAGAATGGCTGATCTACGAGTGGTCGCCGATCTTCCTGCGCAACATCCTCAATCAATGGTACTTCAAGGATGGCGTGAGTGAGGTCAGTGCCCTCAAGGTCTGGCAGGATTGCTGCCACTACCTCTACCTGCCGCGTCTGGTGAACGATCAGGTCTTCAAGAACGCCATGCACCAGGGTGTCGCCTCGGAAGACTTCTTCGGCTACGCCTCGGGCAAGGAAGGAGACACCTACCTCGGCTTCGCCTTTGGCCAAGGCAGCATCGGTGGGCTGGATAGCGAAGCCCTCATCATCGAGCGTGAAGCAGCCAAGGCGTATCGCGACAATCTGGCTGAGGAAGCCGCTAAGCGTGCCAGGGAACAGGGTGGAAGCAGCGATGGCCAACCTGGATTTACAGCCACCGGAGAAGGAAACGAATGCGGGACGGCCCCCACTGGAGGGCCTGCGCCCATGGGCGGGGCGACAGGCGGTGGACCTACCGCTGATCCAGTGTCCACCAGTGCGATCAAGAAGCACTTCTATGGCACCGCCGAGTTGGATCCGCTGAAGGCGAAGATGGACTTCGCCACGCTGGTCGACGAGGTCGTCGAGCAGTTCTCCCTGCGCAGCGGGGTAGAGGTCAAGATCTCCGTGGAAATCGAGGCCACCAGTGCCGACGGCTTCGATGAGGCGCTGCAGCGGACCATCAAGGAAAATTGTAATGTGTTGAAGTTTAGTAGCTCGGAATTTGAGGGAGAGTGAAGAATCATGTTTAAGTCAAGCAAGTTGGTTATCCGTTTGGGGGTAATCATGGATAAAATGTGTGGTTTTGATTGATTGGCTATTGCCACAGTTAATTGTGCCTGGAGCATGCTGGAGCAAGGTTTTTTATGTTTAAGAAATTTTTGACGGTTGTGGTTTTTTTTGCCATTTCAACTTCTTCTGTTTTCGCTAACAGCTATGATGAGGGAGTCGACGCATATGAGGCTGGTGACTACAAGGAGGCAATGGAGATTTTGTTGCCATTTGCTGAGCAGGGTAATGCTGAAGCGCAGGTTGTTATAGGTACTTTACATAGTTCAGGGATGGGGGTTGATAAAGATAAAGAGAATGCTGCGAGATGGTTTCGAAAGGCTGCTAACAAAGGAAATGCCGTGGCAATTTTAAACTTAGATTTACTCTATTCGAGAGGCGAGGGGGGAACGAGCGAAGAAATCTTTTCTTGGTATTTAAATCTAGCGAATTCGAAGGAATCCTTAGATCCAAGTAATCCCGGTAGTATTTATGTCACGGCTCAATATAATGTTGGACTTTTTTATTTGGAGGGTAAAGGAGTTGAGAGGGATCCTGAAGAAGCTATAAATTGGCTAATGGAGGCTGAGAAAAATGGATCTTTATCTGCGAAGTATGTACTTGCCATGGAGTATTATAAAGGTGATATTTTAGATAAAGATGCGAGAAAGGCATTCGATTTATTTGAGGTATTGGCAAGTGAGGGAGATGCTCGGTCGCAATACTTCATTGGCATGTTTTACCTTGAAGGAGATGTGGTCCCTCAGAACCACTCTAACGCCTCGTATTGGTTTAAAAAATCATCTGAGCAAGGTGTGCCTAACGCTCAGTATCAGCTGTCGAGTATGTATACGCAAGGCCTAGGGGTTAGAGAGGACTTGGTTATTGCATATTTTCTTTCTTCATTGTCTGCAGCTCAAGGGCATGAAGGCGCCAAAGAAATCAGAGATATTTTATTTGATTATTTGTCTAGGGATCAAGTGGAAGAAGGTCAACGTTTAACAGCGCAGTGGGAAGTTGGCACTAGGCTGCCAAGTCATGAAGATACGCTGACATGGCCGTGATTGTTTGAGGATTTATTTATCAGATGGCTCTGCTGGGAATTTGGGAAATGAATAGGCTGTACTTTCCAATTAACAGTAGGGATCGTCGCAACGGTTTTTTATTAAATTTCCATAGGTGTATAAAATTAAGTGTAATAACAAATCGGAATGTTGGAGTTTTCATGTCGAGATCCCTGAAAGAACAGCTGATTTCCGAGCTTCGTGCATCTGGGCAATACGATGTCGCTGAAGCTGTTGAAGAGGGAAAGGCTAACTCGCTTCCTCAACTGAAAAAAGATGTTCTAATGTCCGCGGCATCTAAGGTTAAAAGCGGTGATGGAAGAGTTTATTATCATCACGGGATGGCGGGGCCATCCCCTTCTTCTGGCACTGGAGGTATTTGGTCCGGTGGGTGGGGATATCCTGAGGCAGATGCTGATGATAGTGGTCGAGGATCATGATTAATCGGGACTAAATAACTAGTGCCGATAACTACCCTGATTTACTTTTCAAAGTGAAGCAGGGCGTGCTGTGGTAATTGCCCACATAGACAGAGCATTATCAGGTCCATTCTTGTTGTGTTGGGAATGTGCTAAATTACTTCATCGCTAAGCTAATCCCCGCCCCCGGCTGACCCCCGGAGTCAGACCACCTACCGCCACTACCCCAGCTTCACTCGCCGCTACGTCCGCTCGGTGATGAACATGATGGGCTTGCCCAAGAAGCCCAAGGTCGAGGCCGAGTTGTTCGCCAGCATGCTGCAGGATCAAGAGCTCGCGCTCTCCATCAACGGCGAGGTGCTGATGCTCGAGTGGCACCATGCCCGCGAGGGCAAGGTGGTGGTGCTGGAGCCGACCTTGTCGCAGTGGCTGCAGTCGGTGAAGCTCAGCCAGGTGCAGGGTGACGCCTGGTCATGGCCCTGGGGGTTCAGCACCCTGCCCTTCCCGACGAGCCAGACCTTCCATGGGCTTCCGGTGGACGGGGCCCTGGTAGCCTGGGTGGACTCCACCACGCTGCCCGGAGGCTACGAGAACTTCCTGGGCGCCCACGGCAACCCCAACGGCGTCGACATGCAGGGCATAGGTGAGGCGTGGCTGATGGTGGCGGTCCACAATCCGCTGGACTCCCAGCCAAGCGTCAATCCCACCATGCTTCGCGGCGCCTTTTCGCCCGAGCAGATTAGTGACTTCATCAACCGCGAGGCCATCGAGCATTCCGGCGGCAGCGCTGCCCCGCTGGCGGACGAGGAGGGGATGATCCTGCGCGAGGTGGTGCGTTACGTGCTCTCCCTGGGCATGTACATCTCCGCCTACCCGGAGGCGCAGTCGAACGGCGTGCCGACCTGGATGAAGAACAAGCACCCCGAGGGCCGGAAGGGCATCCACTTCGCTCAGGTGGGCGTCGACCGTGAGGATCGCGAGCTCTCCTTGGCGATGACCGCGCCGCGCTCGGTATCGCCTTACTGGCGGCAGCTGCGCGACGAGCGCTTCTACCGCGGCAAGTGGGCCGACCACCGCCGCGGCAGCCGCTATGTGCTGGTCAGTGGTTACGAGGTGGGGGCGGGGAAAACGGTTGGCGTTGAGCAGGTCGAGGAGTAGCGGCATGGTAGAGGTCATCGACGACGACTTCATGGTCTGTACGGACTGCCTGATGATCATCGCCAACGACGATGCCAGCGGGCTGGACTACTCGCTGGATGAGGAGACCGAAGGCCGGGAGCAGGAGATCCGGGAGGCCATCGCCGAGATCCAGCGGGAGGAGGGACAGATCGCCGTGGGCGATAGCGGCAGGGACGACGAGTTATCCTCAAGCCCCTGTGCCTGCTGCGGCACGCGCCTGGTGGGGGCGCGGCACCACTTCGTGATCCTGGGCTGCGGCCGGGAGCGGTGAGCTCACGGCCAGCGTGAGAGATTACTTGCCGGCCATGGTCTTGGCCGCGTCGTACTCGGCGTCGAGGCCGGACTGGGTGTCCAGCGACGGATCGATTTGCTTCAGGCCGACGTGCATCATCGACAGCAACTGCAGGCCAGAGAAGTCGCCGTCCAGGCTCTTGAGCGTATAGCGCTTGTCCGGGTCGTTGATGGAGAGCCCGCTCTCGC
This sequence comes from Halomonas aquatica, assembly GCF_040196335.1. Taxonomy (NCBI): domain Bacteria; kingdom Pseudomonadati; phylum Pseudomonadota; class Gammaproteobacteria; order Oceanospirillales; family Halomonadaceae; genus Halomonas; species Halomonas aquatica. Next base: position 93,602 of record NZ_JBEGCJ010000007.1, read on the forward strand.
CGAGCTTGGCGATCTCGAAGACCACCTTGGCAAGCTCTTGCTGTTCCATGTTTTCGAATGTCTCGAAGGCGCCGGTCATGTACATCACTGCGTCCATGCGCAAGCCACCGTCGGCCTTCTCCTTCATGGTGCCTTGGGCGAGGCGGCTCAGCGCCTTCTTGGACTCGATGGCAATCGGTGACGACGAATCCAGGTCAATGATCCGCTTGTAGATGCCAGTGGCCTGCTCGGCGTTCTGAGGCCCCATTTCCTCCAGGCTCAGCGCCAGACCATACAGTGTTGCGACATCCTGAGGGTTGGCCGCCAGGGCGCGCTCGAAGAATGGCTTGGCTTCCTCGTGCTTGCCGCGCTTGGCAAGCAGACCGGCGAGGTTGCGGTTGATCCACAAGTCGTCGGGCAGTTGCTTGGCTGCGTCGCGAAGCACGCTCTCGGCCTTGTCCAACTGACCGAGCTTGATGAATGAGAAGCCCAGGGCTGCGTGGGCATGGGCGTAATTGGGCTCGGCCTCGGTGCACGCCTTGAGCGGTGCCACCGATTCCTCGACGCGGCCCATCTCAGACAGGCATACGCCGTAGTTGTAGAGTATCTCGGGATCGTTGGTCATCTCGGCCATGATCTCGAGCGCGGGCAGTGCATCCTCCAGGAAGCGGTGCTCGAGCAGGCCCAGGATGTACTGCTTGGGCTCGACGCCTTCCTGCGGGACCGCGACGCCCAGCACATGCCCATCCTGGACGACGAGCGCGGCCGAATATCCCTTCGCCGCGTACTGGGTCGTCAGGGTGAGCAGGACCGCATCCTCGTACCCCGGGTCATCTCGCGGCGGCAGCCCATCGAGATTGATGTCGTCGAGGCTGCGTTTGAAGATCTCAGGGGCTTGCAGCATTGCTTCACCTTCGGGGCGTTGGATATCTGGTGGAGCATGTTAACAAGGAATGCCCCTGGATATGGAGGATGAGCTGCGCTTGTGAACGTCGATGATCACTTGCCAGGGGACTTGCTCCATCCCGGCCGGGATCTCGGCACTTCAGCGGCCATCGAGTCTCTGACCCATACTGTTGAGCATCACCTCAGGGAGGAGACCCGCATGTTGTCCCACGCCACGCTCAAGACTCGCCAGCGCGCCGAACGCGAACACCATGCCGAGGGCATCGCCCTACGCATCCACCGGGCACTGAGCTGGTTGAATCGCGCCGAGTTGTGCGATGACGAGGACGGCCGGTTCATCTTCCTGTGGATCGCCTTCAACGCCGCCTACGCCAACGACCTGGGCGACATGCGCATGGCCGAAAGCCGCCTTCTGGGGGAATTCCTGCAACGTCTGAGCCAGCTTGATGGCCACAACCATCTCTATGGCCTGGTCTGGCGACGCTACCCCGGCGCGATCCGTCTGCTTCTCGACAATCGCTATGTCTTCCAACCCTACTGGGATCATCAGAATGGTTTTCCCGGCAGTGACGACTGGGAGCAGCGTTTTGCATCTGCCCGTAAGGCAGCACATGCCGCGCTGGCCAACCAAGCCACCGGCACGGTGCTGAGCATCGTCTTCCAGCGCCTCTACACCCTGCGAAACCAGCTGATCCACGGAGGTGCGACTTGGGGCAGCTCGGTGAACCGGGAGCAACTGCGTGACGCCAACAAGGTCATGGGCGATATGGTACCGGCCATCATTGAGATCCTGCTGGATAACACGCAGCGGCACTGGGGCGATGCCTGCTATCCGGTGCGCTCAGAGTGAGCCGCGACTGCTCCAGGAGATTTTATGCAAGCAAGTGCTTGGCGAGGAGGATCCCGCGACAACCCGATCTATGGCATCCGAGTTGGCCGGCCAAACCGCGGCGTTTACTTCATTCGCAACTGGACCAGATTCGAAGTGGAAATGGATGGTCAGTGGGAGTCATTCACTTTAACACTCGGCTTCTGGAATCTGTGCACGGAATTTCGCGACTGAATCGCCCCAGATATTCTAGACGCCCGATGTCGAGATAGCCGTCGCCTACCGGTACGACGCTGCCAATGCCCTGAAGGGCTATGAGATGCTCGGCAAGCACCTAAAGCTCTTCACGGATCGCCACGAGCATGGTGGCAAAACTGAGGCTGTAAACAGGGTAGAGCTAGTTGCTCCCAACATGGAGCCTGAAGAGGCCAGCAGGCTATATCGGGAAATGCTGAAGGGCCAGCCCTAGATATCATAGATGCTGCGCTTATTGTTTGAGTTCAGGAACAAAATCCGGAGGGTTTCTCGCAGCCTTTTTCTGAATCCGAGAATACAGTCGTTCAACACAGTCCTTAACTTTTCGAAAGCCTGATTCCCTCAACTCAAAATCTGACCCCAGATAGAGATGTCGGTTTATCTCAATCATGATGGACGACACTCTTCGATCCTTCTGATACCTCACCAGAGGAACCATGGTCCCCGAGTAGGGATGATTGATGCTGACGGAGAAACCCTGCGCCTCGAAATGATCTTTCACCATTTCGACAAGCCATGACGGCGTATGAAAGTCGTCAGTCCCGAGACAAATGTCCGGGCGGTTCGGGGCCTGACTCTGATCGCAGGGAAGCGCCTGCGCCGGAAAGGAATGTCCATCGATAATCATAACGCTCCCGTTTTTTTCAATGGCCTGCTTGACGAGTTTCTCCAATTTTTGGTGATGTGGCCGATAGTATTTCGACACCAGCTTCTCCCGGGCATTGGAACTCAAATCCTCCCGAAACCTTCTGCCCTCGGTGTCATGTGTGTAAAGCACCCCCATGCCTTGGGCGGCCATCGGCTCGGCATCGTCTTTTTCAAAACGCTCGACATCAACCAAAAATCGATTGACCGGAAAAATGAGCGAGGTGACTTCATCAAGCGACGAATTAAAAATTTTGTCAGTGAAATGATCGTTAAGTTTTTTTACCTCATGCACGAGCTTTTCTTTCGAGCGGAGAAACCCCGTCTGATCGTCTTCGGGTATTGCCATACTGCTGTGGGGAATGTGCGCAATGATAGGCCACTTTCCCAATGACCGTTCTGGCCCAGCATTTTGCTTCATACTTTACCCCTCGAGCTCATCAAGCTTTCATAGTCTGAATTTGGAAACCATCAATTCTGAATTATTCCAAGGTGAGGAAGAATAAAAATATGTTGCTATTCCCCAATCTTTAGCCCTGACCGTTCTACCTTTGAGGCCTGCGTCTCCTTTCCTACTTCCTGTCTGTGAAAATTCTTCGGCTCTATTTTTCATGGCGCTTTCGATCTTCAGACCGCCAGGAGAGCGGTGATCGTGACTGCGGTTTTTTCATGACTACTCCCCTGTTTTGAAGATTGTTGAGATAGGCGCCGGAACCACCGCCCTGAAGGCCCTATTCGTCTCTCTGCTGGATCATCACGACTGTACCCTGTAGCTATACCTGAAGCCTAGCGGCTCTCGCGTCCGATTCTGAGGCGATCTGAGGTGGGCTCTATCGAGACCGACGTCGTGGTGCTGAATGAGGGATAAGGGCTGGCCGTCCTTGGCCGTGAATCTGTCTCTGGGGCGCACCCACTAGACGACCGGGGCCGCGAGATAATGGCGCCGTCTTTAGCGTGGACCAGGACTCTCAGGTTCGCTGTACGAGATCGCCGACGGGTCATGTACTCCACCGCCTACTCCTACCTGGGGGGACGCCGAGCCCCAGACGCACGCTATTTACGGCAGTTTCGTTTTGGCTTCGTTTCCGCCTCGCTGAGTAGCAAGTCCCGCGCCTCGACAGAGGTGCCGGCCATCATCCAACCGGAAGCGGACAGAGAGCCCGCGGCTGTGAGCCAACCAGCAGAGTGACAGCGTGCCGGTGCCGGTGCCGGTGATGGTCGCGATGTTCACTTTTATGCTGGTGTTGGCGTATGTTTGCTGTGGTCGGAGTGGACTGAAAAAAATGATCGGCCAGATTTTTGTCAGGGAGGACATTCATGAAGATGCTCAAGCCGGTAGTAGGAATTTTGTTGGCTTTATCCATCCAGCCCGCTCTCGCAACTTGCATAGGTTACGACGGACCCGGAGGCCCGTGTTACGACGGACCTGGCGGTCCAGAGTATTCCGGACCCGGCGGCGCAGCTTACGACGGGCCGGGTGGACCGAGGTATGACGGACCTGGCGGTCCAGAGTATTCCGGACCCGGCGGCGCAGCCTACGACGGACCCGGCGGTCCACGCTATGACGGACCCGGCGGGGCGGCCTATGACGGGCCAGGGGGGGCTTGCTACTCGGGACCGGGGGGACCGTGCTACTCGGGACCAGGAGGTGGAGATTACTGTCCCAAAGCTTGTCGCTAATCGATCAGGGCCAGGTCTTGGTGTCTTTCGTGGTGGGGAGAGGAGTCCCCACCTGCCATTGGGAGGCGAGGCGTTGGCCCTCGGAGATCTGTTCACTGGAGAGTGACTCGAGACTTATGTCGCGATTTTTGCTGGCATTTCGGTTGCCGCGGGCGGCTGCCAGATTCGCAAGGACGTACGCAATAACAGGATCGTTGGATACACCTTCGCCATTGAAGTACATGATACTCAGGTTGTACTGGGCACGATCATCACCCTGCTCAGCAGCGCGGCGGTACCACTGAGCGGCCTTCCTGAAGTTCTGCGGGACGCCCTCGCCGCTGTCGTACAAATAACCGAGGTTGAACTGGGCAGAGGCATTACCCTGCTCGGCGGCGCGGCGAAACCACTTAGCGGCCTCACCGTGGTTCTGCGTATTGCCTTCACCGCCGTTGTACGACAATCCGAGCATTACCTGGGCGTCGGCATCCCCCTGCTCGGCCGCACGTCGAAACCACTTGGATGCTTCGCTGTAGCTCTGCGGGACGCCTCTGCCGCTCGTGTACATAAGTCCGAGGTTGTACTCGGCTCTAGTGACACCCTGCTCGGCGGCGCGGCGAAACCACTTAGCGGCCTCACGATCGTCCCGAGGGACACCATGGCCGTAGTTGTACATCTTCCCGAGTATTACCTGGGCTCTGGTGACACCCTGTTCGGCAGCGCGACGATACCACTTAGATGCCTCGCGGTAGCTCTTCGGTACGCCCTCCCCATTGAAGTTCATATAGCCGAGGTTAAATTGAGCTAAGGGATTGCCCTGCTCGGCGAGAGGCCTGAAGTTTTCTATGGCCGTTGAGTAGTCCCCACTTTTGTAGGCCTCGAGGCCCGCTTCAAAAGACTGACCAACGGTAAAGCCTGACAGGCTCATGGCGGCGGCGAGCAGTGATACCTGGATGAGACGACGCATACTTGAGGCTCCATTTCCATTTCTGTGGCCCCCAGCCTAGATCATCCTCTCGGGCTGCTGCAGACCCTCCAGGTGAGATTCTGATTACTGACCCTGACCTCGGAGGTCATGCGTGTCTGTCCCGGCACCGAAGGTGGACGCTGGGGTGGATGAAGTGGGCACGGTAGACACCCATCTAGATCGCCCGGAGAAGCCGCACGAGGCGAGCAAGGACGACACTCCAGCGATGACCGCCCCGGACTGGCGAAGCCTGGTGGACGCCATATGGAGGTCCGAGAAGTGACCTTGAGTCAGGGCCAGATCATGGGTGTCGAGGCGGCGCTCGAACACGGTCCTGGACTCGAGGGCGGCTAGTACACCCCGCTCTCGTCGATCAGCTGCTGGGCCTTCTCTCTGGAAACTCCGTGATCTCTCATTACCAGTTCGACCAGGTCGCGCGGCGGTGAAGCGGCGCTGTTGCTGCTCTCAGTCGCGTCGTTGTCGAGCCTCTGGTCGATTGGAAACTGTCTCGTCCGCATCATGCTGGCGAAGAGCTCCCGCTCTTTCTGACGCTCCTTTTCCGGGCGCTGAGCACTGGCCTGACTCGAGTCCTGATCGGCTTCGTCCTCGAAGTCTCCAACGCGGTCATCGTGACCCTGGGCTGCTCCATCCGTAGTGGCGGATGAAGTCATCGAAGACCCTCTGGACGCGTGGTTGGAGCTGATCTCGGGCCCAGTCGAGAAGATCGGATCGTCCGGCTTCGCCAAGCCTTTGTTGATAATCTTGCCCATCGGGATTCTCCTTCCAGTTGTTATCCGCGAAGCCCCCGTCGAGGCGACTCATCCTGGCCGCTGAGGCGTCGGCTTCAATGATCTGACCTGCGACGTCACTCTGGCCCCGAGGCCGACAGCCGCCTTCCATGGCTCTCACATCAGAAGCCTAGCACTCGTCGCTATCCTCTTCGGCCTGACACTGAACTTCGAGAAGGTCGTCGCTCACGGGCAGGGCAGCACAGCAGCAGACGACATCGGGCCGCAGACGGGGGCATCGAGCGGCTCGTACCAATGCCTCGTACCGGAACCGAGAGAGCGCGAACCGTCGTCGCCCTGGTTACAGGACAGAACAGGCATTGCCCGCCGGCTCGTGTCTGCTAGTATGTCAGTATTACCGACGACAGGATGCCGCCATGAGCGACCGCTACATGATTACGTGCCGGGTGCCGGACGAGCTGCGTCAGGAGCTGGACGACATCGCCCGCCAGCGTCGCCAGGCGACCGGGGATCAGGTGACGAGATCCGAACTTATGGTGGAGGCCATCGAGGCTTTCATCAGGAAGGAGCGCCGGAAGAAGGCGTGATGAAGCGCACCCGCGACGGTGGCCGCCGTCCGGGCGCATGACACGGCGAAAACGGTGTGGAGATCCTGAGCCAGTACCGACACGAGCCGCTGAACCGGGCGACCATCGACCTTGCTCTACGCCTGGCTCGCCTGACACGACTGGAGGCCACCCAATGAGCATTGAGCAGATGACGCCGCCATGGGGGCAGTGCTACATAGCGGGCACCCTGGCCGGCGACCCCGACGCCGCCGAGGGGCTGATGACTGCCCTGCCAGACTGCAAGCGTGGGCACATGGCTATTGCTTTGGCAGAGCACGGCATTGCGGCGCCGGCCCTTGGAAGTTTCCTGCGCAGATGCTGGGAGTGTGACCACGGATACCTTATAGCCGCATGCCGGGAGCGAGGGGTTAGCCTTGGGATCTTGTTCGCCGCTGCCGACTTTGGTGATGTAGACCTGCCTGAAAAGACACTGACAGTCTGGCGCGGCGGATCCGGTATGTCCCGCCAAGACCTGGCTGCTGGTCTTTCATGGTCAACAGACCGCGACTGCGCCTGCTTCTTTGCGATGCGCTTTGGAGAGACGTTCGGCAAGCCCCTGGTAGTGCGGGGGAAATTGATCGAGATGAAGTCGTGTTCTTCACCAATGAGCGTCGCGAATCTGAGGTTGTGGCGGGGGCGGCTCCGTTCAATGTCGAAGTGGATGGAACGCCTGACGACTGGCAGGCCGCTATGGAGCGATACAAGGAGGCCGACAAATGAAATTCCGCATTGCCGAGGGCGATGCCTGGATTGCCGACCCGCAGACCGGCCACTGGCTGACCGATGACGAGAAGGACGTCTTCGGGGCGTGGAGGGCCGCGAGATGATCGTCTACACCATCGACCGGCCCTATGAGGACGGCGTCATCGAGATCTACACCGTGGAGCGGGGCGGGGGCTCCTATGAGGTCCGCACCATCGAGCGGGGGGAGATCATCCGCGACACGGCACGGCATGGCACCGTCGGCATGCTCTACACGTCGCCCGCCATCGCCCTGCGCGACGCCCTGAACCATGACCAGCCGCCCCGCGCTGCCAGTCACAAGGACCGCGCACTCGACGCCCTGGTGAACCTCGCCAATGAGCTGCAAGGTTCGCCAGAGGGCGACCGCTGCGCCGACATCATCCGCCACGCGATGGACGTGATCGACGGCTATGCAGCATGGCCACCTGACCACGACTAGACCACCAGCTACGGGACATTGCCGCCCAGGGATCATGACCTGATCGCCACCGCCTGCTTACAGGACAGAACAGGGGCCCCGCCATCGCAATGGCTGTGCCAGCTGTAGCCGCTTGGGGCGTGCCTCAGCACCTCTCCAGGATTTTTTTAAGGGGAGGGGTGGCTCCGTTCAAATCGAAGCGATAGACAGTGCCTTGTCTATTGAGCCGGAGGTTTAGCTGGCTCGACCTCGCTGCTTGCTCGATGAAAGCCCTCTGGTTCCCTCGGTACCAGCTGTTCTTGTACTTCATCATGTTCATCATCCAATACGTGGTGTCTGCCTTAGGGGCCTCCTCAAATTTGTGTGTCGTAGAGATCCTCATGTAGTTGTCTGGAAGGTCGTCGGGGAACATGACATCCCGTGTAGCTAGCTGGACGCTCAGGCCCTCGGCTGGGTTGCACGAAAGGTAGAGGGAGGCAGCCGAAGTATCCGAGGTTGATACCCTTAAAGTGGAAATGACCTTGTTGCTGAAGTCATCGCCTCGCTCTGAAAACTCCAGGTTGGGGTTTGCAATGGCGCTTGACGCAAAGGTGATGCTTACAATCAGTGTGAGCAGCTTGATATTCACGATACCTCCTTGTACTGATAGACACCTATTAGATTAGCCTACTTAGCATCGTGGTATCCTCTGTCGCGGAGTGACACGCTGACACGGGCCATGCTTGAGGAGTTCGTGGCTCTGCGCCGAGAAGTAGAGCAGCTACGCGCTGACCTTCGCCGTCTCCCTGCCCCGAGCCCTCAGGGCCAGAAACAGCGCCCCCAAAGCCTTCCCATCCCCATTCCGACCAGCCAGCCTAGGACGAACAGCCCTGGTACTTACTGCCCGACAGAAACCGACACCTTCACCAGACACCCCGACAGGGGCCGACAGTGTTGAAATCCTGACCAAGTTCGATGCTCTGCTGGAAGTGGTCACAGACCAGCGTGATGAGCTGCGTAGGCTTCGTGAGGAGGTGGTAGAGCTTCGGGGGCAACTTGCCCCAAGGCAGGTAGAGCAAGGGCCGCTGAGGAGGACCACTGATGGACGATCAAGCCGAGCTGCGGAAACGATACCGGGCATGGTCACGAGCCTTCGACAGAGGCGAACGCCGGCCTTTCCCCGATGAGTGCCGCGACCTGCGCTGCGGTGCCAAGACGAGGGCCGGGACACCGTGTAAGCGCCGCGATCTGTATGCGTCAGGCCGTTGTCGCCTTCATGGCGGGCTATCGACCGGCCCAAAGTCGGGTCCGAGGGCCAAGCGACCCGAGCCGCCGAAGGTGGAGGAGCCCTATAACCCGATGGAGAACCCCGAGTTCCTGGAGTGCCTGCGCCGCCAGGGTATCCCGGTAAACGACGTCACCGAGCGGGTCCGGTATCGGTAAATTTTCGCTCACGGGCGGGGCGCCCTGGCCATATCCCATGAGAGGGTTATAAAACCTGTCATCCCAAAGCCCATGAGGGATAACGGATCATCACGCCAAACCCCATGAAAGGTTGGTAAATGTTGGGATCGAAAGATCGCCTGTCTGCGCCCTGGATCACTACCGGAACCGGCGAGGTAAACAGCCAGGTGGACGAAGTGGACGCGGTGGACGCTCGTGTCTACCACCGTCCACTAGAGCCCTGGACGATACTGGAAAGCGAGGAGCCCTTGGTCAATCCCACTCGCCTGGAAGAGGCCGATCAACGCGCTACTCGTACCGAAGCCCGTATCGAGTCCCTGGAAGCCGATATGGAACGCCTGCGAGCCAGTTCCAAGGGTAAAAAGAAGGGGTGATGAGGACATCGGCATGCCGACCCGCCACACGATGAAGAACCGTTGCGTTCACCTAGAGGACGGAATTCGGGTGATTGTGGCGATACCGCCGCCCCGTCCGATACTTGTGACCCTTGACCCCTACCCAGTGCGGTTTGCCCGCCACTGGCGATGCCGTTGGCTGCTGCTGCGGCGAAAAGCCCGATCGTTGTTCTAGAGCATCAGTACTAATGGACGATGACGAACGAATCGAGGAAGTATTCGATGGCCTGGCTCGCCTGAAGTGAGTCAGGTCGGGTGCTCTGTGTTTTCACTTCGACAACCTCACCTTGGTGGGTCAGGAAGAAACCTCGTTCTCGCACGATAGATCCTTGATAGTCGTATGCTTGCCGGTAGCTAAGGCGTTTGTTATTGGTGCCAAACGACTGCCACTCCATCTCCAGGAGCTCCGTCGGTGAAACGAGACGAGATTTCTCTTTGAGGATGGCTTCCAAGGCTCGCCGTGGGCCAAGTTCTTCGAGCTGAGGGGATAGAGCGTAACGGGTGATCTGATACACGATGACGCCTTGGTCGCTTTCTTCACCGCTTACGTAAGCAGTTACTTCCCCGTCACGCCCTTCTCCAGACAACTTTTCTACTTCACCCGGGAAGACAGCCCCGTAGCGGTCATCTGGGCTCATCCATGTCTCGGAGGGCAGGTGGGCAGTGGAATCGCTGCTGGAAGATTGGTTTGGTTGCTGTGCTGAAGAGGAGGTGGTTACTGGGAAAAAGTTCGCCATCAAGTAGGGGAGCGTCGTCCCAATGGCGATGATTATGGCAAAGCGCTTCCAGCTAGCCTTGATTCTCATTGCTGCTCCTTGATGAGTCGTCCTAGGCCACACCTGTTTTCTCACGCGGTGCTCATCGAACCGGAAGAGGTCGTTGCTGCAGGTTGATGACAGCCAGAATGGCTCTAGTACTCCCCGCTCTCGTCGATCATCTCCTGGGCCTCTTTTCTCGAAACCCCGTGACGCCGGGCTACCAGCTCGACCAGGTCGCGCGGCGGCGAATCTCCGCTGCCGCTCTTCCCGGTCGAGTCGGTAAAGTTGTCCATCGGCGGCTGCTTCACCTTGCCGAGACGGCTGAAGAGGTCGCGTTCGGCCTTCACCGCCTCGGGATCTCGATCCACTGTCGGCGCGTGGTTGGAGCTGATCTCTGGCCCAGTCGAGAAGATCGGATCGTCCGGCTTCGCCAAGCCTCTCCGTGTAATTTTGCCCATACGGGTTCTCCTTATCAGTGGGGCTGTGGCCTTCACCTTAGGCGATAGCCTCTCCAGCTGCGATGGTCTGCCTACTATCGGTCTTTAGGGTGTCCCAGGCGCAACTGAGGTAACGGGGGGGGTATCTACTGGTTTCTGATGTCGGGGAGTAAGAGCCCAAACCCCATGAGAGGTTGATAAAAGTTGACGTCGATAGGCTGCCGACGAGCCCTGATAGCTGACGCTGTGGCTCCCTGCGCGCCGATCATACCCGAGCTCTACCGATGCGCCCGCCGAAGCTCTGCGCCGCTTGTGCGCGATTCTGAGTCGATCTGAGGGGGTCTCTGTCGAGACCCGACGCCGTGGTGCTGGATGACGGATAAGGGCTGGCCGTCCGTGGCCGAGGAGTTGTCTCTGGGGCGCACCCACTAGGCGACCTGAGCCGCGAGATAATGGCGCCGTCTTCAGCGTGGACCAGGAATCTCATGCTCTCTGTACGAGATTACTGACAAATCACGTACTCCATTGCTCACGGGACTCGGCGGCGGCTGGAGCGGCTCGTTGCTGACAGTCGGGTACGAAGTTCGAGAGAGGTTTTCAGAACAGTACGCGCGCGGGCGTCACGCACTATCTTCACGCGCCGTCCGACATGGCGAGGGCGGCAGCGACCTGACAAAACCTGACATCGGCGACGGCTGCTGTAGGACAAAAGGTACTCCACCCCCCCTTCTGCCTGCGGGGACGCCGAGCCCCAGGCGCGCGCTATTTACCAGCACTCCTGCTTCGTTTCGTTTCCGCCTCGCTGAGTAGCAAGTCCCGCGCCTCGACTGAGGTGTCGGCTATCATCCAACCGGAACCGGGCAGAGAGCCCGTGACTGTGAGAAAACCAGCAGAGTGACAGCGTGCCGGTGCCGGGCCATGATGTCGGTCGCCCTACAGACAAAGCCCGACACTGCCCGACATGCCCGCTCTGACCATCGGCCGCATGGCCAAAATGTACCGCCTGCACCGCTCGACGCTCTATGAAGCCGTGGAGAAAGGCCGCTTCACTGCTGGCTTTGACGGCAAGGGGCAGCGCGTCATCGACCTGTCCGAGATGATCCGAGTTTACGGCGAGCCGCCCGGCCAGCCTGGCAAACCCGACACCAACCCGACACCTTCGCCCGACACCCCACCAGACATCGCCCAGGCGATGCTCGAGGAGCTGCGAGCGATGCGTGCCGAGCTGGTCGCACTACGGGAGGAGGTGGCTCAACTGCGTGCTCTACCGGCCCCTGGTCAGGGTGCCTCTCATCCCGACGACGAGCGCGTTGGGCGCGGTGAGGGTAATGAGCCAGGCGGGCACGACGAGGCTGCTGCGCCTTAAGAGCAGCAGGGGGATGAACCGCCTGCTCGATCCTTCAATGATCTGCTGGCCAAACTGAACGCCTGCGTTGGCGAGTGACGGCCACCGTAGTATCGGCACCGTCCGGCAAACGCTCAGCTTAAGTCCGGTCAGGGCCAGGTCTTGGTGTCTTTCGTGGTGGGGAGGGGCTTCCCGACCTGCCACTCGGAGGCGAGCCGCTGGCCCTCAGCGATCTGTTCTCTATTGAGCTTCTCTAGAGTGGTGTCTCGTAAATGAGGATACCCTACCTTGCTCTCAGTAGCCGCCAGACTCGTTAAGATATAGGCCATAACGAGATTCCGGCTGACGCCCATGCCTTTGGAGTACATGTAGCCGAGATGGCCCTGGGCATAGGCCATCCCCTGCTCGGCTGCGCGGCGGTACCACTGCGCGGCCTCGAGAAAATTCTGAGGGACGCCCCGACCCACTTGAAACGCGTGGCCGAGATCGGCTTGGGCACTAAGATTGCCCTGCTCGGCGGCGAGACGAAACCATTTCACCGCCTCGCCATAGTCCTGCGTAGTGCCCTCACCACTTCTGTACATCCTGCCGAGTTCGGCCTGGGCATAGGAGCTCCCCTGCTCGGCAGCCCGGCGGTACCAATGTACTGCTTGGCTATAGTCCTGCGGAACACCTTTGCCTTCGCTGTACATGGTACCCATAACTGCTTGTGAAACCATTTCACCCTGCTCGGCGAGAGGCCTGAAGTTATCTATAGCCGTTGAGTAGTCACCCATGTCGAAGGCATGGGCACCCTCTTCCAAAGACTGACCGACGGAAAAGCCTGACAGGCTCATGGCGGCGGTGAGCAGTGATACCTGGATGAGACGACGCATACCGGAGGCTCCATTTCCGTTTGGTTTGGCCCCAGCCTAGATCATCCGCTCGGGCTGCTGCAGACCCTCCTGGTGGGATCCTGCTGACTGACCATGCTCTCAGAGGTCACGCGGGTCTGTTCCGGCACCGAAGGTGGGCGCTGGGGTGGACGAAGTGGACAGGGTGGACAGCACCCAGAGAGCGCCCGGAGAAGCCGCAGGAGCCGCGAAAGGATGACGCCGCCACGGACTGGCACAGCCTGGTGGATGCTCTACGGCGGCAGGAGGAGTAGCCCTGAGTCAGGGCCAGGTGGTGACGTCACTGGAGGTGGGCAGAGGAGTGCCAACCTGCCACTCGGAGGCGAGGCGCTGGCCCGCGGAGATCTGCTCGGAAGTCAGGCCCTCGCGAATGATGTCGCGCATCTTAAGTGCTGTCTCGTGGCCCTGGGCTGCTGCGAGATTCTCAAGAACGTAAGCGAGAACAAAGTTGCTGGAGACGCCCTGACCTTGGGTGTACATAGATCCCAGGGTCATTTGCGCATCGGCATTGCCTTGCTCAGCGGCACGCCGATGCCAGGAGACGGCCTCTTGGTAATTCTGGGTGATGCCCTTTCCTTTTCTATACATTTCGCCCAGGTCGTACTGAGCATCAACACCGCCCTTCTCAGCAGCACGTCGATACCACGTCACGGCCGCTAAGTGATTTTGAGCGACGCCCCGACCGTTGGCGTACATAAAGCCCAGCCTCTGCTGCGCAACGGCATAGCCTTGCTCGGCGGCACGCCTAAACCAGGAGACGGCCTCTGAGTAATTCTGGGTGACGCCGGCGCCGTTGTAGTACATTTCGCCCAGGCTGATCTGAGCAGTGGCATACCCCTGCTCGGCCAACGGCTCGAAGTGCTGTAACGCGGTCTCGAAGTCCCGTCGTTGTAAAGCGGACACACCTTCGTCGAGCGACTGAGCGAAGGCGGGTGGCCCTGATAAAGCCAGAAGGGTAACGAGGGCGGTGGCGGTGACGAGGCGCATTGTCGAGCTCCTGGTTCGTTCATGGGTGAGTTCCACCGTACATGAGGATGAGGGGGGTGCGCTCTTTGATCTAGAGGGCGTGGCCGACACAGCCACATCTGGACGCGGTAATCACGCCGGTATAGGCGCTACTGGCTGACGATTGAGCTTCGTCATGAGCAGTTGCCGTCCCTGGCGGAGGTCGATCCCTGAGACCACAGGGTGCCGCGAGCTTTGAGACGACCGTGGCCGAAGACTTCCGGCAACACCCTGCCCTCAGCATGGCCGAGCCGCTCGTGCCCCGCTGTAAGAGATCTGCGACAGTTGATGTAAGCCTGATTGACTCCCCCGCCTGCTTGCTGCCCACTGGCTGAAACAATAGATAAAGCCGGTGCGTTGAATCTCCGGCTCAGGGAGTGAGAGTCTCGCCATGCGGCGACCACCATCGAGAGCCAAGTCTGGCGCGGTCGCGGCCATGCCCTATGACATGCCCTATGAGCAGTGCCCCGCCAAGACCTTCTTGACCGACGCTGGCGATGTCACCTTCGGCCGCAGCGTCTTCAACCATTGCCAGATTGTGGGCGAGGTGGCTAGGGTCTTGTCGAGCCTCTGCGCTCATCCTCCAAAAGCCCAAATCTTCCCTGACGGTACCAGGCTGGTCAGCGTCCTCCTTCACTACGCGTCGGACACTACCACCCGCAGTACGCTGCGTTAGTACAGCTTCCATCACTGCTATTAGCCGGGCCGGCTCGAAACAGACGAGATCCCGCTTAGGGGCACTTTTGGATGAGGCAGGAGCCTTGGACACTCTGGGCGGGGTGGCCCACCTGCGCGATATCTACGACTACGCTGCCGACCGGCGCCCCACGCAGAACTCGCACTGGCGCGAGCAGATTCGCAAGGTCTGCCGGAAGACGGCCAAGCGGGTAGGGCGGGGCCGCTACGCCCTGGCCGACACCCTCGAACTCGATCTGGCGGTGGCGTGATGCGCCTCTCGCCTTCCTCACGACCCGCCACCCACACCAGAGGCCTCTCCATGCGCTTGCACCGCCTATTCATTCCCGCCGTGCTGTCCCTGCTGCTGGCTGGCGCCGGCGCTAGCGCCGCCGCCCAGCCGACCTTTCCCACCAAGCGCCAGGCGCTCAGCGACGTCAGCCAGGCTTTCGGCTTCCTGTACGGCCAGCAGCTCACGCTCGAGCACATCCGAACCCGTTATCCCGGCCTCGCGGCTCAGGTCAAGATCGCTGAATCGTCGATCAACCTGGCCTACTCCGGGGCCGACACCTTCCTCGAGTCGGTTCTGGTCGGCGTCGTTGGCGATGACGGCTTCGCCGAGATGACCGACCACTTCTATGCCGAAATGGAGGGCATTCCGGAAAGTCAGACACAGAGCCGCGAGGACGCCCTGGCATTTCTCGGCGAGGTGCGGGCGCGCGCCGAGGATGCTCAACACATCCCCTCGCCGATCCGCGAACTGATCCTCACGGCCACTTATGCCGACCATCCCGAGCAGGAACTGCTCGACGGCCATCGCGCCATGTTTTCGACGACCGGGCACGACAAGTCGATGGGCCTGGATCTCACCATGACCCTGCCGCTCTCCTGGCTGGCGCGCGAGGGACGGCGCCCGCACATCGTCCAGAAATGGCGCAGCCAGGGCGGCCACGGTCGCGCCGAAATCATGCTACTTATCCAGGACCTGGGCATGCCGCTGACCTCCGAGGAGGTCGAGGAGATGATGGCTAACGAAGACTTCTCGACCTGGGTACCCGACGAGGTCGAGTACCTGGATGCCAGTCGGCTGCGCATCGACAACCAGCCCTCGGTGGCCATCGACTACGTGCTCACGCAGGAAGTGGGGACCGCGACGGTCCTGATCCGCACCCGGCAATACCAGATGTTTGTCGACGACAAGGGGATTGCCCTGCAGTGCCAGGCTGGCGCCGCGGTCGGCGATGGCCCCACGGCCTTCGAGACGCTCGATGCGGCGCGCGCCAGTGCCGCCGAGGTCTTCGCCGCCAATGAGCGCCTGTGCTACCTGACTGCCAACAGTATCGTGGTGGATCAAATATGGCGCTGAACGAAGTCTTGGTAGCCTGAATTCAAGCAATAGATGCAGCATCGGCAGCCCCCAGGGCTCCTGTTCTGGCCCAGTTCCAGGGTGCAATCCGACCATCAACCTCCGCTGTACCAGGGGCCGGTTTCCTCCTCGTGCTCGGCGCGACCCACGGCGACGAGCGACAGCAGCCCGTCCTCGACGGACTTGCGCGGCTTGCGCTTGAACAGCTCGATTAACCTAGGCGCGGCCGGGAGGTGACCCTCAATGTCGACACACCTGGTTCACCAATATCCATCACACATCATGCGGGTGCCGACCCTGGATTCGCTGACCAGTCGAGCGGTCTCACCAGGTTCGATGACGTAGGGAATCCACGTCAGGTCGCTCTGGACGTTCCCGAGAGGGTTACACGCGACAGGAGCCCGTGTAGTCGTAGAAGCAGATACCCCTGACTTGGCTCGGATCTTGGCCCTCGCGCCTTGCAGCGAGCGGTTGGTGCCGTCTGTGCCCGCCTCCACCACTATGCCCATGGAAGCATTCCCGGGTGAACTTACCCGGACAGGCGAAGACCCACCTAGTACAGGCCGTTGTCGGCTGATTCGGGAGCCATCGAGACGGGAGCTTCATGATGCGCGCCTCTACCGCGGCAAGTGGGCCAACCACCGACGCGTCAGCCGGGCCATGTGTCAGGGAAGGATGTCCCACACCTGTCCCGGCGCAAGCCCGCATGATGGAGCCGTTGGGACACTCGGGACACGTGGGACACCACGAAAATCAGATAGGGCAGGGCGAGGCCGGGCCGCTTCTCGGTACCGTCGTGGCAAGGACGCGCATTGATCATTGTCCTTCAACTGCTTTCGCATTGCAGGTTGTGATTACCAGCGTGGTTACGAGTGGTGGGATAGCAAAAGAAAAGGGGCTGCGATTTCTCGCAACCCCTTGAATCTCTTGGTCGGAGTAGCAGGATTCGAACCTACGACCTCTGCCTCCCGAAGGCAGCGCTCTACCAAGCTGAGCTATACTCCGATGTCCTGCGTGCCGGGCCCGTGGCGACCGACGTGGCGAATTATACGTAAACTGCCCCGGCGTGCAAGCCCTCGGGGCGGCTTTCCGTCGCTCAGTTCTGGCGGTCCACGGCCAGTCGGGCGAGGTGGGCCATGCTGTCGCGAAAGGTGCTCTCGGGTAGCGCGTCGAGCTGTGCCAGAGCCTTGTCGGCCATCTCTTCGGCGCGGGCCCGGGTGTAGTCCAGGGCGCCGGTATCGCGAACGATGGCGAGCACCTCATCCAGGTGGTCGAGGCCGCCCTGGCGAATCGCCCGCCGGATCAGCGAACGCTGCTCCGGCGTGCCGGTGGCCATGGCCTGGATCAGTGGCAGGGTCGGCTTGCCCTCGGCCAGGTCGTCACCGACGTTCTTGCCCATGGCCTCGGCGTCGCCCT
This sequence comes from Halomonas aquatica, assembly GCF_040196335.1. Lineage (NCBI taxonomy): Bacteria > Pseudomonadati > Pseudomonadota > Gammaproteobacteria > Oceanospirillales > Halomonadaceae > Halomonas > Halomonas aquatica. The sequence continues at coordinate 111,094 of NZ_JBEGCJ010000007.1, forward strand.
GGTAGTCGAGCAGGTCGTCGATCAGCTGGAAGGCCAGGCCCAGGTAGCGGCCGTAATACTGCAGGGCCGCCTCCTGCTCGGGGCTGGCCTCGGCGAGGATGGCGCCGCTGTGTGAGGCCGCCTCGAAGAGCATGGCGGTCTTGCCCTGGATTGTCTCGAAGTAGGCGGCCTCGTCGGTGTCGGGGTTGCCGACGTTGGTCAACTGCTGCACCTCGCCCTCGGCGATGGTGCAGGTTGCCCGCGAGAGTACGTCCATGATGCGCATGGAGCCGACCTCGACCATCATCTGGAACGAGCGCGAATAGAGGAAGTCGCCCACCAGTACCGAGGGGGCATTGCCCCATGAGTCGTTGGCCGTGGCCTTGCCGCGACGCATGTGTGACTCGTCGACCACGTCGTCGTGCAGCAGGGTCGAGGTGTGCATGAACTCGATCAGGGTGGCGAGGGTGACGTGCCGGTCGCCGGCGTAGCCCAGCGAACGGGACGCCAGCAGCACCAGCAGGGGGCGCAGCCGCTTGCCGCCGCTCTCGATGATGTACTGGCCGATGGTCTCCACCAGCGGGATGCGCGAGGCGAGCTGGTCCATGATCGTGCGGTTCACGGCGGTGAAGTCGTCGGCGACGACCGCGTGCAGGGACGATTCCGGTGCGGAGCTTGGCGACTGGGGCGGCGGGGCGTTGGCTGGCATGGAGGCAGTATCGACGAGTAGGTGGGGCCGGGGCACAAAGGCCCCTTCTGGCCTTGGGCTGCCGGCCATGCTATGGGGCCCCCATGGGGGCGTCAAGGCGCTGCGATGGAGGGCCATGGCCGGCCGGCGGCGCCATGCCGGGAGTTCCCCCGCGCGGGTTGTGTGCGACTTCCCACGCGGTTATAATCCGCGACCCACTCATCACGCTCCCTGTCAGATGGCTGCCGGAAGGGGCGCCACTCGCAGCAGGTCGATGAAGAGCCAACACCCGATGAGTCCTGGAGAGAAAAGCATGTACGCAGTTATCAAGAGCGGTGGCAAGCAGTACCGCGTTCAGGAAGGCCAGACTCTCAAGCTCGAGAAGCTGGAAGTGCCGACCGGCGACACCATCGAGTTCGACGAGGTCCTGCTGGTGGGCAACGACGAGGACGTCACGATCGGCGCTCCTCTCGTCGACGGTGCCAAGGTGGCGGCCGAGGTCGTCTCCCACGGCCGTGGCGACAAGGTGACCATCATCAAGTTCCGTCGCCGCAAGCACAGCATGAAGCGTCAGGGCCACCGTCAGTGGTTCACTGAAGTCAAGATCACCGGGATCTCCGCGTAAGCGGCTGACCCCCTGAACGAGCGAGGTATTTGCAATGGCTCATAAGAAGGCAGCGGGCTCCACACGTAACGGTCGCGATTCCGAATCCAAACGCCTTGGCGTTAAGCTCTTCGGTGGCCAGGTCGTCAACCCGGGCAACATCATCGTGCGCCAGCGTGGCACCAAGTTCCACGCCGGCACCGGCGTCGGTATCGGCAAGGACCATACCCTGTTCGCCCTGGACGAGGGCGTGGTCAAGTTCGAGACCAAGGGCCCGAAGAACCGCAAGTTCGTCAGTGTCGTCTCTGCCTGAGACCGCCGGCACTTGCAGTGAGAAGGCCCCGCCCAGGCGGGGCCTTCTTGTATCATGGCGGCACAGGCCGCCAGGAGAGTGACAGATGCAGTTCGTCGACGAAGCCTCGATCATCGTGGAAGCCGGAAATGGCGGCAATGGTTGCATGAGCTTCCGCCGGGAGAAGTACGTCCCCAAGGGTGGTCCCGATGGTGGTGATGGCGGCCACGGCGGCAGCGTCTATCTGATCGGTGACGATGCGCTCAACACCCTCATCGACTTCAAGTACCAGCGCTTCTACAAGGCGCAGAACGGTCAGCCCGGCCAGGGTCGGCAGATGAGCGGCAAGGCCGGCGAGGACCTGCACGTCAAGGTGCCGGTGGGCACCACGGTGATCGACGAGGACACCCTCGAGGTGATCGCCGATGTCACCGAGATCGGCCAGGTGGTAATGGTGGCCCAGGCCGGGCGCCGGGGGCTTGGCAACATCCACTTCAAGTCCTCCACCAACCGCGCGCCGCGGCGCACCACGCCGGGTACCGAGGGTGAGCGCCGCAACCTGCGCTTCGAGATGAAGGTGATGGCCGACGTGGGTCTGCTGGGCATGCCCAATGCGGGCAAGTCGACGTTGATCCGCGCCGTCTCCGCGGCCAAGCCCAAGGTCGCCAACTACCCCTTCACCACCCTGGTCCCCAACCTGGGGGTGGTGAAGCTCGGCCATCACGAGCATTTCGTGATGGCCGACGTGCCCGGCCTGATCGAGGGAGCCTCCGACGGCGCCGGCCTGGGATTGCGTTTCCTCAAGCACCTGACCCGTACCCGGCTACTGTTCCACGTGGTCGATGTCGCCCCCTTCGACGAGTCTGACCCGGTTGAGGCCGCCGAGGCGATCATCCACGAGTTGGGCGAGTTCTCGCCGGCGCTCGCCGAACTGCCCCGCTGGCTGGTGCTCAACAAGCTCGACCTGCTGCCGGCAGAGGATCGCGAGGCGACAGCCGACGAGATCGTGCGCCGGCTCGGCTGGGAGGGGCCGGTGTTTCGCATCTCGGCGATCTCCAGCGACGGCACTGATGCCCTCGTCCAGGCCGCCCACCGCTGGCTCACCGAGCAGCGTCGGCTGGAGAACGAGGACGAGGAGGCCGCCGAGCGGGCTCGCGAGATGCGCTCGCGCATGGAAGACGAGGCGGTGGCTCGCACCGAGGCCCGCCTGGGCCGCAAGCGTCCGCGCGACGATGAGGATGACGAGGACTTCGATGATGACGACTATGACGTCGAGGTCGAGTACGCTCCCTGAAAGAGGGCCGCGGGTCGCAATGTGAGTGCCTGTCGAAGGTGGAGCCGAGGGAAGGATGCAAAGCAACGAGCAGGTGGTCGGTCGCGAGGTGCTGAAGCGTGCCCGCCGGGTGGTGGTGAAGATCGGCAGTGCGCTGCTGACCAACGACGGTCGTGGCCTCGACGAGGAGGCCATCGGCGGCTGGGTCGACCAGATTGCCGAGTTGCACCATCGCGGCATCGAGGTGGTGCTGGTCTCCTCCGGGGCCGTGGCGGCCGGCATGGTGCGCCTGGGCTGGCAGGTGCGGCCCTCCGCGATCCATGAGTTGCAGGCCGCGGCGGCGGTGGGCCAGAACGGCCTCACCGAGTGCTATGAAGGCCACTTCGCCCGCCACGGCCTGCTGACCGCCCAGGTGCTGCTGACCCACGACGACCTCTCCAACCGCAAGCGCTACCTCAACGCCCGTTCGGCGCTGAGGACCCTGGTGGGCCTGCGGGTGGTGCCGGTGGTCAACGAGAACGACACCGTGGTCACCGACGAGATCCGCTTCGGCGACAACGACACCCTGGCGGCCCTGGTGGCCAACCTGCTCGAGGCCGACGCCCTGGTGATCCTCACCGACCAGGAGGGACTCTTCGACGCCGACCCGCGCAGCAACCCCGAGGCGCGGCTGATCGACGAGGGGCGTGCCGATGATCCGAGCCTGGCCGCGGTGGCCGGTGGCGGCGGCGCACTCGGTCGTGGTGGCATGGCCACTAAGGTGCGGGCCGCCCAGCTGGCGGCCCGCTCCGGGGCGGTCACGGTGATCGCCAGCGGTCGCCAGCCGGCGGTGCTCGGTCGCCTGGCCGAAGGCGAGCGGCTGGGGACCCTGCTGCTGCCCGAACAGGCGCCCATCGCGGCGCGCAAGCGCTGGCTGGCGGGCCAGTTGCAGGTATGCGGCAGCCTGACCCTGGATGCCGGCGCGGTGAAGGTGCTCCAGGGCAGTGGTTCCAGCCTGCTGGCGGTGGGCGTGACGGGAGTCAGCGGTCAGTTCCGGCGCGGCGACATGGTGCTCTGCGTCGATGATCACGGTCGCCGCGTGGCCAAGGGGCTGGTCAACTACGGCGCCGACGAGGCCCGTCGGCTGGTCGGCAAGCCGAGCCACCAGATCGAGGCCATCCTCGGCTACATGGAGGCGCCGGAGCTGATCCATCGCGACAACCTGGTGGTGCTCTAGCGGGTCGCCTGAATATCGGGCGCGTGTCGTCCGGGCCACTGGGGGTGTGGGCTCCCGGCACTCGGGGGCTGGCAAGCTCCCGGGGCGCATGATAGGATACGCCATCCTCTCAGACACGGCCCGTAGGCGATTGCGTTCAAGCGCGCAGTCGGAAAGATGGCCAGGCCGGCGGGGATTTTTTATTTCCCTGTTGGATCAAACAGTTATCATATGCCGCCCTCAGCAGGTGGCAACAACTTTCTCCAAGGAGACAGTCAGTGGCTAACAGCAAGCAAGCCCGTAAGCGTGCCCGTCAGGCAGAAGGTCGTCGTGTACTGAAGGCGAGCCAGCGCAGCATGGTCCGCACTTACATCAAGCGCGTCATCAAGGCCATCCACGGCGGTGACCACGCCCAGGCCATGGACGCCTTCAAGGCGGCGCAGCCGGTCATCGACCGTATCGCCGACAAGGACGTGCTGTCCAAGAAGAAGGCTGCGCGCATGAAGAGCCGCCTGAACAAGCGTATCAAGGCACTCGCGGCGTAAGCCGGTCGAGCGCCCTCAAAAAACCGGCTGCGGCCGGTTTTTTTGTGTCCGCTATTCTTCTGGTTGTCTGTCGAAAGTGCTTGTAGAGAGTGCCTGTAGAGAGTGCCTGTAGAGGGCTCCGAACGAGGAAGAGACGGTGAAGGACCACGAAAATCCCCCCGAGCCCCGGGACGACGAACGCCAGGCGCCTGAGGGCTCGCCTCGCAGGCCCGCCGTCGACGACCATGACCGTGCCGTGGCCCCCAAGGCGGGCGGCCTGATGCGCTCCGGTCTGGTGGTCAGCGTCATGACCATGCTCTCGCGGGTCATGGGGCTGGTGCGCGATGTGGTGATCGCCACCCTCTTCGGTGCCGGCGACGGAGCGGATGCCTTCTTCGTCGCCTTCAAGATACCCAACTTCCTGCGCCGGCTGTTCGCCGAGGGCGCCTTCAACCAGGCCTTCGTGCCGGTGCTGTCGGAATACGCCACCCGTGGCAGCAAGCGGGAGGTGAAGGAACTGCTCGATGCGGTGGCCGGCAGCCTCATGGCGGTGCTGGCGCTGATCACGGCGCTGGCGATGCTTGCGGCTCCCTGGCTGGTGTGGGCCTTCGCGCCGGGCTTCGGCCGTGACCCGGAGAAGCTGGCGCTGACCGCCGACATGCTGCAGCTGACCTTTCCCTACCTGCTGCTGATCTCGCTGACGGCCTTCGCCGGCAGCACGCTCAATACCTGGAACCGCTTCGCCGTGCCGGCCTTCACGCCGGTGCTGCTGAACCTGTCGCTGATCGGTGCCGCCCTGCTGCTGACGCCGATGTTCGACCAACCGGCCATGGCGCTGGCCTGGGGTGTGCTGATCGCCGGTGGCGCCCAGCTGGCCTTCCAGGTGCCCTTCCTGGCGCGGCTGGGGCTGCTGCCACGGCCCTGGCCCGACTTCGCCCACAGCGGGGTGCGGCGCATCATGAGGCTGATGGTGCCGGCGCTGTTCGGGGTCTCGGTGTCGCAGATCAACCTGCTGCTGGACACCGTGCTGGCCTCGCTGCTGACGGCGGGCAGCGTCTCCTGGCTCTACTACTCGGATCGCCTGGTGGAGCTGCCGCTGGGGGTGTTCGGCATCGCCATCGGCACGGTGATCCTGCCGGCGCTGTCCAGGCGTCACGCCGAGCAGTCCGGCGAGCACTTCGCGGCCATGCTCGACTGGGCGATCCGCACCGTGCTGCTGCTCGGCCTGCCTGCCGCCCTGGCCCTGGCCGTGCTGGCCGAGCCGCTGCTGATCTCGCTGTTCCACTACGGTGCCATGACGGATCGCGACATCACCATGGCCGCCATGAGCCTGCGCGCCTATGCCCTGGGGCTGGTCGCGTTCATGCTGATCAAGGTGCTGGCGCCGGGCTTCTTCGCCCGCCAGGATACCGCCACGCCGGTGAAGGTCGGCATCGTCGCCATGGTCGCCAACATGGTCTTCAACCTGATCCTGATCTGGCCCCTGGCGCATGCCGGCCTGGCGCTGGCCACTGCGCTCTCGGCCTTCCTCAATGCCGGATTGCTTGGCTGGTTGCTCCGCAAGCAGGGCGTGCTGGTCTTCCAGCCGGGTTGGGGGCGCTACGGCGTGCAACTCCTCGGCGGCTGCACGGTGATGGGGCTGGGGCTCTGGTGGCTCTCCCCCGACTGGCAGGTCTGGCTCGGCTGGAGTGTCTGGACGCGCGCCGGCTGGATGGCGCTTCTGGTGGCGGCTGGGGCGGGGGTCTATTTCGCCTGGCTGACGGCCTTCGGGATTCGTCTTCGGCACTTCCGGATGAAGGGCTGAGGGGCGAAGCCTGGCTCCCACAAGTGACAGCGGGGAAAGACCAAGCCGCGCCGGCTGTCAAGGGGCCCCCGGTCCGTTATAATCGTGGACTTTATTTCCCAGCGTGATGACGCCCATGCGAGTGATTCGAGGACTGCACAACCTGCGCGACGAGGATCGCGGCTGCGTGGCCACTATCGGCAACTTCGATGGTGTGCACCGCGGGCACCGGGCGATCCTCGAGCAGTGTCGTGAGCAGGCCTCGAGGCTCGGCCTGTCGGTGGCCGTGGTGGTCTTCGAACCCCAGCCGCGGGAGTTCTTCGCCGGCGACCAGGCACCGCCGAGGCTGACCCGGCTGCGCGACAAGGTGGCGCTGCTCGGCGAGTGCGGCGTCGACCGCATTCTCTGCCTGCCTTTCAATGACGCCCTGCGCAGCCTGACCGCCGGAGAGTTCATCGACCGCGTCATGATCGAGGGGCTGGGCGTGCGCCACCTGGTGGTGGGTGACGACTTCCGCTTCGGCTGCGATCGTCGCGGTGATTTCCACCTGCTCACCGAGGTGGGGCAGACCCGGGGCTTCGGCGTCGAGCATACCCGCACCTTCACCATCGACGACGAGAGGGTCTCCAGCTCCCGGGTGCGGACCCTGCTGACCAGCGGCAACTTTGCCGCCGCCGAGCGCCTTCTGGGCCGTCCCTATCGGCTGGGCGGCCGGGTGGTGCACGACCGGCAGCTCGGTCGCACCATCGGCGTGCCCACCGCCAACCTGCCCCAGCCGATCCTCTCGCTGGCCCTGCAGGGTGTCTATGCGGTGGTCACCGATCTGCCCGACGGCCGCCGGCTGACCGGCGTGGCCAATATCGGCTGGCGCCCCACGGTGGGCAGCGAGCGGCCGGTGCTCGAGGTCCACCTCTTCGACTTCTATGGCGACCTCTATGGCCAACGCCTGACGGTGTTCCCCTGCGCCAAGCTGCGCGGCGAGGTGAAGTTCGATCATTTCGACGAGCTGAAGGGGCAGATCCATGCCGACCTGGCGCGTGCCCGGGCGTACTTTCTACAGCACCCCGCGGCCGGTGCCACTTTCGAGGCCCACCCCGTATTGCCGGATCCGGCGGGCCACACGATCGACGATTCTCTTCCTCTGGCATCGGCGCCGCTGGCGCGCGAGGCCGTGACTTCCGATTCCTCGGCGGGTGAGCCCGCCGACCACGACGACGGCTGACCCCCAGGATATGAGCGACTACAAGCACACTCTGAACCTGCCAGAAACCGACTTCCCCATGCGCGGGATGTTGCCCAAGCGCGAGCCCGACCGGGTGGCGCAGTGGAAGGAGATGGACCTCTACCATCGCCTGCGCGAGGAGCGCCGGGGCAGGGAGCTCTTCGTGCTGCACGATGGCCCTCCCTACGCCAACGGCAGCATCCACATCGGTCACGCCGTCAACAAGATCCTCAAGGACATCATCGTCAAGTCGAAGAACCTGGCCGGCTTCGACGCCCCCTACGTGCCCGGCTGGGACTGCCACGGCCTGCCCATCGAGCACAAGGTCGAGACCACCCACGGCAAGCACCTGGAGCCCGGCAAGGCCCGGGAGCTGTGTCGCGAGTACGCCGCCGATCAGATCCAGGGCCAGCTCGGCGACTTCGTGCGCCTGGGCGTGATCGGCGACTGGGACAACCCCTACCGCTCCATGGACTACGCCAACGAGGCCGGCGAGATCCGTGCCCTGGCCGACATGGTCGAGGGGGGCTACGTCTTCAAGGGCCTGAAGCCCGTCAACTGGTGCTTCGATTGCGGCTCGGCGCTGGCCGAGGCCGAGGTGGAGTACCAGGACAAGAAGTCCGACGCCATCGATGTTGCCTTCCCGGTGGAGGATGCCGACCGCCTGGCCGCCGCCTTCGGCCTCGAGGCACTGGCCAAGCCGGCCGCCGTGGTGATCTGGACCACCACGCCCTGGACCATCCCAGCCAACCAGGCGCTGAACGTTCACCCCGAGTTCACCTATGCCCTGGTGGATACCGGCGAGCGGTGGCTGGTGCTGGCCGAGGAGCTGGTGGAGAGCTGCCTTGAGCGTTTCGGGCTGGAAGGCGATATCGTTGCCACCGCCACCGGCGAGCGACTGGACGGCGTCCGCTTTCGCCATCCCTTCTATGACCGCCTGTCGCCGGTGCACCTGGCCGACTATGTGGAGGTGGAGGTTGGCAGTACGGGTGTCGTCCACTCGGCGCCGGCCTACGGCGTCGACGACTTCGTGACCTGCCGCGCCCACGGCATGACCTTCGAGGAGATCGAGAGCCCGGTGCAGGGCAACGGCGTCTATGTCGATGATCTGCCGTTCTTCGGTGGCCAGATGATCTGGAAGGCCAACCTGCAGATCGTCGCCAAGCTCGACGAAGTCGGGGCCCTGATGGCCCACCAGACCATCACCCACAGCTACATGCATTGCTGGCGCCACAAGAGCCCGGTGATCTACCGCGCCACCGCGCAGTGGTTCGTGGGCATGGACGTCCAGGGCAAGGACGGCAAGACCCTGCGCGAGAAGGCCCTGGCCGGCATCGAGTCCACCACCTTCACCCCGGCCTGGGGCAAGGCGCGCCTGCACAGCATGATCGCCAACCGTCCGGACTGGTGCATCTCGCGCCAGCGCAACTGGGGCGTGCCGATCCCCTTCTTCCTGCACAAGGCCACCGGCGAGCTGCACCCGCGCACCGTCGAACTGATGGAGCAGGCCGCCAGGCGTGTGGAGGAGGAGGGCATCGATGCCTGGTTCCGCCTGGACCCGGCCGAGCTGCTGGGCGACGAGGCCGCCCATTACGACAAGGTCACCGACACCCTGGACGTCTGGTTCGATTCCGGCACCACCCATCGCCACGTGCTGCGCGGCTCGCACCCCCATGGCCACGAGCAGGGGCCGATCGCCGACCTGTACCTGGAAGGCTCCGACCAGCACCGCGGCTGGTTCCACTCCTCGCTGCTCACCGGCTGCGCCATCGACGGCCACCCGCCCTACCGGGGCCTGTTGACCCACGGTTTCACCGTGGATGCCCAGGGCCGCAAGATGTCCAAGTCGGTGGGCAACGTGGTGGCCCCCCAGGAGGTCATGGACAAGCTGGGCGCCGACATCCTGCGCCTGTGGGTCGCCTCCACCGACTACGGCGGCGAGATGGCGGTCTCCGACGAGATCCTCAAGCGCACGGCGGACGTCTACCGGCGCATCCGCAACACCTCGCGCTTCCTGCTGGCCAACCTCAATGGCTTCCAGCCCGAGCGCGACGTTCTGCCCTTCGACGAGATGCTGGCCCTGGACCAGTGGGTGGTGGACCGCGCCGCCCAGTTGCAGGCGCGCATCGAGGTCGCGTATCAGGAATACCGCTTCCTCGACGTCTACCAGCAGGTGCACGGCTTCTGCGCCCGGGAGCTCGGCGGCTTCTACCTGGACGTGATCAAGGATCGCCAGTACACCACCCAGGCCGACTCCGTGGCCCGCCGTAGCGCCCAGACGGCCCTCTATCACGTGGTCGAGGCGCTCTCGCGCTGGGTGGCGCCGATCCTCTCCTTCACCGCCGAGGAGATCTACGAGAACATCCCCGGGGAGCGCGGCGACAGCGTGCTGCTGGCCGAGTACTACCCGGGGCTCGAGACCCTTGCCGACGATGCCGCCATGGGCCGCGACTTCTGGGAGCAGGTGCTCGAGGTGAAGCAGGCGGTCAACAAGTGCCTGGAGGATGCCCGCACCGCCAAGGCGATCAAGGGCAGCCTGGCCGCCGAGGTCACCCTCTTTGTTGACGACGCCCTGCAGGAGGCCTTGGCCCAGCTGGGCGACGAGTTGCGCTTCGTGATGCTGACCAGCGAGGTGCGCCTGGCGCCTCTCGACCAGGCCCGGGGCGCCGAGGCCACCGAGCTTCCGGGGCTCAAGGTGGCCGTGGCCGAGAGCCCGAACAGCAAGTGCGAGCGCTGCTGGCACCACCGCGAGGATGTGGGGACCCACCCTGAGCACCCGGAGCTCTGCGGGCGCTGCATCAATAACCTGCCGGACGGCACCGGCGAGACGCGCCACTTTGCCTGAGGTGCGCGCAGGAGGAATTCGATGTTCCAGGAAGGCGAGGCGAGCATGAGTGACAGGCAGACCGACCGACACGAGGTTGCGCCCATGCAGCGGCCGCTGCGCTGGCTGTGGCTGGCCGCGGCGGTGATCGTGCTAGATCTGGCGACGAAATATACCGCCAGTGCGCTGCTCGACTATGCCCGGCCGGTGGCGGTGCTGCCGTTCTTCAACCTGACGCTGCTGCACAACACCGGCGCGGCCTTCAGCTTCCTCGCCGGACATCCCGGCTGGCAGCGCTGGTTCTTCGCCATCATCGCCGTGGGCGCGAGCATCGGCCTGACGGTGTGGATGCGCCGTCTCAAGCGTGATGAGACGCTGCTCGGCGTGTCGCTGGCGCTGATCATCGGCGGGGCGCTGGGCAACCTCTACGACCGTCTGGTGCATGGCTACGTGGTGGACTTCCTCTCCTTCCACGTCGCCGGCTGGTACTACCCGGCCTTCAACGTGGCGGACATCGGCATCACCCTCGGCGCCATCGGCCTGATCTGGGAATCGATCTTCGCCGAGCGGCGCCGCGCCCGGCGCCACGGTTGAGAAAGCCGCCTCGCGCCCCGATATCCGATGCATCGGCTTTTGAAGCCCGCGACCTTCATGCACCCTTCGCGCGCAGTCATCCCACGTACTTATCGCATGCATTTATCGAGAGACACGCCATGAGCAACCATGACACCCAGGGCCTCCGCATCGACGAGGGCATGGAAGTGACCCTTCACTTCACCCTCAGCCTGGAAGATGGCACCGTGGTGGATTCCACCCGCGACAAGCAGCCCGCCACCTTCCAGGTGGGCGACGGCAACCTGCCGCCCGGCTTCGAGCAGCCCCTCAAGGGGCTGGCCACCGGCGAGAGCGGGACCTTCGAGATCACCCCGGAGCATGCCTTCGGGCAGCACAACCCGCAGAACATCCAGCTGCTCAAGCGCGATGACTTCGACAGCGACGAGCCTGAGGTGGGCATGGTGATGTCCTTCGCCGATGCCGCCGGCGGCGAGCTGCCCGGCGTGATCAAGGACATCGAGGGCGAACAGGTGGAGGTGGACTTCAACCATCCGCTCGCCGGGCGTATCCTGACCTTCGAGGTGGAAGTGCTGGACGTGAAGCCCGCCACCACCCACTAGGAAAACACTGATTTCCTGCTGTGCTTTTCGCTCGCGACGGAACTCAGCGCTTTCCCGCTGTTCACAGGCAGATGCACAAGCATCAAGGCAAGGCCCCCATGCAACCCCCCACTCAACATCAGCCCATGCAGATCAAGCTGGCCAACCCCCGCGGCTTCTGCGCTGGGGTCGATCGCGCGATCGAGATCGTCAACGGCGCGCTGGACGTCTTCGGCCCACCGATCTACGTGCGCCACGAGGTGGTCCACAACCGTTTCGTGGTCGACACCCTGCGCGAGCGAGGGGCGGTCTTCGTCGAGGAGCTTCATGAAGTGCCCGACGATGTCATCGTGATCTTCTCCGCCCACGGCGTTTCCCGCGCCGTGCAGCTGGAAGCCGAAGAGCGCGGGCTCAAGGTGTTCGACGCCACCTGCCCGCTGGTCACCAAGGTGCACATGGAGGTGCTGCGCTACGCCCGCCATGGCCATGAGTGCATCCTCATCGGCCACGAGGGCCATCCCGAGGTGGAAGGCACCATGGGCCGCTATGACACCTCCCACGGCGGGCAGATCTACCTGGTGGAGGATGAGGCAGACGTGGCGCGCCTCGTGGTCAAGGACCCGAGTCGGCTGGCCTTCGTCACCCAGACCACCCTCTCCATGGACGACACCGCCCGGGTCATCGATGCCCTTCGCGCCAGGTTTCCCGAGATCCAGGGCCCGCGCAAGGACGACATCTGCTACGCCACCCAGAACCGCCAGGACGCCGTGCGCGAGCTGGCCGCGGGCGCCGACCTGCTGCTGGTGGTCGGCAGCCCCAACAGCTCCAACTCCAACCGCCTGAGAGAGCTCTCCGAGCGGGTCGGCACCCCGGCCTACCTGATCGACAGCGCCGAACAGGTCGACCCGGCATGGCTCGAGGGGGTCGGCGCCATCGGCGTCACCGCCGGTGCCAGCGCCCCCGAAGTGTTGGTCCAGGGCGTGATCGAGCGGCTGCAGGCGCTGGGCGCGGCCGCGCCGGAGGAACTCGCTGGCCGCGAGGAGACCATCACCTTCTCCATGCCCCGCGAGCTTCGCGAGCGAGTCATCGCCAGCGAGTAGCCCTATCGAGCAGCCCTATCGATTCCACCTTGCTATCGATGGGCTGACACGAGAACGCCGCCGTCATGCCAATGACGGCGGCGTTCTTTTCGATGCAGCATCGTGTGGGAGCGCTCGGTCCGGCGTCCCGGCTTGCTGCGAGATCCATCGCGCAGCGATGGCGGGCCTCATTTGGCCTCTTTAGCGGCGTTCGTTCCGGCTACCAGCGCGATCGATCGCACAGCGATGGCAGTACCGCCGCCAGCTTATACATCGTACCTGCCAGCCCAAGCTGAAGCTTATTTAGAGGTCGAGGCGCGCCTGAGGCTGTGGTTGTCATCGGGTTCCTAGCTCCGCTTCGGCACCATTTCATCTTGAAGGGTCAGGATTCATAGGTGCTTAGGAGTAAGCAGGCGCTCACCTGGTGGCATGGCATTTTTTGCTGGCACCCTATCGGAAACCCGTGTCTTGATACATACTGAAACAAATACCCCGATCCGCAGGGAGACGTATCGCGTGCCCCCCCCGAATACCCGACACAGGCCCCAGGCCCCGACAGGCATTACCCGGCACAACGCCGGCTTCACGCTCCTCGAACTGTTGATTGCGGTAGCCGTGATCGTAATCCTGGCGGCGATCGCGATTCCCAACTACCAGGGTTATGTGGAGAGAGCCAGGGTCACGGACGGTAAGTCCGGTCTGATGCAGGCGGCATCTGAGATGGAACGCTGTTACACGGTATCAAGCACATATCCAGCCACGGGTTGTCTGAAAACGACCTCGTCCCCTGATGATGTCTATCCGACGATTACTCTGGAAGCGAGTGGCGCATCCTTCACCTTGAAAGCGTCTGATGGAACTAGGATCACTGATGGTTGCGAGGTGCTTTGGGTGAAAAGCACTGGCGTAAAAGGATCAGGTGATAATCTTGATGCCGTTCCTCCTGATCCCGGAGATTGTTGGTGATGATGAAAAACCGAGGCTTCACGCTTATTGAACTTCTTGTGACGATTGCCGTTATTGTCATCATGGTCACCATTGCCATCCCGAATTTCAGTTCCTTTGTCGCAAGTGGTCGCCTGGCAGCCGAGTACAACAACGTGCTGACCGGTCTGCATTATGCAAGAAGTGAGGCCGTCAAGAGAAGAAAGGTGGTTGCTGCCGAGATAACTACCAGTGCTTCTGGACAGTGGGAGATGGATGTGAAGGTGGGTTCCGACATTTTGAGGTCTTTTTCGGCAACTAGTGGAAGTATTAGTGTTAATGATGGTAACGATGGTGTGGTTAAATTTAGTGGTTTGGGCCGGAGAGTTTTAGCTTCAGGGGGGGAGTGTACTTTTCCCGAATGCAAAGTGACTGTTGGAAATAAAAATATTGAAATTAACGCCGTAGGAAATATCTTGGGGTCTCAGCCATGAAATGGTCATCTAATCGGAATGGTTTGGGTTTCACTCTGATAGAGGCGCTTGTTGCTTTGGTGGTGTTGGCGGTCGGCGTCCTGGGGCTGGCTTCAATGCAGATAAAAGCATTGCAGGGAGCACATCTATCCTATCAGCGATCGGTGGCGACAATGGCTGCACAGGATATGGAGGAAATGCTTTGGGTTCAACTGGGCATGCAAGGTGTTGGTTCCGATAGTTTGGCATGCCCATCAGCCGCAGACGATGTCTTGATTAAGAACCCTAATTTTGATCCTACTGATGCCTCGACTACCAATGATGAGCCGACCACAGTACTTCCGATAACAGATAATACTATTTTTGATGTGTGGTATGGACAATGGGTAAAGGTACTGCCTACCTTGGAAAAAAATGCTTCTACAGCTGTTAAGATAGAGACAAATATACCTAATTATTCATCATGTATATACACGATTACCGTGAGTTGGGGTGATGAAAGGTTTTCGGCTGAGACAGACGTCTCCGAGTTTGTTTATAGAACGAGTATAATAGATGGATCCTTATGAGGATGGTCGGAGTAGATGCCATGGAGTTTCATAAATCTTTGGAAGGATGCAAGAGATCGCGAGGATTCTCTCTTGTCGAGTTGATGGTTGCATTGGTGGTTGGTCTATTGGTTACGCTTGGTGCTTTTCAACTATTTGTTACAAGTAATAAAACGTTCAATCACTCACTTGCGATTTTTGAGCGGCAAGAAACGTTACGTTTCATCGTTGACTCACTCTCGTATGATATCAGGAGTTCAGACCAGACTGATATGTTTGACTCTGATACTGGTTTAGTATTGAGCGATGATGACAGAATAACGCTGAGTTATAATAAAGGGAATTCTATATGTGCCCCAGAAGATGAATTTACAATTCAGTATTATCAGTCATCGCCTAACGTAATTTCTGTTAAGTCGGCATGCGGAAGTGTCGAAATTGGGGATGTTGAATCAAGTGACTCTATTGCACTTGGAGTTGCAAATATAAATTTTAGTTATATTGAGTTCGGTCTGGGGGTTCGCGTTACCCTCACGATGATAGATCCGCGTAATAGGCTTGCTGATCAGACCTATTTTTTCACGATCGCGAATCGCTCAAGTGTAGGTCAGGCGCTGGAACTGTGGGGTAATGGATCATGAGATGTCAAAAAGGCATAGCCTTGATTGTCAGTATGGTGGTGCTCTTGGTCGCCGCTCTTTTTGGCGTATCAAGTTTTCAGTCAACTCAACTTGAAGAAAGAATGGCAGGTAATCACCGCTTTTCCGTCAGTGCATTGCAAGCGGCTGAGGCAGGTGTGAGTGACATGCTTGGTGCCGTGCTTGATTTCACCTATAATCCCGGTCAGCCCACGTTTTGTGATCCTGGTGTTATGGGCTCATCTCTTCCGGGGGAATGGCTTGAGTCTTCTCCTGGCTCAGGTATATTTTCTAAAACTGACGTCGACATAACTGACGCATTAGTAGATGGTAGCTACACAAATGTCGGTACGTTGACACAAACATATTCTGCCATTATGAAATGTCAGAATGCCGGCGTGGACAGCGCTCATGTAATTGGCTACAGCAGGGGTGTTGTTCCTCATGGTGATTATCAAACTTCCAGGTTGATTAAGGTGGAAATTGTACCTCCTGGATATGATGCATTTAAATCCATGTTGGCTGAAGGGAATATCACAGTTCCAGGTAATTCTGTCATCAATGGCGATGTTCACTCTAATGGTGACCTCAGTCTAAAGATCAGGACAGAGGGTAATATCAAATTTGATTCTTCAGGTACTGTCACTGCTTCCGGAGCGGCTGATTTTGAAGTTCCGGATAGTGGCGATGGCTCGGATTGTACAGATTTTCCGTGTACAGCGTCATATACTGATACAATACCTGTGCCCGAGGCGCAATTATATATTGACTATATTACTAATGGAAAATTCAACGAAGCGAATGAGAAGATAGCAGGTGGGTATATAGAAAAAGTAGCCGTGGAAAATGGTGGTGGTTGGAAGATTATTGATGATCCGACTGATCCTTCTTTTGATGCTTCTCTAGCTGATCGAATAGAAGTGTTGCCGCACGACCCTGTTACTGGCGATTGTGCTCCAACAGATCCGCTTGTAGCGCCGGGTACTTTTATCCCGGAGGAAAATCCCGATGAAATAGATCTGGAAGGTGCACAAGTCACAGTCAAGATTATGGACAAGAATTACATCTATTATTGCCCAGGGAATCTTACAACCGGTGCAACCTTTGAGGGTGTTACGGTGATGGCAGCTGGCAATATTACTCATTCTGGCGCTGCCACCGTCGCTGCAGAGAACCTTGATCCCGATACTGGTGAACCGATTACGGATCCCGAAACTGGTGAGCTTGTTGGCGTGGATACCCTCGTTGTGTCAGGGGGGAATATCGAGCTGAATGGTACCACCGTCGCTGAAACCTATGCGGCGTTCTGGTCTGTCGGGGATTTTACCCAGAATGGTACTTCAGCTATTTATGGATCTGTTGTCGCAGGCGGTTCAATACTCAACAATGGTGGGATAAATTTTACGGCCGTCGATTCCAGTACGCTTTATAAGCCTGTATCGGGTCGTCTGGAAGGTTGGGCAGAGCAGGAAAACCCCGGTGATACCGATAATCTGCTAATCTTTCTGGGTTGGTAAACTGAGATAATTGTTCTATCCTTTTCGAACAAGAATGACTCGCCACCGGCGGGTCATTTTTTATTTGCATCCTTCTCTTCCTTTCTGTCCTTGTCCTGCACCACATAGTCACCTTCCAGCACACGCTGCTTGCGGTGAGTGCTGCTGCCCTGCCGTGTCTCACGGTAGGGCGTTTCTCTGTAGTGCACGCTGCTGCCGATATCCTCGGCCCGGTCGGCACGCATGGCCTCCATGTGTTTCTTCATGCGATAGCGCAGTATCGGCAACAAGGCCCCGCCGAGCAGCACAAAGAAGAGGCCGAGTACCATGACGACGATCATCATGACGCCGACTAGCAGCCAGGTGAGCAACATCTTCAGGCTCTAAAACAAGCCGGTGGGGGCTGGTGCGCTCTCGCCACTCCTGGATGGCTTTCTGGAATGAGGCATCGAGATCTCCTGGCCTGGTTAATGTGCGCTCAACACGCCGGCTCACCATCAGCCTCCCCGCCGGTCCTGACGCGCCCCATATTGTTGACGATGATCTTCACCCCATCACCGTGGCGTCCGCAGACTTCGAAGGTGCCGTTATGTCCTCGTGCCCAGCCTGTGGCTTGGTAACGAATGGGATAGCTGCGATTGAAGGTCACGCTAGGTCCGCCACTGCCTTCCAGTACCCTGAGCGACTCGCCATCGGCCAGGTTGCCGCTGGCGACCTGGCCGTCCATCACCACGAGAGGAAGGTTCCAGTTGTTGAAATCGCAGGCCGTGCTGTCTGGGGCCGGACGCGGACAAACTGAAATGGTCGTCCGCCTCGTCACCGCCGTGTTCCTCGCCAGCGCCAGCGCCGTCTTGATGCGCATCACCTCGGCGGCGACCTCGTTGCGGGCGGTGAAATTCTGGAAGCTGGGGATGCCCATGGTCGCGATGATGGCCAGCACGACGATGGCGACCAGCAGCTCGATCAGCGTGAGTCCGCGCTGACGAGAGGGGAGTGTAAGGCGAGGAAGACGAGGAGAAATGGGGGCAGCGGGGCGCATGGTGCCCTCCCGGCGGTGGCCTGTTCGATGAGTCCTTTCTTCAGGCTAGCCGGGAGGTCCTGCCCCGCCGTAGGCGATCGCCCACAGCGTTTGTGCGACAGGCGAGCCTGTCACCCGATGAGATAGGCGTGGAACGGGGATGCTTGGCGGGGGGAGGAGAGGCCCAGGTGCTTACCCGCTTATTCTCCCTTGTCTTCTTCCTTGTGCTGGTTTTTCTGTTCGTGCTGCCGTTCCGAGAGATACTTCTCCCGATGGTCGGCTGAGCAGAACCATTCGCCGCGCTCGCGCAGGGCGTCGTCCTCGGGCAGGTGCACCTGGCACCAGCGGCAGCGCACCATGCGGTTTCCCGGCGCGCTGCCGTCCTGCTGTGTACCGGCTTGGTCGAGCTTCCACTCCCGGTACATGCGGTAGAGCTTGAGGCCGGCGACGAACAGCACGGCGAAGATGATCAGGCGAATCAGCAACAGGTTCATTCCTTGTGGAGCTCCCTGGTCGGAGGTGGCCGGCTTTGCCACTCGGCCGCCCTTGCGGGACAATGGCGGATGTCCATCGATTCTCGAGAGATTTCCAAGCCCATGCAAGACCTGACCCTGGTGATGGCTCAGCTCGACCCGCTGGTCGGCGACATTCCCGGCAACGCCAACCTCGCCATCGAGACCGTGCGTGAGGCACGAATCGAGCATGGTGCCGACATCGTGATACTGCCCGAGCTCTTTCTGACCGGCTACCCGCCGGAGGACCTGCTGCTGCGCCCCTCCATGGAGACCCGCCTGCGACATGCCCGTGCCCACATGGCCGAGAAGATGGCCCGCGACGTCATGGTCATCGTCGGCTATCCGGGTCGCCGTGAAGGGAAGAACTGGAACCTGGCCGGGGTGCTCTGCAACGGCGAGTGGCTGGGCGAGTACGCCAAGCAGGCGCTTCCCAACTACGAGGTTTTCGACGAGCAGCGCTACTTCGCCACCGGCACCGAGCCGTTGGTGATCGAGCACAAGGGGGCGAAGCTCGGCATCCTGATCTGCGAGGACATCTGGAGCGAGCCGCCGGTCCGCCAGGCCCGCGATGCCGGTGCCGAGATCCTCGTCACCCTGAATGCCTCGCCCTTCCACCAGGACAAGCCCGCCGAGCGGCTGGCATTGCTCGAGGCGCGTGCCCGGGAGGTGGAGCTGCCCATCGTCTACGTCAATCAGATCGGCGGGCAGGACGAGCTGGTCTTTGACGGCGGCTCGGCCTGTGTCGATGCTTCAGGCGAGCTGGTGGTGCAGGCGCCCCATTGGGCGGTGGGCCTGATGCCGGTGCAGTTCGTGCGCGAGAACCATCGCTGGGTGCCCCAGCAGGGTGAGACCGAGCCCGACGTCGAGCCGGAGGAGAACCTCTACTGCGCGCTGGTCACCGGCCTGCGCGACTACGTCAACAAGAGCGGCTTTGAGGGCGTGGTGCTGGGCCTCTCCGGCGGCATCGACTCGGCGCTGTCGCTTGCCATCGCCGTGGATGCCCTGGGCCCGCAGCGGGTCCACGCGGTGATGATGCCCTATCATTACACGGCGGACATCTCCAGGCAGGACGCCGCCGAGCAGGCCGAGATGCTCGGGGTCGGCTATGAGGTGCTGCCCATCGAGTCGATGGTCGAGGCTTTCATGGCGACGCTGGCCGAGAGCTTCGCCGGCACCGAGCGCGACACCACCGAGGAGAACCTGCAGTCGCGTTGCCGAGGCGTGCTGCTGATGGCGCTCTCCAACAAGAAGGGCCTGATGGTGCTGACCACCGGCAACAAGAGCGAGATGGCGGTGGGCTACGCCACCCTCTACGGCGACATGGTCGGCGGCTACAACGCCATCAAGGACGTCTACAAGACCTGGGTCTATCGCCTGGCACGCTGGCGCAACACCCAGTCTCCGGCGATCCCCGAGCGGGTCATCGAGCGGCCGCCCACTGCCGAGCTCGCCCCCGACCAGCAGGACAGCGACAGCCTGCCGGACTACGACGTGCTCGACGCCATCCTGGTGCGCTACATCGAGGGCGACATGAGCGCCGAGGCGATCATCGCGGCGGGCTTCGACCGTGACGATGTCTACAAGGTGGTCAAGCTGGTGGACCGCTGCGAGTACAAGCGCCGCCAGGCCCCGGTGGGGGTGCGCGTCACCCGCCGTGGCTTCGGCCGCGACCGCCGCTATCCCATCGTCAACGGCTGGCAGCCGGGGGACTAGGCCCTTCGGGCAGCGCGGAGCGGCGAGCTACAAGCGTCTAGCTGCTCGATGAAGGGCATCCGGTATCCAGCTTGAAAACAGAAACCCCGCCGGATTCGACATCTGACGGGGTTTCTCGTTGATGCCTGATCCGAAACCGGCATCTTGCTGCTTGGCGCTCGTCAGGCCGAGAGGGACTCGGCCTTGACGTGCTGCGGCCGGAAGGTGCGGCCGCGCAGCCGGTCGTGGTTCGGGGCGTTCTCGATCAGCACCTGGAGGGTCTCGCGGGCACGGTCGCGCATGTCGAGGCCCAGGTAGCCCTCGACCATCACCGCCAGGGCGTCGCGGGTGGCATCCGACTCGGGATAGTTCTCCAGCACCCAGCGGCCGCGCTCCACGGCGGCGAGGTAGGCCCCCTTGCGCAGGTAGAAGTCGGCCACATGCAGCTCATGGCGGGCCAGCACGTTGCGCAGGTAGATGATGCGCTGCTGGGCGTCCGGGGCATACTGGCTGCTGGGGTAGCGCTGAATCAGCTCGCTGAAGTCGGCATAGGCGTCGCGGGTGGCGCCCATGTCACGCTTGGAGATGTCGATCAGGCGAAGGCGCTCCAGGCTGAATCGTCCGGCCTGCCAGGCGGCCAGGCCGCGCATGTAGTAGGCGTAGTCGACCTGGGGGTGGTCCGGGTGCAGGCGGATGAAGCGGCTGGCGGCGGCGCGGGAACCCTCCCAGTCGTCGGTCTGGTAGTAGGCGTAGATCAGTTCCAGCTGGGCCTGCTCGGCATGCTCGCCGAAGGGATAGCGGGTATCGATGGCCTCGAGTCGGTTGGTCGCCGTGGTGTAGCTGCCATCCTCCAGGGCCTCGCGACCCTCCTGATAGAGTTGGCGCTCGGCGATGCCGTCGAGTTCCTCTTCGGGGGTGCCGGCGCAGCCGGCCAGCAGGGCACCGGCCAGCATCAGGACAGCCAGGCGTGCGGGGGAGGTGATAACGCGCATCGTGATCCTCGTGTCTAACAACCCGGACGGCCGTGGTAGAATCGGCCGATATCCGCACACTATAAAGCACCTTGCGGCGAAACGCAGTCATCGCACCCGGTGCTCAAAGAGCCCTGTCCCGACCCATGTCCCAGACCCTCGAAGCCCAGCATCGCGTTCCCGATCGCATGGCAGGCCTGCGCCTCGACCAGGCCGCCGCCGAACTCTTCGCCGATTTTTCCCGGGAGCGGCTCAAGTCCTGGATCAAGAGCGGCGCCCTGACCCTCGACGGTCAGCCGGCCAAGCCCAAGGACAAGGTCTACGGCGGCGAGGCCCTGGCCCTGGCCGCCGAGATCGAGGACGACACCCGCTTCGAACCCGAGGACATCCCCCTGGCGGTGGTGTACGAGGACGACGCGGTACTGGTGGTCGACAAGCCGCCGGGCCTGGTGGTCCATCCCGCGGCCGGCAATCCCGACGGCACCCTGCTCAATGCCCTGCTGCACCACGACCCTCAACTGGCGAGCATCCCCCGGGCGGGGATCGTGCATCGCCTGGACAAGGACACCAGCGGCCTGATGGTGGTGGCCAAGACCCTGACGGCCCATACGGCACTGGTCGAGCAGCTTCAGGCGCGCAGCGTGTCGCGGGAGTACGATGCGGTGGTGGTCGGCGTGATGACGGCCGGCGGCACCGTGGATGCGCCCATCGGCCGTCATCCCCGTGACCGCAAGCGCCAGGCGGTGAACGCCTCGGGCAAGCCGGCGGTGACCCACTACCGGGTGGTGGAGCGCTTCCGCGCCCATACCCACGTGCGCTGCAAGCTCGAGACCGGGCGCACCCACCAGATCCGCGTGCACCTGGCCCATGTGCGCTATCCGCTGATCGGCGACCCGGTCTACGGCGGACGCCTCAAGCTGCCGGCCGGTGCGGGCGATGCGCTCAAGGAGATCCTGCGTGGATTCCCGCGTCAGGCCCTGCATGCCCGCAAGCTGGCCTTCGTGCACCCCACCAGCGGCGAGCGGATGGCCTTCCGTGCGGCGCTGCCGGATGACCTGCTGATGCTGCTCGACTACCTGCGCGAAGACGGCGAGACCATGCGCTAAGGAAACCGTGATGAGCGATACCCTCGATCTGCGCCCGACTCCGATCCTGCCCGACTGGCCGGCCCCGGAGAATGTCGGGGCCTTCGTCACCACCCGCGAGACCGGTCCCAGTCAGGGTGCCTTCGCCGCCTTCAATGCGGCCGAGCATGTGGGCGACAACCCGAACCATGTGGCGCTGTGCCGTCGGCAACTGGAGAAGGAGGTCGGCGATGGCCGTCCGCTGCTGTGGCTCGATCAGGTGCACGGTGCCCGGGTGCAGCAGGCCTTCTCCAAGGCCAGGCCCGAGGCGGATGCCGCCGTGGCCACGAGCGCTGACTATGCCTGCGTGGTGCTCACCGCCGACTGCCTGCCGGTGTTTCTCTGCGACCGTCGCGGGTCCCGGGTGGCGGTGGTCCATGCAGGCTGGCGCGGGCTCGCCGGCGGCGTGATCGAGGCCACCGTAGGCGCGATGGGCCTGCCATCGGAGGAACTGATGGCCTGGCTGGGCCCGGCGATCTCCAACGCCCAGTTCGAGGTCGGACCGGAGGTGCAGAAGGCCTTCGTCGGCGTGCACCCCGAGGCAGAGGCGGCCTTCGACCCCAGCCCCTATCGGCTCGGCCACTACATGGCCGACCTCTACAAGCTGGCGCGCCTGCGCCTGGAGCGTCTCGGCGTTTCCCATGTCAGCGGCGGCCACTTCTGCACCGCCTGCGAACCGCGCTTCTATTCCCACCGCCGTGACGATGGCGTCACCGGCCGCATGGCCAGCGTGATCTGGTTGCGCTAAAGCGAGCCTCAAGGGACAAGCCACAAGGAAAAGCCACTTGCCCCTTGCCCTTTGCCCTCTGCCCGCTTGACCAGCGTCAACTCGCCGCGCCCTTTCCCTGGCCGGCGACTTGAAAGCCGACCACGCTGACTCCATTGAAGCCCTCAAGACACAGTGACAGGGCCAACGCGGTGCGTCCTAACGCGCCGTCACCCCGATGGAGGAAACCCATGAGATTCGACAAGTTCACCGCCAAGCTGCAGAACGCCGTGGCCGATGGCCAGTCCCTGGCCGTGGGCCGCGGGCACAACCAGCTGGAACCCGGACATCTGCTGCTGGCGCTGCTTGACGCCACCGACACCGGGGTCAAGGCGCTGGTGCAGAAGGCCGGCGGTGATGCCGCCCGGTTGCGCGACGGCCTGGTAGGGCATCTCGATGACCTGCCCAAGGTCGCCAACTTCGATGGCGAGGTGCAGCCCTCCCGCGATCTGGTGAAGCTGTTCAACCTCACCGACCGTGAGGCCCAGAAGCGCGGCGACCAGTACATCGCAAGCGAACTGGTGCTGCTGGCCGCGCTGGAGATGGGCGGCGCGGTGACCAAGCTGCTGACCGGGGCTGGAGTGACCCGCAAGACGCTGGAGGGCGCCGTCGACAGCGTGCGGGGCGGAGAGCGGGTCGACGATCCCAACGCCGAGGACCAGCGCGAGGCGCTGGAGAAATACACCCTGGATCTTAACGAGCGGGCCGCCAGCGGCAAGATCGACCCGGTGATCGGACGCGACGACGAGATTCGCCGTACCATCCAGGTGCTGCAGCGGCGGACCAAGAACAACCCGGTGCTGATCGGTGAGCCCGGCGTCGGCAAGACGGCCATCGTCGAGGGGCTGGCCCAGCGCATCGTCGATGGCGAGGTGCCGGAAGGGCTCAAGGACAAGCGCGTGCTGTCGCTGGACATGGGCGCGCTGCTGGCCGGCGCCAAGTTCCGCGGCGAGTTCGAGGAGCGCCTCAAGTCGGTGCTCAAGGAGCTGTCCCAGGAGGAGGGGCGGGTGATCCTGTTCATCGACGAGCTGCACACCATGGTCGGCGCCGGCAAGGCCGAGGGCTCCATGGACGCCGGCAACATGCTCAAGCCGGCCCTGGCCCGCGGCGAGCTGCACTGCGTGGGCGCCACCACCCTGGACGAGTACCGCAAGTACATCGAGAAGGATGCGGCCCTGGAGCGCCGCTTCCAGAAGGTGCTGGTGGACGAGCCCTCCGAGGAGGACACCGTGGCGATCCTGCGTGGCCTCAAGGAGCGCTACGAGGTGCACCACGGGGTCGATATCACCGACGGGGCGATCATCGCCGCGGCCAAGCTCTCGACCCGCTACATCACCGACCGCCAGTTGCCCGACAAGGCCATCGACCTGATCGACGAGGCCTCCTCGCGCATCCGCATGGAGCTCGACTCCAAGCCCGAGGAGATGGACCGCCTCGATCGCCGGCTGATCCAGCTGAAGATGGAGCGCGAGCATCTCAAGAAGGAGACCGACGAGGCCTCCAAGAAACGACTCGATGGTCTGGAGGAGCAGATCGGCGAGCTTGAGCGCGAATACGCTGACCTCGACGAGATCTGGAAGGCCGAGAAGGCCAGCATCCAGGGTGCGGCCCAGTTCAAGGACGAACTCGATCGCGCCCGCATCGACCTGGAGCAGGCCCGCCGCCAGGGCGACCTGGCGCGCATGTCCGAGATCCAGTACGGGGTGATTCCCGGCCTGGAGAAGAAGATCGCCGAGACCGCGGAGGCCGAGGCCGATACCGATACCTCCAAGCACCGGCTGTTGCGCTCCAACGTCACCGAGGAGGAGATCGCCGAGGTGGTATCGCGCTGGACCGGCATCCCGGTGTCCAAGATGCTCGAGGGCGAGCGCGACAAGCTGCTGCGCATGGAGGAGGCGTTGCATGAGCGGGTGATCGGCCAGCACGAGGCGGTCTCCGCCGTGGCCAACGCGGTACGCCGCTCCCGGGCCGGGCTCGCCGACCCCAACCGCCCCAATGGCTCCTTCCTGTTCCTCGGCCCGACCGGGGTGGGCAAGACGGAGCTGTGCAAGTCACTGGCGAACTTCCTCTTCGACACCGAGGACGCGATGGTGCGCATCGACATGTCCGAGTTCATGGAGAAGCACTCCGTGGCCCGGCTGATCGGTGCCCCTCCCGGCTATGTCGGCTACGAGGAGGGCGGCTACCTGACCGAAGCGGTTCGCCGCAAGCCCTACTCGGTGCTGCTGCTCGACGAGGTCGAGAAGGCCCATGCCGATGTCTTCAACATCCTGCTGCAGGTGCTGGAAGACGGCCGCCTCACCGATGGTCAGGGGCGCACCGTGGACTTTCGCAATACCGTGATCGTGATGACCTCCAACATGGGGTCGGACATCATCCAGCGCATGGGCGGCGCTGACAGCGGCGATGCGGATAATGACTACGCGCAGATGAAGGAGATGGTGATGGCGGTGGTGGGCGACCACTTCCGTCCCGAGCTGATCAACCGCATCGACGAGGTGGTGGTGTTCCACGCCCTCGGCCAGGAGCAGATCCAGGCCATCGCCGCCATCCAGCTCGATCGTCTTCGCGAGCGTCTCGCCGAACATGACTTGTCGCTTGAGATCAGCGACGCGGCCCTGGCCCAGCTGGCCGTGGTCGGCTTCGATCCGGTGTTCGGTGCTCGACCGCTCAAGCGGGCCATCCAGAGGCGCATCGAGAACCCGCTGGCTCAGGACCTGCTGGCCGGCAAGTTCTCGCCCGGTGACGTCATCCATGTGGAGGCGGAAGGCGACACGCTGGTGTTCCAGAGCTGAGGCCTTGCTGCATTCGTCACGTCAATCGCCGTCACATGGCGTAGAAGATCCTTGCCGTCGTCGCCCGGATGCCTGGGCGACGACGGTCTGGTATTGACGGTCTAGACTGATAGTCAGGTTGCATCCTGTTACCCCATTGCCCGTCGCTCCTCGCGAGCCGGCGGGCTCTTTTGTGGGCCACGGGCGATATCCCCGACTTGCCGGATGGCCCTGCATGGGCTACCAATGCGGTTTCTGCGGTTGACACGTCAACAACGCTAATGGAATCTTGAGCGTTCCTGATTACGGGCGCGGATTTCAGCGGGCCACCCCCCATCCCCGCGCGAAGGGTAGGCCGAGTGCCTCTACCCGCCGAAGGACTTCCGAATCCGGGTCAACCGCCCGGCTCGGACAACGCCCCGACGCGGCAATCCGCCGTGATGAGAGTGCAGGCCCCAACAGGGCCCTTACTGCCAGGGTTTGGCATCAGGTGCCGGCACGGCCGGCAGCGGCATACCGCCGCACTCGACTTCGTGTCCCCACCGCGGGCACGGATCGCACTCGAGACCTCCAGGGGAGATACATCTGTGGAACTGCTTTCCGGCGCAGACATGATTGCCCGATTCCTTCAGGACGAGGGCGTCGAATACATCTATGGGTATCCCGGTGGGGCGGCGCTTCACATCTACGATGCGCTGTTTCGTCAGGACAAGGTCAAGCATATCCTGGTGCGCCACGAACAGGCCGCCACCCATGCCGCCGACGGTTATGCCCGAGCCTCCGGCAAACCCGGCACGGTGCTGGTGACCTCTGGCCCCGGGGCGACCAACGCCGTCACCGGCATTGCCACTGCCTACATGGACTCGATTCCCATGGTCGTGCTGTGCGGCCAGGTGATGAGCCACCTGATCGGTGACGACGCCTTCCAGGAAACCGACATCGTCGGCGTGACCAGGCCGATCGTGAAACACAGTTTCTCGATCAAGCACCCTACCGAGATTCCCGAAGTCCTTAAGAAGGCCTATTACCTGGCGTCGACCGGGCGTCCCGGTCCGGTGGTGGTGGACATTCCCAAGGACATGACCGCACCCACCGAACGCTACGAGTACGTCTACCCGAAGAAGGTCAAGATGCGCTCGTACAACCCGGTCACTCGGGGCCATACCGGCCAGATCAAGAAGGCCGTGGAGCTGATGCTCAAGGCCCGGCGTCCGGTGTTCTATACCGGTGGCGGGGTGGTCACCGGCAACGCCAGCGAAGGGTTGACCGACCTGGTTCGGCGGCTGGGCTATCCGATCACCACCACCCTGATGGGCATCGGTTCCTACCCGCAGAGCGACCGGCAGTGCCTGGGCTGGCTGGGCATGCACGGCTCCTATGAGTCGAACATGGCCATGCACCATGCGGACCTGATCATCGCCATCGGGGCCCGCTTCGACGACCGTGTCACCAACAACACCTCGAAGTTCTGCCCCACCGCCAAGATCGTCCATGTCGACATCGACCCGAGCTCCGTCTCCAAGACGGTGCGCGCCGACGTGCCCATCGTCGGTCCGGCGGGCAGCGTGATCAACGAGATGATCAGCATGGTGCAGGGCGAGGAGATCGCCCACCCCGAGTCGCTGGCCGACTGGTGGAAGCAGATCGACGGCTGGCGCGAGGAGCGCCGGGGCCGGCTCTATGAGCGGTCGCAGCCCGGCGAGCCGATCAAGCCCCAGGAGGTCATTGAGGCACTGTGCCGGGTGACCCGCGGCGAGGCCTATGTGACCACCGATGTGGGTCAGCACCAGATGTTCGCGGCCCAGTACTACAAGTTCGAAAAGCCCAATCGCTTCATCACCTCCGGGGGGCTCGGCACCATGGGTTTCGGCTTCCCGGCGGCCATGGGCATCAAGCACCACTTCCCGGAGGAGGAGGTGATCTGCGTCACCGGGGAGGGCAGCTTCCAGATGATGATGCAGGAGCTGTCGACCTGTAAGCAGTTCGGTGGTGGCGTGAAGATCGTCAATCTCAACAACGGTTCGCTGGGCATGGTGCGCCAGTGGCAGGACCTCAACTACAAGTCCCGCCATGCGCACTCCTACATGGAATCACTCCCCGATTTCCAGCAGTTGATCGGGTCATATGGCTTCACCGCGCTGCGGGTGGAGACACTGGCAGATCTCGAGCCGGCATTGGAAAGGACCTTCGCCGACACGCACGAGCTGGTGTTCCTCGACGTCATCGTCGACCCGCACGAGCACGTCTATCCGATGCAGGTGCCCCTGGGCTCCATGCGTGACATGCTGCTTTCCAAGACGGAGCGGACCTGATGCGCCATATCATCTCGATTCTGATGGAAAACGAACCGGGCGCCCTGTCACGCGTGGTGGGGCTGTTCTCACAGCGCAACTTCAACATCGAAACGCTGAACGTGGCGCCCACCGATGACCCGAGCCTGTCGCGGCTGACCGTTACCACCGTCGGGGACGACCGGGTGATCGAGCAGATCACCAAGCACCTCAACAAGCTGATCGACGTGGTCAAGCTGGTGGACCTGACCGAGGGCAACCACATCGAGCGCGAACTGATGCTGGTCAAGGTCAAGGCCCTGGGGGCGGCCCGCGACGAGGTGAAGCGTACCGTGGATATCTTCCGCGCGCAGATCGTCGACGTGACGCCGAGCCTCTACACGGTGCAGATCACCGGGGATGCCGGGAAGCTGGACGCCTTCCTGCAGGCCATGGCGCCGGTGGGTATTCTCGAGGTGGCGCGCACCGGGGTGTCGGGGATCGCCCGCGGGGACAAGGTGCTCTCCCTCTAGCGCGGCGCCTGTCGCTACCTGGCCCATGCCATCAGCGCTGCCCTTAGGGGCGGCGCTTTTTGTATGGGGGTTGTATGTGGGAGCAGGAGCCGTGGACGGGCATCAGAAACGCTCCTCGACCTCGTCCCAGAGCGCGGCGATCAGCGGACTCCTCAGTCGGCGCTCGAGCACGCAGAGGCCGACATCGTAGTGGGGCAGTTCCGGCTTGACCGGCAGGATGCGCACTCGTTCCGCCAGGGGGCTGGTGTCGAGCACGATGCGTGGCACCACGCCGACGCCGAAGCCCAGCCCCACCATGCTGACGATGGCCTCGTGGCCGGCCACCTGGGCATAGATGTGCGGCGTCACGCCCAGTGCCCGGAACCAGGTGTCGCTGTATTGGCGTGACAGGCCGGCCTCGGAGAGGATCATCGGTACCTTGCGCCACTGCTCGGCAGAGGGCGACTCGGGCATGGTCGGGATCCAGTCGTGGGCCTCCTGGGGGGCGATGAACACCAGCGGCGAGCGGGTCAGCGACTTGAAGCTCAGGGCGTCGGGTGCCTGGCGTGGTCGCGGGGTGATCGCCATGTCCTCGTTGCCGGCCAGCACCCGCTGGATTGACTGGGCCGGATCGCCGGTATGCAGCTTGAGTTCAATATCCGGGTGGCGGGTCCGGAACTCGCTGAGCAACTCGTAGAGGAAACTGTAGCTCGCGGTCACCGAGCAGTAGATGCTGATCTCGCCGGTCAGGGTGCGCGCCTCGCTCATCAGCGACTGGCGCAGGCGCTCCCACTCCTCCAGGGTGTCCCGGGCATAGGCCTGGAAGGTGCGGCCCTGGCGGGTCATCACCACATGGCGGTTGTCGCGCTCGAAGAGGCGCACGCCCAGACTCTCCTCGAGCTGGCGGATCGCCCGGGAGAGGGTCGAGGGGCTGACGTGGCAGGCCTCGCTGGCGCGGCCGAAATGCAGGGTCTCGGCCAGGGCGAGGAAGTGCTTGAGGGGGCGCATGTCCATGCCTTCATTATTGCATGATTCGGCATGTGGCATTGCAAATATCGCGTTTTACGCAACGCATCCGCCGGCGTAAGGTGGCTCCATCGGCTGCATCGAATCCCAGTGCCGCGACAGACGGCGCGGGTGGCCATCAACGCTGAACGTCAACTCGATACCCTTTGACACCATCTTTCGCTTCAGGAGCACGACATGCGCGTTTACTACGACAAGGATTGCGACCTCTCCCTCATCCAGGGCAAGAAGGTCACCATCGTGGGCTACGGTTCACAGGGCCATGCCCACGCCAACAACCTCAAGGAGTCCGGCGTCGACGTTACCGTCGCCCTGCGCGCCGGCTCTTCCTCCGCCGCCAAGGCCGAGGCCGCCGGCCTCAAGGTTGCCTCCGTCGAGGAAGCCAGCAAGAGCGCCGACGTGGTGATGATCCTGGCCCCGGACGAGAACCAGAAGGCGATCTACGAGAATCAGGTCGAATCGAACCTCAAGCAGGGCGCCACCCTGGCCTTCGCCCACGGCTTCAACATCCACTACAACCAGATCGAGCCGCGCAAGGACCTGGACGTGGTGATGATCGCGCCCAAGGCCCCGGGACACACCGTGCGCTCCGAGTTCGTGCGTGGCGGCGGCATTCCGGACCTCGTCGCCATCCATCAGGATGCGACCGGTGGCGCCAAGGAGCTGTCACTCTCCTATGCGGCGGCCATCGGCGGCGGCCGTAGCGGCATCATCGAGACCACCTTCCAGGACGAGACCGAGACCGACCTGTTCGGCGAGCAGGCCGTGCTGTGCGGCGGTGCCGTGGAGCTGGTCAAGGCCGGCTTCGAGACCCTGACCGAGGCGGGTTACGCCCCGGAGATGGCCTACTTCGAGTGCCTCCACGAGCTCAAGTTGATCGTCGACCTGATGTACGAGGGCGGCATCGCCAACATGAACTACTCCATCTCCAACAATGCGGAATATGGCGAGTACGTGACCGGACCGGAGATCATCAACGAGCAGTCCCGTGCCGCCATGCGCCATGCGCTGAAGCGCATTCAGACCGGTGAATACGCCAAGATGTTCATCAACGAGGGTAATACCAACTACCCGTCGATGACCGCGCGTCGCCGTCTGAATGCCGAGAGCGAGATCGAGCAGGTCGGCGAGAAGCTTCGTGGCATGATGCCGTGGATCGCGGCCAACCAGCTGGTCGACAAGTCGAAGAACTGATCCCTGAGATCCATTTCGGCTGACACGAGGGCGCGGGCTTCCGCGCCCTCGTTGCGTTCGGGGTATGGGGGATAGGGCTGGCCGTGAGCCTTTCGTCGGTGTGCGTGTAGAATGGGACGACACTCAAGGCTATGGAAGAGACAGATGAGCCAGGACCCGCAGCACAGCGAGAATGAACCAGACCAGCCAGGCGACGAGGACCTGGCCACCACCTTCGTGCGTGAATCGGAGGTCATTGAGGAGGCCGAGGAGGGCGGCAGGAAGATTCGGCGCAAGGGGGTCTATCTGCTGCCCAACCTGTTCACTACCTCGGCGCTGTTCTCCGGTTTCTTCGCCGTGGTGGCCGCCATCAATGGTGACTTCACCACCGCGTCCATTGCCATCTTCATTGCCATGGTGCTGGATGGCCTGGACGGCCGGGTGGCCCGACTGACCAACACCCAGAGCGATTTCGGTGCCGAGTATGACAGTCTCTCAGACATGCTCTCCTTCGGCGTGGCGCCAGGCCTGGTGGCCTTCATCTGGATCCTTCAGGATATCGGCAAGACCGGTTGGGTGGTGGCCTTCCTGTACGTGGCCTGTGCCGCCCTGCGATTGGCGCGCTTCAATGTGCAGATCGGCAGCGTCGACAAGAAGTGGTTCATCGGCCTGCCGAGCCCCTCGGCGGCGGCCCTGGTGGCGGCCAGTGTCTGGACCTTCCACAGCTTCAATGCCGACTCCTTCGGCTTCAAGCTGCTGATGCTCTTCGTGGTGGGGGCCGCCGGGATACTGATGGTCAGCAATATCCGCTACTACAGCTTCAAGGATGTGGACCTCAAGGGACCTGTGCCCTTCGTCTTCCTGTTGGCCATTGTGCTGGGGTTCGTGGTGATTTCCATCGAGCCCTCGGTGATGCTGCTGCTGCTGTTCTCTACTTATGTGGCCTCCGGGCCGGTGATGGCTCTGATGCGCAAGATGAAGCACAAGCCCGCCACTGGCTGACTCGTCCACCCCTGCTGAGACGCCCGCATCATGCGGGCGTTCGTGTCTCCTGAGCAGGTGCCGATCTATCCACAGCCGTTGGCGGAAATGCGGTTGTGGATAGCCTGCTCGCAGGTGCCAGCGTCATCGTTGTTTCATTGCCCAGACATGTCGCCGACATTTTTCTCCCTGCAGCCCTTGCAGCGTTTCGGTGAAATCCGTAGAGTACGCATCCGCTGCCGGCGACGGGCACACGTTGCGGGCGGTGGATGGTGGTAGAAGTGCTTGTTTCTGTTTGGTTTTTTCGAGCCTTGTTGGGACATTCCCGGTTGACGGAAGCGCTGCATTCGGTAGAATGCCTGCCACACGTGACGGAGGCTTTTCGAAGGCTCCATCGGCCGTCACCTCGCGGTGGCGAGACGACGCTTGGCACACCCGGTGAGACGCTTCTGGAGCGCATCGCAGGGTTGACACGACACGCCGA
>NZ_JBEGCJ010000008.1:0-3239 GCF_040196335.1 Halomonas aquatica
GTGCCTGACGATGACCTACTCTCGCATGGGGAGACCCCACACTACCATCGGCGCTGAGCGGTTTCACTGCTGAGTTCGGCAAGGGATCAGGTGGTTCCCGCACGCTATGGTCGTCAGGCGAAAAACGGTGAATCATGCTGACGAGATCGTCTCAACGTACCCGTCATGTCGGTTGCCATCGGCAGACCGCTTGGGTGTTATATGGTCAAGCCTCACGGGCCATTAGTACCGGTTAGCTCAACGCCTTGCAGCGCTTCCACACCCGGCCTATCAACCAGCTGGTCTCGCTGGGCCCTTCAGGAGGCTCAAGGCCTCGGGGATGTCTCATCTTGAAGGGGGCTTCCCGCTTAGATGCTTTCAGCGGTTATCCCGTCCGCACATAGCTACCCGGCAATGCCACTGGCGTGACAACCGGAACACCAGAGGTGCGTCCACTCCGGTCCTCTCGTACTAGGAGCAGCACTTCTCAAACATCCAACGCCCACGGCAGATAGGGACCGAACTGTCTCACGACGTTCTAAACCCAGCTCGCGTACCACTTTAAATGGCGAACAGCCATACCCTTGGGACCGACTTCAGCCCCAGGATGTGATGAGCCGACATCGAGGTGCCAAACACCGCCGTCGATGTGAACTCTTGGGCGGTATCAGCCTGTTATCCCCGGAGTACCTTTTATCCGTTGAGCGATGGCCCTTCCATACAGAACCACCGGATCACTAGAACCTACTTTCGTACCTGCTCGACGTGTCTGTCTCGCAGTTAAGCACCCTTATGCTCTTGCACTCAATGCACGATTTCCAACCGTGCTGAGGGTACCTTCGTGCTCCTCCGTTACGCTTTGGGAGGAGACCGCCCCAGTCAAACTACCCACCACACACGGTCCTCGATCCGGATAACGGACCTGAGTTAGAACGCCAATGATGTCAGGCTGGTATTTCAAGGTTGGCTCCACTCGATCTGGCGACCGAATTTCCAAGCCTCCCAGCTATCCTACACAAACAACATCAGCGTCCAGTGTGAAGCTATAGTAAAGGTTCACGGGGTCTTTCCGTCTAGCCGCGGGTACACAGCATCTTCACTGCGATTTCAATTTCACTGAGTCTCGGGTGGAGACAGCGTGGCCATCATTACGCCATTCGTGCAGGTCGGAACTTACCCGACAAGGAATTTCGCTACCTTAGGACCGTTATAGTTACGGCCGCCGTTTACCGGGGCTTCGATCAAGAGCTTCGCGTGAGCTAACACCATCACTTAACCTTCCGGCACCGGGCAGGCGTCACACCCTATACGTCCGCTTGCGCGTTTGCAGAGTGCTGTGTTTTTAATAAACAGTTGCAGCCACCTGGTATCTTCGACCGCTTCACGCTGAAGGAGCAAGTCCTCTCACGTTAATGCGGCGTGCCTTCTCCCGAAGTTACGGCACCATTTTGCCTAGTTCCTTCACCCGAGTTCTCTCAAGCGCCTTGGTATTCTCTACCTGACCACCTGTGTCGGTTTGGGGTACGGTCCCACTGTATCTGAAGCTTAGAGGCTTTTCCTGGAAGCGTGGCATCGATGACTTCCAGACCGTAGTCTGTTCGTCTCGTCTCTCGGCCTTGAGGAACCGGATTTACCTGATCCCTCAGCCTACTGACTTTCACCAGGACAACCAACGCCTGGCTCACCTAGCCTTCTTCGTCCCCCCATCGCAATACAGTGAGGTACGGGAATATTGACCCGTTTCCCATCGACTACGCCTTTCGGCCTCGCCTTAGGGGCCGACTCACTCTGCTCCGATTAGCGTCGAACAGAAACCCTTGGTCTTCCGGCGGGGGAGTTTTTCACTCCCCTTGTCGTTACTCATGTCAGCATTCGCACTCGTGATACCTCCAGCAGACTTCTCAATCCACCTTCATCGGCGTACACGACGCTCCTCTACCGCTCGCCATTCGACGAACCCGTAGCTTCGGTACCTGGTTTGAGCCCCGTTACATCTTCCGCGCAGGCCGACTCGACTAGTGAGCTATTACGCTTTCTTTAAAGGATGGCTGCTTCTAAGCCAACCTCCTAGCTGTCTAAGCCTTCCCACATCGTTTCCCACTTAACCAGGATTTCGGGACCTTAGCTGACGGTCTGGGTTGTTTCCCTTTTCACAACGGACGTTAGCACCCGCTGTGTGTCTCCCACGCTGCACTCACCGGTATTCGGAGTTTGCCTCGGGTTGGTAAGTCGGGATGACCCCCTAGCCGAAACAGTGCTCTACCCCCGGCGGTGATACGTGAGGCGCTACCTAAATAGCTTTCGAGGAGAACCAGCTATCTCCGGGCTTGATTAGCCTTTCACTCCGATCCACAAGTCATCCAAATCTTTTTCAACAGATCCTGGTTCGGTCCTCCAGTTGATGTTACTCAACCTTCAACCTGCTCATGGATAGATCGCCCGGTTTCGGGTCTATTCCCAGCGACTGGTCGCCCAGTTAAGACTCGGTTTCCCTACGCCTCCCCTATACGGTTAAGCTCGCCACTGAAAATAAGTCGCTGACCCATTATACAAAAGGTACGCGGTCACAGAACAAGTCTGCTCCCACTGCTTGTACGCACACGGTTTCAGGATCTATTTCACTCCCCTCTCCGGGGTTCTTTTCGCCTTTCCCTCACGGTACTGGTTCACTATCGGTCAGCCAGGAGTATTTAGCCTTGGAGGATGGTCCCCCCGTCTTCAGTCAAGGTTTCTCGTGCCCCGACCTACTCGATTTCACACCAATCAGATTTCGACTACGGGGCTATCACCCTGTATCGCGTGGCTTCCCAACCACTTCGTCTATCAGTCATGGTGCTTAAGGGCTGGTCCCCGTTCGCTCGCCGCTACTAGGGGAATCTCGGTTGATTTCTTTTCCTCGGGGTAATGAGATGTTTCAGTTCCCCCGGTTCGCCTCCTGACACCTATGTATTCAGTGCAGGATACCCACGTTACCGTGGGTGGGTTTCCCCATTCAGAAATGCCCGGGTCACAGGTTGTTTGCCACCTCGCCGAGCCTTATCGCAGGCTTCCACGTCTTTCATCGCCTCTGGCTGCCTAGGCATCCACCGTGTGCGCTTCATCGCTTGACCATATAACCCCAAGAGGTCTGGTCCGCGATGACAATCGACAATTGCCGGATACGCTTGAGACGTATCTCGTGTCTCTTCCTCTCGGAAGAAACGTTTGTCAGCATGATTCACATTGTTAAAGAGCACTGTTCAGAGAACAGTGGCAAGCCG
>NZ_JBEGCJ010000008.1:3339-5245 GCF_040196335.1 Halomonas aquatica
GACCCAAACAGTCTTTGCTCGTTCGATCAGGTAATTCATTGTGGACACTTGCCGAGTGTCGATGATTCGTCGTTTAAGGAGGTGATCCAGCCGCAGGTTCCCCTACGGCTACCTTGTTACGACTTCACCCCAGTCATGAACCACACCGTGGTGATCGCCCTCCGAAGTTAGGCTAACCACTTCTGGTGCAGTCCACTCCCATGGTGTGACGGGCGGTGTGTACAAGGCCCGGGAACGTATTCACCGTGACATTCTGATTCACGATTACTAGCGATTCCGACTTCACGGAGTCGAGTTGCAGACTCCGATCCGGACTGAGACCGGCTTTATGGGATTAGCTTCACCTCGCGGCTTCGCAACCCATTGTACCGGCCATTGTAGCACGTGTGTAGCCCTACCCGTAAGGGCCATGATGACTTGACGTCGTCCCCACCTTCCTCCGGTTTGTCACCGGCAGTCTCCTTAGAGTTCCCACCATTACGTGCTGGCAAATAAGGACAAGGGTTGCGCTCGTTACGGGACTTAACCCAACATTTCACAACACGAGCTGACGACAGCCATGCAGCACCTGTCTGTGCGTTCCCGAAGGCACCAATCCATCTCTGGAAAGTTCGCACGATGTCAAGGGTAGGTAAGGTTCTTCGCGTTGCATCGAATTAAACCACATGCTCCACCGCTTGTGCGGGCCCCCGTCAATTCATTTGAGTTTTAACCTTGCGGCCGTACTCCCCAGGCGGTCGACTTATCGCGTTAACTGCGCCACAAAGGTCTCTAGGACCCCAACGGCTAGTCGACATCGTTTACGGCGTGGACTACCAGGGTATCTAATCCTGTTTGCTACCCACGCTTTCGCACCTCAGCGTCAGTGTCAGTCCAGAAGGCCGCCTTCGCCACTGGTATTCCTCCCGATCTCTACGCATTTCACCGCTACACCGGGAATTCTACCTTCCTCTCCTGCACTCTAGCCTGACAGTTCCGGATGCCGTTCCCAGGTTGAGCCCGGGGCTTTCACAACCGGCTTATCAAGCCGCCTACGCGCGCTTTACGCCCAGTAATTCCGATTAACGCTTGCACCCTCCGTATTACCGCGGCTGCTGGCACGGAGTTAGCCGGTGCTTCTTCTGTGGGTGATGTCCTTCCTCGGGGGTATTGATCCCGAGGCTTTCTTCCCCACTGAAAGTGCTTTACAACCCGAAAGCCTTCTTCACACACGCGGCATGGCTGGATCAGGCTTGCGCCCATTGTCCAATATTCCCCACTGCTGCCTCCCGTAGGAGTTCGGGCCGTGTCTCAGTCCCGATGTGGCTGATCATCCTCTCAGACCAGCTACGGATCGTCGCCTTGGTGAGCCATTACCTCACCAACTAGCTAATCCGACATAGGCTCATCCGATAGCGCAAGGTCCGAAGATCCCCTGCTTTCTCCCGTAGGACGTATGCGGTATTAGCCTGAGTTTCCCCAGGTTATCCCCCACTACCGGGCAGATTCCTATGCATTACTCACCCGTCCGCCGCTCGACGCCTCCTAGCAAGCTAGGTTCGTTTCCGCTCGACTTGCATGTGTTAGGCCTGCCGCCAGCGTTCAATCTGAGCCATGATCAAACTCTTCAGTTTAAAGTCTGATAGTTCCTAAGGTGGAACCAAACCTGGCTCAAGGTTCAAACGTCTCATTTGACGAGTCGCTTGCCTTGAATGTTGCAGTGACTGGTCACCAACATCCCGACAAGCGCCCACATGAATTACCTGATCGATTGTTAAAGAGCGGCTCCTGACTCTGAAAAAAAGAGCGGAGCGTCTCGCTGTGCCGTCGTGCCCGGCTCACTTCAGTGAAGTGGCGGTCTCGCCGGCGCCCTGCGAGGAAGGCGTATTCTACGTGATCGGCGTGTCGTGTCAACCCTGCGATGCGC